>NZ_JBEPEW010000038.1:0-61770 GCF_040300965.1 Streptomyces mesophilus | reverse complement strand
GCCGCGGCCGCCTCCTCGGCAGTCTCGGCCACGATGGCCGCCCGCACCGGATGCTCGGTCCGTCCCTCGCGCAGCGTCGCCGTGACATCGGCGAACTCCTCGGCGCCGCAGCGCCCGAGATGCCCGGCGAGCACGCTTCGACCGGCTGCCTCGGCCTCTTCGGTGGCCCCCGACCAGACAACAAGCCTGGGCCGCTCGGCAAGTTGAGGAGGCGTCGGACGCGGCGGTGCCTCCTCCAGCACGGCGTGCACGTTCGTACCGCCGAATCCGAGGGCGCTGACCCCGGCCAGACGCGGCCGGTCGATGGACCGGGCCCACGGCCGGGCCCGGTCGACCAGATAGAAGGGGGAGGCCGGCAGGTCCAGCTTCGGGCTGGGCTCGTCCAGGTGCAGCGTCGGCGCAAGCACCTCGTGCTCCAGACACAGCGCGGCCTTGATCAGGGAGGCCACACCGGCAGCATGTCCGAGATGGCCGATAGAGCTCTTGACCGACCCCAGTCCGCAGTATCCGGCGGGCAGGCCCCTGCCGCCCGCGGCGCCTCGGAATGCCTCCGTGAGGGCCGTGAACTCTATGGGGTCACCGATCGGCGTACCCGTGCCGTGGGCCTCGACATAGCCGATGTCCTCCGGCTCCGCCTCCGCCAGAGCCAGGGCCTCCATGATGACGCGGCTCTGACCGGACACGCTGGGGGCGGTGAACCCGACCTTGTCCGACCCGTCGTTGTTGGCCGCGGTGCTGCGTATGAGCGCCCGGACCTCGTCGCCGTCGCGCACCGCGTCCGACAGCCGCTTGAGCGCCACCGCACCCACACCGCTGGCGAAGACGGTGCCACTCGCCGCCGCGTCGAACGGACGGCACCGCCCGTCCTGGCTGTACGGGCTACCGGAGGACCACAGGTAGCCGTGTCCCGGACGTTCGATCTCCACGCCGCCGATCAGCGCCATCTCGCACTCACCGCTCAGCAGCGACTGGACCGCCAGGTGCAGGGCAAGCAGCGAGCTGGAACAGGCGGTCAGGACCGTCATGCTGGGGCCGGTGAAGTTCAGCTTGTACGAGACCAGTGTGGCCAGGGAGTCCGGCTGGTTGAAGACTCCGGCCTGCAGATCGGCGCCGGGGGCCGTGCCCGGGGCGTTGCGGGCATAGTGGTTGCGGCCCGCGGCCGCGTACACAGCAACGTCACGCACCGCGGTGACGTCGTACCCCGCGTTCTCCACCGCCGCGTGCGCGGTCTCCAGGAAGAGCCGCAGCTGGGGGTCGCACAGCGTCGCCTCGCGCGGAGTCATGCCGAAGAAGGCCGCGTCGAAGCGGTCCACATCGGCGATATCACCGATGACGGGCACGTAGCGCGGGTCGCGCAGCAGGTCCTCACGCACCGCGGCCGACCGCATCTCCTCCTCGGTCAGCCGCCGCAGCCCCTCCTTTCCCTCGTGGAGATTGGCCCAGAACTGCTCGACGTTGCCGGCGCCGGGGAAGCGGCATGCCATTCCCACGATCGCCACTGGGTCGAAGGCGCTCACGTTCGTCCTCTCCGAGTAGGGGTGGCCGGCCGCACGTCGCGTACCACCAATGCAGGTTCGTGGTCGTCCACGGCGACCTCACGGAACTTCGCGGTATATGGCCGGCCGGACGCGTCGCGCAGCCACAGGTGGTCCGGCCGGCGCAGCATTTCGATGATCTCCACGGTGCAGGGGTCGGACTGCCAGTCGGCGGCCTTCCGCACGGCCCGCACGAAGTCGGAGATCAGCAGCGGGGCTGCAAGGTCGAGGTAGACGGGCTTGCGCTCACCAGGTGTGCGCTCGAAGCTCCAGCGCGGCACCCCCAGGCCCGCCGCCCACTCCCGCAGCGGCGCGAAGGGCCGGTCGGCCGACTTCCACGGGGTGAACGGCACTTCGGCCGCCATGGACCAACTGCGCCGGGCCACCACCACATCGTCGGGCAGCAGCCGGGGCTGGTAGGGGGCCGAGGGCCGCAGCTTGAACAGGTTCACCGCCACGGCCGTGGCGAAGTCGCCGAAGAACTCGAGCACCGGTGCCGACCAGCCCTCCGTGCGGGCCTCGACGATGAGTTCGCCTTCGCGTTCCTGCACCAGTACGCCGGCCGCCGGGGCGCAGGAGACCCTGCTGGGATGGCCCTGGTCGGCGTCGTAGGCCCCAGATCGGTACAAGCCGGCCGGGTCCAGGGCTGACGGCGGGTGTGTCCGTCCGATCGTCTCCGGAGCGTCCAGTGGAGGGACGGACACCACGTGTCCCTGCCGCATGTCGGCTGCGGTGGCCGCGATCATTTCGCCCGGCTCGTCGCACTGGGTACGGAACAGCCGGCTCTCCATGGCGTTCAGGGCGACGTGCAGCTCGCCGAGCACCCAGCGCAGGCTCATGTCCGGCGCGAGGCTCAGCATGAGGTCCGGGCTGTGGCGGCGGCTTGCGGCCCACCAGAGCCGCTCCGGCGGCGAAAAGAGCTCTGCGGCCGCCGGGGCGACCTGTGCGCAGTCGACGCGGATCTCCTCCTGGTCCGCCACCGGGAGCAGCAGCCGGGCCCATCGGCGCTGGACCTGGTCCTGGATCGCGGCGAGTTCAGGGGTCGCTCCTGACAGAATGTCCCCGGCGGCGAACTGCAGATCCGCCAGCGTGTCCTCGCCTCGGCGCCGGAGCAGCCGGCTGTGTCGTTCGCGCAGCCCTTCCGCCATGACCTCGCCCACTCGGGCGGCCAGCCAGCGCGCACTGTCCAGGAGGAAGCCCAGCGGCCGACGCGGCGACTCCAAGAGGTCCTTGCCGATCGGCACGTCGGTATTCCGCCGGCAGTCGAGGTAGGCGGGGGTACGGGAGTACGTCGCCCGGCGCGTCGCGGCCGCTTCCGGGCGGTCGTCGTGCGGCACCCGGAACCCCAGCTGGATCAAGCCGGGCCGGTCGAGGCGCAGCAACTCCGCGCGCAGTTCCCCCTCCTGGCAGGTCTCGGGCAGCGCGGCCGCCGCGACGGCGGGCACCTCGCCGCACGGGCGTCGGCCGTCGATCGCCGCGAGAAGCGCGCCGGTGATCCCGTCGCATGTCCGGGCGGGCCGACGGGGGACACGGAGGACTCCTTGGGCGACGGTGCCCGCCGGATTCAGGCGGACCGGCAGGTGGGCGAAGAGCCGCGGATCCTCGCGACATGCCGCGGCGGTGGCGGCCACCGACCAGGGCTCCGGATACGGGGTGCTCCGCCGTATCCCGGCGCCGACGTTGAGCCCGCCGGGCCTGCCGGACAACCGGGCCCGGCCGGCCGGCCCGAAGAAGCCGATCGACTCGTTCTTCGTGCAGTACCGCTTCGCATAGCGGACCAGCACACTCTCCTGGTATCCGCGGCGCGACAGGGGGGCGTCGGGATCGTCGGCGGGGCGACGGGCGTAGTCGCCCAACCAGTCCTCGAGGACACGGGGGTTCTGCCAGGCCAGCGCAGTGCGGAACGTGTCGTCCAGGGCGGTGGCGGCGACCTGCTTGTCCGCCGCCGCCCGCAGTTCGTTGTCCCTTTGCGCACCGGCGGGCCGCTCCAGCAGACGCGGCATCGCCGGCCCGTCGACGAGGTCGAAGGGCAGTCCGGCGCCGCGTACGGCGGCGAGCCGCCACAGTGACCAGCCGGGAACGACAGCGGCCAGGTCACGCCGATCGCCCTCCGTCCCCGGGCCCGGCGTCCCGGCTCCCGCCACGCGGCCGGATCCCGGGACCTGTCCCCTCTGCACCACGGCCACACCCGTGTTCACGACACCGCCTCCCCCGTACGCACCCGAATCACCGTGTACACCGACAGACCGAAAGCGGTGTGCACACCGCGGGGCGCCTCACGTCCGCGGCCCGGCGGGGACCTGCCCGACGGTGCAGAGTGCGGCGAGCTCGGCGAACGTCGGGGCCTCCAGGAGGTCTTCCAGCTCTACGACGACACCGTGATCCTTCTCCAGCGTCGTCATCAACTGCAGTACCTGCACCGAGTTGCTGCCCAGTTCGAAGAACTGGTCATCCGGACCGAGGTCGTCGACCCCGAGGATCTGCGAGGCCAGCTCCAGGAGGAGAGGGAGGACGTTCTGTGCCGACATAGCGTCTCCTTCAGCATGAATCGTGCATTCGGGCCGTGAGGGCAGGAGGAGCAGTGGAACCGGCGGTGTCCGGTCCGTGGACCTCGAACACGCCCGAGCCGCCGGGGACACGCGGCTTCGGCGGCTGTCCGCCGCAGGCGCAAACACTTGTGGACAGATAGCCCGTGCGTGCCCGGATTTTCCCGGTGTGTACGGGCCGGGGAGAAGCCGGCGCGACCCAGGGGGCACCCTCGACAATCAGCCCGCCGATCGCCAACTCGCGTCACTCGAAAGGCAGTTGTCCGTTGGGGCGGCGTGAAAGGGATCGTACGTCCGGGCCATCACCGCACCAAGCGTTCACCGCCAGGACCGCACCGCAGCGCCCACCGGAACGAAGGCCGTAGCCAACACGCGTCCCTGCCGGTACGTTCGCCGCACCGACCGTCCACACCGACCGGAGCAGCTGTCTGCCCTCCCGGCGGGCGCCGTGGCCCGTACGGCCCCAAGCCTTCCCGGACTGGACCGGGCCACCCGCCGACAGGCCCCCCGGACAGTCGGCGACTCTTCGCACCCTGCCCGCGCGCACCCGCCGGGCCGGTGCGTGACACCCCTTGCCGGCCGGCCGCTCCGTGCGGCTCCCCACAGAAAGACACCGAGCGATGCTTGAAGCGCAGCAGCCGACCGGCGACGCACTCGTCGCCCACCTCACCGCCATCTGGTCAAGCGTCCTCGAGACCGGCGATATCGATGCCACGACCGACTTCGTGGACATGGGCGGCACCTCCCTCACCGCGATGGCGATCCGCGGCCGCATCCGCAGCGAACTGGCCTGGGACGCCGACATCCTCGACATCATCGATCACCCCACCCCGCAGGCGCTTGCCGCAGTCCTGCCCGAGTCCGAGCCCTGGTCGGAGGAGGAGCAGTAGACCGCCGCCCGCTCCCGCATCGGACACCAAGCCGCCCGCCGCACACGCAGGCCCACAGGGGGAAAGCAATGAGACTGGCTCTGAGTCTGGGTTCACTCACCGCACGCTCCCGCATCGCCGATACGCTGACCTACGCCAGGGAAGCCGACCAACTGGGCTACGACACCCTCTGGGTGAGCGAGAAGTACGGCTCGGACGCGCCGAGTCTGCTCGGCTGGCTCGCCGCGCACACCCGGCGCATCGCGCTGGGTTCGGCCGTCATGCAGGTGCCCGCCCGTTCCGCCGCCATGACCGCAATGACGGCGGCCACCATCGATCTTCTGTCCGACGGCCGGTGTGTGCTGGGCCTGGGCGCTTCCACCCTGCAGATCTCCGAAGGCTGGCACGGCACCCGGTTCGATCAGCCGCTGGCTGGTCTCAGGGAGTACGTGGATATCGTGCGGGCCGTGCTCAGCAGGCGGCCGGTCGACTACGACGGCGCCCTCCACCAGGTACCGCTGCGGGGCTCGGACAGCCGTCCGATGATGCTGGATCTACGGAACTTCCGCCCCGACATCCCCGTCTACCTGGCCGGCGTGGGCCCTCGAAGCCTCCGTACGGCAGGGGAGATCGCCGATGGGTGGATCGCGCTCTTCCTCGCCGCGGATCTCGCAGCGGAACAGGTCGCGACGGTGGCGGCCGGCAGGGAACGCAGGGGCGCCACCATGGCGGGGTTCGACGTGACGGCCGGGGTCAACGCCGTCGTCGGCGAGGACGTCACCGCCTGTGTCGACCGACTGAGGCCGTACTACGCCACCTTCATCGGCGGGATGGGCAGCACGAAGCGCAACTACTACCACGACCACGTGGCGCGGATGGGCTACCCGGAAGAGGCCCGGGAGGTCCGCCGGCTCTTCCTGGAGGGAAGTCCCGCCGCCCGGCGCGCGGTACCGGAGAGCCTGATCGACCGTACGTCGCTGATCGGTCCATTCGAGCGAATCGTGGACCGGATGCGCGCCTATGCCGCGGCCGGGGTGACCACTCTGTCCGTCGGGCTGACCCCCCGGTCGGTCGAGGACGGCGTCCAGACCCTGCGCGTCCTGGCCAAGGCGGCCGAGGCGGCGCGCTGACCCGGTGCGCCGGCGGCCTGCGCGCCACCCGGGTCGCGCCCGGTCTCCGGGGCGGCCGGCGGCACGCCCCGGAGACCGGGGCCTCATCGTGGCAGCGACTCCATGACGAGCTCGCCGAGGAACCAGTCGCGCGTCTCCTCGAGCCGCTTGCCCACCGCGGCCCGCTCCTCGCCCACGGCGACGACCGTCATCAGCCCGTCGACGGACGCGATGGCCGACTTCGTCTCCTGGCCCGCCGCGGCGTACACGGAGAACTCGTCGATATCGGGGACCGGGCAGCTCGTGGGGATATGCCGGATGCGGCCCGGGGACGGCGGCATCAGCAACCAGCCGGCAAGCTGCTCGGGCTCCATGCCGGAGGCGAAGCCCACCTCACCGGTGGCCAGCGCGCGCAGATACTCGCTCACCGGCGAGATCCCGAACGCGGCCCGCAACGCGCGGGCCACCTTCGCGCCGCCGATCCGGCTCGCGATCTCGTTCATCAGCATCCGTCCGTCCGGGGTGTGGAAGACCTCGGCGTGGAACAGCGTGGTGCCGGGCGTCGGGAGCGCGGCGATCGTCTCGTGTACGAGCTTCACCGACGGCTCCCAGCGGGGGTCGGTCCGGTCCAGCATGCAGCTCATCAGCCCGCCGCCCTCGCGGTAGTCGAGTGTGCTCGTCTCCCCGTGCGTCGAGGGCCAGATGAGCCGCACCTCGCCGCCGACGATGAGCCCGTCCACGTGCAGCGTGGAGTTCGGCACGTACTCCTCGGCGAGCAGCGACGCGCCCTCGTCACTGCCCAGACCGGGGTGGGCCAGAGCAACACGCTCAAGGTCCGCGGTGTCATGGACGATCTCCACTCCCATCGACCCCGCACCCCGGCGCGGTTTCACCACGAACGGAAAACCGGACCGCTCGGCGAAGGCCAGGATGTCACTCGCGGCAGAGACCTCGGCATAGCCCGCCACCGGAACGCCGGCGGCTCCCAGCGTCCGTTTCATGACGAGCTTGTCCCGGTACGCCATGGCGCTCGCCACACTCTGGCCGGGGATGCCCAGCAACTCCCGCAGCCGCGCGGCGCGGAGCAGATCAAACTCCGCCAGGGCCACGACCATGTCGAACGGCCGCTCCTGGTGCAGCCGGTACGCGGTCAGTTCGACCTGGGAGGACTCCAAGTAGTCCGCTACCGGCACCAATTGCTCGTAGCGGTCACCGGAGGCCTCCGCCGCACGCACGGCGTCCGGCTCCCCGACGAGCGACACCTGCCAGTCCGGGCCGAGGTGACGGGTGAAGGACGTTCCACCGAAGGCGGCGCGGTTGAGGACGAGTGCTCTCACTGCTGAACTCCGATCTCAGGGACACGACGAGAACCGAGGCCGTGCGGCCGCACGCCCGACTCAATGGGCTCTGCTCACGGCCGCCTGTTCGTTGGAGGGGCGCTGACCTTCCTCGTCCAGCTCGGGCCAGCCGTGCAGCGCTCCCGCAGGCGTCTGCCGGAGCCGGCGGATCGGGGCGGGCAGCAGGACCGCCCCCACCCCCAGCACCACGCACAGCATGGCCAGATGGATCGCACCGGCCGTACCGACCGCCTCGGAGACCGGCCCTATCGCGGCGAAGCCCAGCGGCGCGACGGTGAAGGAGATCACCCAGTCGTAGGACGTGACACGCGACAGCACATCCTCGGGCACCAGCCTCTGCACGGCCGATGTCCAGACCGTGTTGAGGAACATCACCCCGGCCGAACTCAGCACCGCACAGCCCACGATGACAACGGTGGGCGCCGACACGGCCAGGGCCACCAGTTGCAGCAGCGTGGGCAGCATGCCGAGGTGCGCGGTGACCAGCGGCCGGCTCGGCCGGTAGCGCATGGCGATGGCGGCGCCGAGCAGAGCACCGACCGACATGCCCGCGCTGACCAGGCCCCACCCGGCCGCCCCCGAGGACTGCTGGGAAACCACCACAGGTCCCAGGACGTAGAACGCACTGGAACCCACGTTCCAGACGGCGTGACCGCACAGCACCGCCCAGTACCAGGTCCTGGCGGTCATCTCCTTCCAGCCGTCGGCAATATCGCGGAACAGACTGCCGCGCCGGGACCGCGGCTCCCAGGCGAGTGGGAGAAAGGCCATGGTCGCGGCGCTCAGCAGGAAGGTCAGGGCATCGAACAGGTACACCCAACCGGGAGCGGCGACGGCGACCGCGACGCCGGCCAGCGCAGGGCCCGCCACCTGCACGGCGCTGCGGGACAGCTGCATCAGGCCGTTGGCCTCCTGCAGCCGCTCCGGGCTGACGGTCTGTGGCACGAGTCCGCCGACGGCGGGCTTGGAGACCGCAGAGGCCGCCCCGTAGCAGACCGCTGCTGCCAGCAGGAGAGCCACGCTGCTCCGTCCCGTCAGCAGGACAACGCCCATCACGGACTGCACGAGGCACAGGAACAGGTCGCTGCCCCCGATCAGCAGGCGACGCGGCAGCCGGTCGGCCAGCGCACCTCCCACCAGAAGCAGCAGCGTGCGCACCACCATGGTCGTGGCGAGAACCAGTCCGATATCGGTGGCGTTGCCTCCGCACGACAGCACGGCGAACACCAGGGTGACCGGCATCAGCGCGTCACCCAGGGCCGACGTCGTACGGCCGGTCCACAGCAGACGGAAGCGGCGTTCGGCCAGGACCCCCAACCTGCCGGCCTTCTTCATGACGCAGGCCTCGGAAGCCGTCCTGCATTAATCCGACAGGTTCTCATTTTCCCCTCTTCCACTTCCCGGACCGGGAAAAGTCGGCCGATCAGAATCGGCTCACGGCAGATCGCCCCAGCTGCCCGACACCTTCGAATTACGGCCTCGGCGCCTCCGGTGTCAAGCCATGGCGGATACATTCGGGCAGCCCCCAGCCCGAACGTCAAATGGCTTGCTTTCATGAGGGACTTACGTAGCGTCAATACGCTGTACTGCCCTCACGGAAATGTCTCATGCCGACGCGGATCGATCTCCCTGCCGGACGTCACGAAAAAGCGCCGCACGCCTACCCAAGGAAATATCCCTGACGCGAAGGAAGTCGCATGCTGCTGTTTGTGGAATCAACTCCGACCGGCGTCGGCATGTCCCTGGTGCGCTGGGCGGTCGACCACGCGATCGACGCGGCCTACGTAACCGATCGGTCCGTGCCAGCCGCGAAAACCCTCCTTGCCGGTGAGGTCCTCGACGAACTGGAGCGCCGGGGGCGGGTCTTCGAACTGGCCTCCACCAAGACGGCCGTGGTCCCGGACGGTCTGGTCGCGGAGATCCTCACCGCCGGCGGCCCGATGGGTGTCATCTGTTCGCTCGACCAGAGCCTCGAGTTCGCTGCGGTCCTGGCTCAGCGGGTGGGGGCGCCCCACCCCTCCCCACAGGCGGTACGCACCATCCGTGACAAGCGCGCGGCACGGCGTTTCTACACCCGGGCAGGCATCCCGAACCTGCGCTGGAACGCGCCGGGTTCGGCCGGTGAACTCGTCTCCTTCGTCGAGTCGCTCGACGGCCCCGCGGTCGTCAAGAACTGCCGGGGCACCGGCAGCCTCGACGTACGGCTGGTGCGCGATGCCGACGAGGCCGTGCTCGCGTTCGGTGAACTGAGCGGAGAACGCCGGTACATGGGCGGGGAACTGCTCGCCGAGGAATATGTGCAGGGCCCTCTGTACAGCCTGGAGACCCTGGTCGTGGACGGCCGGTGCCACCACCTGGGCATCACTGACCGCCAGCTGGGGCCCAACCCGGCCTTCTGTGAGGTCTCCTACAGCTTCCCCGTCCAGCTTCCCGCGCAGGTCGAGGACGCCATGCGGAAGGCGGTGGAGACCTGCACGGCCGCGCTCGGCATACCCCAGGGAATGCTGCACACGGAGTTCGTGGTGACGGCCGGTGGCCCCTTGATCATCGAGACCAACATGAGGCTCGCGGGCGCCGCCGCCCCTTTGATGATGAACGACTGCCTGCAGAGCCCGATCGCGGCCATCCTCGCCGCCGCCGCACTCGGCCGACCGCTGCCGCCCACCGGCCTCAACGGACGGGGCTCGACCACCATGACCGTCTACCCGCCCGTGGCCGGCAAGCTCAGCGCCGTCCACGGCATCGATGAGGCCGGGCGCGCACCGTTCGTCACGCAGGTGCTCCCAGGCGCCGCTGTCGGCGAAAAGGTCTCCCCGCCCGTCGACTTCCGCGGCCACCTGTGCCAAATCCGTACCGTGGCCGACTCGGTGAACCTCTCGTTCAACGCCGCGATCGCGGCGGCCCGGGACATCCGCGCCGAGGTCGAGTAACGGCCGTACGCCGCCTCCGGTGACGAGGGCGGCGTTCGGCCTACTCGTTGACAAGCACCGGCACGGAGACCACGACACCGGACACCTTGTCGCGACCCTTCGGAGCCGTGACTGTGAAGCCGATCCCCTCCTCGCCCTCGGCTGCCTCATGCCCGCCGTGAACGTGCCCCCCGCCGGCCCGGAAGGCCGCCGTGGACAGCAGCCTCCCCTTGGCGTCGTAGAACGCGGCCCGCACTTCGAGGGCGAGGACCTGGCTGGTGTCGGAGGTGATGATCAGCCGTCCCCGCACCGAGCACCGGTCGGTGAGGGCCAGTCCGGTGAACCGGACCCGGTCGGTGAACGGCCCCTCCTCGACCCGCACTTCGTCCGGTGCGAGCGGCGGCTCGACAGTGGCCGGTGGAGCGGGCGCCTGACTCGGCGAGGGGAAGGAGAGCGCGGCGACGGGCGAGGCGGCCGGGCGTGCGGCGGGCTCGCGGCCGTCCGTTGCGCAGCCGGCGCTGAGGGCGGCCAGGGCCACAAGGAGACCAACCCTCCAGGCGGGAGGGGAATATCTGGAACGCCTGAGCCGTCTCATGACCTCTCACGTGCCTGTATGGATCCGTCCTGCGCGGCCGTCTGCCCGAACAGCCGGAGGAACATCTCCTCGTAGAGCTCGATGTTGTCCTGGCCCCCCACCAGCCGGCCACTGCCCGGACCGTAGGCGTACAGCGGCACGTCGGCGCCGGTGTGCTCGCCGGACAGGTATGACAGCCACAGGCTGGCGTCGGGGCTGCCGTCGACCACGTCGGCGGGGTCGTCCGGAGTACGCAGCGTCGCCGGGGCGAAGTTCTTCGGATCCTGCGATCCCGCACCGTTGATGATCCCGCCGGAGCGCAGCGGGTCCTTCTTGTGGTCCGACCGGGTACGCGTGGGCGAGCCGTTGTTCGCCGGGTTGTCGGAGTCCCTGTTGTCCGGGGGCGCGACCGCCTCGGCGTTGGTGAACGCACCCTTCTCTATCAGGGAGAAGCCGGCGCACTCGTGGTCGGCCGTGACGATGACAAGGGTGTTCCCGTCCCTTCGGGCGAAGTCGACAGCGGCCTTGACCGCGTCATCGAAGGCCTTGACCTCGCCCAGGGTCTGCGCCGCTTCGTTGGCGTGCGAGCGCTTGTCGATCGACGCTCCTTCGATCTGCAGGAAGAAGCCCTTGGTGTCCCGCCGACGGGACAGCAGCGAGATCGATGCACGGGTCATCTCCGCCAGCGTCGGCTCCTGGTGGGCCGGAGAGTCCGCCGGCAGGCGGGTCCTGGCGTGTTCGGTGGTCAGGTTTCCCCGGTTGAACAGTCCGAAGACCTTGCTGCCCGCTGCCTTGTCGAGGTCGGCCCGGGTGGCGACGGTCTGGCTGGCGGCTGTCTGCTCGGCCATGGCGGGATCACCGAAGTTACCGAGCAATTGGTACCCCTGGGCCTCGAGGGCCAGCTGATCGTCCGGTTCGAACCGGGCCAGGCCCCCGCCGAAGACCACGTCGGCCGTGCCATTGCGCGCGATCTGCTCGGCGATCGGCGTGACCAGCGTGCGGTTGTCCGGCAGCGGCTCGAAGGTCCCGTCCGCCCGCTCGAAGACACAGGCGTCCGCGGAGAAGTCGGGGCCCTGGCAGTTGCGGTGCAGCACATGGCTGTACTGGGCCGCCGGCGTCGCATCCGTGACCTCGGCGGTGGTGACGTTCCCGGTGGCGAATCCCGATGCCTTGGCTTGCTCCATCAAAGTGGCGCGCTGCCTGCCGTAGGCGTCGATGCCGACCGCCCCGTTATATGTCTTCACGCCCGAGGCCCAGGCGGTGGCCGCGCTCGAGGAGTCCGTGACCAGCACGGGGAAGTCGCTGTTCCGCCGCGAGGCGTGGGTGGAGACGGTGCCTGCGGCAGGCAGTCGCTCCATGTTCAGCATCCCGTCCGCTCCATGGAAGCGGTAGCGGGCCGCGGCGACATGGCTGCGGCTCATGCCGTCACCGAGCAGATAGATGACGTTGCGGATCTCCTTGTGGGCGGAGTCCGCCGGGAGCGCCTGGGCGGAACCGGCCACGGTGGCTGCCCCGGCGACCAGCGCGCAGACCAGCGCAAGGGTGCCTGGTTTCGACAGTTTGGATGACATGGCGGCGAGTATGTGAGCCCGTTTCATTCACGGTCAATCTTCGGCGACTTGAAGATGAACAACGGGCGAAAGACCCCTTCCGATGTTTCCCTCCGGCAGCGGATACGGTCGTGAACTCACGCCTCCTCGTGGCCGCCTGAGGACGGACGGAGAGGTCGATAATGTCTTGAGAACGACTCAAGTGACCTTGGTCGCCGGGCCGAGCAGTGCCAAATTTGCTTCCGAAAGTGATCTCGTAGCCCGGATGTAATCGCGCGTTCAAGTGGTTCTTTTGCAAGCTTCGAGGCCTATTCTCAGGCCAGTCAGGGGATGGGCATTGCACTTCTCAACCGCCGTGCGGTGCGCCTTGATCGGCGTCGGCCGCAGGACACTAAAGGATTACGTGCCCGCGCTCACCGGCCTGTCGCCACGCGTCAGTCTGGTCGCGACGTGCGACGTGGATCCGACCGCCGAGACCAGGCTCGTCGACGAACTGCGGAAGCTGGGCAGCTTCGAGCGCCCCCGCTTCTTCACCGATCACAGATCGCTGCTCGACGAGGTTCGGCCGGATCTCGCCATCGTGGTCACACCCCACCACACCCACAACGAGGTGTCGAAGGACCTGATCAGTCAGGGCATTCCCTTCATCAAGGAGAAGCCCTTCGCCCTGTCCCTGCCCCAGGCCTACGAACTCGCCGACGCCATCGGCGGACGCGACGGACATATGCGGCTGTGCGTGCAGCGCCGCTACCACCCGCTGTACGCACGTGCCAGGGCAGCGCTCAAGGAGATCGGCGAGGTCAGACACTTCGATGCCGGCTACCAGCTCAGCACAGACGCCTACCAGGTCGGCTGGCGTGCCACCACCGAGACCTCCGGCGGCGGCGCGATCATCGACATGGGGTACCACATCATCGATCTGCTCCACTGGTTCTTCGGTATGCCCTCGCTTGTCTACGCGAGCGCCGCCCCCAAGCTGATCCCCGGGGCCGCGTACGACATCGAGGAAACGGTGCTCTCCAACTTCTCGTACGACAGCGGCGTCACCGGCACGCTACGGCTCTCGCTCTGCGAGGCCACCAAGGACGAACTGATCCGTATTTACGGTACCGGCGGGCATATCAGGCTCACCAAGAACACATTCGAGCGTTACGACCGCTCGAACAACCTGGTGGAGGAACTGGTCGGCGAGCGCTCCTGGGACTCGGCCACCGGGCTGCTGCTCGACGTGCTGGACAACTTCTCCCGCCCGGAGGTCGTCCAACGGGAGGTCTCGGACGGTGTGCAGGTGACAGCCACCATCGAATCTCTCTACCTGTCGATCGCGCAGCGAACGTCCATGAAGCCGATGCACGAGGAGATAAACGGTGTCTACTGCGGAGCTGGCCATCCACGGGGGAAGACCAGTGCTGGACACGACCGTGGAGTACCCCTGGCCGAAGCGGCGGCCGGAATGGTCTGAGCGAGTCCTGCGCCAGCTGGAGAGCGGGAAGCTCTCCGTCTACGACCGTTCCGGTGTCGTCGCCGAGTTCGAGGACGCCTGGTCCGAAGCCCACGGCACCCCGTACAGCCTGGTGACGAACTCCGGCACGGCGGCGCTCCACTCGGCCTTCTACGGAATCGGCATCGGGCCGGGCGACGAGGTCCTCTGCCCCTCGTACACCTTCTTCGCCACCTCGGCCTCTCTCTTCCAACTCGGCGCCCTGCCCGTGCTGGTGGACGCACGGCCCGACGGCTCCTTCGACCCCGAGGCCGCGGCCGCGCTCGTCACCGACCGCACCAAGGCCGTCGTCCTCACCCATATGTGGGGTCTGCCATGCGATATGGACGCCATCGTCGCCTTCACCCGTCACCACGGCCTCAGCCTGGTCGAGGACTGCTCGCACGCGCATGGCGCCACGTACGCGGGCCGTCCGGTCGGCACCTTCGGCTCCGCGGCCGCCTGGAGCCTGCAGACCCAGAAGCTCATCGCGGCCGGCGAGGGCGGCGTCATGACCACCTCAAGTCGTGAAATCTACGACCGGGCACAGCTGTTGGGGCATTTCAACAAGCGTGCCCTGCAGGAGATGGACCCGCAGGGGCCGTTGTATCAGTACGCGGTCACCGGCCTGGGTCTGAAGTACCGCGCTCATCCGCTGGGTATCGCCTTCGCGGTCGGCCAGATCGCCGAACTGCCCGCGTGGATCAGGAACAAGCAGGGCTTCGCCGAGAAGATCGCCACCCTGTTCGCGCGGATCGACGGCATCACCCCCCTGACCCTGTCGACCCCCGAGCGTGTGTCGGCCCACTACGCCCTGCTCTTCGAGGTGGACCCCGGGCGGCTGCCCGGCGGCAGGGACTGGCTGGTGGCGGCGTGCAACGCGGAGGGGATCGGCGACGTCGACATCCCCAAGGCCACATCACCGCTGCACACCCTCCACCTGTTCCAGAAGCCGTTGTCCCCGGTGACCACCTACGACCGGGCGGGCATCCGTTCCACGTTCCCCGTCGCCGACCGGCTCGCGGCCCGCACGTTCAAGATCTCGGTTCCCTGTGCCCCCGCGGGCTTCGAGGAGGAGGACGCCCGCTATCTCGAGGGCGTCCGCGCCGTCACCGAGAAGATCGCGGACCATCTCACCCACCACGACGGACCCGGGGCCGACGCCCGGCTCGCCGCGGCGACACCCGGAAGGGGAGCCCGGTGAGCATCCTCACGACGACCTTCCCCGCGCACGGCCTCCGGCAGGATTCCTTCGAGGTGGGTCCCGCACTTCCCCCGGGCCCCCGCCCACCGGTGCACGACCTGGTCCTGCAAAGGGCCGCCGCCGCACCGGACACGACCGCTGTCATCGGCCAGGACCGGCAGCTGAGTTACGGCGCACTGGTCACCGAGGCACAGCAGCTGGCCCAGCGTCTGTCGCGGGCGGGCACTGTCCCTGGCAGCCGGGTGGCTGTGGCCTGTCTGCCCTCGGCGGACATGATCGTCGCGGTGTATGCCGTGCTGCTGGCGGGCGCCGCGTACGTCCCCGTGGACATCACCCTGCCCGCCGACCGTATCCGCCTCATCCTGGACGATGCGGCGGTCTCGACGGTCGTCAGCGACGGCGCGGGCACCGCCGCCCTGGTACGGGCCCTACCCGCCGGACACCCCGGCACCGTGACGGCGCGCACAGACGCACTGACCGTAGCGCCTGTCGTAGCGGCCTCCCCACGGCCGGTCACCCCGGACACGGCCTATCTTATCTACACCTCAGGCAGCACGGGCGAGCCCAAAGGCGTGGTCGTCACACACCGGCAGCTGTCCGCCTCGACCCAGGCACGCGCGCTGATCTACCCGGGCCGTCACACCTTCCTGCTTGTCTCACCGCTCGCCTTCGACTCCTCGGTGGCAGGTATATGGGGCACCCTGACCACCGGCGGCCATCTGCTCGTGGCCGGCCAGGACGAGACGCGCGATGTCCATGGGCTCGTCGAGCTGGTCGAGCGTCACCGCGCCACCCAACTCCTGTGCATACCGGCCCTCTACGCGCAGCTGCTGGACGCTGCCGACAGGACCCGGACCGCGCTGGCGTCCCTGCGCAGCGTCGTGCTCGCCGGGGAGGCACTGCCCTCGAACCTGGTGGAGCGGCATTTCGCCTTCCACCGCGGACCGGCGGAACTGGTCAACGAGTACGGGCCCACCGAGGCCACCGTCTTCGCCAGCTACCACCGCTTCGAGGCCCCGGGGCCCGTCTCGATCGGCCGGCCCATCCCCGGGGCGAGGCTGTACGTCCTCGATGACGAGGGCCGTTCCCTCGGCGCGGGTACGGAGGGCGAGTTGTACATCGGAGGTCCGGGGGTCGCCGAGGGCTACTTCGGCAGACCGGAGAACACCGCCCGTGCCTTCCTGCCCGACCCGTTCGCGCCGCACGCCCGTGCCCGCATGTTCCGCACCGGCGACATGGTCCGCTGGAACGAGGACGGCACTCTCCACTTCACCGGCCGTCGCGACCATCAGGTGAAGGTACGCGGGCACCGCGTGGAACTGGGGGCGGTGGAGGAGGAGTTGCGCCGTATCCGCTGCGTCGCGGAAGCGGTGGTCCTGCCCGATGCCGACCACACTCGGCTCATCGCCTTCGTCGCCACCACGCAGCCCCTGACCGAGGCAGCAGTGCGCACCGAGCTGGCCACGCGAGTCTCGCCCGTGATGCTGCCGGCGACGGTGCGGTTCCTGTCAGAACTCCCGCGTACCCCCAACGGCAAGGTGGACCGTCTCGCGCTGGCGCGGACCGTGACCGCAGGAGCGACGGCCGCCTCGTCGGCCGCGCGGGCCCGGGTCGTCGGCGACACGGCGTCCCAGGTCGTGGCGGCCTGGACCGAGGTACTCGGACTCGACACCGTGCCGCGGGACACCAACTTCTTCGACATGGGCGGACACTCCCTGGCGATGTTCCAGCTCCAGGTGGCTCTGGAGCGGCACACCGGTGTCCAGGCGCCCATCGTCGCCCTCTTCCAGCACACCACCGTCAAGGACCAGGCGAGGCTGATCGAGTCGTCACGGGCAGGCGCCGACGGGCACACCGGCGCATCGGACCCACAGACCCGCGCCGCAGCCGTCCGCGCCTCCCGCCGACTGCGGGCCCGACGAACAAGCGGGGAGTGAACGTGGAGTTGAAACCCTGGCTGCAGCGCTGGAGCGAGTCTCCCGACACCGAGTACCGGCTCGTCTGCTTCCCGCACGCGGGCGGATCGGCCTCCTTCTACCGGGACTGGTCCGGCCGTCTCCCCGAGGCCGACGTGCTCGGCGTCTGCTATCCCGGACGGGCGGAGCGGATCGCCGACCCCCTGGCCGAGGACCTCCGGGCGCTGGCCTACGACATCGCCGACGCCCTCCGCCCCTTCACAGATCTCCCCCTTGTCCTCTTCGGGCACAGCATGGGGGCGCCGATCGCACTCGAGGCCGCCCGGCGCCTGGAGACCTCGGGCCTGCGCGTCGCCCACCTCATCGCCTCCGGATCACGTGACGCTCCCCTGCCCGAACCGGGAGAACTGCACGAGAACGAGGAGAGCGTGCTCGGACAGCTTGCCGCGATGGGCGGCACCAGCCGCGAGATGCTGGACGACGAGATCTTCCGTGAGCTCGTCCTGCCCTACGTCATGGGCGACAGCCGGATGTTCCACGCGTACGCCATGGCCCCAGGACCCGTTCTGCAGTGCCCGGTCACCGTACTCACCGGCGATCAGGACGAGGAGGCCGACTGCCGGCCCTGGAGCACGCTGACAGCGGGTCCGTTGCGGCAACTCACCGTGCGCGGCGGCCACTTCTACCTCACCGAGGAACCACCGTTCGAGTTCCTGAGAGGGACCGTGCCCGCCTCCTCCGCCACGCACGCACGGACGCCGCGGCCATGACGACCGAGGACAGGACAACGATGCAGGCCGACACCGCTCCCCCGGCCGTTTCCACAGGGAACGCCGACGCGCTCCGCGCACGCGACCGCAGCCATCTGTGGCACATCTGGTCCCCCGTGACCACGGACATGGCGCACTCCATGTTCGTGAGGGGCGCGGGTTCCTATCTCACCGACGTCGAGGGCAAGGAGTATCTGGACGCTTCCTCTCTCAACCTGACGTGCGGTTACGCCCACCCGGGGATCATCGGAGCGATGGCCGGGCAGTCCGCCCGGATGCACGGCTACGATCTGTCCGTCGCCACCCACGACCTGGCGGGCGCGGTCGCCGAACGGGTCGCTTCCCTGATGCCGTCCGCACTCTCGCGGACCCTGCTCACCAACAGCGGAACCGAGGGCTGCGAGGCGGCGCTCCTCATCGCCGGGATGTACGCCGGACTGCGCGGCGAACCGCGTACCCGGGTGGTGACGTTCGAGAGCGGCTACCACGGCTCCACGGTGCTGACCCGGAGCCTGTCCGGCCTGCCTCACCTGGACCACCCGTTCCACAACCCCCTCCGGGTCAGCCGTGTGCCGCTGCCTCGTCCGGCACGGCAGACGCGGCAGCCGGAGGCTCTCGGCCCGCTCCTCGACGGCATGCGCCAGGCACTGACCGCGGATCCGGCGGCTCCTCCACTGGCCGTCCTGGTCGAACCGCTGGTCAACGTCGGCGGCGGTGTGGTCCTGCCGGACGGATTCCTCACGGGCCTGCGGGACCTGTGCGATACCCACGGCGCCCTCCTGATCGTCGACGAGGTCTCCACCGGATACGGGCGCACCGGCCGGCTGTTCGCCTTCCAGCGGGAGAACGTCGTCCCGGACATCGTGGTGTCGAGCAAGGGCCTCGCAAGCGGCTACGCCCCGATCGCCGCCGTCAGCGTCAGGGAGACGATCTACCAGGCCTTCGCCGAGGACTCATACCTCGGCGGACTGAGATTCGGCCAGACCACTTCGGGCCATGCCGTGGCCTGCGCCGCCGCCCTCGCCACCTTGGACCTGCTCGAGGACCAGAAGCTGACCGAGCGGGCCGAACAGCTCGGCGGCAGACTCCTGCGGGAGCTCGGGACCTTCCTCGGCAGCGCGGACATCACCGATGTCCGCGGCCTCGGCCTGTTCGTGTCCGTGGAGTTCGCCGAGGAGACCACCGCCGCCCGCGTCGTCGAGGCGGCCCGCCGGCACGGGCTGCTGCTGCGCCGCCAGGGCCAGGTGGCCATGGCTGTCCCACCCCTCACCAGCGGCGAGTCCGATATCAACCTGCTCGTCGAGCGGTTCTGTGCAGCGATCGAGGAGACCACACGATGAGCGCCGATCCCTCGGTCCTCGGAGCCGGGACCAAGGCCGCCTCCGCCCGCGTACTCGACATGATCAACCGTAAACGCGCCGGCCGGCCCCTCCCGCCCGACGACTTCGACCAGGTCATCACGGACTTCGTCGCCGGCTGTATCCCCGACTACCAGATGTCCGCCTGGCTGGCGACCGTGGCCTGCCAGGGCCTGTCCACCGAGGAACTGGTGGCCCTCACCAGGGCCTACACCCGGGGCGGCGGCGCACTGGATCTCGACCGGCTCGACGGTCCGGTCATCGACAAGCACAGCACCGGCGGCGTCGGGGACACCACCACACTGATCGTGGTCCCGGTGGTGGCAGCCTGCGGCTCGCCCGTGGTGAAGATGACCGGCCGCGCCCTCGGCTTCGCGGGCGGCACCCTCGACAAGCTCGAATCGCTCCGCGGCTTCCGCCCTTATCTGGCCCCCGAGGAGATCGTGCCGATGACCCGGTCGGTGGGCATGGTCATCACCGGGCAGAGCGCGGAGCTCACTCCGGGAGACGGCGCCACGTACGCCCTGCGGGATGTGACCGCAACGGTGGAGAGCATTCCTCTCATCGCGGCCAGCATCATCAGCAAGAAGATCGCCGTACGCGCCCAGGGGCTCGTACTCGATGTCAAGACCGGGTCGGGTGCCCTGATCCCCGACTACGACCACTCGGTGCAGCTGACACGGACGATGCTGGACCTCGCCACGGCGTTCGGTCTCAGTGCACGGGCCGTGCTCAGCGACATGAGCCAGCCGCTGGGCCCCGCGGTGGGCAACGCCCTGGAGATCCGGCAGGCACTGGCCGTCCTCCGCGGCGAGCGAACCCCTGGTCTTTGGGACCTGTGCGCGACGCTCTGCCGGCTGATGCTGCAGAGTGTCGATCCTCACCTCACCGACGACGAGGCCATGAAGAGGATCGACCGCGTCCTCGACGACGGCTCCGCCCACGAGACCTTCGTACGGTGGGCCGTCGCCCAGGGAGCGGACGCGACCGTCCTGGAGACCGGACAACTCCCGCAGGCCGCACGCCGGTCCACCGTCAAGGCCGCGGAGTCCGGCTGGATCACCCGGATCGACCCCCGCGCCATCGGCAACGCCACCCTGATGGTCGGCGCCGGCCGGCTGACCCATGACGACTCCCTGGACTACGGAGCCGGCGTGGTGCTCTCCCATCGGGTCGGTGACCGCGTCGACAAGGGCGACGTCCTCGCCGAACTCCACTACGACACCGGCGACGCCGACGGCGCACGCGCGCTGGTGCAGTCCGCGTTCGGATTCGGCGACAAGCCGCAGGCCGCACCTGTGGCCGTCCACCAGATCTTCGGACCGTAGGAACCCGACATGCTGCTGACCGCATCCCCCGGAGAACTCCGTGCCGCGGCACGGATCACCCCGACGACCTTCGCGACCGTACCGGCCCGGCCCGTGACCGTCGCCGACCCCCGGCGGCTCTCCCTGACCACGGCAGCCGAGGTCGTCGCCCGCTACCAGGACAACGGCTTCGCACTTCTGCAACTGCGCCCCGAGCACTGCACGCAGACCACGGTCGAGGAGATCGCTGCGGCACTGGAGCTCGGCGAACCTTTCGTACCGCCGCTGTACACCAGGGCCGGTTACGCCTCAACCAAGGTGTCCCAGATCTCCGCCTCCAGCAGCACAGACACATCATCACGGCACCCGCACTTCGAGACGACGGTCGGGCAGGAACTGCACTGCGACGGCACGCTCCAGGACATCGGCGTGATCAAGTCGGCTGTCCTGCTGTGCCGTTCACAGGGCATCGACGGCGGCGACACCCTTCTGTTCAACGCCCACGCCGCGTTCACCGAGCTCCTCGACACCGATCCCACCGCGGCCCTCGCCCTGATGGCGCCGCGGCTCCTGGAGCGCCGGGCCACGTTCAACGACTCCGACGAGATCAACCAGGGACCTGCGTTCGCCATCCAGGACGGCAGGCTGGTGTGCCGCTACTGCGTGGACGCCACCGACCGCTGGCAGGCCGACACCGAGGCCGCCGAACGCGGCCTCGCGTTCCTGCACGCGGCGCGCCGCCCGGACAGCCCGCACGTCCTTCGCTTCCCTCTCGGCGAAGGCCAGGCCATGGTCATGGACAACACACGGATCTCGCACGGCCGTACGGCCTACCGAGACGGCCCCGGCAAGCGGCGGTTGCTCTTCCGCAGCCTCCACCTGCGGCACCCCGACGCACGGCCCTGGGTGGACCAGGCCGTCACCGCGCGCCCTCAAGACGGCACACCGCCGCCGTTCGACACCGAACTCGGCGGACCGCTGCGCGAGATCCTCGCCGACCTGCCCGCCCTGAGTTTCGGGCAGATCGCCGAGCGCCGCGTACGGACGCTGCGCGGCGGGATGAGCGACGAGGAGATCCGCAGCGACGGAGCCTTCTCCGTCGCATGGCGGGATCTCCCGGGGCACGACCGGCGCCCCGGGGTCCGGTTGCTGATCTGCCGGCCTACCCAGGCCAGGGACACCCCGCTCCCGGTCATCCTCAACATCCACGGCGGAGGCATGGTCGCGGGCGACGCACGGTGCGCCGACCTGCGCGGCGAACTCGCCCGTGCCCGCGCCCTGGGCACAGCCGTGGTGGCGGTGGAGTACCGCCTGGCACCCGAACACCCCGGCGCCACACCGGTGGAGGACTGCTACACGGCATATCTGTGGACAGTGCGGCACAGCGAGGAACTCGGCTTCGACCCGCAGCGCATCGTGCTCAGCGGCAACAGCGCTGGCGGCGGACTGGCCGCAGGGGTGTCCCTCCTCGCCCGGGACCGCGGCGCACCGGCACCACTAGGCCAGATGCTCCAGTGCCCGATGCTGGACGACCGCTGCGACAGCGCCTCCGCCCGGCAGATGGAGCACGTGGGACTCTGGAGCACCGCCTCGAACCGCACGGGGTGGACCGCCCTGCTCGGCGACCGGCGCGGCACGGACGACGTCTCCTGCTATGTCGCCCCCGCCCGCGCGGGCGACCTGTCCGGGCTGCCGTCCGCCTATATCGACGTCGGTGCCGTGGAGTCGCTGCGCGACGAGGCGATGCATTACGCGCTGGAACTCAGCCGCGTCGGTGTCCCCGCCGAACTCCATGTCTGGGCCGGGGCCTTCCACAGCTTCGACCAGTGGGTGCCCGATGCCGAGGTCTCCCGGGCCGCGGAGGCGGCCCGTCTTTCCTGGCTGCGCCGCCTGCTTGACCGGACCATCTGAACTTCGCCGGGAGGAGCCTGCGATGCCACGCCCCAAGCTCAGCCTGATCATTCCGTACGAGCGACGGCCCGACAATCTCACCCTCGCCCTCGAGGGGCTCCTGCACCAGACCATGGATCGGGACGACTTCGAAGTGGTGATCGGCACCACGAAGTACGACGAGGAGTACCTCTCCCTCACCCGCGCGGCGGCCCGCAGGCTCCGCCTCGTCACCGTCATGACGCACGAGGACTTCGAGATCCCGCGCGCCCGCAACATGGCCATGCGCCAGGCCACCGGCTCCGTGATCGTCAACATGGACGCGGACACCCTCCTGCCCGCCGAGATGCTTGAGCACCTCTACGAACGGCACTACGCCTCCGGCCAGTCCGCCTGCGTCGTGGGCCAGGTCTTGGGGTACGGGAACAACTACGACGGCGACGTACCGCACGTGGAGAAGGAGCCCTTCAGCGTCTGGCGCGAACGGCTGGAGGAGATCCGCGGGACGGCCGAGGAACCACGCGACCCCCGCTTCCAGGTCGAGCACGTCATCCCCTGGAGCTTCGCCTGGACCGGACTGATCGCGCTCCCCGCCCGACTCCTGCACCAACACGACCTGTATTTCGACGAGTCGTTCCGCGGCTGGGGCGTCGACGACATCGAATGGGGGCACCGGATCGCAGCCACCGGCACGCCCATCGTGCTCCGCAAGGATCTCTACGCGCTCCACCTGCCCCATACCCGCGACTCGGCGGCCAACTTCGCCACCGAGGCCATCACCTACCGGCAGTTCCTGCGCAAATGGCCCGGCCTGGACGTGGAACTCGCCGCAGCCTTCAGCGATGTGGAGGCCAACACCCTGTATCCGCGACTGCAGGCCGAACTGCGCACCGTCCTACCCCGGGGTGCCACCCAGCTCGGATCGGTCGGCGGTACGGTCGCCGGCGCCGACACCCTGTTCCTCGGCGTACCGTTCGACGCCGACCTGAGGATTCTCGACCCCTTCGTCCGCGATGCCCTCGACCCGGCCGAGCCCGCCGAGACCCTGCCGCTGATCGGCATGGCGCTGCCCCACGAGGACGGTGAGATGGAGCGGTGCCACATCATGCCCGCCATCGCCCAACTGTCCGCCACCTACCGGGACAAGGTCCGGGCCACCGCCCGCCGGGTGGGCGGCCACGTCGCCGAGGCCGGCCGATGACCGGGGCGCCCCGGGCGCCCGTCGACCTGCCCGAACTGCTCCGCCTCGGCAGCCGCGCCGCGGCGGAGGCCGCCCGGGCCGTGACCGAACTGACCGGCGGCAGACGGCCGCTGAGAACCAAGTCCTCGCCCACCGACCCGGTGACCGCGGCCGACGTGGCGAGCGACGCGGCCCTCCGTGCCCGGCTGGTGACGGAACGGCCGTACGACGGTCTGCTGAGCGAGGACGGCGAGGACATCGCGTCCCGCAACGGTGTGCGCTGGGTAGCCGACCCGCTGGACGGAACGGTCAATCATCTGCACGGCATCCCGCATGTCGCGGTGAGCATCGCCTGCGAGGTCTGGACGGAAGGGGCATGGCAGGCTGTCATCGGCGTCGTCCACGACGTGGTACGCGGACATCAGTTCACCGCCGTACGCGGCGGCGGCAGCCATCGCGACGGCACGGCCCTGTCGGTGACGGATCCGGTGTCGCGGGCCCAGGCCGTCCTGGTCACCGAGTTCGACTATCTGCCCGCCGCCCGAAGGCGTCAGGCGGCCCAGATCGCACGGATCGCCCCCGAGGTCGCGGACATACGGGCGACGGGGAGCTCGGCCCTGGACCTGTGCTGGCTCGCCGCCGGATGGGTGGACGGCTACTTCGAGGACGAACTGGCGCGCTGGGACTGGGCCGCAGGCCGGCTCATCGTCGAGGAGGCGGGCGGGGTGGTCACCGACTTCGGCACCGGCGTCCTTGCGGCGGGACCGCAGCTCCATTCGAGTCTGCGGGTACTCCTGACGCCCGGACCACCGCCGTCCCGTTCTCTCCCACCCGTCCGGCACGGATGACCGCCACCCGGCCCGCTTGGGGACCGCGACCGGCCCACGCGGGGCCGCCTCTGGAAGGAACGCTCGCATGATGCCCAGTTCACCGGCACAGCAGGAACCCGATGCCCTGCCGGCCCCGGCGTCCTCGGACGGCCGCCGCTGGCGCCTGGTCGTCCTGTCCACGCACTTCGACGACGCCGTTCTTTCCCTGGGCGGCAGGCTGGCGGAGAACCGTATCCCGAAAGCCGTGGTGACGGTCCACGGCGGCGCCCCCGCGCCGGGGACGCCGGTCTCCGGCTGGGATGCCGACTGCGGATTCCGTACGGCCGAGGAGGCCCACCGCGTCCGCAAGGAGGAGGACCGTCTCGCATGCGCCCTGGTCGGCGCCGACCAGGTCACCCTGCCCAACCCCGACAACCCGTACCGCACGGCGGGACCGCTGCAGGGACTGCACGACCTGCTCGGTTCGCTCGACCCCCACGCGGACGTCGCCGTACCTCTCAGCACCAGCCAGCCCGACCACCGGGCGGTCCGGGATGCCGCGCTCGACGCCCTGGCCGGGCGGGCCCTGCTGGTCTACGCCGATCTGCCGTACGCACCGGCCCTGACCAGTGACTGGCTGTCAGCCGAAACCGTAGAGCTGGAGAAGGAACTGGAGCACCACGACCCGGCGTTCCGCGAGCTGGCCGAGCGCTACGACCTGACGCCGGTGCGCTCGGATCCGATGAGCGCACGGACGTGGTCCCGCAAGCGCCAGGCGATCCTCAGCTATGCCTCCCAGCTCAGCCTCGTCGGTGCCATGGGCGAGGTGCAGCACATGGGACCGCTACTGAGGTTCCCAGGAGCCTTGCAGCGCGAACTCATCTGGCGGGCCGTCCCGAAAGGCACAGCACCCGCCGCCGACGCCTCATGAGGAGTGTCCTTCAGTGAACGAATTGAATGAAGTAACTCAAGTAACCGAAGTGGCTGAAGTGGCCGAGCCCACAGGCCTGTTCCGGCACGGAGGCCCGCTGAACCGCAGTGTGATCGAGGTGTTCACCTCGCTCGGCCTCGACGCCGGAGCCCCGGTCCTTCGCGCCTTCTTCGACGCCGAACGTCCCGCTCTCAACGCGATCTTCCGCCGGCGGGAGCAATGGCCGGGACTGTTCCGCGAGTTCTCGCTCTTCCCGGAGGAGGAGTGCGACCGGGCCGCCGCCCGCTACCTCGACTGGCGTGCCGACATCCTGTACTGGAAGGCCCTGACCCGGATCTATATGAGCGAGCTCGAACAGCGCGTGGTGGTCACCGGCCTCGACTACTTCCGCGAGGCCGCCGGCGGGAGCTTCCGGTTCATGCTGCTGCCCTTCCACATCAGGCAGTTCCCGCTGCTCACGCCGGCGTTGAAGTCCCTGTCCCTGCGCTACGCGACCATCGTGTCCGTCAACAACCCCGACGACGTCGTACGGAACCCGCCTCGCGAACAGCCCGGCATCCTGCTCGACAGCAAGGACCCGTTCGTACTTCTGCGCGCCCGGCAGGCACTCGGCCAGGACCGGGCCGTGATCGTCTACCCGGACCTCCCCCGGGGGGGCAACCCTGCGAAGATCCCCCTCCGCTTCCTCGGCCGGCAGCTGACGGCCCACAGTTCGTGGCACCTGTTCTGCCTGAGCGAGCAGCTCCCGGCCGTGCCGTGCTTCGCCACCGCGGGCCCCGGCAACACCGTGCAGTTGACGATCGGCAAAGCGCTCCCCGCCCCGCGGGACGAGAACGAGGCGACCGACATGGTGCGACGGCTCTACGCGTACTACGAGGAACCGGTACGGGGGACCCTCATTCAGTGGGAGGGCTGGGCCGAGGCGTCCTGGACCGGGAAGACGAGCTCCACCTGGGAGCACTCCTCCTCGTAGGTCGCCGAATGCACCACAGACGGTGGAACATGGAACCACTCACCAGGCGTGTAATGCCTCTCCATTCCACCGATCGTGAGACGTACGACGCCCTTCGTCACCACGCCCACGATATCCATGTCGTCATGCTGGTGCGGTTCGAGAGACATTCCCTCCGGATAGGTGGCGAAGATGACATCGCACCCATCGGCCTTCAGGCGACGGGATTCGATATCCCATCCTTCGTTGACAACCCAGTCCTCATCCGCCGCAAAACGCAGCACCTGAGCGGGAAAAGAAGATACAGGCGCCATCATCGGCTGCCCCCATTCTCTACTTCAATGAACTGGCGGCGGACAGGAGAAGGCGATGCCTATCGGTAGTGGCTGTCCTCGCCCGGGTCGGAGACCGCGAACGTGAAGCAGCGGACCGAGTCCGATCCGCTCACCGGGGCCAGGCTGTGCGTCATGTTGGACGGAATGTGGATGAGATCGCCGGGGTAGACCGTTCGTTCGTCGTCACCGACGACCATGCGGCCCCGCCCCTGCAGCACGTAGTAGAACTCGACTGACGGATGACTGTGGCTTTCCACGAGGTCTCCGCCTGCCACCTCGAATTCGGTGACGTATTCCAGATATCCGCCCTCGGTCGCCTTACGGAGCTCCTCGGGCCGGATCAGCCACCAGACGTCGATGGTCTCGTGCGACTTCTCACGTTTGCAACGGTCCGCAGAACGTAGATCCATTCTTGGAGCGTACCGGCTGAGTCGTATACGTGAAGCCCCGGTTGAGCATGGTTCCAGCATTTCTCGAACCGGACCCTGAAGCGTGACGCCTAACGAACTCGTGCGCGGTTGGCGGTGGCGCGTCGAGACTTCGACCGTTGATCATGGCCTGTGTGCTGGGGACCGGAGTACGCGTAGCGATCTGCTGGCCGAGCGAGGCGGCACGATCATCGACGGCACCGAGGTCCGGTCCGCCGCCCGGCCGCCGGCACCGGCGGCCTGCTCGGCCCCGCCACCCCGCTCCTGATCTACTCGCTGCGCCGACTGTTCCCCCACACGGCCGCTCCCTGGGCGACCGCGTTCCATCACTCCTCGATCTCATGCTCGCCGGTACGGGGGAGGGCTTCCTCGCCGTACTCGGGAGATGCACCTGTCGTTCAACTCCCTGGAAAGCCAGGGGCTCGCCGAACGACACGAGCATCCGCCGGCACTGCTGCGTGCGGCCGAGGCGGACCTGGGCGCGCGGCGGATCTACGCCCTGCCGCCCAAGGAATGGCCTGCCGTCACCTCCCGGCTTGCTCCTCCCTCCGCCCTGCTCTCACCGCAGTTCCGGTACTGGGCCCCGCACACCGACGCGGTCGGAGCGCCTGGTCGGGTCATGCCCTCGGCCGATCTGTACGTCCATCGGGACGGCGACCGACCCACCGTGGCCGCCGTCGACGGCGGCTTCGAGGCAGCCCTGTTCGAGGTGGTGGCCGCATACCTGGCGACCTGCTCGGTCGACGCCTTCAAGCTCTTCGCACCGGCGCAGCACCGCCCGCGGATCACCTGCGACCGGCTGGTGATCGCCCGGGAGAGCTGGACCTTCGATGCCAAGGACCTCTCGTGGGCCTTCGTCACCGCGGAGGCCGAGCGTTACGCCGCGGCCCGCGCCTGGCGTACCGGACACGGCCTGCCCGAGCACGCCTTCTCCAAGTTGCCCGTCGAGGACAAGCCGACGTTCGTCGACTTCACGAGCCTGGTCTTCGTCAACGCGCCGGCCACGACTACGGCGCACGGCTGAGCACGACACGGGCACCGTGTCGCTCACCGAGATGCTCCCCGGAGCCCGGGACACCTGGCTCACCGACGCGACAGACAGGCGTACACGGCCGAACTGCGCTTCCTCACAGTGGACCGTTCGAGGCCTGGTCGAGGACTGCTGGAGTGAGGTCTGCGCAGAGGGCCTGCTCCCTGGACGTCACCGCGCGCGGACAACTAGCGTGAGCCGCCGTCAGCGTGATGGTCCCGAACGCCGCATTTGTCACCTGACCCGCGCGGTCCGCGCACGGACGGCCGGACGACACCACGGCAGCGCACCTGGGCGACGGACGCCCCACACCGCCCCATGGGCGATCGTCCGACCGACGCCCGTGACGACTACGCATGACCGAACGCGCACACGGTGCCAGGCGCACCACAGTCCGGAGGGACCAGCTCCGCCGCAGCCCGATGAGGGGGTCCGTATGCTGACGCACGCCCGTCCGGGAACGGCCATCGGCACCGACCGGGTCGAGGGCCTGCATCGGGCCGTCGCGGCCACCGCCCGCCGAAGTCCCGGGGCACTGGCGCTCGTGGACCGCGACCGGTCCCTCAGCTACGGCGAACTCGACCGTCGCGCACGCGCCTGGGCGGCCGAGCTGACCGCGCTCGGCGTACGGTCCGGGCACCTGGTGCCGATCGTCCTGCCCCGGAACGCCGAACTGGTCACTGCACTCCTGGCGGTCCTCCACACCGGTGCGGCGTACTGCCTGCTCGACCCCTCCTGGCCCCCGGCCCGCCTTGCGGCCCTCGTCGGCCAACTCGGCAGCCCCGTCGTCTGCGGTCCTGCCACCCTCGCCGAGCAGATCACCGAGGAACGCACCCTGTGGACACCATCGGAACGGCCCGCCCCACCGCCACCTGACCTGACGGAGGCCGACACCACGTCCGACGACGCCGGCTGCGTGTTCTTCACCTCCGGTACGACCGGATCGCCCAAGGGCAGCATCACCCCGCACGGCGCCATCGCCCGGCTGTTCCGGGCCGGCCCTCTGACCCGCCTCGCCGACCGCACGGTCGTACCGGTGGGCGCTCCCACCCCTTGGGACGCCTTCGCGCTCGAACTGTGGTGGCCCCTGCTCAACGGGGGCACCGCCCTCTTCGATGACGAGCCGTACCTCACCGGCCCCTCCCTGCGCCGCGCCGTCACCGAACACCGGGCCACCGCCACATGGTTGACGAGCAGCGTCTTCAACATGATCGTCGACGAGGATCCGAGGGCCTTCGCGGGCCTGGCCATGGTGGTCACCGGCGGGGAGCGGCTCTCCCCCCGCCATGTTCGCCTCTTCCTCGAACACCACCCGGACATCGACCTGTTCAACGGTTACGGGCCGGTGGAATCCACGGTCTTCGCAACCATGCACCGCATCACCCTTGAGGACTGCGATCTGGCCGGCGGTATCCCCCTGGGAACCGAGGTCCCCGGGACAACGGTGTACGTCCTGCGGGGCGACGACCCCTGTCCCACCGGCGCCCAGGGAGAGATCGTGATCGCCGGGGAGGGCCTGGCCCGGGAGTACCTCGGAGACGAGGCCCTCACCCGGACCGCCTTCGTCCGGCTCACGCTCGACGGCACTCCGGTACGGGTCTACCGCACAGGCGACCTGGGGGTACGGGACCATAACGGGCTGCTGCACTTCCGGGGCCGCGCCGACCGCCGGCTGAAGATCCGCGGCCACCGCATCGAACCCTCCGAGGTGGAGCGCCAGATCGAAGGCCTGCTGCCGGTGCGCGCCTGCCACGTCCTGGCCGCACCGGGCGACGACGGACGCCCCGGCCGTCTCCTCGCCTTCTGCGTACCTCATGACCCCCAGGACCGGCTGTCCGAAGCGCTGTCTGTCCTGCGCCGGGAACTCCCCGCCTATCAGACGCCCGACCAGGTGGTCACTGTCCGGGCCCTCCCCCTGACCCCCAATGGCAAGACCGACGCCGCGGCACTCCTCGACCTCGTACGGGACTCCGGCCGGCACGCCCCGCATGCCAAACCTCCGGCCCACCACGGCGCCTTGCTCGCCCTGGTCCGTGATCTCTTCTCGACCGTCCTGGGACGGCCCTGTGCGGACAGCAGCCTGTCCTTCTTCGACCAGGGTGGCTCCTCCCTGGACGCAGGACGGCTGTGCACCCGGCTGTCCCAGGCCACCGGACGCCCGGTGCCGGTGTCCGGGCTCTACCAGCACCCCACCCCGGAGGCGCTCGCCGTCTGGCTCGCCCGCGAGGAACACCAGGACCACATTCCCTCGCGTGCTCCTGGCACGGCCCCCCTCACCCCCATCCAGACCCTTTTCCTCACCCGCCATCTGGCAGACCCCTCCGACCGCACCGGACACTGCCTGCTGACGTGGGTGATCGAGGGGCAAGTGGACCTCGACGCACTCGAGTCCGCCGTGGCATTCGTCCACCACCGCCACGAGGTGCTGCGAGCCGCCTATGTGACGGAGCCCTTCCCGCACCCCCAGCTCGTCGACCTCGCCCCGCCCCCGGTGGAGGAACTCCCTGCTGAGCCACGGGTGGACGGCGCCGTCGCTGCCGTCCGCCGCGCCTTCGATGAGGACCTCGACCCCACCGCCGCCGATCTGTGGCGGCTCGCTCTGGTACCCGTGGGAGACGACACCAGCGTCCTGGGAGTCGTGGTGCACCACATCGCCTTCGACGGATGGTCGGAACACCTACTCGCCGCGGAGCTCACTGAGGCCTACAACGCCGCCACGGCCGGAAAGCCCCCCGCGTTGCCGGCAGCACCCGTACCACTCGATCTGTCCTGGCGGCACTGCGCGAACGCCACCCCCGAGGACCGTACAAGGACCGCCGAAGCACTCGCTGGGGCCCCGGACATCGTGTGGCCCGGCGCGGCCTGCGACCAGAACTCCGCAGAGGACCGGTTCATCACCGCCGCCTTCCCCCAGCCGCAGATGCACCGGCTGGAGCGACAGTCACGGAAGGCAGCAACCACCCCTTTCGTGACGCTGCTCACCGCTTTCGCCGCCGCTGTCGCCGAGGTCACCGGGAACGAGGACTTCGTCGTCAGCACCCCCGTAAACCAACGCGCCGACCCGCAGACGGCGCAGGCCATCGGCTGCCACATCAACACGCTCTTCCTGCGGCTGCGTTCCTCGGCGCTCAAAGGTGACCTGAGCGCCCTGCGGGCCGTGACCGAGACCCTGAGACGTGCCCGGGCGGCCGGAGACATCCCGTACACGACCGCGGTCGAGCTGGCCGGTCCGCGGCGCTCCGGCCGCCCTCCGGTCGCACAGATCATGTTCGCCCTTCAGAACAACCCGTCGCCCCTGCTCGGTCTGCGCCACACCCGCAGCTCCTTCATCCGCCAGCCGTACCTGGACATTCCCCTGGAACTGCATGCGGAACTGTGGCCCGAGCCCCAGGGCGGACTACGCCTGGACGTCTCACACCGGCCGGACACGGGCGGCAGCGGCAGCCCACCCGCCCAAGCGATCACGGATGCCTTCCTCCGGATCACACACACCCTCCTGGACCGAATGTGAGGCGGCTGTCATGACCCGGCTCGCCGTCGACCCGGCGCTCCTCACCGACCCGCAGGCGCACGCCAGCGGCGACGTACACGAGGTGTGGCGCTGGATGAGACAACACGCGCCCGTGCACCACCACAAGGCCGGGGACTACCCCGCCTTCTGGTCCGTCACCCGCTACGAGGACATCCGGCGGGTCTACACCGACCCGGCGGCCTTCATCTCGGCACACGGGGTGATGCTCCGCCCCCTCGCCCTGGGCGACGATCCCGCGGGAGGGGTCACTATCGCGTTGTGCGACCCACCCAGGCACGGCGCGGCGCGGGCCCTCGTCGCGGACCTCTTCGCGGGCCGCGCCGTACGGGGCCTCGAGCAGCACCTCCGCGGCACCGCCCGTGGCCTAATCCGGACCGCGCAGGAGTCCGGCAGCTGCGAGTTCGTCCACGATGTCGCCGCGCCCCTGACGGCTGCCGTGATCGGCAGCCTGCTGGGCGTCGGCGGCGAGGACCGCGACAACCTGCTGGAGTGGACATCGGAGGCGTTCGAACAGGCACGCCCGCTGGCCACACATCCGCAACTCATGGCATTCCTTGCGGAGTTGATGGACGAATGCGTGCACGACCCCGGAGAGGACCTGCTCAGCCGCCTGGTCACCGGCACCGTCGCGGGACAGCGGCTTACGCCGATGGAAGCGCTCCTGAACTGCGAGAACGTCATCGGCGCCGCGGAGAACTCCAGCCTGTCGCTGGCCGGCGGCATCCTGGCCTTCGCCGGCCGTCCGCACGAGTGGGACCTGCTCACCCGACACCGCGAATATCTCCCGCACGCCGTCAACGAGGTGCTCCGCTGGACCTCCAGCGCCACCCACAGCATGCGCACCGCCACCACCACCGTGTCCCTCGCAGGACGGACCGTGGCCGCCGGGGAGCGTGTGGTGCTCTGGCTCCCCTCTGCCAATCGCGATGAGTCGGCCTTCGAGCGACCCGATGAGTTCCGTGTGACACGGCGCCCCAACCGGCACATGAGTTTCGGAGCCGGGCCGCACGCGTGCATCGGCGCCGCCCTGGCCCGTCTGCAGAGCACCGCGCTGCTGTCCGAACTCCTCGACAGCGGGCGGTGGTTCGAGCCGGCCGGTCCTCATGAGCCGTTGCGCTCGATCGTGGTGGGCGGTCCGGCCCGGCTTCCCGCCCGGGTGGCGCCGTTCGCTGCTCATGACAGGACACGTCGCCGGACGGCCCGTCCCTGACCCACAACCGATGCCGTTTCAGATACCGATACCGATACCAGGACCGACCCGACACCACGACCAAGTCCAAGCCCGGCACCGATCCCGACCCCAATTCCGGCAGAAAGAGACCCCAGTTCATGACCGACATCACCGTCGACATCGTCCGAGCACTCGTCGCGGAGCAATTCCCTCAGTGGGCCGACATGCCTGTCACTCCTGTCGAACCCCAGGGGTGGGACAACCGCACGTTCCGGATCGGGGACGACCTGTCGGCACGGCTGCCCAGCGGAGAGAGCTATGTCGCTGCGGTGGAGAAGGAGGACCGCTGTCTGCCCGTGCTGGCCCGCTCGCTGCCTCTCCCCGTGCCGGAGGCCGTGGCCACCGGACGCCCCAGCTCCGCCTACCCCTTCCCCTGGTCCGTACGGCGCTGGCTGCCCGGCCGGACTGTCGCGGATGCCACGGACATCGACCGCACCGTACTGGCCCGTGACCTCGGCAACTTCCTCACGAACCTGCGCAAGGTCCCGACGGAGGCGGGCCCCGCCGCAGGCCGCCACTCCCATTTCCGCGGCTGCCACCCCAGCGTGTACGGCGAGCAGGTCGAAGCGGCGCTGACCACGCTCAAGGACGAAGTGGACGTCACCGCCTGCCAGGAGATCTGGGGGGACGCGCTGACCTCCGCCTGGCCCCAGGCACCGGTCTGGTTCCACGGCGATGTCGCCGTGGGCAACATGCTGGCCGCCGAGGGCCGGCTCTCCGCGGTCATCGACTTCGGTACCTGCGGCGTCGGCGACCCCGCCTGCGACCTCGTCATGGCCTGGACGTACTTCGAGGGTGCGGAACGCCGGGCGTTCCGCGAGGCCGTGGGGCTGGACGACGACGCCTGGCGCCGGGCACGCGGCTGGGCCCTGTGGAAAGCACTGGCCACCATGGGCGGCCTGTCGAGCCCCGATCCCGAGCGCTTCCAGAACCAGGTCCTCGTCAAGGTCCTCGAGGACCCGGTCATCGACTGACGCCTCACCGGGCCGTCGCACCCCGACGACGGCCCCAGAGGTCCGCCCCCGTCCGCAGCACGGACCAGCCAGAAGGAACCCACGTGTCATTCGACCATCGAGACCTGACGCGTACCCTCGCCGACCTGCGCCGCATCGCCGCCGCCAAGGTCGAGGAGGACCGCCTGCCCACCGGACTCCAGGCAGCCCTGCAGGTCAGGGAAGACCTCGCCAAGCTGCAGCTCGAGACGTATGCGGTCGATCTGGAGACCAAGGGCTACACCGTCCTGCCCCCCGGAATCGCCGGCACTCCCGAACTCGTCGCCCGGCTGCGGGACAGGATCCTCGCCATCGCGGCGGAGGACCAGCCCGATGCACCCGAGGCCGGGCGCTCCCGGGGCCGCAACATGTGGCACATCCTGGACCGCGACCCCGCCTTCGAAGAAGCACTCATGGCTCCGGCCCCGCTCGCCCTGGTCGCCTACCTGATGGGATACCGGGCCAAGCTCAGCCAGTTCAGGGCCATCGTCAAGGACGAGTCCTCCGTCTCGCCCATGGAGATCCACGCGGACCAGAGCCGCAAAGTGCCCGCTCCCTGGCCCAGCGACGCCCAGTACTGCACCATCACCTGGTGCCTGACCGACTACACCCGGGACAACGGCGCGGTGTGTGTCTTCCCCGGTACGCACAAGCTGTGTACGGACGTGCCCAAGGAATTCGAGATGGCGCACGACCACCCGGACCTCGAAGTCATCGAAGCCCCCGCCGGCTCCGTGATCCTCTGGCACGGCGGACTGTGGCACGGAGCGGTACCCCGCACTGCACCCGGTGATCGCGTCACCCTCGTGATGCCGATGGTCGGGTACCACCTGCTCCCCCAGGAGGCGTTCTTCGCCTCCACCACACCGGAGATGCTGCAGCGCAACTCCTCCCGGTTCGCCGCGCTCATGGGCCTGCTGGGCTCCTGGCCGTGGGGGTCCGACGGCCCCGACACCCAGTACACACGCCCCAGTTGGCTGTCCACCTCCCGCGAGAACCGCTTCGCCTGACCCGCCCCTCCACCCACCTCTCCACCTGCCGCTCCGCTTGGCGGCCAGGACCCGAACAAGGAGGACAGCATGACCGAGACCACCGCAGAGCCCACCCCGGCCGATGCCCGGCTCGTCGCCTGGTGGAAGTTCGACGAAGGCGTGGGCGACATCGCCAAGGACTCCTCCGGCAACGGGCACACCCTCCGCCTCATAGGCAACCCGGCCTGGACACGCGCCGAAACAGGCGGCGCCATCGCCCTCAACGGCGCGGACCAGTACCTCCAGACCGACAGCGTTCCCCTGCGTACGGACGACAGCCTGAGCATCGCCGCATGGCTGCGTCTGGACAGTGCGGTGCTCGGTGAAGAGTTCGCCCTGCCGCCGGACTGGTTCGCCCTCACCGCCGTCAGTCAGCCGGGGCCCACGCCGGACTCGCTCACCCACTCCCCGTTCTACCTCGGGGTCAGGGCCCAGGACGAAGAGACCCCGGGCACCGTCATGTGGTGTCTCGAGACCGCACCCGTCGACGGCGATCCGCCCGGCCCGCCGTGGCCGTATGTCTGGGAGAACGCGTTCTCCAAGGAAGTGCTCGGCTCCTCCGCGCTGGACCGGTGGGTCTTCCTCGTCGGCGTGATCGACAAGGAGAACCTCACCACCCACGTCCACCTGCCCGCCACCGGCGACCACGGCAGCGCCACCCTCGTGGACAACTGGCCGTTCTGGCAGGCCGACGCCCCGCTCCAGATCGGCCGGGCCTACTGGCGGAACCAACCCGTCGACCAGTGGCACGGATCCATCGGTCCGGTCCGCCTGTACCAAGGAGTCCTGACAGCGGAGGAGGCTCAGCAGCTCTACCGCTACGACCTCGGCTCCACGGCCGGCTGATCCTTCCTGGGGACCCGCGATGCCCACTCCACGTATCACCGTCATCGGCCTGGGCCCCGGCCCCCGGGGCATGATCACCCCCGCCGCCCTGGAGGCGGCTGACGCCGCACGGCGCGTCCACACCACCGCGTCGTGGCATCCGGCGGGCCGCCTGCTGGGTGACCGCCCCCTCGTAACCCTTGAACCGGAGGGCGACCCGTCAACCGCCGCCCGGCACCTCATCGAGGAGGCCCACCGACACCCCGTCGTCCTCGCCGTCCCCGGCTCGCCCCTCGTCCTCGAGCCGGTGGTGGCCGGCCTGCTGGCCACCGCCCCCGACTCGGTCCGGGTCGTTCCCGGCATCTCCTTCCTGGACGCCCTGTGGCCCCGCCTCGGTATCGACCCCTTCCTGCACGGCGTCCGGGTGATCCCCGCCGAAACCGCCGACGCATACCTGCCCACTGCCGCACCCCTGGTCCTGACGGACCTGACCGCCCTTCCGGCCGGCCGCCTCGACGCCGTCATCGGGTCGAGGCCGCAGAGCGAGGCGGTCCTGGCTCGCCACGTCGGCCTGCCGGACGAGAACCTCCTGACGGTTTCGCCGGGACGGCCCGGCGAAACCGTCAGGGTCGATGCGTACACCTCGCTGTACCTGCCGGCGCCCCCCGCCACTTCAGCCCTGGCGGAAGCCCTTCTGGCCCAGCAGCGCGGCGCCCGCCTGGGATACACCATGCGCGACTTGGACGCCGCGTTCGCCGACGTCGAGGCGGAGGTGCAGGAGGCACGCGCGGAACCCACCGAAGCCGAGGCGGCGGACATCCTCTTCGCCGCCGTCCATGTGCACCGGCTGCTGAAGGCGGACCCCGACGCCGCCCTGCGCGCGGCGGTCCGCCGCTTCACCGGACGCCTCGATTACGTCGAGGCCCTGGGCGAGGACCTCACCGACGCCCCACCCGAACGGCTGCGCCGACTCTGGGCCCTGGCCAAACAACATCAGAACCAGGACCAGCACTGAACGCCACCTCGCGCACCGGACCTCACATCACCAGGAGACGACGATGCCCGCCCCCCTGACGACCGGCAGCGCCGGGCTGAACGTGACGGACCTGACGCGCTCGGTCTCCTTCTACGTCTCGGCCCTGGGCTTCGAAGTGGTACGCCGCTCACCGCCGGGAGCCCCGCCCTGGGCGCACCTGGGGCTCGACGGCCAGGTCCTCCTGACGCTCTGGCAGCAGGCCGGTACCCCGTACGCTCCCGCACGCGCGGGCCTGCACCACCTTTCGTTCGAGGTGGCCTCCATGGCGGAGCTCTCGGCGCTGGAGGACCGTGTGCGCGCGGCCGCCGTACAGCTGCGGGAAGACCCGCATGGCCCGGCCCGGGTCAGCGACCGAGGGCAGTTCTTCTTCCGTGACCCTGACGGAATCCGCCTCGAGCTCTACACCGAGGAGCAACCCCCACAGCCGGCCCCCGCCCAAACCGCTCCGGCCTGCGGCTTCTACGAGGAACTGCCCCATCCTTCCGCCCTTGCCACCGGGGTCTGAGACACAGCGCGGCCCGGCCGCTTGTGCTCCGCACGGTGCCTCAACCAGCCCGAACCGCCTGCCTGACCACCTCTGTCTGCCCCCCGAGGGTGCGGGCGGCCAGCATGGCCCGTACGGGCAGGCGCATACCCAACTCGTTGCCCAGCCGCCCGATCAGCCGCGTGATCAGCAAGGAGTCCCCGCCCAGCACGAAGAAGTCGGAGTCCGCATCCACCTCGTCGAGCCCGAGGCAGACCCGCCAGGCGGAGGCGACAAGGTGCTCCACGTCCGGTGCCGGCACGGCCGCCACCTCGTCCCCCGCACCGCTCCGGTCACCCTCTGCCCCGACGGATGCCGGCGCAGGCTCTCCACAGCTGGGTGCAGGCTGTCCACGGCTCCACTCCGCAGCCACACCAGACAACTCCGGTGCCCGGTGTACAGGTCCGCGGAAGGGGTGGACGGGAAGCCGGGCCGGGGCACCGTCCCCCGCGAGTGCCGCCAGATCCACCGGTCTGCCAGCTGCCCACAGGTCGGCGAGGCCCCGCAGCACCGGAACAGGATCCGTGTCGCCCGGAGCGCCGCCGAGCGTCGCGCAGGGCACCTCGTGGGCCGCCACGGCCGGAGTGAGCGTACGGCCGGGGCCGACCTCAAGTGCACCGGCTCCCGGCAGGACTTCGGCCAGCGCGACCCACGCCTCATGGAACAGCACCGTCGAGCGGGCGCCCGCACTCCAGACGGACGGATCCAGCTCCTCACCCTCGCCCAGCACCCGTCCCAACGCGGAACTGGCGAACGGCAGGACGGCCGCCCGTCGTGCCAGCCCCGACGCCTCGTCCTCCAGCTCACCCAGGCATGCATCGACGAGGCGGCTGTGAAAGGCACGGGTGGTCCGCAGACGGCGGTGGACCAGGCCAGTGGGCAAGGCCGCCGCGAACTGCTCGATCTCCGGTACGGAGCCCGCCACCACGCAGGCCGCGGGAGCGTTGACCGCGGCGAGATCGACGCCGGTCCCCGCGATCAACTCGTGCGCACGCTCCACATCACACCCGAGCGCCAGCATGGCCCCGGCAGGACATGCCTGCATGGCGCGGCCACGTACGACCGCGAGGCCGACCGCCTCTTGCGCGGTGAGCAGCCCCGCGACGACCGCCGCCGCGAGTTCGCCGAGGCTGTGCCCCACCACCCCGTCGGGACGCACACCCAGCGCCCCGAGAGCCGCGGCGGCGGCGATCTGTGTGCAGACGAGCGCAGGCTGGGCGAGCGCGGTCTCGTCCAGTGCGCCCGCGTCGAAGGACGGATCGACGAGCGCGGTGTGCACCCTCGCGCGCAGCGGTCCCGGGAGATGATCCAGACACCGGCCGAGCTCCTCGCGGAACCCCGGAAGCGCCTCCTGGTACGGGAGGGCCATACCCGGCGACTGCGTCCCCTGACCGGGGAAGAGGAGCAGCAGCGGTCCGGGCCCGTCGGTGGGCACGATTCCATGCACGCCCTCCGATCGCTCCCGCAGCAGGCGGGCACCGGTGTCGGCAGCGGTGGCGACCACGGCACGGCGGTGCTTCAGCGGAGCCCGGCCACGGGCCAGGGTGCATGCGGCATCGGTGACGGACATGCCCGCCGCCTCCAGCGCACGGGCCGTCGCCTCGGTGAGCGCCTGCAAGGCGCTCCCGTCCCCCGCGGACAGCGCCAGGACGCGAGGGCGCCCGGCGTCGGTCCTGTCCGGCGCCGCAGCTACAGCCGGCTGCTCGAGCACCACGTGGACGTTGGTCCCCCCGATGCCGAACGCGCTCACGCCGGCACGACGCGGCCCCGCCGGCCCCTGCCATGGTGTGCGTTCGGTGGGCACGTAGAGCGGCGAACAGGAGGATTCGAGGAGCGGGTTGAGCTTCTGGAAGCCCGCGACCGGTGGTATCTCGCCCGTCTTGAGCACCAGCAATGCCTTGACGAGAGCCGCGAGCCCCGCACAGGCGTCGAGATGGCCCACGTTCGCCTTCACCGCCCCGACGGCTGTCTGCTGTCGGCGGGTGCCCCCGTCGCTCAGGACGCTGGAAGCCGCCTCCCACTCGATGGGGTCACCGATGGGCGTCCCCGTGCCGTGGGTCTCCAGATAGCCGATGCTCTCCGCACCGACCTGGGCGGCGGCCAGCGCGCTGCGGATGACTTCCTGCTGGCCCCTGACCGAAGGCGCGTAGTAACCGGCTTTCGCCGACCCGTCGTTGTTGAACGCGGACCCGAGAATCACCCCGTGCGGGACGACCCCGTCGAGGACGGCGTCCTCCGCCCTGCGCAGCACGACACAGGCAGCCCCCGATCCGGCGACGACTCCATCAGCGGTACCGCAGAACGGCCGGCAGTTCCCACTGGGCGACAACACCCCTCCGTGCAGCGCCAGATGACCGCCCTGGGGGAACCCCATGCCGGTGGCCACCACGAGTGCCTGGTCGCAGTCTCCGTTCAGCAGGCTCTGCACCGCCAGGTGCACGCCCACAAGGGATGAGGAGCAGGCGGTCTGCACGGCGAGCGCCGGTCCCGTCAGACCGAGCTTGTACGAGATACGGCTCGCCATGAAGTCCGGTTCGGAGCCGTGGATGAGATCGTCCAGCATGGCCGGATCCACCGGACCGCGCCCGAGGATCGCCCGCAGATAGCCGCTGCCGGTGCAGGAGGCGAACACGGCCGTGCGCCGGACGTCGCCGTACGGGTTCACCCCGGAGTCCTCCAGGGCCTGCCAGGCGACCTCCAGGGCGAGTCGCTGCTGAGGGTCCGTCAACTGCGCCTCTCGGCGACTCATCCCGAAGAACTCGTGGTCGAACCGGTCGGCATCCGGCAGCAACCCGCGGACCGGCACGTAGCGGGGGTCGTCGACCACGGACGGTTCAAGTCCCGCTGCGATCAAGGCGTCGCGGGTCAACATCGTGGTGAACACCTGACCGTCAAGGACGGCCTCCCACCACTCGCCCAGATCGGCGGGCCCGGGAAACCTGGCGGCCACACCGGTGACCGCGATATCGAACGAAGGGTCACGACTCATGGAAATCCTCACTGCGCGTGGATGGCCGTACGTCCACAGGTCCGCTCGCGCCCGCTCCCGCCCGCCGTGAGCGCATGGGCCGTGTCCGTGGCCCGCGCGCCATGGCCTCCGCTGCACGTGACCATACTGTTCCCGCTGCCCGCGATAACGGGCCCTCCGCTCCGACTCTGCCATGCGACAAGCGGTTCTCCAGCCGCGGGTTCCCCAACAGGGCCAGTAGCTGAGGGGCTTCGGCAGAGCGGTGGGCGGGCGGCTGAGGTCGGGTCTCGGGGTGGGGCGTCCGCCCCTTTCGCCGTGCGCGTCGCGCCGGACGGGCTCCGTCAACTCCCCTGGTCGAAGCGGGAGTTGACGGATCGGTCGGCCATCTCTCTGCCGCGCCTGCCGGTGTCAGGTACGCAGCTTCTGGTTGATCACCGCGAAGACCTCGGCCACTGGTGCGGGCATGTGCATCTCGTGGTGGACGGCGCGTACGTCGTGCACCTCGAACTTGCCCTGGACGTACGGCTTCCACAGGTGGGCGTACGTCTCGTTCTGCTGTGTCGCGTTGAAGAAGACGACGTCGCCCCGGTAGACCGGCGATTCGAACGCCATCATGCGGGTCATGTTGTTGGCCAGGACCTTGGACATGACGTCCAGGAAGTGCTCCTGGTTGTCGGTGCCGATGTACTGGCCGAAGTAGTGCTCGAGTTCGCCCCGGTAGTCCGCCTGCGTCTTGCCGGTGTGGATCTCGGTGAATCCGTGCCCGCCGGGCTGGGAGTCCAGGATGGCCACGAGGTGGACCTCGTGGCCGCGCAGGTCGAGTTCGTGGGCGACGGCCTGGACGACGGTGCCGCCGTAGGACCAGCCGATCAGGTCGAACGGCCCGTCCGGCTGGATCTTCAGGATCTGGTCGGCGTAGTCCTCCACCATCTCCTGTACGGAGCCGGCCAGCGGGTCGGTGCCGTTGGAACCCCGGGACTGCAGGGCGTACGCCGGGCGGTCCTTGACGTGGTGCACGAAGCTGAAGTAGGCCCAGCCGAGGCCGCCGCCGCCGTGGAAGAACCACAGGGGGCGCGTGCCCGTACCGGGATCGTTGTTCAGCGGCAGCACGACCGAGAACGGGTCCGCCAGCTCTTCCGGGATGGTGCCGGTGAGCAGCAGGGCGGCCAGCTCGGCCACCGTGGGGAACTTGATGATGGTCCGCAGCGGCATCTCGATGCCGAACTGGGTGCGGATACGCCGGCTGAGCCGGGTGGCCAGCAAGGAGTGCCCGCCCAGGGTGAAGAAGCTGTCGTCGATGCCGACCTCGTCATGGCCGAGCAACTCGGCGAACAGGGCGCACAGTTGCTCCTCGTGGGCATTGCGCGGCGCCCCGGTGGCGCCGGCACCCGCCGCTTCGGTGGGCAGCGCCTTGCGGTCGAGTTTTCCGTTGGGGTTCAGCGGGAGGTGCGACAGGGCCAGCAACATCGGCGGCACCATGTATTCGGGCAGCCGTGCGCGCAGGTACGGGACGAGTGCACTCAGCAGCAGGCGCGTCGGTTCGTCGTCGAGGACGACGGGTGCGCCGGTGTCGCCGTGCGCACCGGACTGGCCCGCGTGGGCCGTGCGCGCCGGGACCACGTAGCCGATCAGGCGTTTGTCACCGTCCTGGACGTCCCGGACCTCGCGCACGACGACCGCGGCCTGCGCGACCTCCGGGTGGCTGTCCAGAGCGTGCTCGATCTCGCCGAGTTCGATACGGAAGCCGCGCACCTTGACCTGGAAGTCCGTGCGCGCGAGGTACTCGAGGCGCCCGTCCCTGTCCCATCGCACCAGGTCCCCGGTGCGGTACATGCGGCTGCCGGCCGGTCCGAAGGGGCAGGCCACGAAGCGCTCCGCGGTGAGGTCGGGGCGGCCCTGGTATCCGCGGGCCACGCCGTCGCCGGCGATGTACAGCTCGCCCTGCACTCCGCGCGGGACGGGACGCAGCGTCGCGTCGAGCACGTACACCTGGGTGTTGCCGATGGGCACACCGATGACCGGTGCGGCGCCCGACTCGACGGGTGCCATGGTCGACCAGGTCGTCGTCTCGGTGGGGCCGTACCAGTTGCCCACCTCAGCGGCCTGGTCGGCCAGGGTCGAGGCGAGCCGGACCGGTACGGCCTCCGCACCGACGATGATGCGCAGCCCGCGCGCCGCGTTCGGGTCGTGGATCAGCAGCATCTGCCAGAACGCGGGCGCGGCCTGTACGGCGGTGATCCGGTGGTCGCGTACGGCTGCCAGGACGGCGGCCGGGTCGGTGACCGTCTCCTTGGCCACCATCACCATGGTCGCGCCGCAGACGAACGGCAGGAACAGCTCGGTGTTGGCCATGTCGAACGCCACCGTGGTGCTGAACAGCATCCGTTCGCCGGGCGCCAGCGGGAAGCGGCGCTGCACGGAGGCGATGAAGTTGTCGAGCGCTCCGCGCGGGACCGCCACGCCCTTCGGTGTGCCCGTCGAGCCCGAGGTGTAGATCACGTACTGCGTGTTCCGGGGCCCTGCGGCGCTGTGCGGTGGAGTGTGCTCGCAGGCCTTCCAGTCCGCGCCGGCCAGCGTGGCGGCGTCGAGCACCAGGGCCGGCTTCGCCTGCTCGAGGACGAAGCCGATACGGGACTCGGGGTGGTCCGGGTCGAGCGGGACATACGCTCCGCCGGACTTGAGTACGGCCAGGAGCGCCACGATCAGGTCGGCGGTGCGTGGCAGACAGACGGCGACGAGGGACTCGGCGCGCACCCCTTGGCCGATCAGCCAGTGCGCCAGTTGGTTGGAGCGGGTGTCGAGTTCCCGGTAGGTGAGCGTGGACTGAGGCGCGATGACGGCGAGGTCGTCGGGCCGCAGGTCCGCCTGGCGCCGCAGGGCGGACACGAAGCCGCCGTCCAGGGAGGGTTCGGCCGTGTCGTTGACGTCGCCGAGTACGCGCTCGCGCTCCCCCGGGACCAGCAGGTCGAGGTCGCCGACACGCAGGTCGGGGGTGGCGGCCAGCTGTTCGAGGATGCGCGCGAGACGGGCGGCCATGGCCTCGACGGTGTCGCGGTCGAACAGCCCGGTCGCGTACTGGATGTCGCCGTGCAGCGTGCCGGAGTTGTCCAGGGCCATGCTGAAGAACAGGTCGACCTGCGTGGTGTTGGTGAGGGCCTGCTGGAACTCCGCCTCGAGGCCCGGCAGATGAAGCTCGGGCTTCTCGTAGCTCTGCCAGCCGCACATGACCTGGAACAGCGGACGGTAGAAGGCGGAACGCTCCGGGTTGAGCTGCTCCACGAGCAGCTCGAAGGGCAGGTCCTGGTGGTCGAAGGCGGCGAGCGCCTTCCTGCGGACCTGCGCGAGTACGTCGGTGAACGTGGGGTTACCGCTCAGGTCCACGCGCAGGACCAGGTTGTTGACGAAGCAGCCGATCAGGTCGTTCAGCGCCTCGTCGCCGCGTCCCGCGATCGGGGTGCCGATGGGCACATCGTCGCCGCCGCCGAGTCTGCCGAGGAGCACCGCCACGGCCGCCTGGACGAGCATCGCCATGCTCGTGTTGCGTGCGGCGGCCACCTGCTGGAGCTCGGCGGCAATCCGCGCGCTCACGGTGAAGGCGACCGTGTCGCCGTCGGTGCGCGCCTCCGCGGTCCGCGGCCGATCCAGCGGAAGACCCAGGGGCTGCGGTACGCCGTCCAGCTCGGCCTGCCAGTAGGCGAGTTGTTCCGCGGCGATGCTGTGCGGGTCCTCGACATCACCGAGTACCTCGCGCTGCCACAGGGTGTACTCCTTGTACTGCACGGGCAGCGGCTGCCAGTCGGGGGCCCGGCCCTCGCGGCGTGCGGTGTAGGCCGCGGCGAGGTCGCGCGCCAGCGGGGCGCCGGAGCTCCCGTCGGTGGCGATGTGGTGCACGACCAGGACCAGGACGTGCTGCCGCGGTGACAGGCGCAGCAGGGTGGCCCGCAGCGGGATCTCGGCCGCCAGGTCGAAGCGGTGCGAGACGGCCTTCGCGATCGCCTCGGCCTCGCCCTCGGGCGTCACCTCGCTCACCGCCACCGGTACGAGGTCCGAAGTCATCGGCAGGATCTGCCCGTAGGGCATGCCGGACGGGTCCGACGGATACGTGGTCCGCAGGATCTCGTGCCGGTCGGCCACGTCACGTATCGCGGCGACGAGGGCGTCCTCGTCCAGGGCGCCGGTCAGCCGGAATGCCGCTGACATGTTCCAGTTCTCCGCACCTTCCAGGTGGTGCAGGAACCAGGTGCGGCGTTGCACGAACGACAGCGGGGTCATGGCTTACTCCTTGGCGAACATCTCGAGCAGGCTGGGGCGACGGCGCGGAGCGGACTGCTCCGACCACGCGGCGAGCGCGGCGACCGTCGGAAGGTCGAAGATCTTGCTGACGGGGATCTCCGTGCCCGTCTCGGCGAGCGCGCGGTGGCTGAGCCGGACCGCGAGCAGGGAGTGGCCGCCGAGTGCGAAGAAGCCGTCGTCGATGCCGACCTTCTCCACGCCGAGCACCTCGGCGAACAGCGCGGCGAAGGTCTCTTCGCGGGATGTGCGCGGCGCCCGGTACGCGGTGTCGGTGTACTCCGGCTCGGGCAGTGCGGCCTGGTCCAGCTTGCCGTTCGGAGTGAGCGGCAGCCGGTCGAGAGCCGTGAAGGCGGACGGGACCATGTAGTCCGGCAGCCGTTGTGCCGTGAACTCGTGCAGATCGCGCGTGTCCAGGGTGCCGTGCGGTACGACGTAGGCGAGCAGCTGCTTCCCGGTGGTGCGGCCGCGTCCGGGGCGGGTGATGACGGCTGCCTGGGCGACGTGCGGGTGCGCGGTCAGTGCCGCCTCGACCTCGCCGGGTTCGACGCGGAAGCCACGGATCTTGATCTGTGTGTCGGTGCGGCCCAGGTATTCCAGCTGTCCGTCATCCTGCCTGCGGGCGAGGTCGCCGGTGCGGTACATGCGGGAGCCGGGCGGTCCGTAGGGGTCGGGGACGAAGCGCTCGGCGGTCAGTGCGCCGCGGCGGAAGTAGCCGCGGGCGACGCGGCCGCCGACGTACAGCTCTCCTGTCACCCCTGGTGGAACCAGGGCCAGGTCGGGTCCCAAGAGGTAGGTGCGCATGCCACCGAGTGGAATGCCGACCGGCACGTTGCCGGACAGGGGGGCCGTGTCGGCGGGGACGGTGCAAGTGGTGGCGTAGAACGATTCGCTCTGGCCGTAGGCGTTCAGGATCCGCACATCAGGGAAGGCCTGGCGGGTCCGCTGGACAAGTGCGGGCGGCAGTGCCTCTCCGGCGAAGACGACCGTGTCCACGTGGGTGCGGTCGCGGATGGCGTCGATCAGTTCGTCGAAGGCGGACGGGACGGTGGAGATCACGCTGCCGTTCCAGCCGTCCTTGCGCTCGCCCAGGACCAGGACGTCGCGGACGATGTCGACGACTCCGCCGGCGGCGAGGGTGGTGAAGATCTCGAACACGGAGACGTCGAAGTTGACCGAGGTGCCGGCGAGCATCCGCCGGCCCGGCGCCATGCCGACGCGTTCCGCGAGCCGCAGTACGCCGTTGACGACGGTGGCATGGGTGATGGCGACGCCCTTGGGCTTGCCGGTGGAGCCGGAGGTGTACATCACGTAGGCCAACTGCTGCGCGTGGACCGGCAGATGATGTTCTCCCTCGCCACCGGTCAGGTCCTGTGCGTCCAGGTGGAAGTCCGGTGCGGCGTGCCGCGGCAGGACCTCGGCCGTCGCGGCGTCGGTCAGGACGAGGTGGGGCCGCGCCTCGTCGAGGATGGCCTCCAGACGGTGGCTGGGGTACTTCGGGTCGACCGGCAGATATGCCGCGCCTGCCTTGAGTACCGCGAGCAGCGCGATCACCAGGTCCGCCGACCGGGGCAGGGAGACGGCGACCAACGACTCCGTCCCTACTCCCTGGCCAGCCAGTGTGCGCGCCAAGGCGCTTGCACGGGTGTTCAGTTCTGCGTACGTGAGCGTGGTGTCGCCGGCGACCACGGCGGTGGCATCCGGGGTGCGCGCTGCCGTGGCCTCGACGAGGGCGTGGACCGTGGTGCCGTCTGTCACTGCAGCTATGTCGTCGAACTCGGTGAGCAGTTGGGCACGTTCGGCCGGTTCCAGTACGTCGAGTTGTGCGGCCGTCACGTCCCCCGGTCCTGCGAGGTGCCGCAGGACGCGTGCGAGGCGGTCCGCGAGGACGTGGGCCGTGTCCGGATCGAAGACTTCGGGGGCGTACTGGAGGATCAGCTTCAAGTGCGGTTCGACGGCCGCCATCAGGGCCAGCGGATAGTTGGTGCCCGTGGACGCACGCAGCCCCGTGAAGGTGATGCCGTCGCCGGCGGCGCCGAGTCCCTCCTCGTCGACCGGGTAGGACTCGAAGACGACCAGGGTGTCGAACAGCGACGGCAGTCCCACCGCCTGCTGGATCTGCGAAAGCCCTTGGTGGTGGTGGTCGAGCAGCGCGGCCTGCCGCTTCTGCAGCCGGCCGAGGAGCTCGTGGAGAGTGTCGCCCGGCGCATAACTCACCCGTACGGGCAGGGTGTTGATGAACATCCCGACCATCGACTCGACGTCCGCGACGGCGGGCGGGCGGCCGGAGACGGTCGCACCGAAGACCACGTCCTGGCGGCCGGTGAGCCGCCCGAGCAGGAGCCCCCAGGCGCCCTGGACGAGCGTGTTGACGGTGATGCCCAACTCCGCCGCGACAGCCACCAGTTCACGCGCGTCGTCGGGTGTCAGCGGTACGTCCAGCTGACCGGCGCTCTGCCTGCCTTCCGCGCTGCCCGGAGCGATCAGGGTCGGTTCCTCAACCCCTTCGAGCTCCTGCGCCCAGGCCCGTGCGGTCTCGCTCTCGTCCTGCCGGGCGCGCCAGGCCAGGAACTCGCCGAAGTCGCGAGGGGCGGGCAGACCGGTGGGGTCGCCGTCGGAGGTGTAGAGCAGCAGCAGGTCCTGCATGAGCAGGGGCGTGGACCAGCCGTCGATCAGTACATGGTGAGCGGTCAGGACGAGATGCGCGCGGCCGGGTTCGAGACGGATCAGCGCCATGCGGATCAGCGGCGGCTGTTCGGTGTCGAAGTATGTCTTCCGGTCGCCCTTCAGGAAGCTTTCGAACCGCTCGGTGCGCTGCGGCTCGTCGAGCTGCGTCAGGTCGAGGTACTGCCAGGGCAGGGTCACCGAGTCCGGGATCACCTGGACGACATCGCCGTCGGCGCGGCCGGCGAAAGCCGCGCGCAGGACGGTGTGGCGTTCCAGAAGTGCCTGTGCGGCACGGCCCATCCGGTCGGCGTCGATGTCGCCGGACATCTCGAACGCCAGCTGGACGTGGTAAGCGTCGAAGTCCGCACCGGCGAACTTCGTGTGGAACAGCATCCCGGCCTGGACCGGGGTGGTCGGCCAGATCTCACTCAGTGCGCCGTGGCGCTCCTCCCAGCTGTCGATCTCGGCCTGGGTGACGGTGACGAGCGGGGCGTCGCTTGGGGTGAGGCCGCCGGCGTCGGGGCGAGTGGCATGGCGGGCGAGGGCGGTGAGTGCCTGGACCCACAACTCGGCGAGTTCGGTGACCTCTTGACGGGTGAGGACGCCGGTGGGGAAGCCGAAGTAGGCGGTCAGTTCCTCCCCCGCGCCGGTGTCGGTGGCGACCGCGTTGATCTCCAGGGCGGAAAGGACCGGCATGTCGGCGTCGGCCGCGGCGATCAGGTCCTGGTGGGTGGTGTCCGGCGCCCAGCCCAGGTTCCGCAGCTCCTCGGGCAGGTCGGCGGCGGAAGCCTTGCCGAGATAGTTGAAGCCGATCTGGGGGGAGGTCAGGCCGGCCAGCTGCGAGCCTGTCGAATCGTTGAGGTGGCGCAGTAGGCCGTAACCGAGACCGTTGTCGGGGACAGTGCGCAGCTGTTCCTTGACCGTCTTCAGCGCTTTGCCTGCGGCCGGGCCGCCGGCGAAGGCGTCTGTGAGGTCGATGCCGGTGACGTCCAGGCGCACGGGATACATGGCGGTGAACCAGCCGATGGTGGAGGACAGGTCCGCGCCGGGGATCAGGTGTTCTTCGCGACCGTGGCCTTCCAGGCGGACCAGCGTGGAGGCGGCGTCGGTGCCGTGGTCGGCGCGCCAGCGGGCCAGCGCGAGAGCGAGACCGGCGAGCAGGCCGTCGTCGGCCCCGGTACGGAAGACGGTCGGCACCTTGTTCAGCAGCGCGCCGGTCACCTCGGCAGGGATCTGAATGCGAACCGTGTCCACAGTGGCGGTGACATCTCGGGCCGGGTCCAACTCCCTTGAGCCCAAAGAGGGTTGATCGCCCGCGAGGATCTCCTGCCACACCGGAAGTTCCGCGATGCGCTGCTCGGAGCCGGCCTGCTCGGCCAGCGCGTGCAGCCAGCGGCGCAGCGACGTTCCGGTGAGGGCGGGCTCGTCTGTCTCGGTGCCGCTGACGGCCTGTTTCCAGGCGTCGACCAGGTCCGGCAGCAGGATGCGCCAGGACACACCGTCGACGACCAGGTGGTGCAGCACGATCAACAACCGGTCCGACTGATCATCTCCGGCACTGGTGAACCGTACGAACTGGGCCATCACCCCGGCATCGGGGTCCAGCCGGTCGGCCGCAGCATCCAGCTCCCCCTGCACCTCATCGGCCGCATACGGCACGTCGCGAAGCAGTCTGTCGGCCTCGACCGTGCCCCGCGGCTGCATACGCAGGCCTGGGTTGCCCCGGTCCAGGGTGGCGCGCAGCCCGTCGTGACGGTCGAGGACGCTCTGCAGGGTGGCGATGAGGGTGGGCCGGTCAATGCCTGCGGGCAGGGTGAGCAGCGCGGACATGCAGAACCGGCCGATCCCGCCGCCCAGTTGAAGAACGTGCGCGGCCGTCGGCGGCAGCGGCGCCCAGCCCGTTCCGCCACCCGGCAGCTCGGCAAGGACCACTCGTTCCTCGTCGGAACGCTCGGCGACGAGTTCGGCGAGACGGAGAACCGTGCGCTGCTCGAAGATCTCGCGGGTGGTGACAGTGACACCGCGGCTCTTGGCGCGGGCCACCACCTGGATGGAGCGGATGCTGTCGCCGCCGCTGGTGAAGAAGTCGTCCTCGATACCGATCTCACCGGCACCCAGCACGTCCGCATACACCTCGGCAAGGATCCGCTCCGTGTCGTTGCGCGGCGCACGGTACTCACCCCCAGTGAACTCCGGCACCGGAAGAGCGGCACGGTCCAGCTTGCCGTTCGCCGTAAGCGGCAGCCGGTCCAGAGTGATCAGCTGGGCGGGCACCATGTAGTCCGGCACACGCTTCGCCACGAACCGGCGCAGATCCGAGACGAGGACTTGGGTGGCGACATCCGCCAAGACCGCGTAGCCCACCAGGCAGCTGCGGCCGGTGGGATCCGTCCTTACCGTCACCACCGACTGCCGGACCGACGGATGCTGGGCGAGCACGGCCTCGATCTCGGTCGGCTCGATCCGGATGCCGTTGACCTTGACCTGGTGGTCGGCGCGGCCTTCGTAGACGAGCTGCCCGTCGGCGTTCCAGCGCGCGAGGTCGCCGGTGCGGTACATCCGCGCGCCCGGCTCACCGTGGGGACAGGCCACGAAGCGCTCCGCCGTCGCCGCGCTGTTGCCGTAATAGCCGCGGGCCACCGGACCGCCCACGTACAACTCGCCCACCACACCCGGCGGCACTGGCGCGAGCTCGGGGCCGAGGACATAGGCCCGCATGTTCGCCAGCGGTGACCCCACTGGTACCGCTCCGCTGCCGGTCCACTCCCCCGGGGCGGTGAAGGTGGAGGCGTAGAAGCTCTCGGTCTGCCCGTAGGCGTTCATGACGCGAGTGCCGGGCAGCTCCTTGTGCACCCGCCGGACCAGGTCCGACGACAGCGCCTCCCCCGCGAACACCACCGTATCCACGTCGAGTTGACGGCCTTGACCGGCAAGCTGGTCGAGGAGTGCGGTGAACACCGTCGGAACGGCACTGATCGTGGAACCCGACCAGCCCGGGCGCTCGGCGAGTTCGAGGACGTCACGCACGATCTCGACACTCGCGCCGGAGGTCAGGGCGGTGAACATTTCGAAGACGGACACGTCGAAGTTCACCGACGTCCCCGCGAGCATCCGCGACCCCGCCACCACTCCGGTGCGCGTGGCCAGATCTTTGACACCGTTCACGATGCCGGCGTGAGTGAGGGCAACGCCCTTCGGCGTCCCGGTCGACCCGGACGTGAACATCACGTAGGCCAGGTGGTCCGGTCGCGCAGGACTTTCGGAGACCTCGGCGGGCGGGCCGTCGAGGACCGCGTCGCTCAGGTGCAGGACGGGCACCTCGTAGTGCGGCAGGGCCGCCCGTGTCGCCTCGTCGGTGAGCAGGAGTGCGGGGCGCGCCGTGTTCAGCAGCAACTCCAGGCGCGCGGAAGGGTGGCCGGGGTCGACCGGCAGATAGGCGACGCCCGCCTTGAGGACGCCGAGCAAGGCGACCGGGAGATCCGCTGTGCGGGGCAGGGCCACCGCGACCAGGGTGTCCGGACCGACCCCATGCTCGCGCAACACCACCGCGAGACGACCGGCGTGCGCCTCCAACTCCCCATATGACAAAGCGGTCTGCCCGCAGATGACGGCTGCCGCCTCGGGTGCGCGGGCCGCCTGCGCCGACACCAGCTCGGGCACGGTCGCCGCCTTGAACGACACGTCCGTGTCGTTGAGCAGCGCAAGCCGGCTTCGCTCCTCGTCGCTGAGCACGTCCACGCTGCCGATCCGCTTACCCGGATCGGCGACCACCTGAGCCAGCACGCGTACGAAGCGGTCGACGAGCGTCTCGGCCGTGCAGTGGTCGAACAGCTCCGTGGCGTACTCCAGGCGGCCGTAGGCGCGCCCGGAAGGATCGGGCACGATGTTGAAGAACAGATCGAACTTCGCCGTGTCCGTGCCCAACGGCAGCGGCGTGACCGTCAACCCCGACAGCTCGATCGGCGACCAGCCGAACTGCCACGCCAACATCACCTGGAACAACGGGTTGTACGCCGTCGTCCGATCCGGGCTGAGCAACTCCACCAGGTGCTCGAAGGGCACGTCCTGGTTGTCGTACGCGCCCAGCGCCCGCTCCCGCACCTGGTCCAGCAGCTCGTCGAACGTCGGGTTCCTCGACAGATCGACCCGCAGCACCCACGTATTGGCGAAGAACCCGACAAGCTCCTCCAACTGCTCATCGGCACGCCCCTCGATCGGACTGCCGATCGTCAGATCGTTGCCCGCACCGAGATGGTGCAGGAGGACCGCGAGCACAGCCTGCGCGACCATCGGCGCCGTCGCACCGTGCCCCGTGGCGAGCTTGCCGATACCGGCGACGAGTTCCGGTGCGAGCTCCAAGTCGACATACCCGCCGCGACGGGTGGACGACGTGGGTCGCGGCCGGTCCAGCGGCAACTGCAACGGTTGCGGAGCCCCGGCCAACTCCCCACGCCAGTAGCCGAGTTGTTCGGCGGCGACACTGTCCGGGTCGTCCTCGTCGCCGAGCATGTCGCGCTGCCACACCGAGTAGTCCTTGTACTGGACCGCCAACGGCACGTAATCGGGGGCATCACCCTGACGCCGAGCGTCGTATGCGGTGATCAGGTCGGTGAGGAACGGTGCCATCGACGCACCGTCGGCCGCCGTGTGGTGGAACACGAACACCACCACATGCTCCTGCGGGGAGAGCCGGAGCACCGTGGTCCGGATCGGCAGCTCTTTGTCGAGTTCGAACACCCACGCTGCGGACTCACTCGCCGACGCGTTGACAGCGTCCGGCGTAATGTCCACCACGCTGAAAGGGACGTTCGCCTCGGACGCCGGCACCACCCGCTGCTCAGGCGTTCCGTCCCGGCTCTCCACCAACAGCGTGCGCAGGCTCTCGTGCCGGGTGACGACATCCCCCACCGCCGCGGCCAACGCCTCTGTGTCCAGCGGCCCCTCGAGACGCAGCGCGAACGGAATGTTGTACGTCGCCGACGGCCCCTCCAGGCGGTCCAGGAACCACAGCCGGCGCTGAGCGAAGGACAACGGGATCGCCCCGGTCCTCCCGTCCCGGGCAGCCGCCTCGGTCGTGGCGCCCGACTCGACAGGGTCCTGATCCCGCACTGATACCGCGCTCTCGAAATCCGATCCCGTCACAGCGCTCGCTCCCCGGTGGGTGTCTTGGGCGTTCGACCGGTCTGCCCTTCGGGCCAGGCCGATGCACACCGTCCTCGCGCGTCTCGAGGCGGCTTTGGAGGACACAGGCCGGGTGTGGGGACCGCGGCACCTTCGCAGTCCGACGCCTGTCCGGTCGGCAGGACGCCCGGCGTCGGTGGCGGAACCGTAGGGCCGGCGATTCGGGCGCTACAAGGGCGGCAGTTCGTCCGCTCTGCCCTGCGTTCTCCCGCACCGTCCCGTCGGCGAGATGCTCTGGCCCTGGCCTGACTTTCCGTGCGAAGTTGGAAGGTTGGCCATCGTCGGACAGGGCCGCGGGGCCGCTCTTCTCATGGGCGCTCCATGAGGGCTTTTCAGCCACACCTGCCACAGCTGCTGTCCGGCACGCGATGACGTTGCCCCCAGCGAGGCGGCCCGGAACGTGAGCTTGGCAACTCACCTCATCCGGCAGCGCGTTCAAGCGTCGACCTGGCAAGGCCAGACCTCGCCTCCGGCAAGAGTTGGCCACTCCCACCTGCGCTTCCACCGCCGGTCGAGCCTCTCGATATTCCGCTTCGAGTACGGATTGCCAACCTTCAGGCAAGAAGTTGCCAAGCAGGAAGGCCTCCTTCCTCGACCTCCTGGAGCGATCATGGCCGCAGAGGCCCTCATGAAAGTCGCCGCATTGGACGGGCCCGGTGCCAGCCGGATCATCGAGAAGCCGCTGCCGCTGATCGCGGAGGACTACGTCCTGGTGAAGGTGCTCGCCGCACCCATGTGCAACGAACATCTGGCGTACGAGCACTGGGACTTCCGTGACCGCAACCGCTGGGACTCCCTTGGGCACGAGGCGGCCGGCGAGGTGGTCGATGCCGGGGCCGGCAGTGCCTTCCGGCCCGGGGACAGGGTGGTCGTACTCAGCGGGTATCCGTGCGGGCGCTGCGCGCTGTGCGCATCGGGGCGCTACGCCCACTGCGAGGACACCGAGAACCCCTTGGCCGTGAGCGGCGGCACGTCGGGAGAGTGCGGCTTCGCCCAGTACATGATCAAGCGGGAGCACCTGCTGGTCCCGATCCCCGACGGGATGTCGTACGAGCATGCGGCGATGGCCTGTTGCGGGATGGGTGCGACCTACACGGCGATGGACAACATGGAGGTCGCCGAGGGGCAGACGGTCCTGGTCACCGGGCTCGGCCAGGTGGGCCTCGGCGCCGTGATCAACGGCCGGGCCCGGGGTGCGCGGATGATCTGCGCCGGTCGCAGCCCCTACCGGCGGGAGCTGGCAGGGGACTTGGGCGCGGACCTGGTCGTGGACATCACCGCGCCCGACGCCCTGAACGCCGTACGGGAGTTCGCCGGCGGCAGAGGAGTCGACCGCGTCATCGACTGTTCCGCGCAGGCCGCCTACCAGCGGTTCGGGCTCGACGCGGTGGGCCGCGGCGGACAGGTCACGTTCCTCGGGGAGTCGGGTGAGCTGGAGATCCACGTGGACCGGGACCTGATCCAAAAGGGCGTCACCCTCCACGGCAGCCTCGATCTGTATCTGCAGCACGCTCCCGGAATGCTCGACGTGATCGCCCGCAGCGGCGCGCTCATCGACCGGTTCATCACGCACACGTTCCCGCTCGACGACATCGAGCAGGCGTGGAAGACCCAGCTCACCAAGGAGTGCGGAAAGGTCGTCCTGCATCCGTGGCCCTGACGGGGCCGAAGCAGGAAAGCCCATGCCCTGACGCGGACTTGAAGGCCATTCGCCGAGCCTCTCGTCCCCCTCGCTTCGCCTCCCTCATCACTTCCCCGCAGCTCGAAAGGTGGGCCACCCATGTCCGAAAACCTCGACGGTCCCGAGAACCACGACCCGAACCTGCCGCTCTACATCGGCACCCGCACCTTCCTCACCCGGCGCGACCTCGTGCTGTCCTTCTACACGACCAAGTGCCAGTTCCAGTGCACCTACTGCGCCCTGCCGACCCGCTCGGCGACGTTCGAGGTGACTGCCGAGCAGATCAACCGGCAGATCGACCATGTGTTCACCGAGAAGGCGGACCAGCTCGGCCGGTTCCGTCAGCTGTCCTTCGGCAACGAGGGATCCGCACTCGACCCGCGCCGCTTCCACCGCGAGTCCGTGGACCATCTGCTGCACCGCGCAAGGGAGATGGAGAACCTCGAGATCCTGTCCATCGAGACACGCCCCGAGTACGTCAAGCGCGACTACCTGGAGCACATCGCCAAGACCACCCACGCGCCCCGGCTGGATGTGACGGTCGGCTTCGAGACGCAGGACGACTTCATCCGGCAGACGGTGCTCAAGAAGAAGATCTCGCGCCGGATCATGGAGGACCGGGTCGCGCTCCTCGGCTCCCTGGGTGTCAAGCTCACCAGTTACGTCCTCATCAAGCCGGCGCCGCGGATGTCCGACGAGCACGGGGTACGCGAGGCCGTCGCCACGATGGAATATCTGAAGGAAATCTGCGACCGGTACGGCACCGAGCTGACGATCTACCTCACGCCCACCTACATCGCCGAAGGTTCCTACCTGCAGCAGACGACCCAGCCGGGCGACTGGACCCCGCCGACCATTCAGTCGATCTTCGAGGTGGTGCTCGCCGGGCACGGCATGGGCCTGCCCGTCTACACGGGGCTCTGGAGCGAGGAACTCGCCGACGAGAGCACCGACTTCCGCGGCCGCGAGGGATACGATCCCGAGCTCCGCATGGCGATGGTGCGCTTCAACCGCGATCAGGATGTCGCGCACCTGCTGCCGTTCATGAACCGGCCGCTGGCGCTGGCGGGCTAGGCCATGCGCGCGTACCGCAATCTCCTCAAGCACCTGAGCGAGGACGCCCCCGGCGCACTCGGCCGACTGCCGGCGGAGTTCGTCACGGCGCAGGCGCGCCGGCTTGTGGACCAGGACGAGATCTACGTCCTGGAGCAGCTCCACAAGCACGTCCCCGTGATGTCCTCACTGCCGCAGGACGTGGTGGCGCGGGCCGCCGAGCGGGCCCTGGAACGTGCCGTGGTGGACGACTTCTGTTTCCTCGCCAAGCATCTGCCGCCCGCTCGGCGGCCCGGAGCCGACCTCATCGGCCGTGCCTGCACGCGTCTCGCCCGCCGCGGAAACGCCGGAGGCATCGAACAGATCATCGCGGCGACCGGTGTACGTCCGGAACTCGACGAGGCGACGGCCCTGCGGGCGTACGACGTGCTGGTGGCGGCCGGACGGCTCGGCGCCGTCGACTATGTGCGTCAACTCACGCGCGTACCCGTCCGGTTCAGGCCGGACGCCGTCGCCACCGGAATGCGCACCCTCCTGGCGAGCGGCCGGTACGGGGCGCTGCGCAAGCTGGCCACGCTCACGGACGTCGAGGTCCGCCTCGACGAGGAGGAGGTCCGGCGCGCCGTCGAGGAAGCCGTCGTCGACGGCACCCTGCCCGAGCTTGCCAGGGCCTTGGAGTGCCTGCGTCCACCGCCCCGTGTCGAGGGCTTCGCCGAGGTGTTCCAGCGGCTGGCCGCCGAGGACCGGCTGGCCGAACTGCCCGCCCTGTTCCAGGTGTTCGCGGACGCCGACCGGGAGGTCCTGGACACCGTGATGTGGCGCCGGCTGATCGCCTCGGGCTGTGCGTCCGCCGTCCGCTTCGCCTATGAGCACTGTGTGGACACGGCTTTGCTGGCCCGGGAGGCCAGCGGCGCCTACACGGTGGGGGTGGCGGCCGGTGACCGTGCGCTGGTGCGCCTGGCGTGCGAGCGGGGTGGGGCGCGGCTGCGCGCCAAGGATGCCGGGAAGCTGCTCGGTGACGCGCTGGAGAACGGGGACGCCGGCTGGTTCGACTTCGCCGCCGGCCGACTGCCCGCACTGCCCGTCGTGGATGCCGACCGGGCGCAGCTCTACCTCGCTCTGCAGGCGGTCCGCGCGCCAGAGCGGGTGCAGCGTGACGCGGACCTCCTGGGCGTGGACCGGGACGCCGGGACGGGGCGGTGGCTCCTCTCGCTCGCGGAGGGGCACTGGTCGGGCGGGCCGTGCGCTGCGGAACATCCGGGGACCGGGTCCTCCACCGTGGGGCATCCGGGGGCCGGGTCCTGCACCGTGGGGCATCCGGGGGCCGGGTCCTGCACCGTGGGGCATCCGGGGACCGAAGCCGACGCCTCCGGTGCTGTGGCGCCCCCGGTCGCCGGCCTCGTCGTCGGGGCGTGAACGGCGATGTCCATGCCCGTCCCCCGCCTGCGAGGCAGCGCGCTCGCCGTGGTGGCCATGATCAGTGTGCAGACCGGTGCCGGTACCTCCAGCTGGCTCTTCGACCGATTCGGTGTGCCCGGCACCGCCTGGCTGCGGCTGACCTGGGCGGCGGCGGTGCTGTGGCTGATCGCCCGGCCCCGCATCCGCGGCCGTGACCGGCGTGAGCTGGGCACCGCGCTGCTGCTCGGCGCGGTCAGTGGACTGCTCACCCTGCTCTACTTCGAGGCGGTGGTCCGTATCCCGCTGGGCACCGCCACGGCGCTGGAGTTCCTTGGCCCACTGGGGGTGGCAGTGGCCGGGCTGCGGCGCCGGGTCGACGCGCTGTGGCCCCTCGCCGCCGCGGTCGGAGTGCTCGCCCTGACACGGCCCTGGAGCGGCGCCGTCGACCTGGCGGGGGTCGGATTCGCGCTCGGCGCGGCCGCGGGCTGGGCCGGCTACATCGTGCTGACCAAACGGGTGGGCGATCAGTTCACGGGCCTCGGGGGGCTGGCCGTCTCCATGGCGGCGGCGTCGGTGGTGACGCTGCCGTTCGCCGATGTCGCCCGTGTGGCCGGGCAGATGGACATGCCCTCGTTCGCGCTGTCGGGCCTGGCGGCGCTGCTGCTGCCGATCCTGCCGTATGCCGCCGAGATGGTCGCTTTGCGGGATCTGCCCACGGCCGTCTTCGGCACTCTGATGAGTCTTGAGCCTGCTGTCGGTGTCGTCGTCGGCTCCGTGGTGTTGTCCCAACAGCCCTCCTGGCCGCAGGCGCTGGGAGTCGTCCTGGTCACCTTCGCCGGCATCGGTACGGTTCTGAGCACGCCTCGTGAGGCGCCGCCGCCGGGGACGAGTGGCCCGGGGGCAGGAGTCGAGCGGAAGTCGAGCGCCGCTCCATGCGGGCCACGGCAGGCGGAAGTCGGGGACGCCGGGCCGGAAGAGGAAAGGGCATGTCCCGTCCGCAGGACAAAACAGCGAATGAGTCGATCGCAGTGCTGAGAATCCGCTGGAGCGGCTGTTCTTTCCTTTCGCCTTGACCCGGGATCCGGCGCTGCCGTTCACTGGCCGCAGCCCACTGAGAAACGCACCCCGATGCTTTCCAGGAAACGGAGAAATCTCATGCCCCTCAATGACAAGCTCAACGCCGCCGCTGATGAAGCTCTGCTCGACGACGCCGCCGAGACCGAGGTCGCGGAACTCGCCGAGCTCGAGCTTCCGCTGGCCGCTGAGGTCCTCAAGAAGGCCTGAAACAGCCATCGAGAAGGTCCGAAACGCATGAGGACCTGAAACGAGGTATTCGGGGGCGGCTTTCGGGCCGCCCCCGAATCTTTTCTCTGCCGGATTCGATGAATTCGATTCCGCTCGCTCACCGTGGATGATCAGGGTTCGTTCTTCCTGCGTGCCGAAGAGGTGGCCTTGGGCTCGGGCATGTGGAGGAGTTCACGGCCCTGTTCCGCGGCGCGGATGATGCTTTCGGAGATGAAGTCGACGAAGCGGGCGACGTTCTCCAGACGAGCGGCAGCCGGGGTGCCGGGCCCGAAGACGGCCACTCCCTGACGCGCGGTCTCGGCCAAGCGGGCGGTGGAGTGGGCCCCGGCCACCGTGGACTGGAACATGACGTCGTTGTCGACGGTGTAGCGCTCGCGGCGGCGCTCACCGCGCTCACGTCGGACGAGCCCCTGGCTCTCCAGGAACGCGATCGCCCTGGAGACGGACGACCGGCCGACCCCGAGACGCCTGACGAGTTCGGCCGCACTGAGGCCGCCCTCATCCGAGGTGTAAAGACAGACGAGCACGCGGGCCGTCATCCTGGGCAGGCCCGACGCCATGAAGACAGTGGCGAACACCTCCTCGTACGCGCGCACCGCGCCGGCATCGCGCCCGTGCGGCAGCGGCGCCGCCTTCGTCGCATCCCTCGCGTCGGCCTGCCTTCGACGGCGGGCCCGCTGCTCGGTGGCCCAGTGGGCGACGTCTGCGCGGTAGGCGGCCGCGCCGCCATTGCGCATGACCTCACGGGTGACGGTCGAGGTGGGGCGGCCGAGGCGGCGGCCGATCTCGGCGAAGGCGATGCCGTCCGCCAGCCCCTGCGCGATCTGCTCGCGTTCCTGCCCGGTCAGCCTGCCTCCCGGCATCACGGACTCCTTTGGCGGACTGTGGGGTTCTAGGCGCCCTGTAACCTAACTGCCGCGCAATCTCATTGCAACAGAAGAGATCGATACCCTCACTCAACTCCGGGTACAGAACGCAGAGTTGGCCGAATTCAATCGGCACCGGGTAGGAACGCAACGCAAGTTTTCCGCTGGATGAAACGCGGTGGTCCCGGGGACGCAGGATTGGGTTCACCTTCGTGTCAGCGAAACCTCCGGTCCGTCGGCGCTCCGTCACATCTCGAGCATTTCTCGTTCGCCGTCGGCCATCGTGGCTCGTACACCGGCGTTCCCGACCCTCTGCCAAGACCCGGCCTGCAACGTGCTGGAGAGCCATGTCCCACGCCCCGATCGTGCAGCTCGTGCGGCGCCGCTCGCGGCATCGGCTACTTCTGCTGCGCCATGGGCTGCGGCGCTTCACGCCGTCTGCCTCCAGCGACCGAAGCGACTGAAGGAGTACTCGTGCCCATCGCGGTGACCGGTTCCCCCACTCTCGACCTCCGTCCCCCGGTCTCTCCCGCACCACCGGGATGGGATCCCTATCTGGACTGGTACGCCGTACGCGCCGCGGGTCTGACGAGTTCTGAAATCCGCTCGCTGTTCACGGTCGTCAGCAGACCGGAGGTGGTGTCACTGGCCGGCGGCCTGCCGGACCTCACCGGACTGCCGCTCGATGCGCTGGCCGCCGAGGCCGCTCGGCTCGTCGCGCAGGACGGACTGAGCGCGCTGCAGTACACGTCGGCGCACGGGCTGCCGCAGCTGCGCGGCCAGATCTGCGACGTGATGAAGCTCGAGGGCATCACTGCTCACCCGGACGACGTCGTCGTGAGCGTCGGCTCGCAGATGGGTCTCGACCTGGTCACCCGGCTCTTCTGCGATCCGGGCGACGTGGTGGTGGCCGAAGGGCCTTCGTATGTCGGCGCCTTGGGGTGCTTTGCCGCGTACCAGGCGCAGGTCGTGCACGTGGCGATGGATGAGCACGGCTTGGTGCCGGAGAGCCTGCGGACGACGCTCCGGCAAGCGCGGGCGGCCGGGCGCCGTGTCAAATTCCTGTACACGATCCCGAACTTCCACAATCCGTCCGGAGTGACGCTCGCCGTCGAACGGCGGGCCGACATCGTGGAGATCTGCCGGGAGTACGGCGTGCTCGTCGTCGAGGACAACCCCTACGGTCTGCTCGGCTTCGACGGCCAGACCTATCCGGCTCTGCGCTCTCTCGACCAGGACAATGTCGTCTACCTGGGGTCGTTCTCGAAGACGTTCGCCCCAGGTCTACGGGTCGGCTGGGTCCTGTCGCCCGCCGCGATACGGGAGAAGCTGACGCTGGCCATGGAGTCGGCCATTCTGTGTCCGCCCACGCTGAACCAGCTGATCGTCTCCCGTTATCTGTCCTCGCACGACTGGCAGGGCCAGATCGATGTGTTCCGGGAGAACTACCGCCGGCGCCGCGACGCGATGCTGGCCGCCCTGGCGGAGTACCTGCCGCCCGGCTGCACATGGACCGAGCCGGACGGCGGCTTCTTCGTGTGGGTGACGGTGCCGGAGGGCGTGGACACCAAGGCGCTGCTCCCTCGGGCGTTGGACGCACAGGTGGCGTACGCGTCCGGGAGCGGCTTCTTCACGGACGGGTCGGGTGGCCGCCAGATGCGGCTCTCGTTCTGCTACCCGACCCCGGAACGTATCCACGAGGGTGTGCGACGGGTCGCCGCGGTGCTGCGGTCCGCTCTCTGACTCATCCCATCGACGGGGCCGCAGCAGCGGGGGCGCCATGAGGGCTGGCGCGCGGGCGTGTCACACGTGCTCGTCCAGCTTCCTGCGCACCGTACCGAGGCGCCTTCGCCTGCGGCGCACACTCACTTCGGCCCAGACCGTGGACAGGATCATGCACAGGTACAGGGCGCCGAGGCCATATTCCTGACGGAGTATCCGATCGACGGTGGGCCAGGTCACCAGCACGATCGCGGAGACACGCAACGCCTGGACCGGCTTGGACGACGCCTGCTCCACCGCGAGGGACTGGCGCTCCGCGACCTCCAGTACGGCGGGACGCAGGGCCGCGTCCGTGGGCGGGCGCCCTCTGCGAATCTGCTCGCCCAGATAGGCATACCGGCTGAGGGAGAGGCCGTGGCGGCCGGCCCGCGCGCGGTCTCGGTGCAGGGTCACCCGGCCCGGCACGGCCGTCACGGCGATCAGGAGCGCCGAGGCGCAGACACCGGTGGCCAGCCGCTCCCCGATGTTCGCCACCCAGCCGATTCCCAAGCCGAGCAGGCCGGCGGCCGCAAGGAACAGCGCGCAGCGCACGGCGAGCCGACGCCGCAGCATCGCTTCGTCCAAGTGCTCGGCACGCTTGTCGGTCATCGACTCCGGCGTCACGCGTCGTCCACCACCCCAGTGCGGCCGCCGCCCCTGCGACGTTGCGGCGCGACAGTCATCGCGTACCCCTGGGCGCACGTCCCATGGGTCAGCCGCCGAGGGCATCCGTACCGGCAGAGGGGCTTCTCGGCCGTCAGCCGGCGACGGTCCAGGAGTCCTTTCCCGTGAGCAGTACGGCAAGGTCGCCCTTGCCGTACTGCTCGATGGCGGTGTCGAGTTGGTCGGACATGAGGGTGTCGTAGACGGGGCGGTCGGTTGAGCGGAAGACGCCGATCGGGGTGTGGTGCAGGGTGTCCGGGTCGGCCAGCCGCGAGAGCGCGAACGCGGTGGTGGGGGACGCGGAGTGCGCGTCGTGCACCAGGATCTGCGACTGGTTGGCCTCGGTGACCTCGACGACCTTCAGGTCACCGGTCAGCGAGTCCCGAACGACACCCTTGGCACCGTCGACGCCGAAGCGGATCGGCTGTCCGTGTTCCAGGCGGATCACGGCTTCCTCGGCCTGCTGTTTGTCCTTCAACACTTCGAAGGCGCCGTCGTTGAAGATGTTGCAGTTCTGGTAGATCTCCACCAGTGCGGTGCCGGGGTGGGCGGCCGCCTGGCGCAGCACCTCGGTGAGGTGCTTGCGGTCGGAGTCGACCGTGCGCGCCACAAAGCTGGCTTCGGCGCCGATCGCGAGGGACACCGGGTTGAAGGGCGCGTCGAGTGAGCCCATCGGCGTGGACTTGGTGATCTTGCCGACTTCGGAGGTGGGCGAGTACTGGCCCTT
>NZ_JBEPEW010000037.1:0-62184 GCF_040300965.1 Streptomyces mesophilus | reverse complement strand
GACCTTGGCCAGCGTCGTACCGCCGATCCCCGAGCCGTCGTTGATCCCTGTCAGGGCCTTCAGGCGGTACGGCATCGCCGGGGCGAAGGACTCGACGCGGCAGTCGTGGCCGCCCTGTCGTTCGCGCAGCAGGACTCCGGACATCGCTCCCCCTGGTCGCCGGGTGTCGCCGGTCTCCGAGTCTCAACTCCCGGCAGGCACCGAACAGTTCCCGACTCTCCAGGGGTCCATCGCGCGGATCTTCCAGCGGTTCTGGAAGCGGTGCGGTCGAAGGTGGGGCCGACCGTTCCCGTATCCACGGGGCCCGCTCCCGTACAGGAGACCTGCCGTGCAACCTCGCGATCCCCTCGCCCGCCTGGGGTCCGCCCTCGCCCGCCGTCCGCGCCGCGCACTGTGGGCGAGTGTCGTCCTCGCCCTGTTCGCCCTCGTCCTGGCTGCCGGCACCATGGACAGGCTGGTCCTCAGCCGCTTCGAGAGCCCCGGCTCGGAGTCGGTCCGGACGCGAGCGGTCCTGGAGAAGGAGTTCGGCACGGGCACGCCGTCGGTGCTCCTGATGGTCACCGCCAAGGAAGGCACCGTGGACACTCCCGCGGTCGCCGAGGCCGGACGGGAGCTGGAGAAGGAGCTGGCCAGGCAGGGCGGGGTGGCAGAGACCGCCTCGTATTGGAGCCGCGGCAACTCGCCCGTGATGCGCGCCGAGGACGCCCGGCAGGCGCTGGTGATCGCCCGGATGGCGGGCACGGTCACGGAGGCGCGGGCGGAACTGGCCGAGTTCTCACCGGAGTTCACCCGGGACGGCGAGCTCGTCGAAGTCCGGGTCGGTGGCGGCGACGAGGTGTTCAGACAGGCCGCCGAGCAGGCCCGTGCGGACTTCCTGCGGGCCGAGTTGATCGTGATCCCGCTGGTGCTCCTGCTGCTCTTCGCCCTCTACCGCCGCTTCTCGGCGGCCGCGCTCACCCTGGGCATGGGGCTCTTCTCGGTCATCGGGACGCTGGCGCTGCTGCGGATCGTCACTCTCTTCACCGATGTCTCGACCTTCGCGGCCAACCTCACGCTCGTCATGGGTATCGGACTCGGCGTCGACTACAGCCTGTTCGTCATCAACCGGTTCCGTGAGGCGCTGGCTTCCGGCGCCGAAGTGCCCGAAGCCGTACGGGAGTCGGTGACGCGCGCCGGGCGCACGGTCGCCTTCAGCGGACTGACCGTGGTCGTGTCCCTGGCCTGCCTGCTGCTCTTTCCGTTCCCGTTCCTGCGCTCCTTCGCGTACGCGGGCATCGGCACCGTGCTGACCTCGGTCTTCGCCGCGCTGGTGATCCTGCCCGCCGCACTCGCCCGTCTCGGCCACCGGATCGCCCGGCGCAAGGTTCCCCGGGCCGGCGGGTGGTGGCGGCGGACGGCGCTGCGGATGATGAAACGCCCTGTCCTGTACGGGGTTTCGGCGCTTGCCGTGCTGCTCACCGTCTCCGCACCCGCGCTCGGCCTGACCTTCGGCACCCCCGACGAGCGGGTGCTGCCCCCGTCGGCCTCCAGCCGGGTCGTCCAGCAGGACATCCGGGACAACTTCGCCGCCGAGGAGATGGACGCGATCCAGATACTCGACGCGGGTGCCGTACCGGGTGCGATCGAGGAGCGTGCGCTCGCACTCTCCCGTATCCCCGAAGTGCGCCAGGTCGACGCGCTCACCGGCTCGTACGCCGAGGGCCGCAGGATCCGAGAACCGGGCGCCTGGTCGGAACGCTTCGAGGGAGGGCAGGGCACCTGGTACTCGGTGATCGCCACGCACGACGGTCTCGAGCGCGAGGTCGACCGGGTGCTCGCCGACATCCGTACGACGGTCGGTGAGGACGCGCGCCTCGGCGGCTATCCGGCCGAACTGGCCGACTTCCGTGCTGAGTTGACGGACCGGCTGCCGCTGGTCCTCGGTCTGATCCTCGCCGTGACCTTCCTCATCCTCTTCCTGATGACCGGCAGTGTGCTGCTGCCCGTGAAGGCGATGGTGCTCAACGCACTGAGCCTGGCGGTGATGTTCGGCACGCTGGTGTGGATCTTCCAGGACGGCCATCTGTCCGGCCTGCTGGGCTTCACGGCCACCGGCAGTATCGAACCGTCCATCCCGATCCTGATGTTCTGCACGGCGTTCGGGCTCTCCATGGACTACGAGGTGTTCCTGCTCTCCCGTATCAAGGAGGAGTACGACCGGACCGGCGACACCACCGCGGCGGTTGCGCTGGGCCTGGAACGCAGCGGCCCGCTGATCACCTCAGCGGCCGTGATCCTGGCGGCATCCTTCGCCACGTACGCCTCGTCGGGGGTCGTCTTCCTGAAGATGCTGGCGGTCGGCATGGTGGTGGTGATCCTGGTCGACGCGACCCTGATCCGGGTGGTGCTCGTCCCGGTGTTCATGCGGCTTGCGGGCCGGGCCAACTGGTGGGCGCCGGCGTGGATGCGGGCCGCGCACGTCCGCTTCGGCCTCACGGAGTCCCGTCCGGAGCCGGAGCGGCCCCGCGCGCCAGCTCCGGTCGAGGTGTGACCCCCGCCAAACTCTCTTGACGTCAAGATTTCTCGGTGTGAGACTGCCGTGGTGTCTTGATGTCGAGATAAATCGGGGGAGATGTGCGGCGTTCGGGCAACGGCACCGGGCTGATCGGGCAGTTGAGGCGGCCGCCCGGTGGGCGGGATGCGCGGCTGATGCTGTTCGGGCAGTTCGTCGACCGTACGGGGACCGGAGTGTGGGCCGCCTCGTCCGTTCTGTACTTCACCGTGGTCACGGGGCTCGACGCCGCGCGGATCGGACTGCTGATCGGGATCGCCGGCGTCGCGGGGATCGTCGGATCGCCGCTCGCCGGGCGGCTCGCGATGACCTTCCCCGTACGCACGTTGCTGATCGCGTGCCATCTGCTGCGGATCGTGACCGTCGGGCTGCTTCTCGCCCTGGACAGCTTCGCCGCGCTGCTGCCCGTCGTGGCCGCCACCTTCGCCGGTGACCGGGCCGCGAAGACCCTGGAGATGGTGTTCGCGACCGAGGTGGCGGGGGAGCGGCGGGGCACGTATCAGGCGCTGTTCCGTACGGTCGCGAACGCCGGATACGCGCTGGGTGCCGGGATCGCGGCGATCGGTCTCGCGTTCGGGGCGTACCGGGCGCTGATTCTCGCGAACGCGCTGTCGTTCCTCGTGGCCGCGGTGCTGGTGCGGTGCACCCGGCGGCGCACGCCGGCCGGGCTCGCCGAAACGGCTGTGGAGCAAGGGGGTTCGCATGGCGGGCGAGGTCCCTGGCGCGACCGCGGGTACCTGCGATTCGCCTTGCTCGACATCCCGTTGAACCTCGACGACACGATCCTGATGGTGGGCCTGCCGCTGTGGCTGGTGACCTGCACGGACGCGCCGCATCTGCTGGTTCCGGTGTTCCTCGTGGTCAACACGGTGATGGTGGTGCTCCTGCAACTTCCCTTCTCCGCACGCTTCGACGGGCCCCAGGGCGCGGTGCGGGCCCTGCGCGGTTACGGCTTCGCGGTCGCGGCGGGCTGCGGGCTGCTCGCGCTGTCCGCCCAGGCCCCGGCGCTGTGGGCCGGAGTGCTGCTCGTCGTCACGGCCGTGGTGGTCACGGTCGCGGAGCTGCTGCGGTCCGTCAGCTCCTGGGAGCTCGCCGTCTCCCTCGCCCCCGTGACCGAACGCGCCGCCTACCTGGGTGTGGCGGGTATGTCCCAGTCCGTGCAGAAGTCCGCGGGCCCACCGCTCATCACCGGTGCGGTGATGGCGGCGGGCCCGCTCGGCTGGCTGGCGCTCGGCGGGGTGCTGGCCGGGCTGTCCGCCGTGCAAATGCGGGGCAGCGAGCGGCGGTTGAAGGTGATGACGCCCGCGCCCACGGAGCAGGCGGCCGTGGCGCAGCCCGCACCCACGGAGCAGGCGGCCGGCTTGGATCCGGCCGTCGCGACCGCGGGTCGCGAGAGGGACCGGGTCAGTCCACCAGCCGCCCCCTGAGGGCCGCGATCACCCCCCAGTTCAGCCCGAGCCCTTCCCGTACGTACCCTGTGAGCCCGCCGAAGTCCGCCTGCGCCTGTGCCAGTGCGGCCTCCAGATAGTCCGGCCGCACCTCCTGGACCGGGATCAGCAGATCCGGGTTCTGCATCAGGCCCAGCGCCCGGATCCCCTCGCGCGTACGGCGGTCGGCCTCGGCGCGGTACGTGTTGGACAGGAGGTAGTCCTCGGAGGCGGTCGTCGCGGGCACGCCCACAAGGCGCAGGAGCAGGTAACTCGTCCAGCCCGTACGGTCCTTGCCCGAGGTGCAGTGGTAGAGGACCGGGCCGCGCGCCCGGGCCAGATCACGCAGGGTGTCGGCGAACCGGTCGCGGTTGGTGGCATCCGTGACGAACGCCCGGTAGATCGTGCGCATCAGCTCCGCGCCCCGGTCGCCGCCGAGGGCGGCCTCCTGGCGTACCGGATCGCGGGAGCCGATGATCCCCAGGAGCTGGGCGTACAGGCCGAGGTCGCTCACCGGGCGGGCCACCGCGGTCACCCCCGCCGGCAGCCGGTCCGCGCCGTTCTGCTGGATCTCGAACGGGACCCGGAAGTCGATCGCCCGGTCAAGACGCAGCCCGGCGAGCGTGGTCACGTCCGCGTCCGTCAGCTTGCCGAGTTCGTCGGCGCGGTAGACGCGGCCGTGCCGGAACCGTTCGCCGTCGTAGGTGCGGTAGCCGCCCAGATCGCGGACGTTGACCGCGCCCTGGAGGGGGATGTGGCGTACGGATCCCGGCTGTTGGCGGGCCCTCGCAGGCGGCGCCGTGAGAGTGAGGGCGGCCGTGGCGGCGGTGGTGCTCAGCAGTGCGCGTCTCGTCAAGGGCATGACGCTCCTCCCTTACGGAGAAGAGGGATCACCCTGGTGTCGGCAGGGTGCCTTGCGCTTGCGCTGGTGCGGCTGGACGTGACTGCGTTTGCAGTCGCATGAGGACCGCGTCGGCCTCCGCCAGCACGCGGTCCACCAGCTCCTTGCAGGAGGGCAGGTCCTCGATCACTCCGGCGACCTGCCCCGACGCCATGACGCCGAGGTCCGTGCGGCCCTCGACCATGGACGCTTTGAGGAGCATGGGGGTGTTGGCGGCGAGCAGCACCTGGCTCCAGGTCAGCTCCTTGCCGTGCTTCATCGCGAGTCCCTCGCGGACCATCTGCGGCCAGCTGAGCCCGGACAGCTTGCGGAAGGCCGCCGCATGGCGCACCGCGCGGGCGAGGGTTCGGGTGCGGCCCGCGTTCTCCAGCGAGGTCACCAGATCGGTGCGGAGCATGCGGTGGGGGAGCCCGTCCACGGCCTTGGTGACCGTGACGTCCTTGACGGTCGCGGCGAGATAGCGGGCTTTGACCGCTTCCGGGACGGTCGAGTCCGAGGTGAGCAGAAAGCGTGTCCCCATCGCGATACCGGCCGCCCCGTACGCGAGCGCGGCCACCAGACCCCGCCCGTCGTGGAAACCGCCCGCCGCCACGACCGGGATGTCCACGGCGTCCACCACCTGCGGCAGCAGCACGGTGGTCGCCACGTCCCCGGTGTGCCCGCCGCCCTCACCGCCCTGCACGATCACCGCGTCCGCACCCCACGCCGCGACCTTCTCGGCATGCCGCCGCGCCCCGATCGACGGGACGACGACCACCCCCGCCTCCTTGAGCTCGGCGATCAGCTCCTTGGACGGCGCGAGCGCGAAGGACGCGACCTTCACGCCCTCGTCGATGATGATCCGCACCCGGTCGCCCGCGTCCCCGGCGTCCGCGCGCAGGTTCACCCCGAACGGCTCCGACGTACGGGACTTGACCTCCCGTACCGCCGTGCGCAGTTGGTCGACCGTCATCGTCGCGGAGGCCAGGATGCCGAGCGCGCCCGCGTTCGCCGTGGCCGACACCAGACGGGGGCCCGCCACCCAGCCCATCCCGGTCTGGACGATGGGGTGGCGGACACCGACGAGGCGGGTGAGAGCCGTCTGCAGAGATGTGACAGCCATTACGCGGGCACCTCGCGGTCCCGCAGCGCGCGCGGGTCGATGACCTCGCGGATCAACTCCAGCTCGTGCGCGGAAGGTTCACGCGTCCGCGGTACGTCCTCGGGGACGACCAGCGCGAACCCGGTGGCCTCGGCCACCTCGTCCACCGTGACCCCGGGGTGCAGGGACGCCAGGCGCATCGCGTGGTCGGGGGTCTCGAAGTCGAAGACCCCCAGGTTGGTGACCACGCGCGGGAGGCGGTGGTAGCGCGTCGCGCTCGGGCCCGCCTCGGCGGCCCGCCGGTAGCCGACGCCGGACACCATGTCGACGTGCTCGACGAAGACCCGCTTGGAGTGCTTGGGGATCCAGTAACTCGTCGGATTGTTGAGCGTGTTGACCGGTGCGCCGCGCACCCCGAGGAGCTGGCGCTTGGGCCGCTCCCAGTCGCCGATGCAGGAGATGTTCTGGTTGCCGTAGCGGTCGATCTGGCTCGCGCCCATCATCACGTGCCGCTTGCCACCCGTGACCATGGCGAGGTGCTGGCGGTACGGCAGCCAGCCCTCCACCGTCCCGTCCAGGTCGACGAGCATCGCCTCGCCGTCGGTCAGGAGCAGGTCGGGAGCGAAGGTGCGCTTGGCCAGGCGCGCGCCGAAACCGGGGATCAGCCCCATGGGGCTGGCGAGCACTTCGCCGTTGTCACGCCAGGCCTCGGCGCAGGCGATCACGCAGTATTCGGCGCGCGTCACATCCGTCATGGTCGTCACTTCTGCTCCTCGTGCCAGGCCTCCACGGCCGACTGGTAGGCGGCCTCGTCCCCGGCGAGGAAGCGCTCGGCGAACTCGGCGTACGGTGTGGTCGCGTACAGCTTCTGGAAGGGCTCGTCGCGTCCGTAGTCGGGCGCGCAGGTCGTGAAGTGCGCGCCGTTCGGCGTCTCGATCACCCCGGCCACGCTGTGCCGCTTCACCAGGAGCGTCTGCGGTGCGGACTCCTTGGTGAGCTCGGCCGTCTCCACGATCCGCTCGCAGGAGACGTACGCGGCGTCGGCGGCCTCGCAGAACAGGTCGTCGAAGTACGGGTCCGGGCCCAGATACTGGCCGTTGCCCAGCCGGTCGGCGCGGTTGAGGTGGACGAAGGCCGCGTCCAGCTCGAGCGCCGGCATCGCGACGAAGGTCTCACCGTCCGCGTACGGTGAAGTCACGGTCCGCAGCGCCGGGTTGACACGCATGACGTCCGAGCCGATCCCGGCCCGCACCGGCAGGAACGGCAACCGGTTCACAGCCGCGTGCAGTCCCCACATGAACATCGCCTCGTCGACCTCCATCACCTCGAAGGCCCCGCTCTCGCGCGCGGCGCGGAAGTGCGGTTCGAGGGGGATGGAGTCGAGCGTGGTGAACGGTGTGACCAGCTTGCGGATCCGGCCGGCCGCGGCGAGCAGGCCCACGTCGGGGCCGCCGTACGAGACCACCGTCAGATCGGTGACCTCGGACCGCAGCAGGGCGCGGACAAGCGCCATCGGCTTGCGGCGCGAACCCCAGCCGCCGATGCCGAGGGTCATCCCGCTCTCCAGGCGGCCGATCACGGCCTCGACGGTCATGGTCTTGTCGGTCACTTGTCTCCCCCTCCATTGGAGCCGAAGGTGTCCCGTACGCGGTCGGCCACCCCGCTGAGGTTGGCCTCGAAGGTGAAGCCCTGCTCGAAGCGGTAGCTGCGGTGGACGTCCACCGGGTCGATGCCGTTGATCGCGGCCTTCGCGAGCCGCAGCAGATAGCCGTCCTTCTGTGCGATCTCACGCGCCAAGTCGAGTGCTTCGTCCAGGAGTTGCTCGCGCGGCACCACCTTCCAGACCGAGCCGTGCTGGTACAGCTCGGCGGCGGTCGCGGTGCGCGAGGTGTAGTACAGGGCGCGCATCAGATGCTGCGGCACCAGGCGCGACAGGTGGGTGGCGGCGCCGAGCGCGCCGCGGTCGAGCTCCGGCAGACCGAAGGTCGCGTCCTCGCTGGCCACGATGGCGTCCGCGTTGCCGACGAGCCCGATCCCGCCGCCCAGACAGAACCCGTGCACCGCGGCGATGACCGGCACCTCGCAGTCGTACACCGCCGAAAACGCGGCGGCGCAGCCGCGGTTGGCGCCGATGAGCGCGCCGTGCCCGGAGTCGCGCTGCATCTCCTTGATGTCGACGCCCGCGTTGAAGCCCCGGCCCGCGGAGTTGAGGACCACGACCCGGGTCCCGGGATCGCGTCCCGCCGCGAGCAGCGCGTCGGCCAGGTCGTACCAACCCTGTACGGGCAGGGCGTTGACGGGCGGGAAGTCGACTGTGACCAGTGCGATGCCCTTGTCCGGGCTCGAGGTGGAGACACCCATGTGAGGATCAGCTACCTTTCCACCAAACATTTGTTAGGTGGGGAAGGTAGCAGCGAATGGAGATGGATGGGAGGGTCGCGGTCGTCACGGGCGGCACCCGTGGCGTCGGCGCCGGAATCGCCCGGGCCTTTCTCGCGGCCGGTGCTCAGGTGGTGATCTGCGCCCGCAGACCGCCCGACGCACCGGTCGAAGAGGCGGGCCGCAAGGCGGAGTTCGTGGCCGCGGATCTGCGGGACCCGGCCGCCGTCGAGGCGATGTTCGCCGAAGTGTCCGGCAGATACGGCCGGTTGGACGTGCTGGTCAACAACGCCGGAGGCACGCCGTACCGCTTGCTCGCCGAGAGCGAGGCGGCCCGCCACGCACGCGTCGTCGAACTCAACCTGACCGTCCCGATGGCCGTCTCCGTCGCGGCGTACCCCCTGCTGCGGGAGAGCCGCGGCTCGGTCGTGATGATCGGCAGCGTCAGCGGCCAGCGGCCCTCGCCGGGCAGTGCGGCGTACGGGGCGGCGAAGGCGGGCCTGGCGAATCTGGCCGCGTCGATGGCGGTGGAGTGGGCGCCCGAGGTACGCGTGAACACGCTGGTGCTCGGGATGGTGCGCACCGAACTCAGCGAACTGCACTACGGGGACGAGGCCGGGGTGGCGGCGGTCGCGGCGACCGTACCGCTGGGGCGGCTCGCGGAACCCTCGGATGTGGGAGAGGCGGCGGTGTTCCTGGCCTCCTCGCGCGCCGCGTATGTCAGCGGGGCGAGTCTGCTGCTGCACGGGGGCGGGGAGCGGCCCGCCTTTCTGGACGCTGCGAATGCCAACAAGGAGAGTTGATATGCCGGTTGAGACAACGGGTCTGTGTGCGGAGCGCGTGGTCGTCGTGACGGGAGCGGGCCGCGGCCTCGGCCGGGCGCACGCCCTGGCCTTCGCCGCGGAGGGCGCGCGGGTGGTCGTCAACGACCTCGGCGTCGGCCTCGACGGAACGGCCGCAGGGGCGGACAGCCCCGCCGCCCGCGTGGTCGCCGAGATCGAGGCGGCGGGAGGCTCGGCGGTCGCGCACGGCGGCGACATGGCGACGTCCGAGGGGGCGTCTTCGCTGATCCGTACGGCCCTCGAAGCGTACGGCCGCGTGGACACCTTGGTGAACAACGCGGGCTTCCTGCGGGACCGGATGCTGGTCAACCTCGACGAGGACGACTGGGACGCGGTGATGCGGGTGCATCTCAAGGGCCACTTCCTGCCGCTGAAGCACGCGGCGGCCTGGTGGCGTGCGGAGGCCAAGGCGGGCCGCACGGTCGCCGCCCGGGTCGTCAACACCAGCTCAGGGGCTGGTCTGTTGGGTTCCGTCGGCCAGGGCAACTACTCCGCCGCGAAGGCCGGCATCCTCGGCCTGACCTCGGTGGCCGCCGCCGAGATGGGCCGCTACGGCGTCCAGGTCAACGCGATCGCCCCGGCGGCGCGCACCCGTATGACGGAGGAGACCTTCGCCGCGACCATGGCCGCCCCGGGAGAGGGGGACTTCGACGCGATGGCCCCCGAGAACGTCTCGCCCCTCGTGGTCTGGCTCGGCTCGTCCGCTTCCGAGGGCGTCACCGGCCGGGTCTTCGAGGTGGAGGCCGGCAAGGTGACGGTCATGGAGGGCTGGCGCCGGGGCCCGTCCGCGGACAAGGGGGCGCGCTGGGCGCCCGCCGAAGTGGGCGATGTGGCACTGAAGTTGCTGGCGTCGGCCGAGGCACCGGGGGCGGTGTACGGAGCTGGGTGAAGGGGGCGGGGAGGGGGAGGAGCGGTGTACGGAGCCCGGTGAGGGCCCCGGGCCGGCCGGTGCGATGTGCACTTCCGGCCCATCGCCTCCCTGGCCGGATGACGCCTGTACCGCCCCGCACCTCCGCGCGAGGATGCGAGCCACGGGCCGTCGCGCGGAGGTGCGGGGTGGACTTCGTAGGACGAAGGACAGCACTCGCCACCCTCGCCCACGCGAGGAGCCTGGCGAGTACGGGCCGCCCGCAGAGCGTGCTCGTGCAGGGCCCCGCCGGTATCGGCAAGACCGCTCTCGTACGGGAGTTCCTGACCACCGTGGACCGGGCCCTGCTCGTCGACGGCGACGAGGCCGAGGCCCAGCTGGCCTTCGGGCTGATCGAGCGGCTGCTCGACGGGCGGCGCACCCGCTGGGTCGACCCGCCGGCGGCGGGCGCCGCGCTCCTGGAGGCGCTCGACGAGGCGCAGGACCACGAGGGCGCCGCAGAGACCCCGGAGCCCGACGAGCGCGCGGTCGCCCCTGACGAGGCCCGGGCCACCGAGAACCCGGAGGCCGGCGCGGCGGACGGGCACGTGGTCGCGCTCGTCGTCGACGACGCCCAGTGGGCGGACCCCGCCTCCTTGCAGGCACTCGCGTTCGCCGTCCGCAGACTCCGCGCCGACCGGGTCCTCACCGTCCTCGTCGTACGCGATATCGACGACGCCCGGCTCCCGGACGGCCTGCGCCGCCTCTTCACCGCCGACACCACGACCCGTATCGACCTGGACGGCCTGGACACCCTGGAACTGCGGGAGTTGACCGGCGGCGGCCTCACCGCACGCGCCGCGACCCGGCTGCGCGCCCACACCGCGGGCAACCCGCTGCACACCCTCGCCCTGCTCGAGCAGGAAGGCCCGGAACTCCTCCTCGCCCTGGAACGCAGCGACACGGCACCCCCCGCGCCGAAGTCCTTCACCGCACTCGTCCTCGCCCGGCTCCGCGCCTGCTCACCGGGCGCCGAGGCGTTGGTCAGCGCGGCCAGTGTGCTCGGCATGCAGTGCACCCTCGACGACGCGGCCGCCCTCGCCGACGGCACACCACCGCGGCCGTGTCCGGCCGAGGCCTCCCAGGCGCTCGAAGAGGCCGTACGGGCCGGGCTCCTGACGGAACGCCCCGGCGATCAACTGATCCGTTTTCCGCACCCCCTGGTCCACGCCGCCGTCTACCACCAGCTCGGCCCGTCCCGCCGCACCACGCTGCATCTGCGCGCCGCCGCCTTGCACACGGCCGATCCCGCGGGCGCCCTGCGGCACCGCGCGGCGGCCGCGACCGGCCCCGACCCGGCCCTTGCCACCGACCTCGCCGCGCTCGGCCGCCGGCTCGCGGCCGAGGGCGCATGGGTCAGCGCCGCGGCCCAACTGGGCGCCGCCGCACGGCTGGTCAAGGACAGGACCGCGTACGAGCGCTACACCCTGGAGGAAGTGGAGTGCCGCATCCTCGCGGGCGATGTACCGGACGTGGCGGAGGCGGCACGCGAGCTCGGTACGTTCGCCGCCACGGGCTGGCGCAGCTATCTGCTCGGCAGGCTCAGCCTGTTCGACATCGACCGGGCCGAGCGGCTGCTCAGGGACGCCTGGCGACAGTGCGACCCGCAGGGCGAACCGGTGCTCGCGGCCCGGATCGCCGGCCAGTTCGCCGCGCTGTACGGGAGCATGGCACGCGGCGCGGAGATGGCGGAGTGGGCCGGGCTCGCCCTGCGCACCGCACCGGACGACACGGCCACCGACATGATCCGCTACCTCGCCCTGATCGGGCGGGCGATGAGCGGCGATGCGGCGGGCGCGCTCGCCGCACTGCCGAAGCTCCCCGACCCCGCGCTCGCCTCGCCCGCCGAGCTCGAGGAACTGCTCGCGCGCGGGGGGCTGCGCGAGATCGCCGGTGACGTACGGGGCGCGGTGGCCGACCTGACCGGTGTGTTCGCGCACTGCCAGGGCCGGGCCGCCTCCTTCCGGGTGCTGACCGCCACCGCGCTCGCCTCGGCCGAGTACCGCGCGGGCCGCTGGGACGACGCCCTGGTGCACTGCGAGTTCGCGCTGACCCTGGCCGCGGACACCGATCAGCCGCACATCGCCCTGTACTGCCGCACCATCGCCGCGCTCCTGCACAGCGCCCGCGGCTCCTTCGCCAAGGCCGCGGCGCACGCCAGGGTCGTCCGCGAGTACGCCGCCTTCGGCCATCTCAACCCGGTCGTGTGGGCGTCCCTCGCCGAAGCGCATCTGGCCCGTGCCCAAGGCCGCCACGAGGAGGTCGCCGCCGCCCTCGACCCGCTGCTCGCGCTCGACGGCCGGGGCGATTTCGCCGAGCCCGGGTCGCTGCCGTGGGCCGATGTACTCGCCGACGCCTGGACGGCCCTCGACGACCACAAGCGCGCCGCGTCCGCCCTTGCGCCCTGCGAGACGGCGGCCGCGCAGCGCGGCCACCACGGTGCGCTGCTGCTTGCCGCCCGCGCCCGTGGCCAACTGGAGGCGGCCCGCGGCGACCCGGGCGCGGCCGAACGCTCCTTCCGGCTCGCCCTGAAGCACGCCGAGCACGTCGAGATCCCCTTCGACCGTGCGCTGCTGCATCTCGCGTACGGGCAGTTCCTGCGCCGTACGGGGCAGCGCAAACGGGCGGGAGCACAGCTCGGCAAGGCCCGCGAGCTGCTCGGACGCCTCGACGCCCGGCCCGATCTGGAGCGCTGCGAACGGGAGTTGGCGGCCTGCGGCCTCCAGCCGGCCGAGCGCCGGGCCAGGGAGTCGGCGCGACTGACACCCCAGGAGCTGGCCGTGGCCCGTCAGGTGGTGCGGGGGCTCACCAACCGGCAGGTGGCACGGGAGCTGGTGATCAGTGTGAAGACCGTCGAGTACCACCTGGGCCGGATCTTCTCCAAGCTGGGCGTGGACTCCCGTACGCGCCTCGCGGCGGTGCTCGCCGCCGAGCAGTAGGAGGCCGCTGCCGCCCACCCCTGGGGATTCCCCTGGGCCGTTCCCCGGGGCGGGCAACTGCCCTGCTCCCTAACGTCGTTGACACCTCCGCGGAATGCCGCGGAGGGAACCGATCGGGGGAGTAGCCGTCATGGCCGACAACAAGGACAGCGTGGTGACCGCGCTGCCGAACGCCAAGTTCAAAGCGGTCACGGACCGTGTCGTACGCGAGATGCAGCTGGCCGCGGAGAAGGTCGCCTGCCACCACGCCGAGCCCACCAAGTACCCGATGCCGACGACGAAGTCGGCCGTGGAGCAGCTGTTCGCGGCGCGGTTCAAGAGCCTGCCGGAAGGGCAGCGCAAGAAGGCGGCCGACAAGGTGGCCGCCGAGCTGAAGAGCCCCGCACGCGCCGGCCGCCTCGGCGACCTCGCGAAGGTCGATCTGCGTTCGCCGGCGTCGGTGGAGGCGCAGGTCAAGGCGCTGCCGTTCCCGGACAAGCTGAAGTTCCCCGCGGACGATCTGCGCAAGATGCCGGGGACCTCCCTGACCGGCGCCGAAGAGAGCGCGCAGCTGGCCGCGGCTTCGGCCGTCGCCTCGCTCAGGCAGCTCGAACTGCGTATCCACAAGGTCCAGTGCCTGGACGAGACCAGCGAACTCGGCAAGGACGAGATCCATCTGGGCGGCACGAGCATCGACGAGAGCGGCGACACGAAAAAGGTCTCGGCGTTCAAGGTGCGCAGCTTCAACACCGGTGACGTGCAGACGTACACGCCGCCGAAGCGGTTCACGTTCTTCTCGCTCACCGAGTCCACGGTGACGTTCCCCAAGTCCTACTTCGTCACCCTCGTGCTCGCCGAGGTCGACTGGGGCGGCCTCGCCGACTTCCTGAACGGGCTGCTCGAGAAGGTCAAGGCGAAGGTCGTCGCGGCGGTCGCGGCCGCCATCGGCGGGGCCATCGGTTCTCCCGGCGGGCCGGTGGGCATCGCCATCGGGATCGCCGTGGGTTACGCCGTCACCCAGATCTTCGAGTTCCTCAAGAACCTTTGGGGCGACGAGGTGTTCAAGCCGATCACCGTCAGCACCGTGATCCCGTCCCTGACCAGCCGCTGGACCGGCCAGGACAACAGCAGCGACCGGTCGGTCGAGTACGCGGGGCACGGGGGCCGCTACCGGCTCACGTACGACTGGCGGATGTTCAACTGATCCGGTGACAAGGCGCCGTCCGTCTGCGGAAGAGACGGGCGGCGCCCACCCGTGCCCGCACGCTCAGCCCCTCGTGCCCTCACGCCCTCAGCCCCCGTGCCCTCACACCGGCACGCTCAGCCCCAACTCCCGCAGCACGAGCGCGAGATCCTTCGGCGAGGCAGCGAGCCGCACCCAGCGCCCTCCGTCGTCGAGCTCGGCGATATGCCAGGCACGGGGCACCGACTCTGCCTCCTCACCACGAGCGCGGCGTATCGCCCGTACGGAAAGGCGCTGCGCCGGGATCTCCTTCGCCGCGAACCGGCCAGGACCCGCATGCGGGACCACCGCGGGCAGCCCGTCGCCCAGCACGATGTGCGTGCCGAAGCCGTGCGGGTTGTACTCGGTCGCGTCCAGGAAGCGGGCCGGCACGAACGTCTCGCCCGTGACCGGAGCCGCCGCGGCCGCCGCTTGCGGGCGGCGGATCCGGGTCGCCCGCCAGGCCCAGGCGAACAGCGCCACCGAAGCCACCGCGCCCGGGACGAGCCACAGGTACGCGGCGCGCGACAGGAAGGAATCCGTCGTCAGCGTATGGGCGTACGGCAGCAGCCAGACGCCCGTGCACAGGAGGGCCACGAGGAACGGCCACACCGACGGCAGGACCTCGTCGGCGGGCAGGCGGCGGCCGCGCCGGCGGATCGCCAGCTGGGCCGCCGGTACACCCGCACCCAGCGCCAACAGCGCCGAGAGCACCGCCACTTCACCGCCCGTGGCGAAGTGCTCGGTCCACCTGTGGTGCTCGCCGGTGATCCGGTAGACGCCGCCGTGCCACAGCGTCAGCGTGACCCGGTCGCCGGGCCGGAAGGCGCGGGCCGTGTCCTCGGGCACCGACTTCCGGTCGAGAGGCCGGTCGTCGGTGAAATACACCCAGCTCTGGCTCCTGCCGGAGTTCGGATTCGTGTGCTCGACGACCGCCCGGACCGTGCTCAGACAGTCGCGCTCGACCTGGCCGGCCGGACAGGCGACAGCCGAGTTCCACGCCCGCAGATGAGCCGACGCGGCCGGTACGAAGGACGCGGCGAGCGCACCGCAGGCGAGCAGTCCCACGCACAGCGCGAGCAGGGCCTTCCAGGAGCGTCCCGCCGTACGGGAGTTGATCACCACGAGATAGTCCGTGGCGGGTGTGCCGTACCGGCGGTGCAGCGCTCGCAGGGACTCGAGCTCGGCGTCGAAGCGTGCCCGGAACCGCGGGTGATCGGCGCCGTAGGGCAGTGGAAGCGTCACCTGGCGGCCGTTGCGCAGCCGCAGCACCACCCGCTGGACCGGGGTCGAGCGATAGACCTTGACCAGCTGCTGGACGTCCGCGAGGTCATCCCATGCGACCGTGCGCCGCCGCAGCCAGGTGGCGATGTGCACGCCGTGCGCGTCGGCGCGCACGGAGATCGTGGCCATCCGCAGCACGTACACGGCGAACAGGACGAACGGCAGCGCGATCAGCGCCGCGGCGTCCGTGGGCTTGAACGGCGCGTCCATGCCGAGCCCCACCACGCGATACGCCCAGGACGCCGTCGCCACCAGCGCGGCGAGCGCGCCGAGGCCGACGAGGATCCACGTACTCACGTGGCGTGGCAGACGGATGACCAGGGCGTCGTTCATGGCAGGAAGTGTCGCCGAGCGGGGCGGCGTGCGCGCCGGGGGGGTACCGGCAGTCTCACCGGCCCGTACATTGCCGGGATCTGCCGTGGCCCGTGCGGCTCACTGCCCCCGCGGCGCGTACATGATCACGGCCATCCCGGCCAGGCAGATCAACGCCCCGAGCACATCGAACCGGTCGGGCCGGTACCCGTCGGCCACCATGCCCCAGACGATCGAACCGGCCACGAAGATCCCGCCGTACGCGGCGAGGATGCGCCCGAAGTCGTCGTCGCTCTGGAAGGTCGCGACCACGCCGTACAGACCGAGCGCGATCACCCCGGCGCCGATCCAGATCCAGCCCTTGTGTTCACGGACGCCCTGCCACACCAGCCAGGCACCCCCGATCTCGAAGAGCGCGGCGACGGCGAACAGGGCGACGGAACGGGCGACGATCACCCGGTCATGCTAGCCAGCGGGGCCGCTCGCGGGACTCAGGTCCCCAGCCGCGGAAACGTCCCCCGCAGCACAGCCCGCGCCCGTTCGTCCCCGACCTCGTCGACCGCCTCGGTCGCCGTGTCGTACGCGGCGCTGCCCGGCTCCTCGTGCGTCAGGAGCCGTGCGAGGGCGTCGACCGCGCGGGGGTCCCCTCGCCGGGCCAGACCGCGCGCCGCCTCGGCGGCCGTCGCGGGATCGTGGTCCTCCAGGAGCGCGGCCAGGCTCTCGCGCACCTCCATGGAGTCGCTGTCGCACCAGGAGAGCGCGATGGCCGCCCGGTTGCGGACCACCGGGTCGGGGTCGTTCGTCAGACGGGCCAGCGTCCGCACGGCCGACTCGTCGGCGTCCGGGCCGAGCGAGTGCAGCGAGGCCGCCGCCGCGGACCGCACCCCGGCGTCCGGGTGCCCGGCGAAGGGCAGCACGGCGGACAGGGCGGAGGGGTCGCCCGGCTCGCTCAGGGCGCGTACGAGGGTGCGCGCGAGCACCGTGGACCCGCCCTCGGAACCGCCCACCGCGGACCCGCCCTCGGTACCGCCCACCGCGGACCCGTCCCCGGTCCTGTCCGCCCGCACCCGTTCCGCGGCGCTCACAAGGAGCGGCAGCACCCGCCCCGCGAAGGCCGGCGCGGTGTGCGCGAGCCGGCCGAGCACCTCCGCCGCGAACGCCCGGCGCAGCGCGGACGCGTCACGGCTGAGGGCGGCCGCCGTCCGATACGTCACCTCGTCGCCGCGCGAGGCGAGTTCGCTCGCGGCCTCGCGCCAGTTCTCGTTGCCGGGGTCCGCGAACGGCAGGGCGCGGTCGAGGAGTTCACCGAACGGCGCGCGCACCCCGAGCTCGTGCTCCAGGACGGTCGCTATCGCGCCGTGCCCCGTCTGCTGCTCGCGCCCGTGGCCGCCGCCGTCGGGCCGCAGCACCTCCACGCTCACCGTGACCCCCGCGTACTCCGGAAAGCGGCGCACGACCACGGCGGCCGGATCGGCCCCGCCGGCCACCTCGCGCCTCAGCTCGGCCTCGATGTCCGTGGCCAGCCACCGCCGCGCCTCGGTCAGCGCCTCGTGCGTGGGCCGCGCGCCATGGAAGAGCAGCGCCCGTACGGTCCCGAACGAGCCGCGCCGTACCGCCGAGACCAGCGGCGGCACCCCGTCGGGCCCCGGCCGCTCGGGGTCCGCGCCGGCCGCGAGCAGGGCCTCGGCGGTGTCGGCGTGGCCCAGCTGCACGGCCCAGGCGAGCGCGGTGAACCCGCCCTGCTCCACCTGGTCCGGCTCGGCGCCCGCGGCGAGCAGCGCCCGTACGACCTCGTGATGCCCCGCACAGGCCGCACCGCACAGCGGCAGATCCGCGCCCGAACTCAGCCGGGTGGGGTCGGCGCCCGCGGCGAGCAGCAGCCGCACAAGGCCCGGACGGTTGTTCATCGCCGCCAGATACAGCAGGCTCTCGCCGTCCTCGTCCACCGCGCCCGGATCGGCGCCGGCGCGCAGCAGACGCACCGCGGCGTTCTCGTCTCCGTCGAACACCGCCGAGAAGAGGGCCGATTCGGTGCTTTGGTCCGTGGCGTGAGGGTTATGCATGGTTCGACTACCTTCACTCGGGAAGGCCGCCGGACGCAAAGTTTTTCCGCCCCTGTTCTCAAGATCACGTATCTGCGGGCAGGCGTCCCGGGCTCATGTGTCGCAGTCCAGGACCGACCCGCACAGCGTGCACCGTGCCCGCACCCGGCCGCGTACCGGCACCCTGATCCGCTGCCGGCAGGTCGGGCAGGGGAACGAGACCCGCAGCGGGTTTCCGGCGTCGAAGGCGTACGGTCCGCCGCACGCCCCGCCCGGACCGTGGTCCTGGGCATAGCGCCGGTCCTTGGCGTAGCGCCTGCGACCCGCCCAGCCGGCGGCCGTCAGCGGCGGCTGCCGCTCGTCCTGGCGGGCCAGCTGCAGACCCTTCGTATACGCCGTGTACGCCTGCGGGCTGGTGAACCAGATCGCCGGGTCCTCACCGAACGTGAGCGCACGTTTGGCGAGCACGTAGCCGAACTCCTCGGGCGTGAGATAGCCGAGCTTCTGCGAACTGGCGCCGTCCTCGCGGAAGGCGTCGAGCAGCAGCCAGCCCGCGCCGAGATAGGTCGTCGCGGTGTCGGTGAGGATCTCGTTGTCGCGGGTGCCGGGGAAGGAGAGGCCGAGGCGGTGCAGGTAGACGTGCATGGCCTCGTGCGCGAGCGCGGCGCCGATATCGCGGCGGTGGGTGCGGAAGCGGTCGTTGAGCTCGATGAAGTACTCGGGTCCCGCGGCCAGTTCGACATTGGCCGCGTGCTCCATCTCGCGGAAGGACACGATCATCCGGGCGTCGGGGAGCCGCAGATGCTGCACCATGACCCGGGCCACCCGCTGGGCGCCCAGGTGGAGATCGTCGACATCGCAGAAGGCCACGTCGGCCGGGGCGACGCTGGTGTCGAAGGAGTGCACGGTGTCGTAGGAGAGCCGCTTGTAGAGCGCGGTGAGCGCCGAGCGCACCGTCTCCAGATGCGGGTAGCCGTGCTCCACGGGTCCGCCGTTCGCCACGCCCGCACCCCCTCGCGTAGGTCGCTTCCCACTGTAAGTCGAGCCGCCGCTGGTTCTTCCGGCCGATCGGGGTCCGCCCGGAGTCGGCCATGTGCCCGAGGCCGCGCGGACCCCGGCGGCGTAGCGTCGTACCTGGCATCGCAGGGCTGGATCAGCGCCGCTCCGGCCCTGCGGCCTCCTTTCGGAGACCCGCCCCCGGTTGCGCACCGCGCAGGGCGCCGGTCCCATGGAAGGCACATGTCAGGAACCCGGCGGGCAGGCGGCGGCATATGGCGATCACGGTGGTCATCGCGGACGACCAGGAGATGGTCCGCACCGGCTTCCGCATGATCCTGGAGAGCCAGTCCGACATCCGGGTCGTCGAGGACGTCGTGGACGGCGAGGCCGCGCTCGAAGCCGTACGGCGGCACGACCCCGATGTGCTTCTGCTCGACATCCGGATGCCCAAGCTCGACGGCCTCGAAGTGACCCGGCGCCTTGCCGCGAGCGGCAGCGAACGCCCCCGGATCGTCATCGTCACCACCTTCGACCTCGACGAATACGTGCACTCCGCGCTGCACGGCGGCGCCAGCGGCTTCCTGCTCAAGGACGCGAGCCCCGCGATGCTCGTCGAAGCGGTCCGCGCCGCGGCCGTCGGCGACTCCCTGGTCTCACCCGCGATCACCGTGCGGCTGCTTCGCGAGATGGCTCCGATCTCCGCACGCCGCGAGGTCCGCGAGCCCGCGGAACCCCTCACCGAACGCGAGATCGAGGTCGTGCACTGTCTGGCCCGCGGGATGACCAACGCCGAGATCGCCTCCGCCCTGTTCGTCTCGCTCTCCACGGTCAAGACCCACCTGGCCAACGTGCAGGCCAAACTCGACGCCCGTAACCGCGTGGAGATCGCCGCATGGGCCTGGGAGAGCGGACTGGCCTCGGGCGAGAAGTGAACGGGCTGCTCGCCTGGTTCGGGCGCAGCCGACTGCGGATCGCGGCCGCCAAGGTGCTCTTCGCCGCGGTGCTCATCGCCCTGGTCGCCTTCGAGGGCGTCGCGCTCGCCCGCCAGCCCACCTACCCGCACGCGCTGGTCGCCTTCTCCGGCGTGTTCGTCTGCCTGTGCGCGGTGCCGTGGACGGGCGTGCTGCTGCCGTGGCGGGCCTGGCCCGCGGCGGCCGTGTCCTGGGCAGTGACGCTGACGCTGTTCGCGGGGGACCACCCGCTGAAGGTCTGGGGCCTGGCCGAGGCCATCGCCCTGCTCATCCTGCTCAGCGCTGTCCTCCAGCGCGCCCCGACCCGGATGGCCGCGGTCCTCGGCCCGCTCCTCGGCCTCGCCGCGATGGCCGCTCCGGTACGGGACGAGCACCCCGGCCGCTTCACCACCCTGTTCGCGGTCCTGACCGTGGTGGTCGCCGCGTACTCCCTGCTCCTTCGCGACCAGTCCGTGCAGCGCACCCGCGATCTGCAGGCCGTACGGTCCGCCGAGCGCATCGAGCTCGCCCGGGAACTGCACGACTTGGTCGCCCACCACGTCACCGGCATCGTCGTGCAGGCGGGCGCCGCTCGCTTCACCGCGGTCTCCGCCGAACAGGCCGCCGCGACCTTCGAGCGCATCGAGAAGGCGGGCGAGGAGGCGCTGGGCGCGATGCGCCGCCTGGTCAAGGTGCTGCGCGAAGGCGCCCCCGAGACCGCGCCGGTCGCGGGCCTCGCCGAACTGCGCGATCTGACCGAACGCTTCTCGCGCACCGGCCCGCCCGCGATCCTCTACGTAGAGCCCGGTCTCGACGAGAACCTGCCCGCCGACCTCGCGGCCGTGGCCCACCGCGTCGTCCGGGAAAGCCTCACGAACATCCGCAAGCACGCGGCCGACGCCACGGCGGTACGCATCGGCCTCCGCATGGTCCCCGCCGGCCTCGAGGTCCGCATCGCCGACGACGGTACGAAGCCCGCGCCCCTGAACGAACAGGCCAGGGGCGGGGGCTTCGGCCTGGCCGGACTGACGGAACGCGTCACGGCGCTCGGCGGGGAGCTGAGCGCGGGGCCCAGCGCCGAGGGCGGCTGGGAGGTGCGGGCGGTGGTGCCGTACGACGGCGGGCGGGGCAACTCGCTTACGTAGGGGAGTGGTTGGCCGGTCCGCCGCGCAGGGAAGCGGTCGGCCGGTCCGATACCGAGGGCAGCGGTTGGTCAGTCCAACACCTGCCCCGCGTTTGTCCATGGGCCCATCAGCCCCGAGCGCCCCAAGGTGACCGGACAAGGCCGGTTCGAGGAGGGTGCACAGTGCAGTCGACAGCGCAGTCCGTGCAGAGCACGCCGTCCGTAGCCCAGGGGCCCAGTCGGCGGGCGGTCGTCGCCGCCGGGGCCGTGGCCGGGGTGGGGGCGGCGCTCGGGGTGCCCCAGCTCGCGGCCGCCGCGGCCCAGGGCGAAGTGGTGGTGAGCTCGGGGGAGTTGGCGGTCACCGTGGACGCGGCCTTCCCTCGGATCGTGCGGTACGAGGACCGCGGCACAGGCGCCGTGCTCCACGGCCAGTACGAACCCGTCACCGAGGTGCGGATCGACGGGACGGCGCGCACCCCGGAGGTCACGTCCACGCCCGGGGCCGACCGGATCACGTACACCCTGGCCTTCGACGGCGGCACCGAGATCGACGTCCGGATCGAGGTCGACGGGTGGCAGGTGGACTGGCGGGTCACGGCGGTACGGGACACCGAAGCGCTGCGCGTGGGCACGCTCGAGCTCCCGGGTCTCGCCTTCCTCGCCGTACGCAGTGATCAGCCGGGCGCCGCGCTGCTGGGCGCACGCATCCAGCTGGACAAGGCGAAGAGCGGGGACACGCTCGTGCGGCCCACCGCGGACACGCCCGCCGAGGCGCCCGTCGGCTGCGCGTACGCGGTGGTCGCGCACGACCGGCTTGGCGGGGCCGTGGAGACCAACACCGTCTACGACAAGCCCGATTCGGCCGCCGGAACCACCTGGGAGAACGGGCGGCTGTGGCGCAGCACCGTACGCAAGGACGGGTATGTCGAGGCGCGCCTGACGTGCGGGCAGTGGACGCACCGCGCCGCGACGGCGCCGGTGGACGCCACCGAGCCGCTGCCGTACGCCACCGTGATCGTCACCCGGGACCGCAACGGGGACGGCAAGGCCGACTGGCAGGACGCGGCGATCGCGTTCCGGGACGTCATGGTCACCCCGCTCGGCGCGGACCAGCAGCATCTGCGGGTGGTGCCGCATATCCCGTTCAACTTCGCCTCGCAGGCCACCAATCCGTTCCTCGCGACCCTCGACCACGTCAAGCGGATCTCACTCGCCACGGACGGGCTGCGCCAGTACACGCTGCTCAAGGGCTACCAGTCCGAGGGCCACGACTCCGCGCACCCCGACTACGCCGGGAACTACAACAAGCGCGCAGGTGGCCTCGACGACCTCAACACCCTGGTCAGGGAAGGCAGGAAGTGGCACTCCGAGTTCGGTGTGCATGTGAACGCCACCGAGTCGTACCCCGTCGCCAACGCCTTCTCCGAGACGCTCGTCGACAAGGCGAACGAGCAGTGGGACTGGCTCGACCAGAGCTACCGGATCGACCAGCGCCGCGACCTCGTGTCCGGGGACATCATCAAGCGCTTCGCCGATCTGCGCGCGGACGCCGACCCGGCCCTGAACATGCTCTACATCGACGTGTTCCGCGAGTCCGGCTGGACCTCCGACCGCCTCCAGCGCGCGCTGCGCGACCAGGGCTGGCTCGTGACCACCGAATGGGGACACGGCCTGGAACGGTCCGCGCTCTGGGCGCACTGGGCCACCGAGACCGACTACGGCCCGGACACCTCGCGCGGCATCAACTCCCAGCTGATCCGCTTCATCCGCAACCACCACAAGGACGTCTTCGCCGACAAGTGGCCGACCCTGCTCGGCATTCCGCGCACCGGCAACTTCGAGGGCTGGGTCGGCAAGACCGATTGGCAGACGTTCTACGACCTGATCTGGACCGAGTCGCTGCCCGCCAAGTACCTCCAGGCGTGCCCGATCAAGACCTGGGGCGAGCACCGCATCACCTTCTTCGGGCCGACCGCGACCAGCGTGAGCGACGAGGGCGGCAAGCGGGTCATCACCACGGACGGGCGCGTGGTCTACGACGGCGGGCGCTATCTGCTGCCGTGGGAGCCGCGCAAGGCCACCGACCCGGCGAAGCTCTACCACTACGCGCCGAAGGCCGGCTCCAGCACCTGGCAGCTGCCGCGCGGCTGGGCGGGCCTCGGCAAGGTCGTGGTCTACCGGCTCACGGACCAGGGACGCGTGTACGTGGAGGACGTACCGGTCCGCTCAGGAAGGGTCACCCTGCGGGCGGCCGCCGGACAGCCGTACGTGATCTACCGTGAGCGCGTCCGTGCGCAGGCCGACCCCGACTGGGGCCAGGCCACCCCGCTGCACGACCCCGGCTTCAACTCCGGCTCCCTGCGCGGCTGGACGGTCTCCGGACCCGCATCCGTCGAGCTCAGCGCACTCGGCGACTACGAGCTGGTGATCGGCGCGGGCGGCGCTGCGGCCGTGGGCCAGCGGGTGCAGCGCCTCGCACCCGGCACATACGCCGCCTCCGTGCAGGTAGAGGTGGGGGAGAAGGCCGGCGAGACCCGCAAGGCCACCTTGGAGGTACGCACCGCCGACGGCCTCACCGCCGCCAACTGGACCAGCACCTCCACCGCCGGCAACTACGTGGCCGCCGACCGCAAGCACGGCACCCGCTTCCAGCGGATGTTCACCTGGTTCACGGTCCCGGAGGGCGGCGGGCCCGTCGACCTGACGCTGCGGGCGGAGGCCGGCAAGGCGCGGGTGCGGTTCGACAACGTACGGATCGTGCGCGGCACCCGCTCCGTACGCGAAGGGACCCTGGCCTTCGAGGACTTCGAGCACGTACCGCAGGGCTGGGGCCCGTTCGTGAAGGGCGACTCGGGCGGCGCCACCGACCCGCGCACCCATATCGCCCAGCGGCACGCCCCGTTCACCCAGCGCGGCTGGAACGGGAAGGCGATCGACGACGTCATCGACGGCACCGAGTCGCTCAAGTCCCGCGGCGAGAACGACGGCCTGGTCTACCGGACCGTCCCGCACACGGTGCGCTTCGCCGCCGGCAGGCGCTACCGGGTGACCTTCCGGTACGAGAACGAGACGGCCGGCCAGTACGCCTGGATCACCGCGGTGGACGCCCCGGCGGCCCGCGAGCTGACCCGCGCCGACCTGCCGGTCGCGACCGAACCCACCGAGTTCACCTACGAGTTCACCGCCCCGTCCGACGGCGAGGCCTGGGTCGGCCTGCGCAAGGTCGGGAGCGACGGGGTCGCGGAGTTCGTGCTGGATTCGTTCGAGGTGCGGGAGGTGTAGGAACGCGCAAAGGGGGCGGGTCCGCATCGGGCCCGCCCCCCCTGTCGCTTACGGCTCAGCTCAGCCGCACCGCCCGCTCGGCCGCCGCCCCCTCCAGCTCGAGCACCCACACCTCATTGCCCCCCTCGCGCAGCACCGGCCCGGGAACGTACAACGCGTCCTGCGGACCCACCGACCAGTAGCGCCCCAGGTTGAACCCGTTGACCCATACGAACCCCCTTGTCCAGCCGGGGAGTTCGAGGTGGGCGTCACCCGGGCCGTCGACCTCGAACGTGCCGCTGTACAGGCCGCGCGCACCCGGCTCCCCGGCGGGCGGCTCCTCTGCAGGGCGCAGCGCCACTGTGCCGATGCCTTCGTCGAACGCGTCGAGCCGCAGCCCCCGGGACCGTACGCCGTGCAGATACTGCCGTTCGTGCAGCACCCCTTGCGTGATGCCCTTCGATTCGCCCACCAGCGGGCCGTAGTTGACCCGGCCGAGGGACTCCACCCACAGCTCGACCACCGCGGGGCCCGGGACCTCGGTCTCCAGGACCGGGGCCGCCTCCGTGAGAACGCCGGCCCGCTCCCCGTCCACGTACACGACCGCGCGGTCCCGCAGGCCGCGCACGCTCAGCGGATACGCCTTGCGCGGCCCCGGCACCTCGAAGCGGTAGCGGACCAGGCCCCGGTCGACGTCCAGGTCCTCGAAGGCGGGCGGCGCCCCGGTGACCGTCTCCGGGCCGCCGAGCGCGGACAGCACGTCGTCGAGCGGGGCCCACGAGTCCAGGGAAGCGCTCACGGACGCGCCCAACTCGGCGGGCCGGGCAGGGAGTTCGGGCAGCGGCCCCTGTGCGTACTCGGCGAGGACCTCGCGGAAAGCCCAGAACTTCGCGGTCGGCCGGCCCTGCTCGTCGATCGGGGCGTCGTAGTCGTACGAGGTGACGTCCGGCTGCAACTCGCCGTCGTGCAGGCGCCCGCTGCGGTTCGCGCCCGACCAGCCGGCGAAGTTGGTGCCGCCGTGCGCCATGTAGATGTTCACCGAGGCACCGCATTCGAGGATCTCCCGCAGCGTCGCCGCCGCGTCCTCAGGAGTGCGCGCGGCCTCCTTGCCGCCCCAGTGCGAGAACCAGCCGCACCAGTACTCCATGCACATCAGCGGCCCGGCCGGCTGATGGCGGCGCAGCGTCTCGAAGGCGGTGCGGGCGTCGGAGCCGAAGTTGACGGTGGCGAGCACGCCAGGGACCGAGCCGCCCGTGAGCATATGGTCCTCGGGCCCGTCCGAGGTGAACAGCGGGACCTCCACGCCCAGATCGCGCAGCACGTCGGTGACATGGCGCAGATACGTCGCGTCGCTCCCGTAGGAGCCGTACTCGTTCTCGACCTGCACCATGATCACAGGGCCGCCGCGGTGGATCTCACGGGCCACGACCTGCGGCATGAGGGCCTCGAACCAGCGGTCCACCAGCCGCAGATACCCGGGGTCGCAGGTGCGCGCCCGGACGCCGAGCGGACCGGTCACCCAGTGCGGGAGCCCGCCGTTCTCCCACTCGGCGCAGATGTACGGGCCCGGGCGGACGATCGCCCACAGACCGGCGCGGGCCGCCGCGTCCAGGAACCGCCCCAGGGCCTCGACGTCGTGGTAGGCGCCGGGGGAGGGCTCGTGCAGATTCCACGGGACGTACGTCTCCACACAGTTGAGCCCCATCGCCCGCAGCATCCCGAGCCGGTGGTCCCACTGCTCCTCGTGGACCCGGAAGTAGTGCAGCGCACCGGAAAGCAGCCGGACCGGCCGCCCGTCCAGCTCGAAGTGCTCGTCGCCGACCCTGAATTCGGCTGCCTGGGAAGTAGTCATGCCGCCCGCCCCTTGGTTTGTGCTGGTACAGCGCCAGATTCACCCCCTGGCGGGGCGCCGGTCCATGGACAAAGATCGGGTGTGCTTGCACTGCAGGCACGAACGAAAGCGGCCTAGAAGGGGCAACCCCCCATGAACCACACGTATCACACGTGGATGCGGTACTTCACCCCCGGTCCCGTGCACCACCGCCTCGGCCTGGTCTGCCTCGGCGTGGGGCTCCAGTACGGGGCGCTGCCGCCCGTCGGGCCGCGCACCCTCGACCACCATGTCGCGATGGTCATCTGCTCCGGCGGCGGCTGGTACCAGCTGCCCGACGGGCGGCGCCACACCGTCACCGCGCCCGCCCTCGTGTGGCTGCTGCCGGGAGTGCCCCACCAGTACGGAGCCGACCCCGACACCGGCTGGGACGAGGCCTTCGTCGACTTCACAGGCCCGGCGACCGCCACGTACACCGAACTCGGGTACATCGAACCGGACCGGCCCGTCGTCCCCCTCGGCGACAGCGCACCCGCCCGCGCCGTCGTCACCCGGATCGCACGCGCCGCCCGCGTCGGCAACCCGCTGCTCGAGGTCGAGACCGGCGCCGCCGTCCATGAACTCCTGGTCGCGCTGCGCCGCTCCCGCGCCGACCTCGCCCCCGACGGCGACCCCGTGCTCCAGGCGCTCGCCCGCGACGCGTATCTGCCGCTGTCCGTCGCCGAACACGCGGCGCGCCTGGGCATGACACCCACCGAACTGCGCACCGCCGTACGCCGCGGATCGGGCTGCAGCCCGAAGGACTACCTGCTCTCGATACGCCTCGGCCGCGCCAAGGAACTCCTCGCCGCGACCGAACTCCCGGTCGCCGCCGTCGCCCGCCGTGTCGGCTACGACGACCCCGCGTACTTCTCCCGCCTGTTCACCCGCCGCGTCGGCCTGGCCCCGATCCGCTTCCGCGAACAGCAGTCCCGTACGGTCCCCGGCGGCTGGTCACAGCAGATCCCGGACCCGTCGGACCCGCCGATGCTGGGCGCGTGCGAAGGAGACGTCGAGGAGGCCGGGGTGCGGTAGCGCGGTGCGGCCGGGGCTCGGGATCAGTTCTCCGCGGCGCCCGCGATCTGCTCGTGGTGGCGGATCACCTCGCTGATGATGAAGTTCAGGAGCTTCTCCGCGAACGCCGGGTCGAGCTTGGCGTTCTCGGCGAGCGCGCGCAGGCGGGCGATCTGGTGCGACTCGCGGGCCGGGTCGGCCGGCGGGAGCTGGTGGGCGGCCTTGAGGTGGCCGACCTGCTGGGTGCACTTGAAGCGCTCGGCGAGCATGTGCACGACGGCCGCGTCGATGTTGTCGATGCTGTCGCGCAGCCGGGCCAGCTCGGCCTGTACGGCGGGGTCGATCGGGGAGGTGTCACGCGTGGTCATGGGACCGGAGCCTACGTCGAAGGGGCACCGGGCCGCCCGGCTGTCCACACTCTGCCGATCTTCAGGGCCCGCCCGCACGCGGAGGCAGCGCTCGACCGCCCCCGAAGATCCCCCGCCCCCGGCCCCCTCTGTGCTCGGATCGGCACATCAGGCAGCATGTCCCCATGTCCGTACTGACGCGCGACGAAGCGCAGACCCGAGCCCGACTCCTCGAAGTGCAGCGTTACGAGGTCACCCTCGACCTCACGCGCGGCGAGGAGACGTTCGACTCCCGTACCGTGATCCGCTTCACCGTCCGCGAGGCCGGTGACACCTTCGTCGACCTCAAGGCCGTCGCGCTGCGCGAGGCCGCCCTGGACGGACAACCGCTCGACCCCGAGTCGTACGCCGACGGCCGGCTGCCCCTGAAGCACCTCACCGCAGGCGCGCACGAGCTGACCGTCGACGCCGAGATGCGCTACTCGCGCACCGGCGAGGGCATGCACCGCTTCACCGACCCCGCCGACGGCGAGACATACCTCTACACACAGCTGTGCATGGACGACGCCCAGCGGGTCTTCGCGGCCTTCGACCAGCCCGACCTCAAGGCCGTCTTCGCGTTCACCGTCACCGCGCCCGAAGGCTGGACCGTCCTCGGCAACGGCATCGCCAAGGACGAGGGCCAGGGCCGCTGGACCGTCGCGGAGACCCCGCGGATCTCCACCTACCTCGCCGCGCTCGCCGCGGGCCCGTACCACTCGGTGCGCACCGAGCACCGCGGCCTGCCCTTCGGCATCCACTGCCGCCGCTCGCTCGCGCCCCACCTGGACGTGGACGCCGACGAAATCCTCGACGCCACCAAGGCGCTCTTCGACCGCTACCACGAGAAGTTCGACGAGCCCTACCCGTTCGACTCGTACGACCAGGCCTTCGTGCCCGAGTTCAACGCGGGCGCGATGGAGAACCCGGGCCTGGTCACGTTCCGCGACGAGTTCATCTACCGCTCCGCCGTCACCGACACCGAGCGCCAGACCCGCATCATGGTCATCGCCCACGAGATGGCCCACATGTGGTTCGGCGACCTGGTCACGCTGCGCTGGTGGGACGACATCTGGCTGAACGAGTCCTTCGCCGAGTACATGGGCTACCAGGTCACCTCCGAGGTCACCCGCTTCAGCGACACCTGGACCGACTTCGGGATCGCCCGCAAGACCTGGGGTTACGACTCCGACCAGCGCGGCAGCACCCACCCCGTCGCCCCGAAGCCCGAGCTCGTCCCCGACACCGGCGCCGCGCAGGCCAACTTCGACGGCATCTCGTACGCGAAGGGCGCCTCCGCACTGCGCCAACTCGTCGCCTGGCTCGGCGACAAGGACTTCTCCGCGGGCATCAACGCGCACTTCGCCCGCCACAAGTTCGACAACGCCACCCTCGCCGACTTCATCGACAACCTCGCCTCCGTCACGGACCGCGACGTCCACGCATGGGCCCGCGTCTGGCTCGGCACCACGGGCGTCGACAAGCTGACCCCGGCGGTCACCGAGACCGGCAACTCCTGGCAGCTCACCGTCACCCGCGAAGGCAGCCGCCCGCACCGCATCCAGGTCGCCGCCTACGAGCCCGACCTGCAGGACGACGGCGCCCTCGTGCTCCGCGAGCGCTTCGAGCTCGACATCGCCGCCGAGCGGACGGAGACGACCCGCCCCGGCCGCAGGCCCGCGCTCCTCGTCCTCAACGACCAGGACCTGACGTACACGAAGATCCGCCTCGACGAGCAGTCGCAGCGGACCGCCCTGAGCCAGCTCTCCGGCATCCCCGAGACGCTCAACCGCACGGTCCTGTGGAACGCCCTGCGCGACATGGTCCGCGACGGTGAACTCGCCCCGGCCGCCTACCTGGAGGCGGCCCGCGCCCACCTCCCCAAGGAGCGCGATCTCGCGATCGTGCAGGGCGTCCTCGCGTTCGCCGGGGGCCAGATCGCCGACCGCTATCTCGCCCCCGAGGACCGGCCGGCCGGACTGACCCTCCTGTCCGACCTGTGCGAGGACATCATCCGGCTCACCGAGGACGGCTCCTCGCCGGGTGCGCGCCTGACCGCCGTACGCCACTTCATCGACCACGCCCAGCGCGCCGACGTCATCCGTGCCTGGTTCGACGAGGGCACCGTCCCCGGCGGCCCCGAACTCGACCCGGAGCTGCGCTGGCGGCTGCTCACCCGGCTCGCGGTGCTCGGCGCGATCGACGACGACGTGATCGAGGCCGAGCTGCTGCACGACCCCAGCGCCACCGGCCAGGAAGGCGCCGCCCGCTGCCGCGCCGCGCTGCCCGACCCGGTCGCGAAGGAAGCAGCGTGGGAGGCGATGTTCGGCGGCGCGGACGCCCTGTCCAACTACCTGTTCGTGGCCACGGCCCAGGGCTTCTGGCAGCCCGAACACCTCGACCTCGTCCGCCCGTACGTGACCCGCTTCTTCACCGACGCGGTCGCCACCGCCAAGCGCCGGGGCCCGGCCCTCGCCGACGGCATCGGCCGCCACGCCGTGCCGATCGCCGTGGTCGAGCCGGCCACGCTGGAGCTGGGGGAGCGGTGCCTCGCCGAGGGCAGCGACGTACCGCCGCCCCTGCGCCGCCGCCTGGCCGACCACATGGACGATCTGGCCCGGGCGCTGCGGGTGCGCGGGGCTTAAGTCGTACGAGGTGAGGGGGCGTCGACCATGTGCCGACGCCCCCTCTGCGGCGTTGCGGTGGGCCTCAAACAAGGGTGGAGTCTAAGGAGTTGGCATCTCTGACCCCGGCTAGTTCGCGCGTCTGTTCAGTCGTTCGGGTGAGTTGCCGCGCTTACACAACGTGAACTTGATCACGTGGCTACGTTGGCGGCATGTCACGTTTTCGGATGTATCCGACGCCTGCGCAGGCGCAGCAGATGCTGCTGCATTGTGCGCACGCGAGGTATGTCTGGAACCTGGCTGTGGAGCAGCACGCGCACTGGACGCCGGGCCGGGGACCGGCTCCGGGTTTCGTGCAGCAGTGTCGTCAACTGACGGAGGCGCGGCGCGAGAACGAGTGGCTCGGGGCTGGGAACGCGGATGTGCAGCAACAGGCGCTGAAGGACTTCGCGAGAGCCAAGCAGGCCCGCTTCAGATCCGGGTTCGGTGAGCCGACCTGGCGTAAGAAGCATGTACACGAGGGCTTCCGGGTCATCGGCACCGACCGGGTGCCGGAGTTCGAGCCGGACGGCAGCCGCAAGCTGAATGCCAAGGGAAAGCAGGTGATGGGTCGCTCAGTCGTGGTCCAGCGGCTGAACCGGAGGTGGGCTCGGGTGAAGGTTCCGGGTTGCGGCTGGGTCCGCTTCCGCCTTACCCGTCCGGAACTACCGGACGCGAAGACGTTCCGCGTCACCTCTCGCCACGGCCAATGGCACGTGGCTTTCGCGATCATCCCGGAACCGATCCCCGCGCCCGGCACGGGCCGGGTCATCGGCATCGACCGGGGCGTGATCATCACCGCGGCTCTCTCCGACGGCCGCAGGTTGAACTGCCCGCAGCTCACGACGAAGGAGCGGGCGCAGATCCGTAAACACCAGCGCCGTGCGGCCCGCGCCCCCAAGTGCAGCGAGCAACGGAGGACCGAATACGCGGCGGTCGCCAAGCTCAAGGCCAGGGAGGCGAACCGGCGCAAGGATTGGGGTGAGAAGACCTCGACGATGCTGGCCCGAAGCTGTGACCTGGTGCGATTCGAGAAGTTGAACGTAAAGACCATGACCCGCTCGGCAAAAGGGACGGCTGAGCGGCCAGGACGACAAGTCGCGCAGAAGGCCGGATTGAACCGGGCCATCCTCGCCCAGGGGTGGGGCCTGCTCCGCCAACGCACTGAACAAAAGGCCCCCGGACGGGTAGAGGACGTCCCTGCCCCGTACACCAGTCTGCGGTGCAGCGCCTGCGGTTGGATCGACAAGAACTCGCGCAAGAGCCAAGCCGAGTTCGTCTGCTCCTCCTGCGGCTTCACCTGCAACGCGGACACAAACGCAAGCATCAACGTCGCGGCAGGACAGGGCGGTATCCCCGCCCCCGGCGCACAGCCGGTGCCGGAGGGGCGGCAACGGCAACCCGCCGTTCGAACGCCCGTGAACCTCAACCCGTCTGGGCTGAAATCTCCCCGTCAAGAGGGAGAGGATGTCAATTTCGAGTTGCGCTCGTTTATCCCCGCGGGCGCCACCGCACACCACGCTGGAGGTCCCGCACACGGAACGCCCCCGTTCGAAGGACAACCAGCATGAGCAGCCCACCCCTGGCCGGAGGCGTCACCGGCCACGACGGCCTGCGGCCGCTGCTTGCCACCGTCCTCGACGCCCTCGCCGAAGGCGCCGCCACGCGTGGCGGCCCGCTGCCCGACGGGGGACCGGAAGCCGTCGAGCAGCGGGTACGGAAAGCGGTCGACGATGTGCTCCCGGAGCAGGGGCAGGGCGCCGAAGAGGCCCTGCACACCCTCGTCGCGCTGATGGCGGCAGGCGCCGCGGACCCCGCAGAGCCGCTGTGCGCCGCGCATCTGCACGCGCCACCGCTCGCGGTGGCCGCCGCCGCGGATCTCGCGGCCAGTGCGCTCAACCCCTCGATGGACTCCTGGGACCAGGCACCGGCCGCCTCCGTCCTGGAAGGACTGGTGACCCGGGCGCTCGCGGCCGAGGTGTACGACTCGGGTGGGGACGCCCTCACCACCACCGGCGGCACCGAATCCAACCAGCTCGCCCTGCTGCTCGCCCGTGAACTCCTCGGCCCCCTCCAGGTGTTGGCGGGCGCCAACGCCCACCACTCCCTGCACCGCGCCGCCTGGCTCCTCGGCCTGCCCGAACCCGTCACCGTCCCCGCCCCCGCGGGGCTCCTCGACCCCGCCGCGCTCGACGAAGCCCTCACCGAACTGCCCGGCCCGAAACTCGTCATCGCCACCGCCGGCACCACCGACGCCGGGCTCATCGACCCCCTGGACGAGATCGCCGACCTGTGCGCCGCCCACGGGGCCCGGCTGCACGTCGACGCCGCGTACGGCGGCGGGCTCCTGTTCAGCCGCACGCACCGGGGAAAGCTCCGCGGTCTCGAGCGAGCCCACACCGTCACGCTCGACCTGCACAAGCTGGGCTGGCAGCCCGTGGCCGCCGGCTTCCTCGCCGTACGGGACAGCGGCGACCTCGAGCCGCTCGGCCACCGCGCCGACTACCTCAACGCCGAGGACGACACCGAAGCGGGCCTGCCCGACCTCCTCGGCCGCTCCCTGCGCACCACCCGCCGCCCCGACATCCTCAAGACGGCCGTCACCTGGCGGGCGCTCGGCCGGCAGGGTCTCGGCGAGCTGGTCGACCAAGTCTGCGCCCTCGCGCAGGAGTTCGCCGCCGCGATCGAGGCGCACGACGGTTTCGAGCTGTACGACCGGCCCGCCCTCAGCACCGTCCTGTTCAGGCCCCGCGCGGCCACGGACGACGACCTGGCGTCCGTACGAAGAGAGCTGCTCACCGAAGGGCGCGCCGTACTCGGCCGCGCCCGCCTCGACGGGCGGCTCTGGCTCAAGGCCACCCTGCTCAATCCGTACACCTCGAGCGGCGAACTGGCCGCACTGCTGCACCTGGTGGAACGCCACCTCGTAGAACCTGTGGAAGGACACACGCCCCGATGACCCTGCCGATGAACAGCGGTGCCCCGGCCCCCGAAGAGCCCCAGGACCTGGTGGGCATCGGCATCGGGCCGTCCAATCTGTCGCTCGCCGCCCTCGCGCACCCGCTGACCGAACTGCGCACCGCGTTCTACGAGCAGCGGCCCGGCTTCCACTGGCACCCCGGTCTGCTCATCGAAGGCGCCACGCTCCAAGTGCCCTTCCTCGCCGACCTGGTGACCCTCGCCGACCCCACCAGCCCCTGGAGCTTCCTCAACTACCAGCGCGAGCAGGAACGGCTCTTCCCGTTCTACTTCGCCGAGAAGTTCCACATCCAGCGCTCCGAGTACGACGCGTACTGCCGCTGGGTCAGCGGGCAGCTGCCCGGGCTGCACTTCGGCCACCAGGTCGACGCGGTGCGCTGGAACCCCGAACGCTCCCTGTTCGAGGTCGACTTCACCCAGCTCGACGCCGAGGGTGAGGCCGAGGCCCTAGGCCGCACGTACACCCGCAACGTCGTCCTCGGCGTGGGCACCGCCCCGTATGTGCCGCAGACGCTGCGGCCGCTCGTCGAGGTGCCGGGCGTGCCGGTGATCCACGCGGCCGACTACCTCGCCGCGCGCGACACCCTCCTGGCCGCCGAGCACGTCACCGTCATCGGCTCGGGACAGTCGGGGGCCGAGATCTTCCTCGATCTGCTCAAGGCCCGGCCCGCCGGCGCCGAGAAGATCCACTGGCTGGCCCGCACCGAGGCGTTCGCGCCCATGGAGTACTCCAAGCTCGGGCTCGAACACTTCACCCCGGACTACACCGGCTACTTCCACGCCCTGCCCGAAGCCGTACGCGACCGGCTCGTGCCCGCCCAGTGGCAGCTGCACAAGGGCATCGACACCGACACCATCGCCGCCATCCACGAGGAGCTCTACCGGCGCACCCTGGGCGGCGGCTGGCCGGACGCGACCCTCACTCCCGGCGTCACCGTCCGCACCGCGGGACGGGTCGGCGCCACCAAGGTCGAGCTGCACCTCGAACACGCCCAGCAGGGCACCCGGTCCCGGCTCACCACCGACGCCGTGGTGCTGGCGACCGGCTACCGGGAGCGGCCGCTCGACCAGATGCTCGCGGGCCTGGACTCGTACATGCGCAGGGACGGTTCCGCACGGCCGCGGATCAGCGAGGACCACCGGCTGCTCCTCGACCCGTCCGTCACCGGGTCGGTGTACGTGCAGAACGCGGAGCGGCACACGCACGGGGTGGGCGCTCCGGACCTCGGTCTGATGGCGTGGCGCAGCGCGTCGATCCTCAACACCCTCACCGGCAACCAGCCGTATGTGCTGCCCAAGCGGACCGCGTTCACCACCTTCGGTCTCGACCCTGCGGCACTGGAACGCCGCGAGCCGGAGCGCAAGGGGACGCTCGTACCGCTCAAGGGCTGATTGCGCGAGGAGGGGGCAGGTCCTTCGCGGACCGGCCCCCTCGCTTTCGTGCGGGCCCTTCCTCGTACGAGCCCTTCCTTGTACGGGCCCGTCAGAAGACCGGCACGCCGTCGCGCGTCAGCTTCCAGTCCACGGAGGCGAACGCGGCGGGATCGACCGTGCCCTTCGCGGTCACCCACTGGATGATCGTGTTGCGGATCTCCTCCGAGTTCGACCACACCTGCTTGGCGCCGGGGACGTGCGGGAAGTTGCCGCCGCCGCTCGCCCGGTAGTTGTTCACCGCGAGCACGAACTCGGCGGCGGGGTCGAGCGCCTTGCCCTGGAACTGCAGGTTCACGATGCGGGAGCCGACCGGCTTGGCGATGTCGATCTCGTACGTCACGCCGTACACCGCGTCGTAGTTGTAGTCCGGGATGTTCTCGGCGTTCGTCAGCTTCGCCGGGTCCACCGCGCCGCCGGCCGGGGTCTGCACGTAATAGCGCGCCGAGTACTCCAGGTACTCCTTCAGCTGCGCACCCGTGATGACTCGCGCTTCAAGGGTGTTCTCGAACGGGTACAGGCCGGCCGCGTCACGGATGGTCACCTCGCCCGCCGGGATCGCGGCGGTCCGCGAGAAGCACGAGGCCTGCGAGATCACCGGCAGCGCGGCGTAACTGCCGCCCGCGAGCGCCGCCTTGACCGTCTCGGCCTGCACATGGCTGATCAGGTCGATGATCGGCACGTCCTTGTAGGGGCCCTCGGCCGTCGACATCGCCGCGAGGGACGTGCCGATGACCTGGTTCACATACGCCACGACCTTCTCGTGCTCGTCCCCGAGCAGCCCCGTGATCGCCGGGTCCTCCTCCACCGTGTTCGAGTTGAGCACCTTGGCCGCGACCTTCTCGACCGTCCAGCGGCCCTTCGCCCACACGAGATCGAAGTCGAACAGGGTCAGGCGCTGGCCCCACTTGAGGGGTTCGGAGAGGACGACCTGCGCGCCCGTCTCCTTGTTCGTGACGAAGTACTCCGGGATCTCGGTGTGCGCGTGGCCCACCAGGATCGCGTCGATGCCCGGCACCTGCTCGGCCACCAGACCCGCCGCGTTCTCGATGTACGGCAGCTGATCACCGTACGAGGACGTGCCCGACGAACCGCTGTGCGCCGAGACGATCACCACGTCCGCGCCCATGGACCGCAGCTTCGGCACCCACTTCGCCGCCTGCTCCTCGAGGCCCGGGAAGGTCATCTTCCCCTGCACGTTGGCCTTGTCCCAGATCGCGATGCCGGGGTTCGTCAGACCGAGGACCGCGACCTTCACATCGCGCCCGTGCGGGGTCCGCAGGCGGTGCATGCTGTACGGCGCGAAAGCCGGGCGCTGCGTCTTCGCGTCCAGCGCGTTGGCGCCGAGCAGCGGGAAGTCGCACTGCTCCTCGAACTTCCGAAGCACCGGAATTCCGTAATTGAACTCGTGATTCCCGAGCGCCGCCGCGTCATAACCGATGCGGTTCATCGCCTGCGCCATCGGGTGCACCGGACCACGCGCCGCCGTGATCGGGTCGACCTTCGCGTAGTAGTACGACAGCTGCGTGCCCTGGATCGTGTCGCCCGCGTCGATGAGCAGCGTGTTGCGCCGGCCCTTCTCCTCGCGCACCTGGTTCACCAGGGTGGAGATCTTCGCAAGGCCCACATCGTTGTGCGCCTTGTCGTCGAACTCCTTGTCCGTGAAGTAGTCCCAGTTGAAGACGTTTCCGTGCAGATCCGTCGTGCCCATCACCGTGAACGAGTACCGCTTGACGCGCCCCTTGCCTGCGGCGGGCGCAGCGGCCGGTTCGGCGGCGGCCTGAGCCGAGGCGCCCGCGGCCAGCGCGACTCCCGTCGCGGCCGACGTACCGAGGAACGTCCTTCGATCGAGCGGCATTTCGTCTCTCCCTTGTGAAGCGGTTCTGCTTGCGACGCAGCCCTGTGCAACGCGCGTAGATTTCCACATCTGTAACGCGCGTAGATTCTGCACCGCCGACCCCACCGGGCAACACCCTCAGCGCGTTGCGATCCGATGTCTCCCCGATGTCGGAAGCGGGTGCAACAGTGACGAACACGCCCGCAACCACCGGAGAGGAACCCCGTGGACGAGACCACTGCCTTCACGCCCTACGGCACCCCCGAGTCGCCCCGCGTAGCCGTCAGCGGCGAGGCCCGGCTCGAGGTCGAGCCCGAACTCGCGCGGATCAGCGTCACCGTCCTCGCCCGCGGCACCGACCGGCGCAGCGCTCTCGACGACCTGACCCGGCGCAACGCCGCCGTGCTCGACCTCATCAAGGGGTACGGGGACGCCGTCGAGAAGCTGGAGACCGGCGCCCTGTCCATCAGCCCCGAACTGGGGCGCCACGGACGCTCCGAGCGCGTCCGCGCGTATCACGGGCGGGTCCATCTCACCGCCGAGCTCACCGACTTCACGGCGCTCGGCGAGCTCACCACCCGCCTCGCCGACCTCGAGCTCACGAGCGTCGACGGGCCCTGGTGGGAGCTGCGCCCCGACTCGCCCGCCTACAGCGAGGCGCGCCGTATGGCCGTGCACGAGGCGGTCCAGCGCGCCCGTGCCTATGCCGACGCCCTCGGCACCCGTCTCGACGCCCTGGTCGAACTCGCGGACGTGGGCGCCGAACCGCCCATGCCCTACCGCCAGTCCATGCGCGGCATGCAGGTCGCGTCCTACGACTCCGCCGTCGCCGAGGACGCCTCCGCACCGCCCCTGGACCTCGAACCCCAGCGCCAGACCGTCTACGCCACCGTCAACGCCCGCTTCACCATGCATCCGCCGCAGCTTTAACCATCCCGGCGCGCTGTGGTCCGCCGCCGGTGTGTGGCGCGAGCATGCTTCCCAGGCATCGACATCGCTGATTCCAGGGGGAGTTCTCATGACCGACGGACTGGTCCTCGAACCGGGTACGGGACAGCTGATCGGCAACTCAGGCATGAAACTCAAGATCGGCGCGGAACAGTCCCCGCGCTGGTCCGTCTTCGAAGCCGTCATACCGCCCGGCTTCGACGTCGGCGCCCATCTCCACTACGCGGCCGAGGAGCTGTTCTACATCCTCGACGGCGAACTCGATCTGCTCGCCTTCGAGCCGCGCCTCCGCACCGAGGGCGACTGGCAGCTGTGGGAGTCCGCCGACGGCAGGAAGGTCGCACGCGGCGGACCCGGCAGCCTCATGTTCGTCCCGTCGGCCTGCCCGCACGCCTTCGCCAACCCCGGCACCACGCCCGCCCGGCTCCTGCTGCACGTGGCGCCCTCCGGGCATGAGGACTACCTCGACGAGGTCGCCGGCCTCATGAGTGCGGGCGGCGTCCCCGACCCGGATGCCCTTCGGGAGCTGCGCGCCCGGCATGACCTCCATCAGCTGACGCCGATGCGTATCGGAAGCTGACGCCGATGCGCATCGGAGGAAGCGCGATCAACAAGTGAAGGAAAGCCCGCACAATCGAGCAGGCAACGGGCCTTCGGCGTAAGGGAAATGCTCATCGGAGCGCCCCCGCGCACAATTCAACACTTGTCAATAACCTTTCACGTAAAGGTTGTTGAGTAGTCATGCCCAGCCAATTCTCTACCCGCCGGTAAGCCCTAGGCTCGAACCATGCGCCGAGCAAAGATCGTCTGTACCCTGGGGCCCGCCACCGACTCGTACGACCAGATCAAGGCACTGGTCGAAGCCGGAATGGACGTGGCCCGCTTCAACCTCAGCCACGGCACCTACGCCGAGCACGAGGAGCGCTACCAGCGCGTGCGGAAGGCCTCCGACGAGACCGGCCGCAGCGTCGGCATCCTCGCGGACCTTCAAGGCCCGAAGATCCGCCTCGGCCGCTTCAGCGAAGGTCCCGTACTCCTCGAACGCGACGACGAGTTCACCATCACCGTCGAAGAGGGCGTCGAGGGCGACCGCCAGACCTGCGGCACCACCTACGGCGGACTCGCCTCCGACGTGACCGCCGGCGAGCGCATCCTCGTCGACGACGGCAAGGTGTGTCTCGAGGTCACCGAGGTCGACGGCCCCCGTGTCCGCACCCGCGTCGTCGAAGGCGGCATGGTCTCCGACCACAAGGGCCTCAACCTCCCGGGCGTCGCGGTGTCCGTGCCCGCGCTCTCCGAGAAGGACCAGGAGGACCTCCGCTGGGCGCTGCGCATCGGCGCCGACGTGATCGCCCTGTCCTTCGTGCGCAGCGGCCGCGACATCGAGGACGTGCACCGCATCATGCGCGAGGAGGGCCGCCGCCTCCCCGTCATCGCCAAGGTCGAAAAGCCCCAGGCCGTCGAGAACATCGACGACATCGTCGCCGCCTTCGACGGCATCATGGTCGCCCGCGGCGACCTCGGTGTGGAGATGCCGCTCGAGCAGGTGCCGATCGTCCAGAAGCGCGCCATCAAGCTGGCCAAGCGCAATGCGAAGCCGGTCATCGTCGCCACGCAGATGCTGGACTCGATGATCGATAACTCCCGCCCCACGCGCGCCGAGGCCTCCGACGTGGCGAACGCGGTGATCGACGGAACCGACGCGGTGATGCTCTCCGGCGAGACCAGCGTCGGCAAGTACCCCATCGAGACGGTCAAGACGATGGGCCGCATCGTGGAGGCCGCCGAGGAGGACATCCTCGCCAAGGGCCTGCCGCCGCTGACCGAGCGCAACAAGCCCCGTACGCAGGGCGGAGCCGTCGCCCGGGCCGCCGCCGAGATGGGCGACTTCCTGGGCGCCAAGTACCTGGTCGCCTTCACACAGTCCGGTGACACGGTCCGGCGCCTGTCGCGCTACCGCTCCCCGATCCCGCTGCTCGCCTTCACGCCGGACCCGGCCACCCGCTCCCAGCTCAACCTCACCTGGGGCGTGGAGACCTTCCTCGGCCCGCACGTGGACTCCACGGACGCGATGGTCGCCCAGGTCGACGAGCTGCTCCTGAAGTACGGGCACTGCGCCAAGGGCGACGTGGTCGTGATCACGGCGGGCTCCCCGCCCGGCGTCGCGGGCTCGACCAACCTGGTCCGCGTCCACCACATCGGCGAGGACGACGCACCGCGCTGAGACCCGGGGCCCGTCTTGTGGATCAGGCCCCCGGCCCGGCGAACGTCACCACCGCCAGGGGTACCGCCTAAGCGTTCGCTCAGTCATCCTGATAGGACGGTGCACACGGCACGCACCGCCGTGAGCGCAGTCCGACCAGAACTGGAGCGAGACCCCCATGGGCGAGAAGAACGAAGTCAGGTTCCCGCAGGAAGTCATCGACGAGTACGCGGCGCTCGGCGTGGACCTGCCCGCCCTGTTCTCGGCCGGCCATCTCGGCACCCGCATGGGCGTCGAGATCAAGGAGGCCGCGGCCGACCGCGTCGTGGGCACCATGCCGGTCGAGGGCAACACCCAGCCGTACGGACTGCTGCACGGCGGCGCCTCCGCCGTGCTCGCCGAGACCCTCGGCTCGGTAGGAGCCATGCTGCACGGCGGCTCCGGCAAGATCGCCGTCGGCGTCGACCTCAACTGCACCCACCACCGCGGTGCCCGCTCGGGCCTCGTCACCGGGGTGGCGACGCCCGTGCACCGGGGGCGTACGACCGCCACGTACGAGATCGTCATCTCCGACGAGCAGGACCGGCGGGTGTGCACGGCGAGGCTGACGTGTCTGCTGCGGGACGTGAACCCGAGCGACGCGGCGCGGGTGCGCGACTGACACCCGGCACCAACTTCCTTGAGGGGCACCCCGATTGCTACGGGGTGCCCCTTTCGTATACGCCTGCCGAGCCGGCCGCCGGTTTGCGCATCCTTGGTCCGCACGACCCTTGCCCCCTGCACCCACCGCTCATTAGCTTCACCGGCATGAGGCCCGCCGCCCGCAGCCGAGCACTCCTCACCCTCGCGGCCGCGTATGCCATCGCAGCTTCCCTGGCCGGGTGTTCGGGCCCGGACGACGACCGTGCCCGGCCGGACCCGTCCCCGCGCACCAGTTCCGATACGGAGATCTGTATCGCGCTCGTCGGCTACTGGTCGAAAGAGGTCTTTCTCGAACGTCCCACCTCGGGCCGGGATTTCATGCAGAAAGGCCTCTCCAACGGACAGAACGAGATCCTGCTCGGCGCCGTCGACGCGGCACAGAAAGAGCGCAAACGGACCGATACCGATGCCGCCCTGAAGGTGCTCGACGCATACGTGGAAAAGGGATGCGTGGAGCGCTACCGGAACGGAAAGCCCACCGAGGGCATCTGGCGCGAACCGAGCTCGACCCCGCCCGGGGGCGGCCCCGCATCACCCTCACCCTGAGTAGTCACCGCAGTGGGGACGGGCACATTCCGTTCATGCCGGTAATCAAACTCCGCATTTTCCGGAATCCCTTATTCAGGCTGGAGGATTCCCGGCAGGTGTCAGGAGCAAGATCCCCTCAAGCCCCTTAGCGGAACAGCCACTTCTCACTATGTGAACACCAGAAACACGGCCGAGAAGTCCGTTTGGCCCGCACTGTTCCGCCGGGAATTCAAAGCTCATAACAAGAGAGTCACATCTGCCCTTCCCAGGTCCCCAGGCCCGTCACCTGCGCTTAGAGTCACGGCCAGTCACCGCGCCGCCGGGCGCGAACTGAAGAGCACGGCCTTGTACCACCACCAGTACGGCCCGGCGATCAGTACGGCCCTCACGTCGAGGAAGCCGGCGCCAGGGAAAGGACCCATCGTGCGTAACCGTTCCTTGCTCATACTCACTTCGGTGTTGACCACCGGAGCTCTCACCCTCACCGCTTGTGGTTCGCGCGACGACGGCAACGGCGACAAGGGCGGCGACAAGACCACCGTTGTCATCGGCGTCGACTCGCCGACCTCCGGCGACCTGTCCGCCCTGGGTCTGGGCATCAAGAACTCCGCCGACCTCGCGGCCAAGACCGCGAACAAGGAGGAGTACGTCAAGGGCATCGAGTTCAAGATCGAGGCCAAGGACGACCAGGCCCAGCCGAACGTCGGCCAGCAGAACGCCGCCGAGTTCATCGGCATGGACGACGTCGTCGGCGTCGTCGGCCCGCTGAACTCCAGCGTCTCGCAGTCGATGCAGAAGCCGTTCAACGACGCCGGCCTCACCCAGGTCTCCCCGGCCAACACCGGCACCGAGCTGACCCAGGGCGACGGCTGGAAGACCGGCGACAGCAAGCGCCAGTTCAAGACGTTCTTCCGCACCGCCACCACGGACGAGGTCCAGGGCGCGTTCGCCGCGAACTACCTGTACAACACGGCGAAGATCAAGGACGTCTACCTGATCGACGACCAGAAGACCTACGGCGCCGGCCTCGCCGCGTCGTTCAAGGAGAACTTCACCAAGCTCGGCGGCAAGATCGTGGGCAGCGACCACGTCAACCCCGAGGACCGTGACTTCAACGCGGTCGTCACCCAGGTCAAGAAGACCGGCGCCAAGGCGGTCTACTACGGCGGCGAGTACCCCGCGGCCGGTCCGCTGAGCCAGCAGCTCAAGGACGCCGGCAACAAGATCCCGCTCATGGGCGGCGACGGCATCTACAGCGCCGACTTCATCAAGCTGAACAAGAAGGCCGAGGGTGACCTCTCGACCTCCGTCGGCAAGCCCGTCGAGCAGCTCGACTCCGCCAAGAAGTTCATCGCGGACTACAAGGCGGCCGGCTACAAGGACGCCTACGAGGCCTACGGCGGCTCCACCTACGACGCCACCTGGGCGATCATCGAGGCCGTCAAGATCGCGGTCGAGGGCAACGACGGCAAGCTCCCCGAGGACGCCCGCGCCAAGGTCCTCGAGGCCATGTCCAAGGTCAAGTTCTCCGGCGTCACCGGTGAGGTCTCGTTCGACGAGTTCGGCGACACCACCAACACCATGATGACCGCCTACCAGGTCGAGAAGGGCGCTTGGGCCCCGAAGTTCAGCGAGGCGGTCAAGCCGCAGTCGTAGTCCCGCTCTCCCCGACTCATTGACCCAGACCGCGCGGGAGCGCTACCAGCGCTCCCGCGCGGTGCCATATCCGAACCACTCCACGGAGGCCTTGCGGTGAACGAACTGCCGCAGCAGCTGGCCAATGGACTCATCCTCGGCGCGATGTACGGTCTCATCGCAGTCGGCTACACGATGGTCTACGGCATTGTCCAGCTCATCAACTTCGCCCATGGCGAGATATTCATGATCGGGGGCTTCGGCGCCCTGACCATCCACCTCTGGTTCCCCGACGCCCCCCTGCTCGCGCTCATCCCGCTGATGATCGTCTTCGCGGTGATCTGCTCGGTCGCAGTCGGCGCCGCCGCCGAACGCTTCGCCTACCGGCCGCTGCGAGGCGCGCCGAGGCTGGCCCCGCTCATCACCGCCATCGGCCTCTCGCTCGTCCTCCAGCAGGCCATCTGGAAGTGGTACCCCGACGCGACGAAGGACCAGCCCTTCCCGCAGTTCGAGGGCGACCCCCTCTCCTTCCTCGGCGCCGACATCAAGGTGAACTCCCTGTTCATCCTGATCGCCGCCCCGATCTGCATGATCGCCCTCGGCTACTTCGTCAACAAGACCCGCGCCGGCCGCGGCATGCAGGCCACCGCGCAGGACCCCGACACCGCCAAGCTCATGGGCGTCAACACCGACCGCATCATCGTCATGGCCTTCGCCATCGGTGCCGCGTTCGCCGCGATCGCCGCCGTCGGCTACGGCCTCCACCAGGGCCAAGTCGGCTACCTCATGGGCCTCATCATGGGCCTCAAGGCCTTCACCGCGGCCGTGCTCGGCGGCATCGGCAACATCTACGGCGCCATGCTCGGCGGCATCGTCCTCGGCCTCGCCGAAGCCCTCGCCACCGGCTACATGGCCGACGTTCCCGGCATGGAACTCTTCGGCGGCGGCGCCTGGAAGGACGTCTGGGCCTTCGTGCTCCTGATCGTCGTCCTGCTCGTGCGGCCCCAGGGCCTGCTCGGCGAACGAGTCGCGGACAGGGCGTGAGAACCATGGCAACCATCACCAAGAACACCGCGGCCGACACCGGCAACACCGCGGGCCCCCTCGTCAAACTGCCCGCAGGCGGCGCCCGGCTCGTCACCATCGCGGGCTCCGTCATCGCCCTCGCCGGCACCTTCATGGCGTGGACCTGGACCTCCGAGTTCCCCGGCGACCTCACCGTCACCGGATACCCGGCCGGACTCCAGATGCTCGTCCTCGTCGGCGCCGCACTCACCCTGCTCTTCGCCCTCTCCGGCCAGGGCATCCGAGGCCTCGGCTGGCTCACCCCCGGCGGCGCCAACGCAGCCACCCGGCTCACCGCCCTCGGCACCCTGGGCACCATCGGCTACACCATGGGCGCCATCGCGGCCGAACTCGGCGGCGTCGTCAACCTCGAACCCGGAGCCTGGGTCACCGGCATCGGCGCACTCGTCGCCGCCGTCGGCGCCCTCGCCCTGCCCTTCGACCAGCCCTACCCGTCCGACGACCCCGACACCGGCGCATGGGCACGCTTCCGGCACAGCCTCACCGCGCCCCCGGCGCCGCGGGCCAAGGGCACCCTGCCCTCCTGGGCCGAAATCCTGATCATCGTCGCGGGCTTCGCCCTCGCCCTGATGGTCTTCACCTACGGCGTCGGCGCCGACACCAAAGAAGCAGAACCCTTCATCGGGTTCCTCATCACCGTCGGCTTCTGCTTCACCGCCGCCAACCGCTCCGGCCTCGTAAGCCGCCTCACCGCACTCACCCACAAGCACCGCACGGTCGCACTGACCGCCGCGTTCGCCGCCGCGCTCTGCTTCCCCTTCACCCAGGACAGCGACTACTTCGCACTCGTCGGGACCAACATCCTGATCTTCGCGACCGTAGCCCTCGGCCTCAACGTCGTCGTCGGCCTCGCCGGCCTCCTCGACCTCGGATACGTGGCCTTCCTCGGCGTCGGCGCCTACACCGCGGCCCTCGTCTCCGGCACCAGCTCCTCCGTGTTCGACGTGCAGTTCCCCTTCTGGGCCGCCGTCCTCACCGGCGCCGCAGCCTCACTCGTCTTCGGCGTCCTCATCGGCGCCCCCACCCTGCGGCTGCGCGGCGACTACCTCGCCATCGTCACCCTCGGCTTCGGCGAGATCTTCCGCATCACCGTCAACAACCTCAACGGCCAGGCCGGACCCGACCTCACCAACGGCGCCCAGGGCATCACCCAGATCCCCGACGTCCAGATCTTCGGCTGGGACCTCGGACAGCCCACCGAAATCCTCGGCTTCGAACTCGGCAGGAACGCCAACTACTTCCTGCTCATGCTGTTCTTCACCGCCATCGTCGTCACGGTGTTCCGACGCTCCGGTGAATCCCGCATCGGCCGCGCCTGGGTCGCCATCCGCGAGGACGAGACCGCCGCCACCGCCATGGGCATCAACGGCTTCCGCGTCAAGCTGATCGCCTTCGCCCTCGGCGCCACGCTCGCCGGCCTCGCCGGCGCCGTGCAGGCCCACGTCTCGTACTCCGTGACACCGGACTCGTACAAGTTCGCCAGTACGTCGCCGCCCAACTCGGCCTTCCTGCTCGCCGCCGTCATCCTCGGCGGCATGGGAACCGTCAGCGGACCGCTCATCGGCGGCGCGCTGCTCTTCCTCATCCCGGCCAAGCTCGGCTTCATGGAGAACTACCAGCTCCTCGCCTTCGGCCTCGCCCTGATCATCCTCATGCGCTTCCGCCCCGAGGGCATCATCGCGGACCGCCGCAAGAAGCTGGAATTCCACGACACCGGCCAACTCGACGTACCAGAACAACGATTGCCACCTGAAGGCGGCGTCAGTGCCACAAAGGCAGGGGCGTGACCACATGACCAGCAACGGATCCAGCCCCGTCCTCGACGCGAGCGGCGTCACCATGCGCTTCGGCGGCCTCACCGCCGTCCGCAGCGTCGACCTCACCGTCAACAGCGGCGAGATCGTCGGTCTCATCGGCCCCAACGGCGCCGGCAAGACCACCTTCTTCAACTGCCTCACCGGCCTGTACGTCCCCACCGAGGGCAAGGTCCAGTACAAGGGCACCACCCTGCCGCCCAAGCCCCACCTCGTCACCCAGGCAGGCATCGCCCGTACCTTCCAGAACATCCGGCTCTTCGCCAACATGACCGTTCTGGAAAACGTCCTCGTCGGCCGGCACACCCGTACCAAAGAAGGACTCTTCTCCGCCCTCGTACGAGGCCCCGGCTTCAAGAAGGCCGAGAAGGAATCCAAGGAACGGGCCATGGAACTCCTCGAGTTCACCGGCCTCGCGAAGAAGGCGGACCACCTCTCCCGCAACCTGCCCTACGGTGAGCAGCGCAAGCTGGAGATCGCCCGCGCCCTCGCCAGCGAACCCGGCCTCCTGCTCCTCGACGAGCCCACCGCCGGAATGAACCCGCAGGAAACCCGGGCCGCGGAAGAACTCATCTTCGCCATCCGCGACCAGGGCGTGGCCGTGCTCGTCATCGAGCACGACATGCGGTTCATCTTCAACCTCTGCGACCGCGTCGCCTGTCTAGTCCAAGGCGAAAAGCTCGTCGAGGGCACCCCCGAGGTCGTCCAGAGCGACGAACGCGTCATCGCCGCCTACCTCGGCACCCCCTTCGAAGGCGCACCCGGCGCCGACGAACTCGCCGAAGTCGAAGCAGCGGAGGCCGCAGCACCCAGCACCAACTCCCGCACGGAGGACGCCCAGTGACCGCACTGCTCGAGGTCGAGGACCTCAAGGTCGCCTACGGCAAGATCGAAGCCGTCAAGGGCATCTCCTTCAGCGTCGAAGCAGGCCAGGTCGTCACCCTCATCGGCACCAACGGTGCGGGCAAGACCACCACCCTGCGCACCCTGTCCGGACTGCTCAAGCCGCTCTCCGGCAGCGTCACCTTCGACGGCAAACCGCTGCGGAAGTACCGCGCCGACCAGATCGTGGCACTGGGCCTCGCCCACTCGCCCGAAGGCCGGCACATCTTCCCCCGCATGACCATCGAGGACAACCTCCGCCTCGGCGCGTACCTCCGCGACGACAAAGAGGGCATCCTCAAGGACATCCAGGCCGCCTACGACCTCTTCCCCATCCTCGGGGAACGCCGCAAGCAGGCCGCCGGAACCCTCTCCGGAGGCGAGCAGCAGATGCTCGCCATGGGCCGCGCCATGATGTGCCGGCCCAAGCTGCTCATGCTCGACGAACCCTCCATGGGCCTCTCGCCGATCATGATGCAGAAGATCATGGAGACCATCGTCGAGCTCAAGTCCCGCGGCACGACGATCCTCCTGGTCGAACAGAACGCCCAGGCAGCCCTCTCCCTCGCGGACCAGGGCCACGTCATGGAGGTCGGCAACATCGTCCTGTCCGGCACCGGCCAGGACCTCCTCCACGACGAGTCCGTCCGCAAGGCGTACCTCGGCGAGGACTGACACTCCCGCCCGAACGAAAAAGGGCCCTGTATCTCGTACGTACGAGATACAGGGCCCCTTTCCGTCGTACTTACTGGCCCTTGGCCGCCTTCTTCTCCTCGGCGTCCTCGATCACGGCCTCCGCCACCTGCTGCATCGAAAGCCGACGGTCCATCGACGTCTTCTGGATCCAACGGAACGCCGCCGGCTCGGTCAGCCCGTACTCCGTCTGCAGAATCGACTTCGCCCGGTCCACCAGCTTCCGCGTCTCCAGACGCAGCGTGAGGTCCGCGACCTCCTTCTCCAACGTCTTCAGCTCCGTGTACCGCGACACGGCCATCTCGATCGCCGGCACCACATCGCCCTTGCTGAAGGGCTTCACCAGATACGCCATCGCACCGGCGTCCCGCGCCCGCTCGACAAGGTCACGCTGCGAGAACGCGGTCAGCATCAGCACAGGGGCGATGCTCTCCTCGGTGATCTTCTCGGCGGCGCTGATGCCATCCAGCTTCGGCATCTTCACATCGAGGATCACAAGATCCGGCTTGTGCTCACGCGCCAGCTCGATGGCCTGCTCGCCGTCCCCGGCCTCACCGACGACGGTGTAGCCCTCCTCCTCGAGCATCTCTTTCAGGTCGAGCCTGATGAGCGCTTCGTCCTCGGCGATGACGACACGGGTCGTCAGCGGGGGCACGTGCGACTGATCGTCGTCGGCGACGGGCTGGGGCGACTCGGGGGCGGTCACGGGGGGCTCCTCTGGGGCCGGGCCTGGCAGGTGCTGCTGCCTGCAGCCTACCTAGCTGCGGTGGGCTGCGGTGACCCGGTACACTTCCGGCAGCCGATCACGCCGGGTTGGTGGAAGGGTATACACGGAGGTCTCAAACACCTCTGCCCGAGAGGGCTTGCGGGTTCGAATCCCGCACCCGGTACCAAAGGAAGCGGATGTCCACGTTCTCGTGAACATCCGCTTTTTGCTGCACAGAGTTGCGATCAGTCGCACACAGTGACGGCATGTACTTTCATGGAACAGAGGTGCGACAGAAAGCGCTCGCGCTGTTGCGCGGCGGCGCCAAGAACGCGGACGTTGCGCGGCAGCTCAACGTCCCCAACGGAACCATCGGCTACTGGAAGCACGAGGACCGTGCCAAACGCGGCGTGTGTCCCGGCCGGGTCCATGCGAGATGCCCCCGCTGCGACGACGTTCTGGACGAACAGGCCTATGCCTACCTGCTGGGCCTCTACCTCGGTGATGGCCACATCATCCAGAGCAAGGCGCTACGGGCTCCGAGCCTTTCGATCACCTGCTCGGCCGCATGGCCCGGCCTCATGGATGAGTGCGAGAAGGCTATGCGTGCTGTCCTTCCGCGCAACACGCCCTGCCGAGTCCGACGCAAGGGCTGCTTTGACGTGAAGGTCTACTCGAAGCACCTGTGGTGCCTCTTCCCGCAGCACGGCGCAGGCAGGAAGCACGAACGCAAGATCGCACTCGCTCACTGGCAGCAGGTGATCGTCGACGCCTACCCGTGGGACTTCATCCGCGGGCTCATCCACTCCGACGGCTGTCGACTCACGAATTGGACCACCCGAGTAGTCGCCGGCGTGAAGAAGCGCTACGAGTACCCCCGGTACTTCTTCACCAACAAGTCCGATGACATCAGGGAGTTGTTCACCGACACGCTCGACAAGCTGGGCATCACCTGGACCCACTGCACCCGCGACGGAAACCCGTACAACATCTCCGTCGCCCGCAAGGCCGACGTCGCCCTCATGGACCAGCACGTAGGCCCCAAGTACTGACCCCGACGCTCAGCCGACCGACTACTTCGGCTCCAGCCGCACAACGACCGCCTTGCTCACCGGCGTATTGCTGGTGTCGGCCGTGGAGTCCAGGGGGATGAGGACGTTGGTCTCCGGGTAGTACGCGGCCGCGCAGCCCGCGGCCGTCGGGTAGTGGACGACGCGGAAGCCGGGGGCGCGGCGTTCGACGCCGTCGCGCCATTCGCTCACCAGGTCCACGTAGGAGCCGTCCGCGAGTCCGAGCGACGCCGCGTCCTCGGGGTTGACGAGGACGACGCGGCGGCCGTTCTTGATGCCGCGGTAGCGGTCGTCGAGTCCGTAGATGGTGGTGTTGTACTGGTCGTGCGAGCGCAGGGTCTGCAACAGGAGGCGGCCTGCGGGGAGTTCGGGGTGTTCGACGGGTGCGGCGGTGAAGTTGGCCTTGCCGGTCGCGGTGGGGAAGCGGCGTTCGTCGCGCGGGGCGTGGGGGAGTGTGAAGCCGCCGGGCTCGGCGACGCGTGCGTTGAAGTCCTCGAAGCCGGGGATCACTGCGGCGATACGGTCCCGGATCGTCGCGTAGTCCTTCTCGAACTCCGCCCAGGGTGTGCGGGTTGCGGAGCCGAGGACCCGCTGGGCGAGGCGGGCGACGATGGCGGGTTCGGAGAGCAGGTGCGGGCTCGCGGGCTGGAGGCGGCCGCGTGAGGCGTGCACCATGCCCATGGAGTCCTCGACGGTGACGAACTGTTCGCCGCTGCCTTGGAGGTCCTTCTCGGTGCGGCCGAGTGTGGGCAGGATCAGGGCGCGGGCGCCGGTGACGGCGTGGGAGCGGTTGAGTTTCGTCGATACGTGGACGGTGAGGCGGGCGCGTCGCATGGCCGCCTCGGTGACTTCGGTGTCGGGGCTGGCTGCGACGAAGTTGCCGCCCATGGCGAAGAAGACCTTGGCTTCGCCGTCGCGGAGTGCGCGGATGGCGCGTACGACGTCGAGGCCGTGGTGGCGCGGGGGTGCGAAGCCGAACTCCTTCTCGAGGGCGTCGAGGAACGCGGGTGCGGGCCGTTCGAAGATGCCCATGGTGCGGTCGCCCTGGACGTTGGAGTGGCCGCGTACGGGGCAGACGCCGGCGCCGGGGCGGCCGATGTTGCCGCGAAGCAGCAGGAAGTTGACGACTTCGCGGATGGTGGGGACGGCGTGCTTGTGCTGGGTGAGGCCCATGGCCCAGCACACGATGGTGCGCTTGGAGGCGAGGATCATGCGCAGCGCTTCGTCGATCTTTTCGCGGGTCAGGCCGGTGGCGGTGAGGGTCTCGTCCCAGTCTGCTTCGCGCGCGGCGGTGGCGAACTCCTCGTATCCATGGGTGTGTTCGCGGATGAACTCTTCGTCGACGGCGTCTTCGGTTTCGAGGATCAGCTTGTTGAGGAGCCGGAAGAGGGCTTGGTCGCCGCCCAGGCGGATCTGCAGGAAGAGGTCGGTGAGGGCGGTGCCCTTGAGCATGCCCTGCGGGGTCTGCGGGTTTTTGAACCGCTCCATCCCGGCTTCGGGCAGCGGGTTGACCGTGATGATCTTTGCGCCGCCGGCCTTGGCCTTCTCGAGGGCGGAGAGCATCCGGGGGTGGTTGGTGCCCGGGTTCTGGCCGGCGACGATGATCAGGTCGGCTTTGTAGAGGTCTTCGAGCAGCACGCTGCCCTTGCCGATGCCGATGGTTTCGACGAGGGCCGAACCGGAGGACTCGTGGCACATGTTGGAGCAGTCCGGCAGGTTGTTGGTGCCGAACTCGCGGGCGAAGAGCTGGTAGAGGAATGCCGCTTCGTTGCTGGTGCGGCCCGATGTGTAGAAGACGGCCTCGTCGGGTGAGGAGAGGGCGTCGAGTTCCTCGGCGACGATGTCGAAGGCGCGTTCCCAGGTGACGGCCTCGTAGCGGTCGGCGCCTTCGGCGAGATACATGGGCTGGGTGAGCCGGCCCTGCTGCCCGAGCCAGTAGCCGCTGCGGCGGGCGAGGTCGCTCACGGGGTGCGCGGCGAAGAAGTCGGGGGTGACGCGGCGCAGTGTGGCCTCTTCGGCGACGGCTTTCGCGCCGTTCTCGCAGAACTCCGCCTTGTGGCGGTGTTCGGGCTCGGGCCAGGCGCAGCCGGGGCAGTCGAAGCCGTCCTTCTGGTTGACGCGAAGGAGGGTGAGGGCGGTGCGCTTGACGCCCATCTGCTGCTGCGCCATCCGCAGCGTATGGCCGATGGCGGGCAGTCCGGCGGCAGCGTGCTGCGGCGGCGCCACCTCGGGTGCGTCCTGGACGGGATCGCCGGCGGGGGGCTTGCCTGCCATGGCCGTTCTCCTTCGAGCGGTCTCTGTCGTACGTTCCGATCCTGCCACGCAGGAGTGACGGGGCTCACCCTCGGGCCGGGTGCGGTGCGGCCGGGCCCGACTGTCAGTGGGGCGTGGGAGGATCGGGGACGTGGCAGAGAAGACACCGAAATCGCAGCAGACACAGTCCCGACCGCGCCTGATGCTCATGGACGGGCACTCGCTCGCCTACCGGGCGTTCTTCGCGCTGCCCGCGGAGAACTTCACGACGGCGACGGGGCAGCCCACCAACGCGATCTACGGGTTCGCGTCGATGCTGGCGAACACCCTGCGTGACGAGGAGCCCACGCACTTCGCGGTGGCGTTCGACGTATCGCGCAAGACGTGGCGGTCGACGGAGTTCCCCGAGTACAAGGCGAACAGGTCGAAGACCCCGGATGAGTTCAAGGGGCAGGTCGAGCTGATCGGTGAGGTCCTCGATGCGATGGACGTGGACCGGTTCGCGGTGGACGGCTTCGAGGCCGACGATGTCATCGCCACGCTCACGAGCCAGGCCGAGGCGGCGGGCTTCGAGGTCCTGATCGTCACGGGCGACCGCGACTCGTTCCAGTTGGTGTCCGAGAACGTGACGGTGCTCTACCCGACCAAGGGCGTCTCGGAGCTCACGCGCTTCACGCCGGAGAAGGTCCAGGAGAAGTACGGGCTGACGCCGTCCCAGTACCCGGACTTCGCGGCGCTGCGCGGCGACCCGTCGGACAACCTGCCGGGTATCCCGGGCGTCGGCGAGAAGACCGCCGCGAAGTGGATCAATCAGTTCGGTTCCTTCGCCGAGCTCGTCGAGCGGGCCGAAGAGGTGAAGGGCAAGGCGGGCGCGAATCTGCGCGAGCATCTCGAGGCGGTGAAGACCAACCGCCGGCTCACCGAGATGGTCCGTGACGTCGAACTGCCCAAGTCCGCCACGGAGTTGGAGCGCCGGCCGTACGACCGCAAGGCGCTTGCGATGATTCTCGACACGCTGGAGATCCGTAACCCGTCGCTGCGTGAGCGGCTGCTTGCCGTGGACCCGGGTTCCGAGGAGGCCGATGAGACGCCGGTGGCGCCCGGTGTGGAGGTCGACGGACAGGTCCTGTCCACGGGTGAGCTGAAGCCGTGGCTCGATGAGCACGGCGAGCAGGTCCTGGGTCTGGCGAGCGTCGACGCGTGGGCGCTGGGCACGGGTTCGGTCGCGGAGGTTGCGCTCGCGTCCGCCGATGGTGCGGCGGCCTGGTTCGATCCGTCCGAGCTGGACGAGGCCGACGAGAAGGCCTTCGCCGCGTGGCTCGCGGACGCCGAGAAGCCGAAGGTCCTGCACAACGCGAAGAACGCGATCCGTGTCTTCGCCGAGCACGGCTGGGTGATCGAGGGCATCACGATGGACAGCGCGCTGGCCGCGTATCTCGTGAAGCCGGGCCGCCGGTCCTTCGCGCTCGACGCGCTCTCCCTCGAGTACCTGGGACGTGAGCTCGCCCCCGCCTCGGCGGCCGAGGGCCAGCTGGCGTTCGGCGCGGAGGACAGCGCCGAGGCCGATGCCCTGATGCACCAGGCGCGCACGATCCTCGACCTGGGCACGACGTTCACCGAGAAGCTCAAGGAGGTCGGCGCGGCCGAGCTCCTCACCGATGTCGAGCTGCCGACGTCGATCCTCCTGGCCCGGATGGAGCGGTCCGGCATCGCCGCCGACCGGCCCCATCTCGAGGCGATGGAGCAGCAGTTCGCGGGCGCCGTGCAGCAGGCGGTCAAGGAAGCGCACGAGGCCGCGGGGCACGAGTTCAACCTGGGCTCGCCCAAGCAGCTTCAGGAAGTCCTCTTCGCCGAGCTCGGTCTGCCCAAGACGAAGAAGACCAAGACGGGCTATACGACGGACGCCGACGCGCTCGCCTGGCTCGCCGCCCAGACCGACAACGAGCTGCCGGTCATCATGCTCCGCCACCGCGAGCAGGCGAAGCTGCGGGTCACGGTCGAGGGCCTGATCAAGACGATCGCGGGCGACGGCCGGATCCACACCTCGTTCAGCCAGACGGTCGCCGCGACCGGCCGTCTCTCGTCCACGGACCCGAACCTGCAGAACGTGCCGGTGCGTACCGACGAGGGCCGGGCCATCCGCCGGGGCTTTGTCGTCGGTGAGGGCTATGAGTCGCTGATGACGGCCGACTACAGCCAGATCGAGCTGCGCGTGATGGCCCATCTGTCCGAGGACGAGGGTCTGATCGAGGCCTTCACCTCGGGCGAGGACCTGCACACCACGGTGGCCTCGCAGGTCTTCTCCGTGGCCAAGGCGGATGTCGACGCCGAGATGCGCCGCAAGATCAAGGCGATGTCGTACGGCCTGGCCTATGGCCTGTCGGCGTTCGGGCTCTCGCAGCAGCTGAACATCGAGGCGGGCGAGGCCCGGGCCCTGATGGACACCTACTTCGAGCGGTTCGGCGGCGTACGGGACTATCTGCGCCGCGCTGTCGACGAGGCCCGCGCGACGGGTTACACGGCCACGATGCTCGGCCGCCGCCGCTACCTCCCGGACCTCAACAGCGACAACCGCCAGCGCCGCGAGGCCGCGGAGCGGATGGCGCTGAACGCGCCGATCCAGGGCACGGCGGCGGACATCGTCAAGATCGCGATGCTCAACGTCGACAAGGCCCTCCAGGCGGAGCAGCTCACGTCCCGCCTCCTCCTCCAGGTCCACGACGAAGTCGTCCTGGAAATCGCCCCCGGCGAGCGCGACCGCGTCGAGAACCTGGTCCGCCGCGAGATGTCCTCGGCGGTGAGCTTGCGGGCGCCGCTGGATGTGTCGGTGGGCGTGGGGGCTGACTGGGAGTCGGCGGCGCACTGAGTACATGGGACGGCCGGGTCGGGGGTGGACGGAGCATCCTCGGCCCGGCTGGTGTTTGCTCGGGGCCGGTCCGGCCGGGGCTTGGGCCGGGGGCGCCCGGGGTCCGAGGGTGCTGGGGTCCGGGTGGAGCCCCCGGTGGGGGTGAGGGGCGGAGCCCCAAGGGGGGTGCAGGGGGCGAAGCCCCGCCGGGCGCCTGCCTGGGGGGGTGTTGCGGCGGAGCCTCGGGGGGTGCCTGCCTGGGGCGCAGGGAGCGGAGCCTCGGGGGGTGTGGGGCGCAGGGAGCGGAGCCTCGGGGGTGTGGGGCGCAGGGGGCGGAGCCCTCGGGGGGTGCCTGCTTGTGAGGTGCTGCGGTGGAGCCCTCGCCGGAGTGCCTGCCTGTGGGGTGTTGCGGCGGAGCCCTCGCCGGAGCGCCCGCCTACGGGGTGCCGCGCCGGAGCCCTCGGGGGCCGTTTGAGGCTGTCTGCGGGGGCCGGGTTCATGTCGGGGCCCGTGCCGGGGGTCTCTGGGGTCCGGGGGAGCCCTGGTGGGGGTGAAGGGCAAGGCGGCCCCAGGGGGTGCAGGCGGCGGAGCCCCGCGGGAGTGCCCACTCATGGGGGCCTGAGCGCTGCCGCCGGTGGGGGTGAGCGGCGAAGCCCCAGGAGTGCAGGGGGCGAACCCCCCGCCGGGTGCCCACCCACGGGGTTCTGAGCGCTGCCGCCGGTGGGGGTGAGCGGCGAAGCCCCAGGAGTGCAGGGGGGCGCCCCCCCGCCGGGTGCCCACCCACGGGGTTCTGGGCGCTGCCGCCGGTGCGGGTGAGGGGCGAAGCCCCGGTCCGGTCCGGCCCGGTTCTGCCTCCTCGGCTGCGTCCATGGGTGCTTGGCGGCGTGTGCCTCCTCGGCTGCGTCCATGGGTGCTTGGCGGCGTGTGCCTCCTCGGCTGCGTCCATGGATGCCTGGCGGCGTATGCCCCCTTGGCTGCGTCGGCGGCCGCGCCATCGTCGTGCCTGGGGTCGGGACGTATGAAGGGTGGCTGGGGTTCGTGGGTGGTTGCGCGGACCTCGCGCGGCGCCGTCGTCGGCCAACCCGCCGTCGGACTTCCTTTCCCCTATTGCTCTCAGGGATCACAAAGACCGGCGATTGCGTTCGAGGGGAGCCGTCTCGGCCGCCGCCCCCTGACCTTCGGGGCTAAAGAGGCCCTACGGCCCGCCCCGTAAGACACCCCCAACTCCCGCGGTACCCGTCACCCCCCACCGCTCACGGCAACGACAATCCCCCTACTTCCCAGGGCAACGGCCATCCCTCATTCCTCACGGCAACGGCCACTTCCCACCCCTCACAGCAACGGCCATCCCTCACCCCGCACGACAACGGCCACCCCCACCCCCTCACGGCAACGGCCACTCCTCACCCCTCACGGCAACGGTCACTTCCCACCTCTCACGGCAACTGCCATCCCCCATCTCTCACAGCAATAGGTGAAAGGAAGTCCGATGGAGGGACAGCCGACAACGAACCCGCGCGAGGTCCGCGCAACCACCCACGCACCCCAGCCACCCTTCATACGTCCCAACCGCACCCCTTACGCACCCGCACCCCCCAACGCCGCCAAGCCCCCCAACCCCCATCGGGGGACCAAATGTTCACCGCATACCGGACAAAAGCGCCCGCGGCGCGAACACCAGGTCCCCCGATGGAGCGCCCACCGAACCCCGCCTCCGCCCCGCCTGCCCCCGCCACCCAAGGGGTCCGGGGCGGAGCCCCGGTTTCGGGAAGGGGCGGGTAGGGGAGTCCGCTCGCCGCAGGCGCCCACCCGCACCCCCATGCACCCGCACCTAGCAACGAGACCCCACCCCACCCCCCTCCGTAAGCCCCCCGCAACGGCAGCCGAACCGCAAGGCACCCCCCGGCAACGGCAGCCGAACCCACCCCGAACGCCCCCGCAACACCCCTGGGGCGCGCCCGGAGCCGGACCTTGAGGCACCCCCCGTACCGGATCGAGACACCCAGAACCGGGCCTCGAGGCACCCCCACGTACTGGATCGAGACACCCCGAACGGGACCTCGGGGCCCCCGAACCGGATCAAGGCACCCCCGAAACCGGACCTCGAGACACCCCGAACCGGCCCTCCAGGCCCACCCGAACCGGCCCTCGGGGCCCTCCCGAACCGGACCTCGAGACACCCCGTACCGGACCTCCAGGCCCTCCCGAACGGGACCTCCAGGCCCTCCCGAACGGGACCTCGGGGCCCCCGAACCGGCCCTCGAGGCCCTCCCGAACCGGACCCCAAGGCACCCCTGAAACCGGACCCCGAAGCACCCCCCGAACAGCCCTCACTCAGACGGCCCCCGCAACCAGGCCCCACCCCGCACGCCCCGGCATCGTGGCCCTCATGGGTCTTCACATACGCACCCGCCGCACCCTCACTCGCCAGGCCATCCGCCGCCGCCACAGCGCAGCGGCCGCACGGCACTGGCGGCCGGCTGTTGCCGCGGCCGTGGCCTCCGCGCTGATCGCCCCGATAGCCGCCGCGGCCGATGCCAACGCCGTGCGCCGGGGCGCGGCCATAGCCCCTGCCTGCCGCTCCGCCCGTGATCCCGGACTAGCCGCCCGGATGTCCAAGGACATCCGGGCGGCTTTGTCGTCCCGGACGGGCACCGTCTCTGTGGCGGTGCACGACGACGCGAGCGACCTGTGGTGCGCCGTCGACGCGAATCGGCACTACGACTCGGCGAGCGTCGCCAAGGTGCTGATCATGGAGACCGTGCTGTGGCGGGCCGAGCAACTGCGCCGCAAACTCACGCGGTTCGAGGCCCGCCGTATCCCACCGATGATCCAGGTCTCCGACAACGGCTCCGCCTGGCAGCTCTGGCAGGACCTCGGCCCCAGCCGCGTCGAGCGCTTCCTCGCCAAGGCCCGGGCCACGGCCACCACCCCCGGCCCCAACGGTCTGTGGGGCCTGACCCGCACCACCGCCCTCGACCAGATGCGGCTGCTCGGTGTGCTCACCGAGGCCCGCTCGTTCCTGCGCTCGCGCGCGTACGGACTGAAGCAGCTGCGGCAGGTCAGGGCGGACCAGCGCTGGGGCGTCCCGGCGGGCATGGCCAAGGGCGTCACGGCACATCTCAAGAACGGCTGGCTGCCCCGGAGCACGCATGGGTGGCGGGTGCACAGCATCGGAGCGTTCACCGGGAGCGGCCGCACGTATCGCATCGTGGTGCTCAGCCATGACAACCCGACGATGGCGTACGGCGTGCGGACCATCGAGCGGGTCGCCCACGCGGTGCACCGCGCGCTGAACAAGGGGCGCGCGGCCGGGCAGGGCTACACGCCGCAGAGCGAGATCAGCGAGCGGCCGGACGGTTCTGTTCCGCCCGGTGCGGATCCGGGGAGCCGGACGGAAGGTCCGACTCTAGGCCGGAACGACGGCTCACTGCCGTGGACGGATGGTCCGACCCAGGACCGGAACGACGGCTCGCCGCCGTGGACGGATCCCCCTGGCCCGAGCGCGCCCTGACCACCGCCGCGTACCCGAGCAGCCCCACCACGAGGCCCGCCCCGGCGCCGAAGCACAGCGTCGGGATGATCTCCCAGGGCTTCTCGGGGAAGCCGCCCCAGTACTCCAGCCAGCGCGCCGTGCGGTGCGCCGCCCCGAGCAGTACGCACCCGCCGATGAGGGCGAGCCCGCCGATCTGCGCGCGGCGGGTGAGCCGGGGCAGGCCGGCTGTGCCGGTGTCGGTGCCCCTGCGCAGCGCCGAGACGACGAAGCAGGCCACGGCGAGCAGCGCCAGCGCCGAACCGCCGTACTGGAGATACCAGAAGAGCGGCTGGCCGCCGAACTCCTCGTCGAGCACCGGCAGCAGCTCGCTGCCCCAACGGTCGTGGTGGGTGAACGCATCCCACACCGTGTGCGTCGCCGCACCCAGCACCGCGGAGACGTACCCCCACAACAGCAGCGGGCCGCGCGGGCGTTCACGCCATCCGCGTCCCCGGACGAGGCCGAGGATCCGTCCCTGCCAGGTGCGCGGGAGCAGCGCGACGACGGGTTCGCGCAGCAGCAGCCACACCCCGACGAGCAGCGCCGCAAGCACGGCATCCACGGTGAGCACCCCGGCCCAGGAGTGCGTGAAGGAGCCGAACTCCATCCCGCCGGGCACCCCGCTCGCCGCGAAGTACGTGAGGTCCGGCGCGAACGAGCCCGCGATCATCACCGACGGCAGCAGCGCCCCGCGTCCGGTCCCGTCCCTGCGTACCAGCGGCAGTACGGCGGCGGCATGGCTGAGCGTGAACGGCAACGGGGCTCCTAGGACGGGGACAGCGGACCAAGAAAGCAGACCAGGAAGGCAGACCAAGAAAGCAGACCAAGAAAGCAGACCAAGAAAGCAGACCAAGAAAGCAGACCAAGAAGGCAAACCAAGAAGGCAAACCAAGAAGGCAGACCAAGAAGGCATACGACTACATCGTGATCGACGACGAACCGCGGCGCCCCCCGGTTCCCGCGGACCGTGTCCGCTCGGCGTCCGCTCAGCGCGACCTCGGGCACCGTAGGAACGAACTTTCCGAGTGCGCACACGTAGTCATCCGGCAACAAACCGGACAGGAACCTGTTTCTGCGCAAAGGAAGTTGTCGTAGGGTCGCGTGCGTTGGCGCGTGGGAGCGCGCGCCGGGTGGGAACACGGGAGGGGAACCGTAGGCATGCGAGCGCTCTTCGGTAAGCGGATGCGCAAGACAACGGCAGCGGCCGCGGTGGCCGCGGCGGCCTTCGCCGCGCTGTCCGCCTCCCAGGCGCCCGGCGTCACGGACGTCCCGTCGGGCGGGCGTCAGTCCACCGGCACGGCCGAGGTGCCCGACTCGGCGAGTGGTGACGACTCGTACTTCACGGAGCTGCCGCCGCTCGCGACGCCCGAACCGAACGACCCCGATGCGCCCGAAAGCGACGAGGTCGGCATACCCAAGACGCCCCTCGACGCTTATAAGAGGGCCGCGAACGCGCTGCAGGCCGACAATCCCGGCTGCAATCTGCCCTGGGAACTCCTCGCCGCCATCGGCCAGGTCGAGTCGGGCCACGCCCGCGGCGGCAAGGTCGGTGCCGACGGCACCACGCCCTCGCCGATCCTCGGCCCCCAGCTCAACGGCAACGGCTTTGCCAACATCACCGACACCGACGGCGGTCTCTACGACGGGGACACCCTGCACGACCGTGCGGTGGGCCCGATGCAGTTCATCCCGCAGACCTGGGAGACCTGGCGCCAGGACGGCAACGGGGACGGCAAGGAAGACCCCAACAACGTCTACGACGCGGCGCTCGCGGCCGGCAAGTACCTCTGCGCCAACAACCGTGACCTGTCCACGAGCGCCGGTCTGCGCCAGGCGATCCTGAGCTACAACCGCTCGACGGACTACTACAACACGGTCAAGTCGTGGATGGAGCGCTACCGCAAGGGCGCGGGCGAGGTCGAGGACGGTACGGGCCACGTGCCGGACAACCGCAGCGATGACGACCTGCCGGACCCGGATCCGACCCCGGGCTCGACGTCCAACCCGACGCCGGGAGGCGGCGGGGGCGGGAACAACACCCCCGACCCCAGCAAGCCTCCCAAGCCCGGCGAGACCCCCGACCCCGGTGAGTCCCCCGACCCGACCCCCTCGCCCGACCCCGACCCGGACCCCACCCCCGAGCCGGTGGCGAAGCTCGACGAGTCGGGCAGCACCACCTTCACCGCCACCGAAGGCACCGCCTTCGCGGACACCCCGACCGTCAAGGCGGCCACGGCGTCCGGTACGGGGGTCGGCAAGGTTCTCGTGCGGTTCGAGATCGTCGGTGACACCGATGCGTCGTTCAGCGGCAGCAAGGTCGCCGAGGTCAGGACGGGTGTCAACGGCCAGGCGAGCGCCCCCGCGATCCAAGCGGGCGAGAAGACCGGCGAGTTCAGCATCCGTGCCACCACCAAGGTGGGCCTGCGCGTCCTCACCGCCGACTTCACCGCGACCGTCACGGCCCGCCAGGCCGACGCGCTCACCAGCGCCACCGCCGCGCTGACCGGTGCGCCGGGCGCCCAGTTCGCCGAGACCGTCGAGGTGAAGGCCACGCTGGACGGCGCCGCCGCGGCGGGTGTCGAGGTCACCGCCAAGATGATCAAGAACCCGGAGGGCGACCTCAATGACGTCGGCCCCTACTTCAAGGACGCCGACGGCAAGGCCGTCCGCACCCTGACGCTCAGCACGGGAGCCGACGGCACGCTGAAGCTGCCGGCCATCTACGCGGACGACACGGCCGGTACGTACACGCTGCGGCTCCTCGCGCCCGGCGGCGGCAAGCTCGACATCGAGCTGAAGGTCGCGGTCGCCGAGTCGCCCTCGCCGAGCCCCTCTCCGTGAGCCCCGCGGACAACTCGTAGCGGCACCACACAACTTCACACCCGTCACCGCACCGCCCCTGGACCGAAACCCGGATCAGGGGCGGTGTGACGTGTTCTCATCTCGCCCCCGCGTTGCTACGGTGCCCCGACCCTGACGCCGTATCAGATTCCTGGGAGGGGGCCGGATATGCGCGCTCTGATAGCAGCGGGGATCGGTCTCGCCGTAGCGCTCGCGCTGGTTCTCACCATTTCCTCGATGGAGGCGCCGCCCGGCAAGACCTCGCCGAAGCCTCTGCTCACCACCGTCCCCAAGCACCCGTAGGGAGGGCTGCCGCGATGCGCCGCAAGGCCAGCCTCATACTTCTCGGCTTCGCCGTCTTCTTCGCGGCCCTCTCGCCGCTGATCCGTTTCTACGCGTTCCCCCGGCTGGCGAAGGTGCCGGCGAACCAGTACCAGATCATGGTGCTCGAGGCGAAGGGCGCGACGATCTTCGACATGGGGAAAGGGGTGAAGAAGACCGACCTCTCGATCGTGCAGACCCTCAAGGGCAATGTGGAGGAGTCCGAGAAGATCGAGGAGACGGCCGGCCGTGATGTCGTGGTGTGGGACGGCCTGTCCTACGCGCAGGACTCCGACGGCAAGATGGTCACGATGATCCCCGAGCGTTACATCTTCGACGCGCACTCCTCGGAACCGGTCCACGCGACGGGCGAGATGGCCGACAAGAAGCCGGTCAAGCGCGAGGGCATCGAGTTCAAGTGGCCGTTCCTGACGGAGAAGCGGGACTACGAGTACTTCGACGCACGCAGCCGCACGACCAACCCCATCCACTACAAGGGTGAGCAGAACTTCCGCGGCGTCGACGTCTACTACTTCGAGCAGACCATCCCGTGGCAGAAGGTGGACTTCCCCAGCACGATGCCCGGCGGTATCCCGCCGGAGCAGATGAAGGGGACCGGTACCGAGATGTGGTACACCACGGTCCGCAAGTTCTGGGTCGACCCCACCAGTGGCGCTCCGGTGTACGGCGAGGAGATCCACAAGGAGGAGATGCGGGGCGGCTCGCTCGTGGAGGGCCTCGCCCCGGGCAAGGACCGGCTCACCGTCTTCGACGGACACGTCAAGATGCGCGAGGACTTCATCAAGGACACCGTTGAACTGGTCAAGTCCCAGCGTCAGCTCGTGCTCGCGATGACCACGTACATCCCTTGGGGCTTCGGCTTCCTCGCCCTCGTGCTGCTCTCCCTGTCCCTGTGGCTCGAGGCCCGCAGCCGCCGCCCCGGCGACGATCCGGAAGCGACCGACGACCGCGCACCCGAGCCGGAGCCCGCCGGGGTCTGATCAACGGTCCCTGCGCAGGCGGGCGTTGGTGAACCGGGTCGGTTCCGCGCCCGCCGGGTCCTCGGGCCACGGATGCTTGGGGTAGCGCCCGCGCAGCTCGGTCCGCACCGCCTGGTAGCCGGTCCGCCAGAACGAGGCCAGGTCGGCCGTCACGGCGGCGGGCCGTCCCGCGGGTGACAGGAGATGCACGAGCACCGGCACACCCGCGATCTCCGGGGTCGCGGCGAGACCGAACATCTCCTGCACCTTCACCGCCAGTACGGGCTGTTCGGGATCCGTGTAGTCGATCCGTACGGACGACCCGCTCGGCACCGTCAGCCGCTCGGGCGCCAGCTCGTCGAGCCGGGCGGCGTCCCCCGTCGCCCAGGGCAGCAGCCGGTTGAGCGCCTGCCCGGCGTCGATCCGGGCGAGGTCCGCCCGGCGCCGCGCCTTGGACAGCTCGGGCTCGAGCCACTCGTCCGCGCGCGCCAGCAGGGCCGCCTCGTCCATGCCGGGCCACGGTGCGCCGAGGCGCCGGTGCAGAAAGGCCAGCCGCCGTCTCAACTCCCCGGCCTTCTGCGACCACTTCAGAAGTACGGTGCCCTCCTCGGCCAGCCCTTGGAGCAGCGCCTCCCGCACGAGGGCGGGGTCCGGGGCGTCGAGCGGGCGCACCCGCAGCTCGATCGCGCCGAGCCGCTCCACCCGCCGGGCGACCACGTCACCGTCCGCCCAGCCGACCTCGGCGCCGCTGCTGTGGAGCGGC
>NZ_JBEPEW010000036.1:0-64248 GCF_040300965.1 Streptomyces mesophilus | reverse complement strand
GATCTCGCGCGCCTCGCTCCGCGAGGACAACGCGCCGCCGCTACGCGGCGGAAGATTTGCAGCGCTCCGCGCTGCAAATTCCCTTGCTCCGCAAGGGAATTACGGCCCTTCGGGCCGTGGCTCGAATCGCTCCGCGATTCGGCCTGCAGGATTCGCTCCGCGAATTCCGCGGTGAAATCTGCTCCGCAGATTTCACTAAAGACACAGCAAGGGGTAGGGAGGCTCCCTGGTTGGTGACGGGTTGTCAATTTTGTTGACTGGTACGGGATTTAAGGATTGCTCTGTTATGCGGCGAATCCGATAGCTGATACGTATTCGTATTGTCCCCATTGGGAGCCGAGGTCCACGATCGAATCCACCCAGGCTTCGTCCAGGGTGCCGGTGTCGCCGGCGGCCCAGGCGCGGATGATGGTGTCCCACTGACGGATGTTCAGGGTGCGGTATTCCAGGATGCGTTGGAAGCGGCGGTCGACTTGGGACTGGTTGAGTGGGTGGATCTCTACTCGAGTCCCGCCCTGGTTGTTGAGGCGCTGCAGGAGGTAGCGGGCCATGTTTTGGCGACGTACCGTCCGGTAGGCGGTCTCGATCTTTTCCAGGTTGGCTTTGGAGGGCTGCTGGCGTCCGGTCTGCCAGGCTTTCAGGGTGCGGTCGGTGATGGTCAGGCCGGCGGTGCGGGCTGCTTGGCGGGCGTGTGGGGTCTTGGTGAGGTAGTTCAATCGCGCCATCAGTCCGCGCCGTTGGGTGATGGGGTGGCGATGAAGCCGGCGAGTTTGTCGAGCTGGCGTGCAACAGCGTCACTTCCTTTGACGCCACGTGCGCCATACTTTCCGAACTCGCTTGTCCTATCCGGCATTTCATTAACCTCCCATCTGGCGTGTTCTGTTGTTTTCTATGCTACCCAAACTGCTGTGTTTTCATTGCTTTTTGGGTGCCTTTTAGGGAACTGGTGTTGTAAGAGTTCAGGCATTTGTAGGGGTGGGTGTATCCGGCTGTTCGTGGGTCTTGTGTTTGCGTCTGCGTAGAGGATGATGGCCTGTTCCGTATGGCTGAAGTGCATTTGGTGACGCTGCGGCTCCAGGGGCGCTGCAGTCCGAGCTCAAAGCAGGGCGTGCGTGGACGCAGTGGGTTCAGAGGGTTGCTTTGGGATCTGGCTTGGGCTGCTTGATCTTGGGTCAAGTGGGCTTGATGCCGTGTCGGTGGGCAGCGAGCGTGGAGGTTTCCTGTCGATGTGCGAGCGGCAGGGCTGGTGCGGTGCACGCTGATCCCGAGGGGGTGCGAGGTGATGACCACAGGGCGGCACTCCGCTCTGCGGGATGGTGTCGAGCCGTTGGTGGAACAGGAACCGGAGCTGGATCTCACCGAGTTGTCTGTCGTGGCAGGCTCGTTCGAGGAGGAGCGGCTGGAGCGCAAGAGGCAGCTTGCGGTCACGTTCAGGATCTTTGCTCGCTATGGCTTTGACGAGGGTATCGCTGGGAATGTGACCGCTCGCGATCCGGAGTTCCCGGAGCGGTTCTGGGTCAATCCGTATGCTGTGCACTTTTCTCGTATGCGGGTGAGTGATCTGTTGCTCATCGACGAGCAGGGGCAGGTCGTTGAGGGTGGACGTCGCATGAACAAGGCGGCCTTCTCGATCCACTCCGCGATCCATCGTGCGCGGCCTGATGTCGTGGCGGCGGCCCATGCGCACACCATCCATGGCCGGGCCTTCGCCTCGCTCGACCGGCTTTTGATTCCGATGGTCCAGGAGTCCTGCGTTTTCTATGAGGACCATGTTCTGTTCGATGAGTACAAAGGGCTCGTCCTTGATGAAAGCGAAGGCGTCAGAGTCGCTGCACGTCTGGGTAGTCGTCGGGCTGCCATCCTGCGTCACCATGGCCTGCTCACTGTGGGCGGGTCGGTGGGAGAGGCCGCGTGGTGGTTCATCTCGATGGACCGGGCCTGCCAGATGCAGTTGCTCGCCGAGGCTGCGGGGCGTCCCCGCCGTATGACGGATGAGGAAGCGGGGCTGGCTCGCCGGCAGTTCGGCAGTGCGAACATGGCGCGCCATAACTTCAAGCTTCTCGATGACATGTTCCGCGAGCAGGAGCCGGACGTCCTGGACTGATACGGCAGTTGAATCGGTGGTCTTGCACGAATGAGGTGCTCAAGCATGCGGGGAGATGCGATGAGGGGTCTTGCGGCGTCGGTCGAGTCGATGGAGCAGCTGGCGGTGGCTTGGCGTGCGATGGTGCTCGACAGGGATTCGGGTGCGGATGTGCGTGATCTTCCGGGTGTCGCTGTGCGGTGGGCGGACTGCAGGTTTTCGTTCTGGAACGCGATCACTTTGACTGAGGTGGGTGCCGATTCGGATCTTCTTCGGCGGCGGCTGGCTCAGGCTGTCGAGATCATGCGGTCGAAGGAGTATCCGGGGTTTCTGTGGCTTTTCGAGGATCTCCTCGACGACGGGGCCCGTTGTGTGTTGGAGGAGGCAGCCAAGCAGTCGGGGTTGCAGTACGCCTTTGGCGGCACGGGTATGGCGGGCGACATTCTTCCTATCGCAGATCCTGTTCACCCGGATCTGACGTTTGTGCGTGTGAGCACCGATGAGCAGCTTCGGGCGTACGCGGATATCAACGCGCGTGGTTACGGTTTTCCCCTCGAGGAGGGCCGTGATGGTGTTGTCGGCTCGGTGCTCTGGAAGAACGAGGTGCACGCGTACCTTGCGATGCGGGGTGGGGTGCCTGTGGCGTGTGCGGGGACGATCGCGGCGGATGGTCGTCTGTTTGTTGTTCTGGTGGCCACGGAACCGCAGTGGCAGCGTCGGGGCTATGGCGAAGCAGTTACCCGAAAGGCTCTGTACGAGGGCTGTCGGGCCACCGGGCTGACTCGTGCCACGTTGCATGCGACTGTTGCTGGGGCGCCGGTGTATCCGCGTATCGGGTTCACGCCGAACTCTCCGATCCATTTCTTCGCTCTGGCCTGAGTGGGCGGCTCGGCGGGTGCTGTTCGTGCGTCGAACGCAGTGAGCCCCGACCGTGGTCGGTCAGCGGTCGGGGCTCGTCCTTTTCTGCAGGGCCGGGGCATGGCCTGGGACTGGGCCTGAGCCTCATCCGTGATGGGCCAAAGCGCCCTATCTCGCGCTTGTCGCCCCCATGTGCTGGTCCGCATTGCCCCGCCGATCTTCGACGCGAAGGACCAGCGCACCGCCATGACCGCCCCGATGCCGCCGCGTCCCGACGACGAGTCGGCCCTCGCGCCGCCCGTGTATGGTCTCCGCTCGAGCAGGTGGCAGCGATGGGAGCGCCTTCCGTGCAACGGGCGCATGCGGTCCCTGAACCCGATGTTCTCCTTCCCCACGGGCATCGTGGTGAAGGCCTCCGCTGCCGCGAGGAAACGTCTCGTAGCCCTCATCAGGCTCGCCTTCAGCCGCCGTCTGCTTCCTGGCGCCAGCGGGCGGCGGCGCGCCGGGCCTGGCTGGTGTAGATGTAGTCGGCTCCGTGCACCCGCTGCATGTCGAGCGCCAGCCGTTCGAAGGCCTCGGCGGCACCGGCCGCATCGCCCGACCTGCCGCGCAGGTTGGCCAGGTTGTGCCGCGTGGTGAGGACTTGAGGGTGGTCTTCGCCCAGTGCCCGTACCCGTTCGGCGAGCAGTTGTTCGGAGATTTCCACGGCGCCGGCCAGGTCCCCGATCTCGCTCAGGTAGTGGGCCCGGTGCCGGAGCGCCGCGGTATCGGGGTGCTCTTCGCGCAGCGCTCGGTCTCGCGTGTCCAGTTCCTTCTCCGCCTGCGCGAAGGGATCCGCCGGCGCGAAAGGGTTGCCCAGCACTCTCTTGACCCGCGCCGCAGCAACCGCGGCCGCCACCGCCGCGACCGTACCCGTGATCACCCATTTCCACGACACGTCCGGCACGTCTCCTTCGCTCCACGCCATCCCGGCAGGCGCCGTTCACGTGGTCTTGGCCGTGGTGGCGCCGCCGCCTGCATGGACGCGCCGACGGCCCGCGTCAGTTGCGCCGGGCCCGAGTACCCGTTTGTCGCCGGGCCGCGGGCGCCTAGGGCGGCGAAAGGCGCCTGGCCGCTCCTCCGGTAGGGTCCCGCCTGCGCCAGGACGCATCGTGCCTGGACGCGCGACAGCACCGTCTACGGGGATCATGCATGGACTTCGTCTTCCACATACTGTTTCCGCTGCTCATCGCGCTGATGCTGTGGGGCGGCTACGCGCTCGTGCGCAGGACCAGGCAGCGGCGCAGAGCGTGGCAGAGCGGACTGACCGCACAGGCCCGCGTCGTGCGCGCCTACGTCCGCGTGCAGACGATCAACGACATGCCCCGCCGTATCCAGTACCACGCATACGACTTCACCGCCGACGGCCGCGCAGTGCGCTTCACCGAAGCCGGCGGGCCGCCGAGCAGGGCCGTCGGAGACGAAACTCTCGTCTACTACACGAGCGAGGACCCCGAGAGCGCCACCGCCTCCGAGCCGGTCCCGGGACGGGACATGGCCGGTACGGTGATCGGTCTCGCCGCCCTCGCCGCCGGCGTGATCATCTGCATCAACGTCATGATCACCTACGGCTGACACCACCCACACCACCACGGCACCCGGTGGGACTGGCCAACGAATACCGGCGCACAGCCACGGCGCACATCACCGCTCGCCCATGCTCCGTCGCGGTCAGGGGCGAGCACCGCGAATCCGCGAATCCCAGGTGCTTACGGTCGAGTTGACGACGGGCATCAAACCCCACTGCGCCGCATCGGCCCGGTACTCGCACGCTGCTCTGCCGGCGGCAGAACACCGTCCGGACCCGGCACGACGATCCCTACAGTCCCCTCTCATGACAACGATCCAGACGCGCACGGTCGAGTACCCCGCGGACGGTTTGACGATGATCGGGCACCTCGCTGTCCCGGCCGGCGTCGACCGCCGGCCCGCGGTCCTGCTCGGACCAGAGGGCATGGGGCTCAGCGACGTCGAACGCCACCGGGCCGACGCTCTCGCCGAGCTGGGATATACAGCACTGGCCTTCGACCTTCACGGCGGGCGCTATCTGGCCGACCCCGAGGAAATGCTGGCGCGTTGCATACCGCTGCTCGCCGACCTGGATCGGATGCGGAGCATCGGCCACGCGGCGCTCGAGGTGTTGCGCACCCAACCGCGCACCGATCCCGGCCGGATAGCCGCCGTCGGCTACGGCACCGGCGGCGCCATCGCGCTGGAACTCGGACGCGCCGGCGCCGACCTGCGCGCGATCGGGACAGTCAACGCAACCACCACCGGCCGGCCGGGCGAGGCAGCACACATTCGCTGCCCGGTGTGGGCCGGGGTCGGATCGCAAGACCCGATCATGCCGCCCGCGCAACACAACGCGTTCACCGCCGAAATGCAGGCCGCGGGCGTCGACTGGCGCCTCACCGTCTACGGCGGCGCCTTGCACGCCTTCCACCACCCGCCGGTCGACCACCCCACCGTCCCCGGCGTCGGCTACCACCCACAACACGCGCAACGCGCCTGGCGCGACCTCGTCGACCTCCTCACCGAATGCCTACCCGTCACAGAGAACCAGGGGCCATAACCCACACCCCCACAGGCGCCAGAGCCTGGCCGGCGACGGACACCGACGGCCCCGCCCCTCAAGCCCCCCAACACAACCGCATTCGGTGCAGACCCTCGATAACGGACACATATGCACAACGGCCGTAGCACATACCGGATCTACGGCGGCGGAACTGCACCTCAGAGCGTGCCTGGGGGTCGCCGGGCCTCGCCTGAACACTCCCGCCCGGCACAGGCTGTGCCGGACCCTACCGACCGACGGGGTGAAAGGCAGCCCTGGTTCGTGAGGCGGCTTCCTTCTCACCACTCCAGTTTTTGCCTATTATCGAATCTCCTGGTTCGTGCCGGCACCTCGAGAAGGAACAACCCATGGCGCCCAGCGTGTTCATCACCGCCGGTGAGATCGTCTCGGAGTTCGGGATCTCCCGGTCCCGTCTGAGCGAATGGGTCCGCGACCGCGACACCACCGGATTTCCTGCCGTCCACCACACTGACGGCCGCCGGCAGGTCTTTGAACGCGTCGCCGTTGACGCCTGGTTCACGCAGCGCTCCACACAGCGGAAGCCGGTGTTGGTCACGGACGGTGCGGAAGGCGATCGCGACGAGCTCCTGTCCACCGCGGAAGTGGCGCGGCTCCTCGGCTACCGCCACGCCACCACCATCCATGCGTACCTGCAGGACCGGCCCGGCTACTTCCCCGCACCCGACCACACCGGTGCGTTGACCGGCCGGCCGAGGGCTGCCGGCCGGCCTAATGTCCACTGGTGGAAGCGCGGCACCATCCTCGACTGGGCCGAGGCCCGCCCCGGCAAAGGCAACACGCGTCCCAAAACCCGCGCCCCACAAGCGCTCGAGGCGTCGGCAGCGATCTCCGGCGATGACGAGGATCTGCTCACCGCGTCTGAAGCCGCTCCCCTGCTCGGCTACTCGACCACCGCCAGCTTCACCAGCGCACTGGCCCAGGGACGGATCCCCAGCCTCGCTCAACCTGATGCCCACACCACCCACGGCCGCGGCCGGCCCCGGCGCCTGTGGAAACGCCACCGCATCCTTGACGCGGCCACCCACCGCAACTGAGCGCCTCCAGCGCACCTTCGCCACATGTCGGCGTACGCGTGAACATCCCACCTGCCTCCACATGGACAGAGTCGCCAGCACGGCGCAAGGCCGCGGCTCTCGCACTCGTATGCCGACCCCTGTCAGTGGTGGGTGCGATGCTGCGGTCCGCAACACTGTTTACGATCTTCTGGGGGACAAATGCGTGGTGAGCAATCGCGGTCCGGCCTGCCTTCGGTCCGCTTCGAGGCTGGGTGGTGCGCTACCGATCTGGGTGCGTACCGCGCCTGCGCCGCTACCTACGAGCGCTACCCGTACAAGAGCCTCCCGCCGCTCGAGCCAGCTCGGTTCACGGGCGACTTCCAATGGCTCGGTAGCCCCGGTGAACTGGTTCCCGAACAGGTCGCGGCGCTCAGCCGCCTGGCACAGGATCTGAGCGCGAAGGGCGTGACGCTGCCACGGGACTTCGTCACCTACCACTCAGACTCGAAACTGGCCCTCACGCTGGACGAAGTGTCGGTGACCGGCTGCTGGACCGATATCTCGGAACCTCTGCCCAGCCCCGTCGAGCCCGGCGCCTTCCTGGTGCGCTTTCTGCGGGACCAGCAGGACTGTGTCCTTTGGTACCTCTACCTCCGCCCCACAGGAGAGACGTTCGTGGTCGAGTCCTACCTCGACTACGAGGACGTGTACGAGGCGCAGCGCGACGGGGACTACACGGGTACCGACCTCGATGACCTTAAGGAGCAGACAGCCGCCATCACCTGGTGCGCACCGTCCTTCGAGGAGTTCGCCGCACGCTTTTGGATCGAGAACCGCCTCTGGCTCGCGCTCCAAGACAATGAACTGTCCAGTGCCGAGCCCCAGTTGCGTGACTACCTGCGCCACTACGGGCCCCTGCCTGCCGACCCGGCCGGCGTCGAGGAGGACGCTCGGCAAGGACGATGAACGCTGGGACAGCTGGCCCGAGCCATGGGCAGGGACCAGCAACGACATACGGACGATCGCTAGCGCGATCACGCACAAGACCGAAGACGATTTCAAGTACGACGAAATCCCCGATCTGCAGGACGCTGCCCCCGCACTACCGGTGCTGCCGGAGCCAAGGCCCTGGTGTTGCACTTCGCCCAGCCGCTCAGCACCCCGCACGGGGCTAAGGGCTCGTTGTCCGACGTCGCAGGGACCGCATCGTCCACACTGTTCGCCTTACGGCCTCCGTCTGACTCTCAGCGGCCGGAGCGGGCGCAGGCGCATCGTGACCGAGCTGTAGAAGCTGGCGCAGCAACCCAGCGCGGACGAGAACCGCATGGATCGCCGCGGCACGCTCTCCTGGGGGTCCAGTCACCGGGACAGGGGTGGCGTCCTTCACTGGGCGTCTGCTCCCCTCCCGGCCAGAAGCCGCTCGATGATCACGCGTTGGGAAGACTCACCGCCTGCTGCCAGGGTTGTACGGCCTGCGCCAGCTCAGGAACATCTGCCCGCTTTACGCTCACTGCGATGAAACTACGTGCTCCTGGATCCGGCGGCCGACCGCAGCAGATGCACACCAGGTCCAGCCCACGATCGAGTGCTTGAACGTGAGCGGCCTGCGGTCTACCCGTCCGGGTCGGCCGCGCGAGCCTGTGCGTGGAGCAGGTACAGGGCGAACAACGCCTGCGCCAGGGCACCCACTGCCGCATCCAGCCCGACCTGAGCCAGGCCGTGACGGCCCTCGCCGAGGTGTCCTGTGCCTTGAGCAGACTGGCAGCGGCCAGCACCCGAGGAAGCTGCAAGGCCAGGCCGATCAAGGCTTGCGAGAGAGCAGTCACCAGCAGCCCTGCCTGGAACGTCGCGTAACTGACCGCCGCCAGGCCAGCCGGTCCAATCGTCAAGACCATCCACAACCGCCGGTCCGCGCCCTCAACGTGGCCACCCTCGGCTGCCCACTTCTTGATGCCTTCCGCAATACAGAACACAGCGAGAGCCGCCCCGTCCAGCAGAACGAGCACGACCGCCAGGGCAATATCCGCGGACCACCACCACGCAGGCATGAGGCGATGCTGACGGAATCAGGCCCAAGAGGACATGAGTACAGGTACTCAACCTTGGATCGCACGCGCTCAACCTTCCCTTGGTTCGGAAGGCGATCGAGGACAGCCTGGCGGGATCCGTAAGGGGCTTGATCTCAAGTGCGGTTGAGGTAGGAGGCTTGAACCATGAACACACCAGACAGCAGTTTTCTTCTCTTCCGTAACACCATGCGCATCACCGAGGGGCACCTGGAGGAGTTCCGGTGCGCCATTGACCGGGCGGTGAGCTTCGTTAAGCAGCACGGGCCCCAGCTCATGGTGGAGGTCTTCATCGACGAGGAACAAAGCCTCGCGCACAGCTTCCAGCTCTACGAGGACTCGGACGCCGTCCGTGAGCACTGGAAGCTATCGGACCCCTACATCCAAGACGTGATGGAGCACTGCCGGGTGGAGCACTTCGAGGTGTTCGGACAGCCGGACGACGCTGTGACGGCGGGCATCCGGGAAACGCTCGGCGATCAGGCCGAGCTTGCGTTCGCGCCGCGATTCACCGGCTTCGTACGCTTCGGCGAAGCGACGACCGTCGAGGGGCACCGCACGTGAACAGGGCGTAACGGCGGACGAGGCAGCCATTGTTCAACGGTGAGCAGCAAACCCACATCGTCGCCGAGCTGCGTAGCAGGATGCCGCGGATGACCGCCGCGCTCCTCCCTTTTCACCACGCCCCCGACGACTGCCTCCGCACCGCCCGGCTCCTTCATCACGCCGGCCTTCTCGACTCCACTCCGAACGCCCCGGCCATGGTGGGGAGTCCGGTGGTCGAGACACCGCCAGTCCCGGACTTCAAGGTCACCTTCGCTCTGGTCGCGCGCCGCATCAACACGCTGCCCCACATCGACCTCAGCCTCGTCGACGGCAAGGAACTGCAGGAACTCGGCGATCTCACCGTCGAATTCCCTCGAGGAGACCCCGGAAGACTTATACGTTGCCTGGGAACTCGACTACGACTCCCGCCTCAACGGTCCCCTTGCGCTCCCGTGAGCAGCCTTAGGCCGTGCGAGGGCAGCTCCGCCGTCGGGCTGGTCGAAACCCCAGGTCACCTCCCCCCCAGAGCCAGGGGGCCGCCCTCGTCATCACGCTCCTTACTTCCTCACCCTCTGAACCATCCGGGAACGTAACGTGACCACGGGCGGCCAGATCGCTCCCCACCGAGTGGTCGCCGCTGGGAACTCCCACTGACCGCCAAGACCGACTGGCCCCATGCAACGGCCCTGAAGCTGGATCCCATACTCGGCCAAGGGATCATGTGGGCCCGAAGACTTTGCCGGGGTTGAGGATCCCGGCCGGGTCGAGAGCACGCTTCACAGCGCGGTGCATCTCCAGGACGGCCGGGCCGAGTTCACGGGTGAGGCCGGGCCGTTTGAGGAGTCCCACACCGTGCTCACCCGTCACCGTGCCGCCCAGTTCAAGGGCGTCCGCGATGATGTCGTCGAACGCCGCGCGGGCCCGGTCCTGAGCCGCCGCGTCACCGTGTTCCGTCACCAGCAGCGGGTGCAGGTTGCCGTCGCCGACGTGCGCGATGTTGGCGATGGTGATCCGGTGCTTTTCCGCGGTCTGGTCGATGCGGGCCAGCATGTCCGCCACCGCTCCGATGGGCACGCAGACGTCCTCCGTGAGGACCGGTCCCAGCCGCTCGAGCGCGGGGAAGGCCAGCCGGCGGGCCGCGAAGAGCATCTCGGCCTCTTGCGCTGTCTGCGACCGGTCCGCCCAACTCGAGCCGGCCTGGCGGAAGCAGTCGACCATCCGGCGGGCGCCGTCCTCGGCGGCGTGGCCCTCGTCGTCGAAGCGGGCCAGGAGGACCACGTCCGCCTCGGCGGACAGCCCCATGTTCTTCCAGGCGTCGACCGCGCGCAGGCAGTGCCGGTCGACGAGTTCCAGCGCGGCCGGCCGCAGCCCGGCACCAGCCGTCGCACGCACCGCGTCACCGGCCTGCGCGACACTGTCGAAGTAGCCGATGACACTCACGCCGACCGGAGGCAGGCGTCGCAGTCGGACCGTGATCTCGGTGACGATGCCGAGAGTGCCCTCGGCGCCCACCATGAGGCCCACAAGGTCGTAGCCGGCGACCCCCTTCGACGTACGGCGCCCGAGCCGGACCACCTCACCCGTGCCGGTCACGACCTCCAAAGCAAGGACATAGTCGCGGGTGACGCCGTACTTGACGCAGCACACTCCGCCGGCGTTGGTCGCGACATTTCCGCCCAGGGTCGACCAGGGCGAACTGGCGGGGTCAGGCGGATACCACAGGCCGAGCGGCGCTACATGGGTGCGGAGGTCGTCGTTGACCACGCCGGGCTGTACGACGGCGAGGCGCTCCAGTTCGTCGACCTCCAGCACCCGGTCCATGGCGTCCAGTGCGAGGATCACGCTTCCTTCGACGGCATTGGCGCCGCCCGACAGTCCCGTACCGGCGCCGCGTGGAACCAGCGGGACCTGTTGCTCCAGGCACGCGCGCACCACGGTCTGGACCTCGTCGGTGCTCTTGGCGCGCACGACGGCCACCGCTCGGCCGACAGGCGCCCACACCGCCTGGTCGTGGGAGAGGCCGGCGACGATGTCCGGATCAGTCACGACCCGGCCGGCGGGCAGCCGTTGCCTGAGTGCTTCGGCGATACCTACGGCAGGACGTGTCGCGCTGCTGACGGTTTCACGCTCGGCCACCGGCACACCTCCAAAAGAAGTCGACTCGCTTGGGACGGAAGGAGAGTTGCGGCGTCCAATCTCACTGGGCGCGGCAGGTCCTGAGGTAGCTGAGGAACGATGCCTGCAGGCCCGTCACATGCGTCTCGTGCATGAGTGCGCTGGTGACGGATCCGCCGCGTGAGGTGAGGCGGTGAAGGAACGCGGCCGTGTTCTGCGTGAGGTTCTGGTAGACCGCCAGGTCCCCGAGCATCTCCTGCTCGTTGAAGGTCACGTGCAGCTTGGTGTCGGGCAGGGCGTCACCCATCGCTTCGAGATGAGCGAAGACCTGACTGTCCGCATTGATGATGCCGGGGCTGCCCGCACCGATGCTCTCGAAGAAGGTGCTCTTGGTGACCCAGGCATAGAGGCTGAACAGCCCGCCGTAGGAATAACCGAAGAGGCCGTGACCGCTCGGGGCCGTGCCGTAGTCGCGTGCGATCCGCGGGTGCAGGTCGTCGGTAAGGAAGTTCAGGAACAAGTCCCCGCGGCTGTCGCTCAGTTCGGCGAGGTAGGCGTCGGCTTGCTCGCGCGTCATCGAGCCCGCCTCGACCCCCATCTCCACCGCATCGACGAACTCCTTCGCGATGGGTTCGCCGGGCGGCACGAGGTCGCGGTTGCGCAGCCGCTCCCAGTGCTCAGCTTCCCTTCCCGCGTACCCCACGCTGACTTGGACGTAGGGCTGAACCGGCTGCATGGGGTCCAGTTGCGTGACGATGAGCGGGGCGGTCATGCCCACGGCCCAGTTGCCGTCGAGTACGTACACGACGGGTGCTTGCGCCGTGGCAGGGTCGTAGCGCGGTGGCGTGGTGACCCAGACTCCGTAGTCGTGCCCACCGCTGGAGCTCATCTCGAAGTAATCGGTGTGGGGAAGGCAGCCCTGCCACATGGTGCTCATCTGAGGTCCTTTACGATTCGGCCGGCCTGCATGACCAGGACGGCGTTGGTGGGGTCGGAGAACAGTTCCGGGTCTTCGAGCGGGTTGCCGTTCCACAGCACGAGGTCTGCCTGCGCGCCGGGAGCGATGACGCCCACCTGGCCGGACAGGCCGAGGATCTCGGCGTTGGTCCGGGTCGCCGCCACGAGCGCTTCCATCGGCGTCTCGAGCGCTGCGCGCAGGCTGAGTTCTGTGCCGCGCCCGTCCTGGGCCGGGCCGATGAGATCGGAACCCAGCCCGATCCGCACGCCGGCCTGCTTGGCGACAGCCAGTGCCTGCGCCATCTGCTCGCGTACGCCCTCGGCCCGCTCGCGGATCGAGGCGGCGAGACCCGTTCCGGCGGTGTCGTGCAGCAGTTGCTCGACGACAGCGAACGTGGGCACGAGGGCAACCTCGCGGCCAGCCATCAGGGCCGCTGTGGATTCGTCGAGGCTGGTGCCGTGCTCGACACAGCGCGCCCCGGCCTCGACCGCATGGCGTATGCCCTCGTTGTTGTGGGCGTGGACGGTCACATAGGTGCCGCGTGCCGCAGCTTCCTGAACGGCGACAGCGATCTCTTCGACGGTGAACTGGGTGTCGGTCAGCCGATCATGTCCGCTCACCACACCGCCGGTCACACACAGCTTCAAGAAGGAGGCTCCGCGCCGGAAGGCTTCACGGACGTTGTGCCGCAGCTCATCCGCGTTGCCCGCCATCATCGACAGGGCGCACAGGCCCGGGATGTGGTGCCTGCTCCACAGCTCGGTGGGCTCCCATGCGGCTCCGTAGTAGCCGTGCCCTCCGATCTGGCATTGAACAGGTCCGCACGACAGCACGCGAGGCCCTCTGACCTTGCCCTTCGCGATCGCGGTGACGACACCGCCGTCGATCCCGCCGGTGTCACGCACCGTGGTGAAACCGGCGTCGAGCGTCGCGCCGGCCGTGGCGAAGATGTCGGCGGCGATCTCGGCGGCGCTGATCTGAAACGAGAAGTGCGGCTGGATCGGGCTCGACAGGCCCAGGTGGACGTGGGCGTCGATCAGGCCGGGCGTCATCGTCAGTCCCTCGGCATCGAGTCGCTCGCCGTGCGCGCCGGCGGCACCGACTCGGGCGATGCGGCCGTCCTCGATCGTGACGTCGAGGTGGCTGGGATCGCGCCCTGATCCGTCGATGACCGTCGCGCCGACCACATGAGCAGATCCCATCGTCGATCCTCCGCCGTTGCGAACCATCTTTTCCAATGGATAAACTGCGGGTGTGATCCTGTCAACCTCGCAACGCAACAGCGGCGCACGCGAACGACTCCTGGCACGGCTTCTCGACGCCTTCGGCGAGGCCCTTCCCCCGCCCGAGATGTCGCTCCGCGAGATCGCCGCCCGGATCGAGACCAGCCACGCCCTGTTGCGCTACCACTTCGGGTCGCTCCCGGGCGTCTTGGCCGCCCTGCTCACGGCCCAGCGATCCCGTGACAACGAGGCACTCCTGGAGACCGCCAAGGAGGGCACCTTCGACGACTTCGTCGGGGCGATCTGGCGCACCTACACCCGGCCGGCGCAACTGTCGCGTGTGCGCGGCTTCTTCCACGTCGTCGGACTGGCCGCGTACGCCCCCGAGGACTTCCGTGAGTTCGTGGAGTCGATCGACGACCTCACCGCGATGCTGTCCTCCCTCGCGGAACGCGAAGGGCTCGAGCCGAAGGAAGCACGGGAGCTGGCCACCGTCACCATTGCCGCGATGCGCGGCCTCCTCCTGCAGGAACTCCTCACTCCCGGAACCCTCTCGCAGGACGCGCTCACCTTGATCCTACGCATGAACGAGGACCGGTCCGCTCCACGATCACGTCCGGAACGTTGAACAACGGCGGCGCGGCGACCCGCCGCAGGAACCGTCTGATCCGGCAAGAAGAAGGTGGGTTGGAACATGGGTGAGAGCACAGACGTAGTCGTCGTCGGGGCCGGGGTCATCGGATCCTCCATCGCCCTCGAACTGGCGCGAAGCGGCCTGCAGGTGGTCGTGGTCGACAAGTTCGGCGGCGCGGGCAACGGCTCCACCAGCGCCTCGAGCGCCGTGGTCCGCTTCACCTATCCCACGATCGCGGGCGTCACTGCCGCGTGGGAGTCCCGTCACTGCTGGGAGGCATGGCGCGACCATCTCCAAGCGCCCGCCGGTGAACCCCTCGCAGCGTTCCACCGCTGCGGCGTCACCATGCTGGACGTGGACTTCGCACCCGCTGCCCTGTTCACGCGCCACTTCGACAACATCGGTGTCCCGTACGAGAAATGGGACGCACAAGAGTTGTCGAAGCGGCTGCCCGCTCTGGACACCGGCCAGTACTTCCCACCCCGCCCCGTGGACGACGACGAGTTCTTCGCCGACGCGTCCGCTCGGCTCGGCGCTCTCCACACACCCGACGGAGGCTTTGTCGACGACCCCCAACTCGCCGCGCACAACCTCGCTGCGGCCGCCCAGCGGCACGGAGCCGCCTTCCGCTGGAAGACCCAGGTCACCGCGGTGATACGGCGCGGGGGACGCGTGCGCGGGGTGCGCCTCGCGGAGGGAACCGAACTGTCCGCCGCGGTGATCGTCAACGCGGCCGGCCCCTGGTCCGGGCAGCTGAACCGGCTCGCCGACGTGGGCGGCGACTTCACCATCGGACTGCGACCGCTGCGCCAGGAGGTGCACCACGTAGCAGCCCCCGCCGACTACCACGACAACGGCGACAACCATCACCTACCGGTGCTGGCCGATATGGACCTCGGCACATACATACGGCCCGAGGGCAGGGAGTTCCTGCTCGTCGGCGGCACGGAACCCGAGTGCGACCCGCTCGAATGGCTCGACGATCCGGACGACGCAAACCCCCTCCCGACCGTGTCGCAGTTCAGGACGCAGGTGACACGGGCGGCTCGCCGACTGCCCGGCCTGCGCGTCCCCAACAAACCCCGAGGTGTAGCCGGCGTATACGACGTCACCGACGACTGGACCCCCATCTACGACCGAACCGAACTCGCCGGCTTCTACGTGGCCATCGGCACCAGCGGCAACCAATTCAAAAACGCCCCACTGGTCGGACGACTCATGACCACCCTGATCCACGGCGTCGAAAGCGGACACGACCACGACCACAGCCCACTCACACACACCTGCGAACACACCGGCCACACCATCAACCTCAGCGCGTTCTCACGCCGCCGCCAACCCACCACATCCACCGGCACAGTCCTCGGCTGACACCGGGCCCAGACCCCACGGCAACCAGAAGGAGGACTGTGACGAACACGTCGGCCTCGACCGTCATCACCTCCTTGGCGAGTTCGACGAGTTCGCCGTACGGCGCGTACGGCGCATCGAGGCCCTCGCCCGAGGCGTGCATGTAAGCGATGGCGATGCGCACGTTGTGTGCGGGCAGCTGGCGCAGCAGTACCAGGGGTCTGCAGGAGCGCGGCCGCGCGCCAGGATGCATCGGAGTCGATACCGAGGCGGGGCAGGTCGACCCGGTGCCGTGCCACGGCCGCGACCAGCGCGGAGAAGTCCGAGCGGGGCGAACCCACTCGGGTCGTTGTGGTGGCGATGCCGGTGTGGTGTCTTTCCCTGCCTGGCGACGCGGCCTTCATTGAGGTCCATGACATCGTTCACCTCATTGGCCCGGCAGGGCCTGCCGGCCTGCGCGTTGGCACTGGCCGCGCTGGCCGGCTTGCTCGCGGCAGCGCCGGCGGCGGGGTCCGCTCACACGGCTGCGGCCGATCCCCTGCCCCCCGTCTGCGCGCCTGGGCCGGGCAAAATCCCGCCGTGGCTGGCGAAGCTGCCAGGGAGCAAGCAGCGTGAGTTCACCTCGCAGCAGTGGTACCAGGACTGGCTGACCACGACGACCTCGCTGTGTGTGGACCTGACCCAGCTCATCGCGCAGAACCGCAGCCACACGCTGCAGTGGCGCACGGACCACGCGCTGACGTTCCGAGGCACAGGCACCGGCAGTCACTCCGTGCCTGAGACGGTCTTCCGGGACGGGGTGCAGCCGCGCGGCATGCAGGGCGACGCAAACCTCAAGATCCGTCCGGGGATCGACGTGACCAACAGCGCTCTGTCCAGCGCTTCGTATCGCAGCCGTCATGCGAAGTACTTCGGCACGTGGATCTATGTCGTGGACGCGCCGGGCGGCATTCTCGTCGACGCCGTCCTCAACGGCGACGCGATGAACGACGAGTCCGAAGTCGCCTTCGTAGGAGGCATCCAGCCCCGCTTCATCGTGGGTGCTTTCCTGCTCGAGAAACCAGGGACGTGGTCCAAGGCAGTCGAGTACCGTCCGAACCCGGGCTACAGGGGGCCCATCGTCAACCCGAAGCCGGGGCAGCCGGGCGTGCCGGTGTTCTTCGGTGCGGGCCCCGCCATCCCGATGGCGCACGTGCGGGCCGCCGGTGGTCACGCGGCGGATCCGCAGGGCCGTGCGTTCCTGTACCCGCCGTCGGCCACGACGGCGACGCTCGCGGCGGACGCCACGGCGAAGGACCCCCTCTACATGTCATGGGGCTCCGTCCCACCCATGATCAAGGACTGGGTGGCCGGGCAACAGGATCCCTCGATCTCCAAGCGCACCCGCCCGTACGCGACCTGTCACGAGCTCGGCGGTGCCGAATTCGCCCCCGGCGTCGGGGGCATGGTCGACGCCCTGAGCGCAGAGCGGCGCAGCACCATCAAGCTCCTCGAGGACAAGTTCCTGATGGAGCCCGGTACTTGCTACAACCAGGCCGCGGCACCGCACTCGCTCGTGAGCACGGGTGACGGCAGGCAGATCACCGTCTCCTGGCGGGCGCCGCTGAGTGGCGCCGGCCAGGTGAAGACGTACGAGATGTACGGCCGCAACAGGGACGACGGAGCCTGGCGTCACCTGGTCAGCGTCGACGCCCCTGCCACATCGCACGTGTTGAGCGCCGCCGAGGCCGAGCCGTTCACCCTCGCAGACCTCGATCCGGCACGTCACCCCGGAAGGATCTCTCTCACCGCGGGCCTGACCGACGGGACCCGCACCGCGCCGACCCGCCCGGACTGCGACTGGCCGGCCGAAGGTGCCTTCGCGGCGAAGTGGAAGGAAGCCGGCGGCGAGGAAGGCCGGTTGGGCTGCCCCACCGCCGCCTCCCAGCACACCCGGACCGTCACCGGCGTCAAGCAGGACTTCGAACACGGCACGCTGTACTGGTCGCGGACCACCGGCGTGCACCCCGTGTGGGGCGCCTTCCTCGCCGCGTACCGGACACTCGGTGCCGACAGCGGACGCCTGGGCTTGCCGGAGAGTGACGAGCAGCCGCAGACCGGCGGCACGGTCCGTCAGGAATTCCAGGGCGGCACACTGACCTGGGACAAGAAGACCAAGAAGGTCACCTCCCGTTTCGCCTGCGCTCATGAGGTCAAGGGATCCTTCGCTCCCAAGTGGCAGGCGACGGGCGGCCCGGGCGGCCGGCTCAAGTGCCCCACGTCCGACGCCCTCCACACCAAAGGAGGTGTCTTTCAGCGGTTCGAAGGCGGCGTCCTGTACTGGTCTCGGGCCACCGGCGCACACATCGTGGCCGGCGCCATGCTCAAGACGTACGCCACCGTGGGGTGGGAGCAAGGACGGCTGGGCTTCCCGACCAGCGACGAGTGGAAACTCAAAAGTGGTGTCGGCTACCGGCAGCTGTTCGCCGGCGGCCGGATGACGTGGGACAAGACCATCAAGAAGACGACCATCCAGTACAACTGACACACCCTCGACCACACCGTGCACGGCCGCCCTGACGCACCGCCGGGCGGCCGGCCGGTCAGGCGGGCAGTGCGTCAGGGCGGCCGTGCGTACCACCCATCCCCTCACGCCACCACGGCCAGCAGCAAGTGGCTACTGGCTGCTGGCCACCGAATGTCATCTACGACGAACACCGCACGCGGGACCAGGAGGGCCGACGCGTTCCCGTCTGCCTGGTGTGTGCCGGCTGCCGCGACGGGCATCGTGGCGGTGTTACTGCACACAGGTCCGGCGCACGCGGCAGTGGCGGTACGCGATGCGCGTTGCTCGACGACAGGGCGCCCAGGGGTGGATGGTGGCGGAGATCTACTCCGGGTACGTCACCGGCCACACCAACGCCAAGGACACGCTCGGCGACGGCCATCACGCCCGGACCCGGATCGTCGCCACCACTGCCGGCCACTACTACGGAGACTGGGTCAAAGCCACCGGCGGCAAAGGCGACTGGAGCTTTCGACATGGTGATGGCGCACGCGGGTCACCCGGCGCACACGACCCTTGAGATCGGCGCTGGCACCGGCAAAGCAACCCGTCTGTTCGCTGAACGGGAGGTCGCGGTGACCGCGACCGACCCTGACGGGGCCGTGCTCTGTGAGCTGCGCAAGCAAGAGTCTGCCAACGTCCGGCCACTGCAGGCGGCGTTCGAGGACCTGCGACCGGGCGAGCACTACAGGCTGATCTATGCGGCGGCAGCACTGCACTGGACAAACCCGGAGAGCCACTGGTCACGCATGGCCGCACTTGTCGAGCCGAGCGGTGTGTTCGCCTCGTTCGGCGGGCCAATCCAGCTCGGGCGTGTCGAGATGTCCTCCTTGGACGAAGCAGAGGGCGACGACGCCGACGGCGAACAGGTCGGCTTGCGGGTGGAGTTCAGCGCTGCCGACTCACTCTCGGCCTGTGCATCCTGAACACGGCGATCGTGGAGGCGACCGCGTCATTGCAGGAGGCGGGTACCGCACCAGAGTTGTCTGGTCCGGTGCGGCAGGTGCCGTTCGACGGATCACTACCCCGGTCCCGGGCGCGTACGGGCCGAGGGCACATACGGCGACTTCCCGGAACCGGACTCACCGTGCCTCAGACTCACAACCTTTGAGCACTGGCCAAATAACTCCCTAAAGCCTCATCAAAGGGCAGATGCCGAGTCGCTTTTATGTGACCGAGGCCTGTTCCGGGCCGCAAATCATGCCGAGGCTTCCGGTCCCTCCCGTTCCAATGTAGGGTCCCGGTGAATCAGAACACCGATACCTGCGGGGGAAAATGAAGACGCGAAAGCTAGTCACCATCGGAATATCTTGCGTGGCGGCGTTTACCCTCTCGGCGGCACCGGCGAGTGCGGGCGAGAGCGTTTCGGTCGGCGTAACCCACTCGGACTGCACCGTAGTTGGGCACATGGCCGCGGAAGGCTCCTTCTACGAGAATGGCGATTCTTTCAACTCGCACGACACTTGTTCCGATGGACATTCGGCGGTCCTGCAGGTGGATGCGACCCCGCTCTCGCCGAATGAAAACGACTACGACTGGAAGATTCAAGTCACCACGGGCGCGGGAACTTCGAAACTCGTCCCGCATAACTACAGCGAAGGCACCCAGGTAGGCATTCGAGCCTGCGTTTACGAGGGATCCACCAAGCTCCGCTGCAGTTTGTGGAAATTCGGGCGAGCCTGATCCGTCCCCTGGGGTGAGGGATACAGGGGCCCTGGCTTCATGGGCCGCGCACACTTCCCCTATCGCGCTACACGTACACCCCACGGCGCTGGGTAAGTCTGAGGGCGCGTGCCGGCATGGATAACCCTGCCGCGGAGGTCGCTCCGCCGCCGGCGGCAGGGGGTGTCGGCACGCTCCTCCCGACCGCGCGGAACGCGTGATCTGCACGTGTGGACCTGCGCCCAGCGTGTCCGGGGTGGGGTCGAGACGCTCGGCGATCCAGGTCGCGCCTTCGCGCAGCCACCACAGCGCGAGCGGCAGGCTCGGTGCCCAATCGGTACCCAGCGGAACGCCGACCAGCCGGCCGGCGGGTGAGCCGGTCGCGCAGCACTTGCGGCGCCGCGTCGGCGGTTGCCGGCACGGCGTCATCGTTGAAGACCCAGGTCTCGATCATGGGGAGGACCCGGTGAAGCGGCGCACGGGATGCACCGTCTACGCGATCGCCGCGACGCGCGCCCTGGTGATGCCGCGAAGCTCGGTCTCGCCATATGGGTCGCCTGCTCGCCACGGCGTCGTCACCTGTGGATTTCAGGATTCTTCAAGGTGTCTGCAGGCTCTGTGCCGCATCGTTGCTCCCGCATCGCCGTACGCCCTGCATCTCGCGGGTAAGCCGGACGGCGCCAACGGGGGAAGAGTCAAACATGAACCTGCGATCAACACCCGCCAAGATCACCACAGGCGTGATCGGCATGCTGGCGGCAGGTGCACTGGCCGTGAGCACGGCGCCCGCTTCTGCGAACGCTGACGATGGCTACGTGAGAGGTTACGACGCGGCCAAGGGGGACTGGGGCGACGAGGGAACTCTGGGGTCTCACCCGGGTCTCCACCAGGAGTCCAATGCGACGTGCCTGTGGCAGAAGATCCTTTGGGCGGAAGGCGCGTACTACCCGGGACCGAACAACACGCACCCCAGGTTCACCGCGAGCCAGGTCACCGGATACTTCGGGTGGTACACCGATCGGGCCACCGTTACGCTCCAGGCCCGGTGGGGCCTGGACAAGGACGGCGTGGTCGGTCCGGCGACCTTCAGCCGCGCTGAGCGGCAGCTCACGGTGACTGGCGGCAGCGACGACAGGGGCGAGCAACTTAACTTCACCTACTACGGCCAGGCCCACAGCTTCTCCGTCATTCGTAACAAGGAAGGCCAGTACGCCTTCCGGGACGGCGATGACAAGTGGAGGGCCGCCGGCTACAACTACCGCACCTGCAGCTGACACGGCTTATCCGCACTCCGGCGTTGATCGACGAGGGGTCGGCCGTGGCTAGTTGGAAGCGGCCGCCCCAAGTTTTTTGATCACCGGCCCCGGGCCATCGCATGAGCCTCTGCGCAGCGCCGCCTCGACCGCCCCATGCACCTGCCACGCCAGGGTCCGGGCCTGCGCCTGGAGCGCGGGCGCCACGCTCACCAGCGTGTCCAACAGCCAGATCGGCAATCCCGACAACACCCAATCCGGTTCGGCTGGCTCACCCGCTGTGTTCCCCAAAGGCCGATGGCCCCGCACCGTAGATCGGTCTACGGTGCGGGGCCGATCGGCGAGGGCATCAAGCCTCTGAAGTCCTACGTCGCCCGGGCAAGGGGCGAAGTGCTAGGCGATGCTGGCGGTGCCGCCCAGGGACCACGTCTGGGTGCCCTTGCCGTCGTTGTTGATGTTGTATTCGATGTAGCCGTCGGCGGTCCAGTTATTCCTGCTGGTGGAGGTCTTCGTCGCTTCCAGGTCGCAGTCGAGCGCGAAGCCGTTCTCGTCGCCATACCGGTCGAAGTTCGCCGTCGAATCCAGGTAGATGGCCGGGCCCATGTCGCAGTAACTGCTGGCCTGGCTGACGTTGCTCTTCTCGAGCCGCAGGTGGATGTCGAACTTCTCAAACTTGTCGACGACCCCACCGCCGTCCGTCCAGGTTCCCAAGGCGTAGGCGACGTATCGGTTGCTGTCCGAGTCGCGCTGGACACACAACCTGATGTAGAAATCGGTGTCCGTGCCGGGCGTGGGGAACTCCTTGTGCTGTCGGTTGGCGTTGCACTGGAAGGCGGCAGCGGCCGGACTGGCACCCAAGGTGATCGTCCCCGCCAGGGCGATGCCGAAGGCCAACGCCGTCGTGGCTGCCCGCTTCATGATCTGAGCCATGTAATCCCCTCGTTGGTGGTCATGTTCTGACGTCTTCGGACGGAATGCGCCAGCCGAAGGCAGGCTCCATCCCCGCTGGGTCACGATGCGTAGCGCCATGGATCCGCACCCGCCTCTGACGCTCGTCGGCTCAAGGGTGGAGTGATGGAAAGAGGAGTCAGCAGCTGGAGGAAGTGCTGATACGGATGCCGGTCAGCGTGTAGGGGGTGCTGTAGTAGCGGGAGGAGTTTGGCGACATGCACTCGGTCCAAACGTCGCCGTAGTTGTTCTGCACGCGTAGGTAAGCCACGTCATCGTTGCGGGTGTTGACGACGAAGTCGGCGCCTCGGCTGGACGAGCCGAGGTTCTGCCAGGTGCTGGTGACGTCCTGGAAAGCGGCGGTCGGGCTGTTGGCGTCATAGTCCGCCTTCTTGAGGTAGAAGCAGACCCGGGGATAGGCGCATCCCTTGGTGGGAGCCTCCGCGGCCGTGACCGATGGTGCGAGGGCGAGCGAGGATGCGGCGGCCAACGAGGCGGCACCGACGACAATGGCAGACCTGCGGATGGCGTTCATGTCCGGTGATCCTGGCGCAGGCACCCTGTGCAAACCTTGCAGGGTCCTGAAACGTGCAGGCCGCGGACCAGACTTCCTTGACCACTGCACTGCCTACAGCGAATGCATCCGTGACGGTGAACTCGTCCGCGGTGACCGAGCAGTGGCCGAACAAGTGCGGCTACACGGTCAATACCGACGGGGCGCGGCTGCGCACCGGTCCTGCCGACTTGGCGAGGACGAAATCAAACTCCGCGCCCTCCATCGGCTGGTGAATACGGCTCGCCATCAACACTCCTACGGTGATCAGCCACGCATGCACCCCTCATCATCGCCGACCCTCACGACAGCACGTGCCGACGCACAACACGCTCAAGAGTGAAGACGTCACCGCCGCAAGGCAGCCGAGGACGGTTCCGCCTCAGGGTGCCCGACCCGGCCGCCGGCTCCACCCGAAGGTCAAGCTGCGCAGTACTGGTCGGACCCCGGGCCGCCCCAGGTCGGAGGCCGGTCGGGCCCGGCCCTGGCCGACGCCGGCCCTGGCCGGAGCGTGGCAACTCCTCTGCTACAAGACGCACTTAGATGGCGACAGTCGAGGAGGCAGCGCGCAAGCCTCCCCCTTTTTTTGTTCACGGTCTGAGTACGGCCGGTAGCGGGCGTGGGCAGACGGGAACGCGGCGGTGGTCGGACCGACCGTCACCGACAAGCATTCGTGGTGTCTTCCGTGGTCCGCCCGACCACGGAAGACACCACTGCGCACCCGTGCGCAGTAACAGCCACAGCACACCGTGGCCGCCTGCGCACCCAGTGTGGAGCTGCACAAACACCGATACGCAGCGGAAGCACAGTGGGTGCGCAGACACAAACACCGGTGCGCACGAGCCTGTCCAGTGCGCAACGAATCGGTGAGCGGTGCGCATCAGTGACCGGCAGTACGGGAGTAACCCGCATCAAGGTGCGCGCTCCCGTGTTGTCGGCCTCCCGGCGCTGCACGCCAGTGACGGCCGCTGCCGCCGGGCACGCGGAAACGGGCGGTCATCCTGCTGTCCACCGGAAGCAGCCGGGCACGGCCGGATACGCGGCCATCATGAGCGATACCTTCAGCGCCAGCGGCCACAAGGGGAGTTGGATGCGGATCCTTTGAAGTGGCCGGTGGGATCATGGCGGCGTTGATGGGGTAGGGGCCCTGGCCCGACTTGGTGGCGGAGGGCTACGTTCGGGTGATGCGGATCTTGCATCTCTCTGACACGCATCTCGACGCGGCGGGTGGCCCGGATGTTGACGGGGCCGACGGTACTGCCGCGCTCCGTCTCCTGCTGGATGAACTCCAGTACCTGGACGACCTCGATGCGGTGGTCGTCACCGGCGACGTTGCCGACGACGGTTCCCGCGAGGCATACACGCGGGCCGGCGAGCTCGTGTCCGCCTACGCCGGCCGACGGCGGGCGGAGGTCTTTTACACGACGGGGAACCACGATGACCGCGGCGCGTTTCGTGAGGTGCTTGGCAGTGGACACCGACAGCCCGAGGCCGTGTATGAGGGGGCGGCAGGTGAGCGGGCGGCGGTCAGCACCGTCGGCGGATGGCGGTTGATCACGCTGGACACGCTCGTGCCGGGCAAGGGGTACGGGCACCTGGACAGCGGTCAACTCGAGTGGTTGCGGGAGCGGTTGGCCGCACCGGCCCCGCTGGGCACCGTGTTGGCTTTTCATCATCCGCCGGTCGCTCTGGATGTGCCGGTCCAGCGGGCGCTGGGCCTTGAGAACGCTGGCGAGTTGGCCGAGATCATCCGCGGGACGGACGTTCAGCTCGTCTTGTGCGGGCACTTCCATCTGCAGATTCTGGCGCGCCTGGAGCAGGCGACGGTCTGGGTCACCCCAGGGGTCGTTAACCGCATCGACCTGACCGGCCGGCCGGGTACCGTGCGTGCAGTTCACGGCCCGTCGGCTTCTCTGGTCCGTCTGGGGACACCGTATGGACCGTTGATCCATACGCTGCATGCCCGGGTTCCGCGCATGGGTGAGACGGTGTACGAGGCCGACGAGGCGCGGGTGCGCATGGCCATCAGTAGGCTCGGCCCTGCCTAACTAGCCTGAATGTGCGGGCTGTTGCGGGAAGATGCTGCCTGCTTGTTCTGTGGTGGTGCCGTCGCTCTCCTTCTGCCGGGTAGGGAGGTGGGGCCAGGCAGGTCGTGCCGCGGATCGGTCTTCCGACGGCGACCGGGGAGATCGAGGGCCCCTGGGGACTGGCTGAGGCGACTGGTGGAGCGGGGCTGGCTGGACGCCGGGACGCCGTCATCACCTGCGCCCGCTACTTCACCGGTCACCGCGAGCGCCAGCTGCTGGCGCGGGCGGACACGGTCGTCGTACCCCCGCCACACGCCCGCGGCAGCGCCCTGCTGGACGGCGCCCCACTCCCGGCGGCACTGGCCGCCGCGCTGGACCGCGTGCGCCCTGGCACCCGGATGGTTTCGATCTGCAGGGTCTCGCACGTATCGGCGGCCGCAGGGCTCCTCGACGGGCGGCCCGCCGCGACGCACTGGCGGCGCGCAATGGCCTTCCAACGGGCGTTCCCGCAGGTCCGGGTGGACCAGGACGTGCTCTTCGCGGACGACGGGAACGTCCTGAGCCCCGCCGGTATCGCAGCAGGCGTGGACCCCTGCCTGCGCCTGGTACGCGACGACCACGGCGCTGCCGTCGCCAATCTTGTGGCCCGGCGATGTGTCGTACCGCCCTGGCGGGACGGCGGCCAGGCCTCGTTCATCGAACCGCCCGTCCCCAAGCCCACCTCGGCGACCACGGCCGCGACACGCGCCTGGGCGCTGGAACACCCGCAACAACCGCTGACGCTCGGCGAACAACTCGCGTTACCCGGCGCCTTCCGCGGCACGGACGTGTTGGCCTGCTATCCCGCTTGCGCTGGAGCCACGCACGCAGGCTTGCTACAAGCGGCGTTGGCCAGCACGGGTAGCCGGTGAACTGGTGCTCAGCCGTGTCTGGCACCGTGCACCGGTCACCACGACTGCCTGGGCGGGGCACGCGCCGGGTCCTGGAACTAGCCGACACGGACCTCGCCAGCGCTCCCCCAACGACCCTGCCGCAAATGGATCCCCAACGTCACAGACATAAGGCTTAGGGCTCGTGCGGCAAGTCCAGGGTCATGCGAATGACGGCCATCGGCTGGCAGCCCACTCCCGCCAGGTCGACCAGCCGGTAGGCGGCCCGCCTACCTCATGCGCGCCGAGCTCTGCCTCGTCGGGCTCCTCGAACAGTCTCCGCCAGCGCAAGACGTCAGCCTCGCTGATCGGGAGGGTTTCCTCGGGGGTGGTCGCCTCGCGGTGAGCGATCCGAGCCAGTTGGGTCTTGTGGTCCACCGGTACGTACATGAGGCGGAAGGAGGCGCCTGCGGATTCGGTCAGCCAGCGGATCGCGGATCTTTCGTCGCGGGACCAGCATCCGAAGTCCAGCACCACGTTGGTGCCAACTTTCAACGCTTCCATGGCAACCCACAGGAGTCGGCCTTCCAGAACGTCGCGACTGTCGTCTGCCTCCAGCAGCTTGCCGAACAGCGGAATCATCCACTCGTCAGGCGTCAACCGCAGTCCGTGGTGTTCGTCGGCGAGCTGCCGAGCCTTCGTGGTCTTGCCGGCCCCTGGCAGGCCGACCATCAGGAACAACGCCGTCACCCCCTGATCATGTCAGGGAAGTCGAGCCAGACTGTGTGAAGTGGCAGAGCGGGCAGAGCAGTTTGACGCCCCGCTGATACCTGGCGTTCGGGCCGGGCTCCCCGGGGAGGGCACCTTCACGGCAGGGACGCCTGCTGGGCGATGGCTCAGCGGGCCGCATGGGCGTGCGAGTTGGCGTGACACGCCCTTACCGCCACATCACCGTTCATCGCGTCTTGGAGAAAGTCGCGGAGACGCCGGACTTGCAGCAACCGCGTGCCGGAGACCAGCAATGCCGCCCTGCCGTACCGCGTCCCTCCCACCTCCCGTCCAGCACTCCCCTGCCCGTCAACCCCAGACGCGTACACATGCCGAGCTGCCATAACCTTGCCGCCCGGCGCTCCTGGCGAAGTGAGGGGTGACGCCATCTGGCGGATGACGGCTGATCGGTGGCAGGGAGCGGTCCTGCTGCCCAAGTAAGGACAAAAGGGTTCGCCCCGGGTCGTCCGGAGGCCGTCAGCGGGCCGGCACCTCCTGGGCTGGTACGAAGGCCCGGTTCAGGTGGGCCGTGGCAAGAAGCGTGTTGCGCCGGCGCGCCTGGCTGAGGAGCTCTTCGCGGGTGGTGCGGGCCAGGGGCTGGTCGCGTTCGAATCGGTAGGCGACGCCGGGATTCGCCAGCTGGACCGCGTGCACGAGAACATCGCCGGTGACCAGGATGTGCCGGGCCGGGCTTTCGACGAGGACCGACTGGTGTCCGGCCGTGTGGCCGGGTGTCGGGACGAGGGTGACCGTACCGGCCTGTCCTCGGCCGCAGCTCAGGATCCGTGTGTGGCCCTCGACTTGACGCAGCAGACCCGCCGCGCGCAGCGGCGCGATGACGTAGGACATCGCACTGTCGTCCTCGCTGAGCGCCGTCACTTCGGCGCGCTGGATGAGGTGGCGGGCGCCCGGGAACATGGGCGTGCCGTCGGGGCCCACGACCCAGCCGTAGTGGTCCTCGTGCAGATGGGTCAGGACGACCGTTTCCACGTCGTCCACCGCGATGCCGGCCTCGGTGAGCACCGTAGGCAGCTGGCCGGGCACCGGAGCCCACCCGGCGGCGGGGCTGGCGGCGTGCCCGATCCCGGTGTCCACCAGCGTGACGCGCCCACCGGGGCGGCGGATCGCATAGCAGCGGAAGTCGAGGTTCCAGGCGTCGTCCGGACCGGCCGCTGCCGGATCGATGCGGTCGGCTCGTGCCCAGTCGGCTGCCGTGGCATCGGGGAAGTGGTCCTGGCGCCTGCCCGGAAACCGCCCGTGGGCATCGAGCAGGGCCAGTACCTCCAGCGGCCCGGCGGCTCTGGCGATGACGGTGGGTTGTACGCCTGATGCGACCGCCCGGTCGCCACCCATCAGCAAGTGGCCCCACCCTGCCAGCGCGGCAGCCCCCACAACACCCCGCAGCACCTCTCGTCGGTCCGGTCCGCTCATGCCCGTCCTCCTCGACTCGACACCTGTTGTCGGTTCCTCGCACGAGACAGTGCCGGGCAACACCCGCAGGACGCTTGTAAGTTCTTGCTCACTGGGGATCGCGCCGGGCAAGCGGCAGCGCCGGCCGAGGGTGCAGGAACAGGGGAGGTGGTCATGTCGTCACAGCGTCGGGTCCTGCTGCGCGGTGACGATCTTCTGCTCGCGGACGTGTGGTGCGCGCCCGCTGCCCCCGGCTGGACGCCGACGCGCCCGGCGAGTGTCTTCGGCCTGGTCATGGTCCGGCGCGGCCTGGTGCGCGGCCGCATCCAAGGAGTGGAGCAGGTACTCGATCCAGCCGGGGTGTACGTGGAACGGCCAGGCAGTGAGCAGCAGTTCGCGCATCCCTGCGGCGAAGATGTCTACACCGAGATCATCCTGTCCGAGCCGCAGCTCGCCACGATCCTAGGCGGCGACCCCACTGTGCCCGACGGGCTGGTGTACACAACACCCCAACTCACTTTGGCACACCGCCTTCTGCTCGCCCGGGCGCATGCGGGCGATGACGCGTTCGAGGTGTGCGAGCGTGCTGTCGTGCTGGCTGCGGATCTTCTAGCGCAGCTGGCCGCGCGGCGTGTCGTATCCGGCCGTCCTCGTTCGGCTGCGGCGCGGCGGCGGTTGGCCGACGACGCGCGCGCCGCGCTCGGCGCCGACGTCACGCGGGGACTGAACTGTCTTGCGCGTGCGGTGGGGTGTTCTCCGTACCATCTCAGCCGTGTGTTCCGCGAGGAGACCGGGGCCACGCTCACCCACTACCGCAACCGGCTGCGGCTCGCGCACGCCCTCGATCGCCTCTCCGAAGGCGAACGTGACCTGGCACTGCTGGCACACGACCTGCACTACAGCGATCAGTCCCATCTCACCCACGCGCTGCGCCGGGCGACGGGCCTGACTCCGGGCCGACTGCGCACTCTGCTGCACCGCGTATCGCCCACGCGCTGACGGGGGCCGGTCGCGGGTCGGGTCCGCGGGACAACGGGGAGTGCGCCTACTTGGCGGCCAGGGCCTTCCGTGTTCGATCGGCCGGCGACCGCTTACACGCGGCCTGCTCGCGGTCCGTATGCGTGCCGAGCTGGTTCGGGTTGATCCGGGAGCTGTTGGTGTACGGCGCGTGCGGTCGGTTGTCGTCGACGATCTGGATGCGCGATTACTGGGGCCGGAGCGAGAGATGGCCCGCTGACCAGGCTGGCTAATAGCCATCCAGTCCGTCGCGCCGTCCCCTTAACATGATCAGGTTTACACCCCCGTAACACGCAAGATCTGCCACTTGGCCGATTGATGAACACCTGGAGCATCGCCGGTGACTTCGCGAATAGACCGCAGAACTGAGTTCGCCGCGTGGCGTCGGCCACGGGTGGTGCTGTGGGTCGGGGTGGCGGTGATGGTGAGCCTCGGGTTCTTCCTCGCGATGGATTACGCCGAGCGTCGCTACGGCGGGGGGCCGATCATCGGCCACCCAGGGGTGCAGATGCAGGAGCTGATCTTCACCCCGGAATCGTGGCCGCTGATGTACGTCAGCATGGCTTTGATGACAGTGGTGTTCACCTGGCGTCAGCGGTTCGTCGCGGCAGGTGTCGCGGTCGTCATCGATGGCGTCCTCGTACTGGTGCGCCTGGTCTTCGATGCCAGGACCACTCTCGGCACCGGGCCGTTGTGGGTGATGCTGGCCTGCGCGGTCATGGCGGTCACGCATCGCAGCGGCAAGGAACGTGTCCTGCTGTTGAAGGGAGTCGGCCTTGGCATGCTGCTGCTCGTCGCCCGCAAGACAGGCAACATCTGGCTGCTCATCACAGCGACTAGCCGCCCGACCGTGCTCGACGAATACCTGACGACTGCCGATCATGCGCTGGGCAACCCGTCGTGGCTGGCCGGCCGACTGATCGAGGCCACCGGGCCGGTCGGTTCGAACATCCTGCACTGGGTCTACACCCAGCTCACGGTGGCCGCGGTTGTCATCGCCTTCTACCAGCTTCGCCACGTGGCGAGGGAGCGCAGTTACCCGCGCCACCATCTGGTGCGCACGTTCCTGGCCATCGGCCTGCTCGGGCCTGCCATCTACATGATCTTCCCGGTGGTCGGTCCGGTCTACGCCTTCGGTGCCCAGGGCGGACCGTGGGCAGTGGCCAACCTGTGGCCCGACGTGCTGCCGTCGATCCCTGCCCCGCGGCACCTGACGTTCAACGACCTCACACCGCGCAACTGCATGCCGAGCCTGCACACGGCATGGGCCACCGCGATCTTCATCCATTCCCGCCGGGCTCCACGACTGCTGCGCTACGCGGGCACGTTCTGGCTGGTCGCCACGTTGGGGGCGACGCTGGGGTTCGGCTATCACTACGGCGTGGACATCATCGCGGGCGTGGTGTTCACGCTCACGATCGAGGGAGCACTGCGCGCGCAGGCGTACGGCTGGAGGTGGTCGAGCGTTCAACTGTTCGCGTACGGCACGACCGTCTTCGCCGGGCTGCTGGTGTCGTACCGCTGTCTGGCGACGGAGATGGCCAGATACCCGGGGGTCTTCGGGCCGCTGCTCCTGCTGGCGATGGGCTCGGTCATCTACGGCTATGTGCGCACCACCACCAAACTGGGCGAGCCGCAGGCCGCCCCGGCGACGAACCTGGCGCCGGGACCGCAGCCCGAAATGGCCGCCTGACCCGGGAGCACCGGAGCGCGTCGGAACACCACGGTTGAACCAGCAGCAAAGTGTGAGCTGTGCTGTGCCGCTTGGCTGCGTCGGTCACCACGGGATACGGCGCCGGCCGTTGGCTGCATAGGTCACCACGGGGTACGGCGCGGGCCGTTGGCTGTGTCGGTCACTACCGGCAACAGCCCGGGCCGGCCCCCGCAAAGGGGCTATGCATGGCGTTGGACGCGATCGTGCCGATCACTGCCTACCGCCGGATCGACCCGGTGGCGTCGATGACCAAAGCCGACGGGTCTCTGCGACCGGGAACCGTACTGGCCGTGGTGCGCACCGACTTCCGGCGCCACGTCCACGACCCGCCGTACAAGACATCGAAGGGTCCGGTACGACCGCAGTTCCGCTCCGGCCATCGAGCGTTGACACGAGAGGCCATGCACAGCCGGACCCTACGCGTCGGGAACTCTGCCGTAGGCCGGTGCCGTTGACGTTGAGTCAGCTCGTCGAACAGAGGAGTGCCGTGCCCGAGACCCCGTCCACCGTGCCTGTTCTTCCCTCGCTCTCCGACCAGGCCCGACGCCTGATCGAGCTCGGGGTGCCGGAGCTGTCGGGGGTGTCCGCCGACGAACTGCGCGCTTTCGCCGCGGACAACGCCGGCGCCGACGGTGACGCCCTGCTGACCGTCCACCCGGACCGCGCCCCCGCCTCCGTTCTCGCACCGCTGCTGCGCCGGGACGACAAGCCGGGCTTTGTCGTCGTCGACATGCCCGACGTCGACCGCTTCACGCCGACCGACGCCGCTCTGGTGCCCGAGGCCGCCCTCTATCTCATCATCGGCCTCGACCGCGGCGACCACATGTCCAACTGGAGCCCGGACGAGGCCCTGCCCGCCCTTGCCGAAGAGGGCCGCACACCGCTGCTCCTGAGCGAGGGCATCCACTGGGTACTGCAACAGCCGGCGGCCCTGGAGCGCAATCGGTGCTTCATGACCATCGGCTCGCGGCTGCGTAAGGACAACGGCGCGTTCGACGCCCGTACACCGGCGATCTGGATCAGCAACGGCACCGGGCGCGACGGCCGCGAGCGGCGTGGCGCCCCGAAGGTCGGCTGGTGCTGGTGGAACAACCGGCACACCTGGCTCGGCTTCGGCTCGGCCACGGGCCGCAAGGCATAACAGCCGGGACCAGAACCCCGCCCGCCCCCAACGCCCAGCACGCACGCCCGCATCGTGCCCGGCATGAGCCACCGCGGCCCACTACGGTCCGAGGTCGGAAAGGACACCGTCGGTCCACGCCTCTTCGAGACCGTGGTCGTCGGCGGGGCCCAGGATGCGATGCGGGAGAACTGCTCGGGCGCAGTCACCAAATGACTCCTGCGGGGTGGTTGAAGAGCGGCGGTGTCCACGGGCTCTGGCACTCCGTGCAATCGGGTCGCCGAAGTGATGTCAGTGGCATGTGCTGAGATGACGTCGCTCTGTCAGACGCTTGGTGGGAGATCTTTCCGATGTCGGTGTATTCGTCGCTGACCCGTGCTCTGGCGCAGGCCTTGGTCGATGTTCTCTGGTTCGTTGAGGGATGCGAGGACGACCGGATGGATCCTGATGACGCGGTCAAGGTCTTGGAGGGTGTTGCTCACTTGGTGACACGGCTGTCGAGTGATCAGCGAATCGAGTTCATCACTCTGCTCGGTTCAATGGCCGCGGAGGAGGCGGATCCATCGCGACGCGCATTCCTGGAGGGCTTCCCTGCGGGGTTCGGTCTCGTCGAGGATGACTCATGACCTGAGCCCCGTTCGTGCACCAAGACCCGTTTGCGGAGAAGTTCGAAGCCTGTGCGGCCGAACATCGGGTGCTTGAGCAGCTTGCCGGTCATCGGCAAGGCCTGCCGTCGTGGCGAGTTGTCACCTGCCCCGGTTGAGGCGGGTGTGTCCCGCGCCGGTCACGTGAGCAGGACGCAGCGCCTGACTCATCCTGAGACGTAGCGGAAAGAATCTCCCTGTCCCTCAGTTGCGAGCCTCATCCCCTCGAGCGACTTGTCCTCGTCGCTCCTGTCCAGGAAGCATTGGATCTGCTGCGTGCCCTGCGAGGGCAAGAGGTAGGCAATCTGCTCCAGTGCCCGTTGCAGTGACACCTCCAGCAGGATGGCGCTGTGGTGGAGTGCCACCAGCGGGTAGAGCTCGTCGTGCTCGTACTCCGACCGCCCCGCTCCGATCGCTACAGCCACCAGCCCCTTGTTCAGGGCGTCGCGCGACTCTTCCCGGACGGCCATGGCTGCCATGCGCTGGCCGTACACGCACAACACGGAGCCGGCCCGGGGGCGAAGCCGGTTCAGCATCCACGCCCTGTGCTCCGCCGAACCGCTCAGGTACGAGCGGATGTACCGGTGCACCTGCGCGTCGAGCGCATGCGGCAATGCGATCTTCAGGTACCCGTTGAAGCGTTTGTCCTCGAGCCCCATCAGGCCCTCAACTCCCCTGTCGTCACAAGCTCGGTGGCACAAGGCAGTCACCGTTCCCGGGCCATGCTCGGCTGTCTTGGAGCCGTCGTCGAGCCCCGGTTGACCGTGCCGGCCGTTTGCTTTCGGTGTCCGAGGCCGCTGCCAAGTCGGGCTCCGCGTCGTACGACTTCGAGCGCGACGAACGCGACCCACTGCGCACCGACGGCGCTGCTCGCGCTCGCCGAGCGGCTCAGCCTGCGCTCAAGACAGCGACGACCGTCTGCGGGGAGGGGAACCTTCCGCAGCAGCTCCCACAGCGGCCGTGAGCCGGCCGCCCACGTGCCCAGCAGCGCACGGTCCACCAGGTGGATCCGCTGCGAGGTGGCGAACGGCGGCGCCTTCTTCGAGAATCGGCCGTTGGTCACCAGCACCACCACGTCCGCCTTGTGCACCGGCCGGGCGGTGCCGTTGAGGACCTGTAGATCCGGGGTGCCGACCGCGGAGCCGGCCAGCCCGGCGCGGCGGTGCTTGCACTGGATCACCCAGCGCCTGCCGTACGGGTCGGTGGCCTTCACGTCCGCGCCGTTGTCGTTCGCACCGCCCACCCGCACCGCCTCCGGACAGCCATCACGACGCATCAGATCCCGGATCGCGAACTCGAACTCCCGGTGGTGCAAAGCGTCGAGCTGCGCCAGCCCGTAGCGCAGCGCGCGGGCCTGGACCTGATCCCATTTGGCCCGCTGCACACGCTGGAACAGCCGGAACCCGCCCCCGCCCACACCGAGCACGGCGAGGACCAGCAGCAACCACCAGTGGGCGAGCAGCCACTGCAGCAACGTCACCACCAGCGACACCCCGAAGAGCGCTGCGATGCCGTAGACCCACAGCAGGTCTTGCTGCCTCTGCCGCCTCGAGCGGCGCCGGCGGCTCACCCGCGGTCCCACGGAATCGGATACGACACCGTCGACTTCGGCAACGGCCGCTTCTGGTCGGAGTCCTGGAACTTGACCGGGTACTGCCCCGTGTGGCCCGGGCGCGGGTTCTGCGTGGTCCCCCCGCTGGATGATCCGGCCGCGTTGGAACCGACGAACACCAAGGCCCCGATCCCCAGGAAGACGGCCATCTCCCGGTGTGCTCCCCATCCCCAGCGGTTGTGCTCGCGCACCTTGTGCCCGGCCCGTATGTGCTCCCTGACTTTCGGCATGCCGTCCCCCTGGTCGTCTGCGTCTCCCCGCGCAACTGGTCATGCTGGCAGGCCCCACTGACAACGAGTCAGGGACGCTACACCCGCAGTGATCGACGAAGGGAGAGCGATACAGGTCAAAGCCCTTGCCTCCGGCTGGCCACCCTGCGGAGACCAGCGGCCAGGCGATCTTGCCTGTGAGTGGTGGAGGGCGATTGGCAGTGGCACTGTGCGGCACCCTCATCGGACGGCGCCCACCGAGTGCCCGGGGGGTGGGCCACCCGGGCGCCTTGCCCAGGTCTCGTACGCAGATGGTTATCGATGAGGGCTGCTAGTGCGGGGGCAGCTGCTCTGCGTCGCTGCGTTGGGAAGGCAGGCTTGCGCCGGCTGTCTGAAGTGGGTACACAGCCCGCACCAGTCCGCGTTCCGGCACACGCCATCCGTCACTGCGTGCCGTACCACATCGAACGTGGTCGCCAGATTCTCGGCCCGTTCCATAAAGCAGCGCGCGAACCAAATGTCCTCTTCGCCCCACCACTTGTGAAGCTTCAGTTGAATCGCAGTCCCGCCGCCGACCCACCACCTGTCGGCGGGCCCAGTCGCCTCGACGTCGAGGGCAGGGAGACCTGCTTCGGCGAGCGTCGGCTCCTGGCCGGGTTCGGTGGCAACAGCGAAGGTCATATGGGGCCAGTCTCGGACCTGTGACAGCTGGGCGTGGTTCTCCAATCGCTGAAGAATGCTGCTGTTGATGATCCGGGGACGCCCCGCAAGCGTCATGGCGGTGCGCTCGCCCGGGAGGACGTCGACCCGCCAGGTCTGGTCACCATCGTGGATGCCTGGGAAGGTCCAGCCGTCGATCGTGAGACAGACGGTGGCCTCGCCGTCCAGGCCGTGTTCCATGCCGTTGGAGCCGAGAAGCGGGTACCACAGGCCGCCGTAGCGTTCCTCGAAACGAATCATCGACTCGACGGCCTCAGGCGGCACCGCCGCCTCGACCCCGTCGGACGTCTCCGCACGGGCCAGTGCCCGGATGCGGTCAGTGGGCATCTGATGGCCGCGCCGTGCCCGCGCCAGGAGAGTCGCGACGCGGGGCGACAAGCAGGGGTCATCGAGAATATGCACGTCAATACGCTAGTGGGTCGGCTCAGTCGTCTCGATCAACTGCCAACCAGGTGACGCCGGAGATGCCCGGGGCGGCTGCCACCGCCTTGGAAGCAGAACTCTTTGAATCCCTCCGTGATGATCTGGCGCAGCTGTCGGTCGTCTGCGCCGGCGTCCCGGGCGTCGAACAGAGGCTGGGTGTATGGGGCAGGAAGGTTCTTGGCGACGATGTTCCCGCCTTGGGGCCTTGGCCGGAGTTCCCGCCTTGGGGTCTTGGTCGGGCTACGGCTCGATCACCGTCATTCCTGGGCCGGGCGCCGAACCCATCGTGCTGAGTGCCGCCGGTGCCTCGTCCAACGAGACGATCGACGTCACCAGGAGGTCCGGTCGCAGCGCCCCGGCCCGCACCATCTCCAGCATCGGCGGGTAGGCGTGTGCGGCCATTCCATGGCTGCCGAGGATCGTCAGTTCCTGGCTGATCACCCGTGACATCGGTACTGCGGGGTCTCCGAGCGCCGGGGGCAGCAGCCCGACTTGGACATGCCGTCCTTGCCACCGCAGACCCAGCACGGAGGCGGCGCAGGTTGTGGCGGATCCCAGCGCGTCGAGTGACAGGTGGGCGCCGCCGGCGGTCAACGCCCGCACTGCCTCGCCCACTCCGGCCCCGGGGCTGGTTCCGGCCGCCACCTCGGAAGCATTGAGACATTGTGTGGCGCCGAACTTCCGCGCCAGTTCCAGTGCTTGTGGTGACACATCAACCGCGACCACCCGCGCCCCGCAGGCCGCGGCAATCATGACGGCGGACAGTCCGACCCCGCCGCATCCATGCACCGCCACCCATTCGCCCGCAGCCACGCGGCCCTGGGTGACGACCGCGCGGAAAGCCGTGGCGAACCGGCAGCCGAGGCTCGCGGCCGTGGCATAGGAGAGGCCTTCGGGTATCGCCACGAGATTCGTGTCGGCTTGTTCCAGCGCAACGTACTCGGCGAAGGAACCCCAGTGCGTGAACCCCGGCACGGCCTGTTCCCCGCACACCTGTTGCTGTCCCGCCGCGCAGGTGTCACAGCGCCCGCATGCGCAGGCGAAGGGCACCGTCACCCGGTCTCCCGGGCGCCAGTTGACGACGTCGGCGCCGACTGCCTCGATCGCACCGGCGAGTTCGTGGCCGGGGACGTGCGGCAAAGTGATCGGGTCATGCCCTTTCCACCCGTGCCAATCGCTGCGGCACAACCCGGTAGCCCGCACCCGCACGACCACGCCCGCCGCGGAAGGCGCCGGATCCGGTACCTCTCGCACCATCGGTTCCTGCCCGAATTCCTCGAACACCACAGCTCGCACGGTTCCCCACCCTTTCGCTGAGCGGCCGCCAGGGCCTGCCGTCACCCGGCCGCCCTGGTCGAGCCCGGTCCACCTCGAACGGGCTTACCCGTGCGCCCGCCGCGCACACCCAGGCCGCTCCGCTCGCGATTCGACCTGTGGCCCACCTCGAGGAAACAACGAGCTGTGCCCACACCGGCTCTGTCTCGCAGTGCGGGGCCATGTCCCGGAAGGTTGCCGGACTGTGCAGCTGTGTGATGGGTGATGGGTGATGGGTGAAACGTTGCCCGTCACTGAGGCCCGCGCGCAGTTCGGCAGGTTGATCCGCCGTGTGTGTCACGGCCAGGAACGTGTCACGATCACGGCACGCCTGCGGCTGTGTGGATTAGTCCCCCAGGAACTTGCCATGCTCGGGGACGCCTTGGCGCTCGCGCAGTACCGGGCGCGGCAGGTCGGCGGTGAGGTGGTTGGCGTCCCGCGCTCTGGGGTCCGGGCTCGTATCGGGCCGGGGCGCTGAGCTTGGCGTATGGGCGAATGGGTGTATGGGCCAAATTCCCTGGGCGCGTCCGGAGATACGTCCGCGGGCTCGTACGGAGATACGTCCGCGGGTCACTCTGTGTCCGGCATGCCCTCGAGGGCATGGAGATGGCTCTTTACAGCCAGTAGCTGGGCCGCTGAGAGGATACGCCGGCACCGTGGGGATGTCAGGGCGCGTAGTGGGAGGTGTGTTCGGGATGCGGGGTGTCCTCGCGCCGAGTTAGGCCGTCTTGCGCGGTCCGCTGCGGCGGTGTCCCTCCCAGAGCGGTCCGCCCCCGCGTCGAGGACGTCCGTGAACAGCGAGGTGAGGCCCTCCGGTGCGCCGCTCAGGGCAGCTTGCGCCGTCTCGTCCAGACGCGCGGCCAGGTCCGATGCGACGGTTCCAGGCGCCGGGCCAGCCACTTGCCGCCGCCGAGCCGGGTGCCGTGGGTCAGCAGTGCCAACTCGCCGCTGCGCCGGACGAGTTCGGCCACGACGAACAGCCGCTCCCCCGCATTCGTACATGCGGCAAAGTCGTCGAGCAGGTCGGTGAGCGCGTACTGGGCGTCTTCGAGCGCCGTGTCAGTGACCGGGGGCGGGCGCGCCTATCTGGACTGCACTGTCCCAGGGCCGCTCGGAAGGCTCGCACCTGAGTCGGGAGCCGCCTGCGGTGTCGACGCCTGCGAGTCGGTTAGAGGCCGGGGCTCACTACGCTGCACCCGGCGCCCTCGAGGGGAAACCACGGGGACGGGGACGGGATCCTCCTCCACCGGGGTACGGGGTCCGGCGTGCTGCCCACGCGGGCGAGGACTGAGTTCGGCGTCGATCCAGCTCTTCTGCACCAACGGAGTCACCGACGGGCCCGTGTCGCGTGGCGGGAACAACTGATGCTTGAGGGCTTCGACGTCACCTCCCGTGATCTGGTGCGTCGCGAGGCAGAATGTGTCGCGGAGCCCGGAGCGTTCATTGTCAGGAAGCGGCGCCATCATCCTGATGCTCTCCTGGATCACGGTGAGGTGCGGCGTCAGGGCCTTCCGCACCACGCCCGCGATCTCCGTGAGTGGAGAGTGTGGTGCCGCGGCCTTGAAGGCGCCATGCGCCATTGCCGCGATGGCTCCTACGACGTGGAAGCCGATCAACACCTGTACCACGCCGGCGGCGAGCGTCAACAGGGCGTCGAGAAGCGAGGGTGGAGCGGCCAGGCCCGCGCAGTCGAGGTTCGACGCGGGTGGAGTGCTGACGCCGGGCTGCGGGGTAGTCCGCGAGTCGGGCGCGGCGTGCTGCTCGGTGGTCTTCACAGCGGATGCGGGAGGTTCCGGAGTCACTAGCTCGGCAAGCAGCCGAAGTTGGACCAAGAGGTGCCGCTGGTAGGGCGTCAATTTGAGCTGAGGACCGGTCCAGGGTTCATGCGGCTGCTCCAGGAGCAAGGCAGCCGCGGCAAGCATCTGCTCCCCCGCCTGCTCGTCTTCGTTCTCCTCGACTATCTCCGAATCCGGCAACAGCCTTTGCAGAGCCCAGATTTCGCAGAGCACATGCCAGACCGCCCACTCCTGGCTCGTAAGCGTGCGCTCTGAAGACCATCGTCGGCCCTTGTCTTCCCACACCAGCAGTGCCCGCCAGTTCTGTACCGACATGCCAGCCGTGTCCGTTACCTCGAGTGTGAGACCGCTGTACGTAGTTGGCCAGACGCCGGCGCAAGAATGGCCCATGAGTTCATCGCGGGGGCCACCCCAGGACCAGGGCGCACCGTCGGGCTCACTGGGCGGACACGGTCACTGAACAACGCCCGCGTCGTGCCCTGCCCACTCAGGACCGTGCGACCCGTTGCACCACCTGGGACAGCGTTTCTCCCAGGGGTAGTTCGATCCGGGCGGTGGCCCATCGGTCACCGCGGGTCGGCCCCTGATTGACGATCAGGACTGGGATGCCGGCGTCCGCCGCCTGGCGCACGAAGCGCAGGCCGGACATGACGGTCAGGGATGAGCCGAGTACCAGCAGTGTGTCGGCGGTGTCGACCAGGTGCCGGCACCGGGCCACGCGCTCGGGTGGGACGTTCTCTCCGAAGAAGACCACGTCGGGTTTGAGCATGCCGGTACCGCAGGCCGTGCACGGCACCACGCGGAATTCCCGCACTGCCTCTTCGGGTAGTTCCACGTCTCCGTCGGGGTTGACCCGCGCGGCCCGATGCCGTTCGGCGACGCGCTCGAATCCGGGGTTGGCTTCGCGCAGCCTCCGGTCGAGCGCGGCCCGGGTGTCCTCGCGGCCGCAGTCGAGGCACACCACGCGGCTGAGGCTTCCGTGCAGCTCGATCACGTGTTGCGCCCCGGCGGCCTGCTGCAGTCCGTCGACGTTCTGTGTGATGACGCCGACGACCAGGCCGGCCCGGGTCAGGGCGGTGACCGCGCGGTGTCCGGCGTTCGGGTGCGCACGCGTCATGGCTCGCCAGCCGAGCTGGCTGCGGGCCCAGTATCGCTGCCGGGCCGATTCGTCGGCGACGAACTCCTGGTACGTCATCGGAGTGTGCCGCCGCAGGGAGCCGTGCTCCCCGCGGTAGTCCGGGATGCCGGACTCGGTCGACAGGCCGGCGCCGCTCAGCACCACGACGCCGCCCGCCCGTACGGCGTCGACGACGGCCGTCGGATCGGTCGTCGCCGCGGGCAGGTCACCGGAGGGTTCCCAGCTCAGCGTGGGTCTGATCCGCATGCCTGCCAGCGTACGCATCCCGCAGAGCCGGGGCCGGGTCAGTCCGGGGGCGTCAGGCGGGATTGTCGATGCCGGTCACGGACGCCGGCCCCAGCGCGGCGTCCCGTTCTTCGAAGCCCGCCGCGCGCAGGGCCTGCGTGGCAAGTTCGCCGGCCGCGCTGCGGGCCTCGTCGCCGGCGTCGGCGGTGACTTCCACGCGCATGCTGAACGTGTCGTCGTCGTTCACGGTGAGCAGCCCCAGGTCCTCCTCACGGCCCAGCTCCGTGTCCTGCGGGTCGGCGCCGCGCAGATGCCGTGCGATCCGGGCTTGGGCTCCGGCGTCCGCCGGGCGCAGAAATGTGCCGGGGATGGTGATGACGTAGGTGGTCATGTGAGGGCTCCTGTCTGTGCCGGATCCGCGGTACGGATATGTGCCGGATCCGCGGTACGGACGTGTCGGTTCGCTTTCCCCAGGTGGGCACGCTGACTCCGGTCAGGTGATCCCGATGCTTCGCTCGGCGCACGCCCCGCAGCTGCACTGGATCCAGTGCAACCCTCTGGTTCGTGGGCGCTGAGGTCCGACAAGTCGTGCGGCTGTCTGCCCACAGCGGCCGGAAAATGCGTTGGCCGACCGTCGGCATGCTGGGAGCATGCCTCTGATTCCCAGCGGAGGTCATTTGTTCGTTTTCGAGTGCGCGGGGTGCGGCGGAGAGTTGACTGCCCCACTCACCCAGGTCGCCTTGCCGGTTCACGCCCACCAGTCGTTCGGGAGCGGGCTCCAGCTTCCGGTGCTCATGGAGCCGGGCACGTTCGCCGTGGACCCGGAGCCCTCGGGACCACCGTGGCGACCGTGGGAGGAGATCGATCCGGATGAGGCGGCGGACCGTGGCATCTACGCGCCGGTCGACGGCCTGTCCGACGGCGCACCCGGTGCGATCGTCATCGCCCCCGGCGATGCGCGCGGCACCCAACTGATCCCGGAGAAACGGGGCGGCACCTGCTGCGGCATGGACGGGGCCGACGGCCCCAACATGACGTGTGAGGCGTGTGGGCTGCCCGTGGCGAGCCGGATCGACGACTGCTCGCTGTGGCAGGCGGTGTGGCTCGCCCCGAGAGCTGTGCGCCGTCGCCCGGTCGACGGAGGCGACGCCGTACCGCTGTCCTGGGCAGAGCTGGTGGCCGAAGGCAGGAGCACTCCTCCGTTCGAGCCGATAGTCAACACGTGGAGTCGTTCGTGGCTGAGGTCGGACGACACCTGGTCGTGGAACCCACAGTGGGAGGCCGCGGCGGGCCGAGCGCTCGCCCACCTGCGGGTGGCCTCCCAAGGCAGGCCGGTGACCGTCCAGGAGGGCCTGGTCGCGGAGGTGTTCCAACGCGCCCTGGACGCCCTGCTCCCCGTGGGTCCACCGATGCGGCGTGCCGCCCTGGCCGGACCGGGGCAGCCCTCCCCCGAAGCGGACGCGGACATTCTGCTCGTGCCGACCCATCCTCAGACGGGGAAGACCTGGATTCCGTCCGGCCCGGCCGCCTCCGCGTACCGGGTGCCGCTGCCGTTCGGGGTGTGGTTGTGGCTGGTCTTCCCCGAGCCGGACCTGCCTGTACCCGCGTCGGGCGGCCTGCCTGACTGCGTCCTCCGCGACGACCTGCCCACGCCGCGTCCGGATCGCCTGTTCCAGGCCGACTCGGCAGCGTTCCGGCACACCCTGACCCGGCTACCGGCTGTGCGTAGCCCATGGTTGAGCGAGATCCTCAAGAACCTCAGGCAGCACATGCGCGCCGGCCTCTTCGGCTGGTGACGGAGATGCCCGTCGTGTCGCGGCGCAAGGCACGTCACCAGCTGGTCCAGGGCGGGCCAATCGCTTCGATCTCGAGATTCCCGAGCAGCGCCTCGACAAGCGGGAGGGGGTCGCAGACCTTGGTGCCCCCAGGGGTCGTGGTCGGTGCAGACTGCCCAGGAGCGGTCGGCTGCACGTCGGCTCGCGCTTCAGGAGACGAGCCGACGATAAATCTGCCGTGACCCGCCTTCCGGTCCCGGATCTGCCGTCTCAGCCGGCGTGAAGCCCAGCGACTCGTAGAAGACGCGAGCACCGCTGGAAACGGCGCCCGGGTGGTCGGCTCCGAAGGTGACCACCTCGATGGTGCCCGGCCCACGCACGAACCTGCGCGACGCCTCATCCATCAGCGCGCGACCGACGCCGGTGCCGCGGCCCCCTTCCGAAACCACCAACCAATCCACGTGAAAGACAGGCGCCTCCGCGCCGAACAACAACCCGCCGAGGACGCCTGAATCTGCAGAGATGGCGACGAGTGCCGTCGACCGACGAATGTGATCTTTGACGGCTTCATGGAAGCCAGGTTCCGCGACCATCGGGCCGAACCAGTGCTCGACCTGGGCGGCCAAGGCAAGGAAGCTCGGGAAGTCACGCTCCTGCGCGGGTCTGACGATCACCCAAGCAGTCTGACAGACAAGGCCAAAGGCCCGGACCAAGTCAGGGTCGCTGGGGAATCAGCTGATCCCGAGGCGGCCGGGTTGGTTGCTCACGGGTGCGGCGGTCAGCTGAGGCCGGTGTCCGTGTGGCGGAACGGGGCGGTCCTCTGCATTTTCCGGGCGGGCGGTGATCTACTTCCCGGCATGACGACTTCGACGAAGCTCGTGCCGGCGCCGGTCATCGACGAGACGGTCCGGCTGCTGACCGAGCACTATATCTTCCCCGACATAGCGCAGCAGTTGGCCGGTCTGCTGCAGCGGCGCCTGGCCGAGGGCGCCTACGACGTCGACGACGCCGAGAAGCTTGCCCAACTGGTCACCGCGGACTTGCAGTCGGTCAACGGCGACCGGCATCTGAGCCTGAAACACCACGCCAATCAGGTGCCAGCCAAGAAGGGCGCGGCCAACATGGAGGCCATGCGTCGCGACTTCGACGCCTCGCTGGGTGGTGTGCCGCGGGTGCAGTCGCTCGAGCAGAAGCTTGCGGTGCTGGAACTGGCGCCGATGCTGTTTCCGTTGGAGTGGGCTGCCGAACCGCTGACGGCGGCACTGACCCTGGTCTCCCGCGCACAGGTGCTGATCGTGGACCTTCGTGCGAACCTGGGCGGCGATCCGGACAGCGTCGCGTTCGTCTGCAGTCACCTGCTGGATGAGCGCACTCACCTCAACACCATGCACTGGCACGGCGACACCCGCATCGAACAGACGTGGAGCCAGCCGCACGTGCCCGGCGCCCGCTACGGCGGCAGCAAACCGCTGTATGTCCTGACCAGCAGCCGTACGTTCTCCGCCGCCGAGGAACTTGCCTACAACCTGCAGCAACTCGGCCGCGCCACCATCGTCGGCGAACCGACCCGCGGCGGCGCCCACCCCCGCGACGGCTGGACCGTGCATCCGCACCTGGAAGCCAGCATCCCGGTCGGCCGTGCCGTCAACCCGATCTCCGGCACGAACTGGGAGGGCACCGGCGTCCAACCCGATGTTCCCTGCCCCGCCGCCGAGGCGTACGACCGTGCGCACGCGCTGGCCCTCACGCAACGCACCTCCTAACCCACGGGCAACAGACGGGTTTTCGTCGCCGGCGCCGCGTTCGGGCGGCAACGCCGTGGGATGCCGGCGGCGGGCGGTTTCCGGGCTGCCTCATGCCTGACAGGTCACGTGGTCGGTGACGGCGCCTTCACCGTGCCTGCGGCAGAAGCGCGGCGATGACCATCTGCACCTGGTCGATCAGGTGCGCGGGCTCGAACCTGCCGGGGTCGGTCAGCGCGAGGACGCCGAAGTGTTCCGCGCAGGCGACGAGCGCGTGGGCGAGTACGCGCGCATCCAGCTGTGGTGCGGAGTTGGGGTCGCTGTGTGTCGTGAGGGTGCGGGAGATCCACGCTTCGACGCGCAGCCTGAACCGCTCCCGGTCCGCCTCGATGCGGTCGCGGACCGCCGCGGGCATGTTGCCCGGGGGCAGCAGGATGAGCCGCCAGGTGTCCGGGTCGTCGCGCACCATCGCCGACATTCCGCGCACGGTCTCGGCCACGAACACGCCCGGATCCTGCTGACCGTACGGGTCGGGGATCGACTGGAGCAGCCTGTCGAAGGCGCGCACCTGCTGGCGGTCGAGCAGGGCGTGCAGCAGGGTGTCGAGGTTGTCGTACGCGCCGTAGACGACCGACCGGGCCACTCCGGCTCGCGTCGCGATGGCGTCGATGGAGATCCGGTCGTAGCCGTCGTTCACGATCACGAAGAGGGCGGCGTCGAGCAGTTGCTCCCTGCGCTGGGCGAGCGGGAGGCGCGGCGCGTATGGCCGGCGCTTGCGAGGCCGCTCGGAGGAAGAAGAGGACGTCGACACCTTGGCAGCGTACGACATGCGTGTCTTAATTTACGACACCGGCGTCGTAATTGAAGGCGGCGTAGCCCGCACACTCACAAGGAGCGCCTGCATGGCGAAGTTGAAGCGCGACACGGTCGAACCGCACGAGGATTACGGGTTCTTCGGCCCGGGCTCGGTGGTGTGGAAGGTCTGGAGCTACCCCACTGCCCCGACCGTGGGCTTCCAGCGGTCCGTGGTGGTGGAGGAGCTCGATCCGCCGCTGGTCGCCGCGGTCCACGCGACACAAGGGATCTATCAACGCTCGCGCACCCGGTACGACCGGACCCTCAAGTACTTCGCGATGGTGGCCTTCGCCGGGTCACGGCAGGTGTGCAAGGCCGCTGACATCCTGGTCAAAGTGCACTCGAAGGCGATCGGCCAACTGCCCTACGGCGGCGGGACCTACGACGCCAACGACCCTGCTTCACAGTTGTGGATCCAGCTCACCGGCTGGCACTCGATCCTCTATGCGTACGAGAAGTACGGGCCGGGGAAACTGACCGCGCAGGAGGAGAAGGAGTACTGGGAAGCCTGCGCCGTCGCAGCGGAGCTGCAGACCTGCTCCCCTGACGACATCCCGCGCAGCCGCGAGGGCGTGCGGGAGTACTTCGAGCGGATGCGCCCCCAGCTGTCCGCCAGCCCGATCGCCCGACAGGCGATGCACCATCTGCTCAGGACCGAACTCGTACTGCCGCCGGTCCCCCGTTGGGCCAGGCCGGCCAGCATGGTGGTGGCCAAGGCGCAGCGCATCGCCACCATCGCCACGATGCCGCGCTGGATGCGCGAGATGGCCGGGATCCGCCAGTCGCGGCTTCTGGACGTGCTCATCGTTCCCGTCATGAAGACGGCCTTCGCCCTCGCCCACCTCCATCCGCGGGTAGAACTGGGCCTGTTGGGGATGATCTCGCCCTCCACCGTCGCGGTCGTCGCGCCCATCAAGCTCCACATACCTCCCCGCAACAAGGAAGTGCTCACCCCTGCTGAAGCCCGTGCCCGCCATGGCTACGTCAAGCCTGCCGAAGCCCACCACGAATTCCGGGCCCGGCAAGCGGCCCGTGTTTTCGGTGAAGGGCAAGTACCCAGCGAACAGGGCCTGATCGAATCCCAGGAGATCCTGGGACCGCTCGCCTGACCAGGGTGGAGGCGCTGCGCGGGAGCGCGCGGTCGCGCACCGAAGATTCCGTTGCCCGCCGTCGCGCCCCCGTGAGAGCATCGAGTTCTCCGGTCCGTCCCTTTCGTTTGCGCTTCGGGTGCGAAGGAATGAGTGCGGGCCTTTGCCATGTCCACCCTCGCGAGCAGCCCAACTCGGTGAACGGCAGGTCCGTTTGATGTACGCAGCAGAGCCGGCGGAAGCCTGCATCGATGACGCCGGCAACCTCTTGGTCGCACCGTCGGCGTTGCAGGACCATGACGTGGTGAGGGACTTCTTCGGGTCGGTCATCACACCGGATCATCTTGCCTCCGGTTCGGTCGACATCGCGGAGAAGACCGTCTACCTGTGTGGTGACATATCCGGGTTCAACAGCCCTCAACTGCGCGCGGCCGCACGGGTATTCGTCGTCCGGGAGCTGTCGCAGGGATACCGCGAGGCCAGCGACTCGTCGTGGACTCCCGTCGGTCTCGGCCGGGTCCCCCTCGGCGTACACGGCGTCGGCGTGCACTACCGCCGCTACTTCGACCTCGACGGCGACCATTTCGCACGGATCCGTACGGAGCATGCGTTCCAGTCCCTGACGGAGTCCACCAAGCCTGGAACCGCCCATCGCAGCGGCATCTACCTGACGCCCGTCACGCAGGACGGCGACGAGCTGCATTTCCGGCTGCTGCGCTGTTCCACAAATCTCTCGGGGCCGACCGAGACCTTTCGCCCGACCGACACGCAGATCGTCGAAGCGCTGAACCGCGAGGCCGCTGCCGTCTTCCGGAACCACGCACCGCTGAATCACGTGCTCGCGCAGATCTACCACAACACCCTTGCCACGACCGAGCGAAAGCAGGCCAAGGCGAAGATCTCGGCCCATGCCGACAAGACAAAGGACATGCCCGCCAATGGGATCATGGCCTTCTGCACCTTCTACGACCGGCTCGACCAGCTGCGGCCGCTGACCGAAGACGTCTTCGACTACGGCGTGAAGGATGCCAGCGCACTGACCAGACTGCGCTTCCGCCTCAAGGAGACGGCCGCGAACCGCCACGAGACCGCGCCGCCCCAGCAGTTCTCCGTCACTCTGTATCCGGGCTCCGTGTTCATGATGCCTCTGTCCACCAACCGCCTGTACACGCACGAGACCCGGCCGTCAGCATTGAACGCCGAACTGCTTCCGACCCGGCTCGGTTACGTGGTGCGCTGCTCGAACACCGAAGCCGTTCACAAGGACGGCAGCACGCTCCTGAAAATGGCGGGAGGTCTGCGGCAACTCGAGCCACCCACGCCTGCGGGCACGGACGAGCTGCGCCGGTTGTACGCCGAGGAGAACCGGACGTCATCCCGTATTCACTACGGCGACGATTTCCTCTTCAGCATGAACTCGGGAGACTACCTTGCACCTCGCATCTAGGATTCCGCACGAGTTCATCTCGATCGCTTTGCCGACAGAGGACAACCCCTTCACGGAACTGTCCGCATCAGTCTGCTGGGAAGATCTCGGCAAGGGTCGGCAAGGCGCCACAGTCACCGACATCGATGACACCGACGGCGTGCCTCTCGTCCGTACCACCACTCGTTACAGCAGCCCCATGCAGCGCTTCCGGAAGATGCACCAGCGGCTGGCGCGCGAGATTCAGGAACGCGCGGCGCTCCCGGTCGGCTTCAACAATGCGCTCGTCGAGAAGTACACGAACGCATACAGAACCATGGGCGGCCATTCCGACCTGGCCCTCGACCTGGCCGACGAGTCGTTCATCGCCGTCTTCTCCTGCTACCGGCATCCCGACGCGGGCCCGCCCAGAAAGCTGATGGTCGAATCGAAAGAGTCCGCTGACGATCGGTTCGAAATCTCTCTCACGCACAACAGCGTCGTCGTGTTCTCCGTCGCGGCGAACCGCCGGTTCAAACACAGGATCGTGCTCGAGGCGTCTGACCCGACGGCTGACAACGTATGGCTGGGCGTGACCTTTCGTACGTCGAAGACCTTGCTGCGTTTCCGCGACGGAGATGCGTACCTCCCGCGGGGCGAGCGCCTCACGTTGGCCGACGAGGAGCACAGGCGCGAGTTCTACCGCCTGCGGCGCCGCGAGAACAACGAAACGGACTTCGTCTACCCCCAACTGACCTGCACCGTCAGCGAGAGCGACCTCATGCCACCCGTCTGACCTCTCACCGCAGTCGGGCGCCCGAGCGCGTACCTGTGTCGTGCGTTTCTGGCGGGTGTCATGCGGTGCTGTGCGGTCACGGTCCGCTCCCCGCAGCCATCTCGACCGCTCGCAGCGCCTTGGTCAGGCCCCGGCCTGCGTGCCGCCAGGTCCAGGCCTGTTGCTCACGCGAGTAGCCGCGTGGAACCGACTCGACCAGCATGATCAGGTAGAGGTAGCAGCGGTACAGGTTGAGGCGCAGTCGCGTGGAGTCGGTGAATTCTGCCTGCCCGCCGGCCTCGGCGTAACCGGTGAGGAAGGCCTCGTCGCGCTCGATGTCGTCGAACAGGGAGAGCGAGACGAACTCGGCGACCGGGTCGCCCCAGAACATGCGCTCCCCATCGATGACGCCACTGACGGAGCGGACGCCTGGCTCTCCGTCGAGCAGCAGATTCCCCTTCCACAGGTCGAAGTGCACAAGTGCGGGCCGCGTGACCTCGTCCAGGACGCCGGCCGCCGAGGCGAACACCTTGCGCACGTCCGCCACGGTCCGCGGAGGGCGTACGTCATGGCGCTCCGCGTCGTCGAGGACCGCGCGCATCATGTCGGTGAAGGCCTCGCGCCAGGTCGTGGCGAGCGGCCCGAACGGCAGAGCCGGGTAGCCGAACCCGTCCCCGGCCACGGTATGCAGTCGGGCGACGATGCCGCCCAACTCCCGGCGCAGCCGGCTTTGTTCGGCCGACGCCAGTTGGGCGTCGACCTGATGCCAGGGGCTGCCGGGGCACTCCGTCATCACGAGGCATGACACCGTCGGCGGGTCTCCATCGAGTGCCGCGTGCACCATGCGCGGAACCGGGACCTGGGACAAGTCGGCGGCAGCGCGGTAGTAGACGGTCTCGCCCCGCAGCAGGTCGTGCTCGTACGCGAGCCCGCACGCGCCGCCGCCCGACGGAGGGCGCTTCACGATCCAGCGTTGCCCGTCCCGCAACACCACCCGCAGCAGGTCGTTGTACGTACCTCCTGCCAGGGGCGTGTACTCCACGATGTCGCTCACGGCGACGGAGAGGGCGGCGAGTGTGTCTGCCACCGACGTGTCCATGGCCCGATTCACACATGCTCCTTTTCGGTGAGGGCAGGCTGCACATCGCGTCGTGCCGAGCGGTGGATTCGTTCCATGGCGGCGATCCGCGGCCGGGCCCCGATCAGGTCGGCGCCCCAGTGTGGACCGGACCCGTCCATGAGCGCGATCACGCGGGCGAGTTGCTGCGGGTAGTACGCCACGGCAGGCGTACGCATGACTTCCGTAACGCCGGCCGATGTACGGACGGTGATATGCAGGGGCACCGGCCGGGCGGCAGGCAGCAGCACCCCACGAACGCGTACGCGCGCCTCGGTGAAGTCAAAAGCGTGCTCGGCCACGTGACGGGCGCCGAAGGCCCAGTACAGCGTCGCCGCGTCGGCCTCGGGCAGGGAGACCTCCGCCTCGAAGACATGGTCGACGCTGTTAGACCCCTTGCACTGGGCCACCCCCGTGCCACCGGACGACGGCAGGCCGACGGTCTCCTGCAGACACTGGAGCCGATAGCTCGCCGCGTCGTGGAAGATGCCACCACCCAGAGCTTGGCCACTGTTGTCGAAGTCCAGCAGGGTGCCCGCCGACCCACGTAATCGTCTTGCTGACGTTGCCGTTGCACAGGCCTGTCCGGGCGAGGGCAGCCGACACCTCTTCCTCACGCGCCTCTCGTTGAAGTCTGCCAGTCGCTAAGTCGTCCGATGAGCCAGACGAACGGCTGTGTCTGGCCAGCGAGCTCGCAGGTGCCCGCGACCACGCTCTCAAGCAGGCGTCCCACGTTCCGTGAGCACAGTGCGGCCGTTGCCTGATCGTCGACCAGGCGAAGCGAACAGGCAGGCGTCGCGGCGGTGATGTCGTGTACCCGGGCGACCCCATGTTCGTCGATCCGGATGACAAGCTCCTCTCCCCCACTCGGCATTCCGATCGTGACCAGGAGATTCGGCGCCGGTGCGGGAAGCTCGGCCAAGACGGATTCCAGATAAGTTGTGAACGCCTCGGCCCAGTGCGCTACATCGAGCCGAGTGGACTCCTCCTCCCTTACCTCTCGCAGGTCCGCATCTTCATGTGCCGTGGCAACTGTCGCGGCTTCGGTCTCGGCGTCGATCAGGGCCTGCAGCGTCTCGTCGACGTCCGCTCGGGTATGGGAGGCCGAGCAGATGAATCTCAGTCGGCCTCGCCCGCGCTCGACAATGGGGTAGGTCACGGCGGCGGCATGGACGCCCCGCCGGAACAGCCCGCGGGCTATCGCGTGCAGCTTCTCCCCGTCGGAGAAGAAGGGGGTGATGATGAGCCCGTCCCCGGTGCCGAGTTCGTAGCCGGCGTCTGAGAAGCGCTTCCGCATGTAGTGCGCGGTATCCCACAGTCTGGCCCGCATCGCGTCCCCCGCAGCGACTTTGCGCAGGGCAGCAAGAGCCGCTGCCACATCGGCAGGTGTGATGTTCGCCTGGAAGACGTACGACCTCGCCGACGCCCTGAGCAATGCAATGTGCTGCTCCCGGGCGGCAACCACACCGCCGATACTACCGAGGGCCTTGCTCAGGGTCGTGAGGACGAAGTCAACCTGCTCGGTGACGCCTTCCGCAGCGCACAGTCCCGCACCTCGTACTCCGTAAAGCCCGAACGAGTGGGCCTCGTCCACGAGGACGAGCGCCCCGAATGACTTCGCGGCGGCCACGATGTCGCGCAGCGGCGCTGCCCCCTCCCCCATGCTGTAGACACTCTCGAGCACCACCAGCGTCGTGCGGTAGGGAGAGGTCTCCGCTTTGAGGACCGCCCGCAGGTCGGCCGTGTCGTTGTGCCGGAAGGTCCGCACCTTCGCACCGCTCAGGCGGGCTCCGTCCACCAAGGAGGCGTGGCAGAGCTGGTCCATGACCACAACGTCCTGATCACCCACGATTCCGGCGATGGTTCCAAGACTCGCGGTGAACCCGGTGGGGAACAGGCAGGCAGCCGGCTTGCCCACCATGGCGGCGAATTCCTGCTCGAAGTCCGTGTGGAGGCCGGTCTGCCCCGAGCCCGCCGCTGATATCCCCATTCCGGTGCCGAAACGGCCCAGCGCATCGCGTGCCTCCTCGATGACCTCCACGTCACGGTTGAGTCCGAGGTAGAGGTTGGTGGTCCAGATGAGCGCCTCATGCTCCTCGCCGGTACCAAGGTCGGCGACGACTCCCCGCTCAGCGCTTCCGGTGCGGACGACCTTTCCGTACGGGTCCAGTCCCGAGCGCGCCAGGAGGCTCCGGAAGTGCTGTACGAGTGCGCCGCGGTCGGTCGCAGACCAGGCCGGCGCCTTAGCAGCGAAGGCCGGCGGGTGCCCGGACCGGACCTGTTCCTGGAACACATCGAGCCGATCCGCGGCCCCGACGCCCTGCGGGCGCGCACGCACCTCGCCGCCGGCAGCACGGCCCAGCGCTACCAGCAGCCCTTCGACGGCCTCCTTGGGAGTCATCTGCTCCACCAGGGTGGATGAAGGAAGGTTGGTGGCCAGTCCCAGCGACAGGCGCGCCGTGAGCTCCGCGATGTCCAGTGAATCGAACCCCAGCGCGGCCAGGGGCTTGTCCGGCCGGACCGCATCGGGGCCGGGGGCGCCGAGGAGCAGCGCCGCCTCCTCTTTCACCATGGCGAGCAGTACCGAGCGCTGCTGATCGTGCGTCGGGGGCAGCTCGGCGGGACCTGTCCGCGAGGCGGCCAGGGCGTCGCCGCCCGCCTTCCCGTCGGGAGCCGCCTCTTGGCCATGGTGCGCGGGTGCGGGGAGCCCGAGCCGGTCGACCTTGCCGTTGGGGAGTTTCGGCAGCCTGGCCAGCAGCATGATGTGGTGCGGGATCATGTACTTCGGCAGGCGGTCGGCCAGCTGGGAGCGCACAGTGGTTGCAGTCACCGATTCCTGTCGGCTCACCGCGTACGCTGTCAGGAGGTTCTTGCCTTCGCCTGTGGTGGCAACGACCGCGGCCTCGTTCACGCCGGGCATCGAGGCCAGCACGGCCTCTATCTCGTCGAGTTCGACCCGGTGGCCCCGGATCTTGACCTGTCGGTCGATGCGGCCGAGGAACTCGAGCTCCCCTGTTTCCGTCCACCGGCACAGGTCGCCGGTCCGATAGATCCGCTGCTCAGGGACCGGGCCGTCCGGCGCGAGGGTCGGGAAGCTCTGCCGGGTGCGCTCGTCGTCGTGGAGATACCCCCGGGCCAACTGGTGACCGGCGAGAGCCAGTTCTCCCGCCGTGCCGGCCGGCACCGGCTGCAGGAACTCGTCCAGCACGTATGCCCGCGCGCCCGGGACCGGGCTGCCGATCGTGATCGGCCCGCTTCCCACTTCGACGGCGGTGATGAACACAGTGGCCTCAGTCGGGCCGTACACGTTCACGACCCGCGGCGCGCAAGGAACATCGTGCAACCGCTCCACAAGGGAACGGGACAAGGCCTCACCGCCCAGCACCACACACCGCAACCCATCGGGCAGCGGGGCGGCCGCGAGCAGCGTCTTCATCGCGGACGGCACCATGATGGCCGTCCGCACGCGGTGCGCGGCGGGCAGCTCGCGCAGGGCGAGCGCGTTCTCGGACAGGACGACCGTGCCGCCGAGGATGAGCGTCCCCAGAATCTCCATCACCGAGGGGTCGAAGCAGACCGAGGTCGCGGCCAGGACGCCCGCAAGGTCCTCGTCGTCCAGGAGCCGGCTCATCGAGGCGGTCATCGCCACCACGCTGCGGTGCTCCACCGCCACACCCTTGGGATTCCCGGTCGACCCCGAGGTGTAGATGACGTAGGCGAGATCGCCGGCCGAGCAGGCCGCCGGGGACGCCGCCGGGCGGTCTGGAACCGTGTCGAGGCGCACGCGGTCGGGGGCCGCCGAGCACAGCGCCGCCGTGCCGGCGTCGACGACCACCGATGCCGCCCGGGAATTCTCGATCACGTAACGCACCCGATCGGCCGGGTAGGCGGGGTCCACGGGCACATAGGCGCAGCCTGCGCGCAGTATTCCCAGCAGAGTTGCGACCAGTTCCCACGTCCGGCCGAGACACACGCCGACGAGCGCCCCCGGCGCCACGCCCCGGGCTATCAGCTCCGCGGCGATCGCCTCCGCTCGAGCCCGCAGCCGCTCGTAATCGATATCGGCCGCCCCGTCCACGACGGCGATCCGGCCCCCCTGGCGCGCCGCGCGGGCCTCGAACTGCCCCCAGACGGTTTCGTCGGGACCGCCGCCCGCTCCGTGTGCGCGCGCCTGCCTGCGGTCCGGGTCGCCTGCTCGCCCGTGGACGGCCTCGTATTCGGCGTGATGCATCTCTGCTCCCAACCATCAGATTCTTGATCAGTTCGTCGAGCCTGTGCCGGGTGCCCGGCCTCGCCCGGTCCGCTTCTACGCCTGGCGGGCCGAGGATGAACGCGACCTTCGCGTCGGTCTTGGCCTCACCGGGATAGAGATCCGCGATCCGCCGCATCGTCAGGCCGGTAGGCAAGCAAGGTGGCAACCCACATCGCGGGCAACCACCAGTGGCAGGGCGTCGAGGGAAGCCACCTGGTCGACGAGGGCGGCGCCGTGCTTGGCCTGCAGTTCGGCGAAGACATCTCGGGGCTTGGGCTCACTGTCGGCAGCCGCCGGGTGAAGGTCTTATTGCCGGTCGGAGAGAGCGCAGTGGCGTGGTTCCCGCCCTTGCCGACGTCCAGGCCTGGGTGGACGTCGATGTCACCTGGTATCGATCACGTCGGGCATCCTTCGGTGCTGTTCACCCGGCCCTGCCACGGCGCCGAACGCCACATCCACATGGCAAAGACTCTCCCGAGCTGCGGAAAGGGTGGTGATCATGCACTTGATCAGCGGTCTGTAAGTGCATCCGGAGCCGGTGGCACCCCATGCACTCGACAAGGCCGGTCCCCGCTACGTCTTCAACCGCTGCCGGTCCGCCCGGAGTTGGCTGAAGCGTTCCGTACGGCCCGGTGCCCTGTGGCGGCGGTCCGGTGGTGCGTCCGCCGCGTCGGACAGGAAGGCGCTCAGCGCGCTCAGGTTGGGGTGCTGGAAGGCCGCCACGGGTGGGATCTGGCGGCCGAGTACGTCGGACAGTTCGGCAACCATCTGCAGCAGGGGAATGGAGGTGAGTCCGGCCTCGAAGAAGTTCTCGTCGCTCCGCAGCCGACGGCCGGCCACGCGCTCCGCGACTTCCTGCAGCCGGGGATCCACGTCCGGGTCCTGGCCGGCGGGTGTGACGACGGGTGTGACGGCCGGTGGAGGCGAGGCGGGTGCGGCGGTCTTGAGGTTGGCGGTCATCTCGAGGCGGTCCACCAGGTGGATACCGGCGGGCACCGCGCTGGCCGCGAGGGTGGCGGACAGATGGCTGCGCAGCCGGCCCTCGGTGAGGTCGGCACCCGAGGCCCTGCGCGCCCAGACGCGCACGGTCTGAGCGCCGTCCTGCCCGACGAGTTCGGCGACCGCGTCGGTGACACCCGTACAACTGCGGGCGGCCGCCTCCACCTCATGGAGGTCGAGTCGGTAGCCGTTGACCTGTACCTGACGGTCACGGCGTCCTGCATAGTGCAGTCGGCCCCGCGCATCCAGGCGGGCCAGGTCCCCGGAGTCGAGGTGGCGCCGGCCGTCGGCGCTCATGCCGAACCTGTCGTTGCCGCCCCCCAAGTAATCCCGTGCGATGTACGGGGCCAGGATCCGGATCTGCCCGGGACGCCCGACCTCGCACGGACCGCCGTGCTCGTCGACCACGATGACCTGTCGGCCCGGCAGAGGTGCACCGATGGGCAACTGCCCAGTGGCGGGAAGCGGTTCCCCCGCCCTCACTCGGTGTGCGGTGACGAGCTGAGGGGTCTCGGTGCACCCGTATCCGTTGACGATGTCGGCGTTCCGCGCCGCGGAGCGGATCAGCGCGGCGGTCGCGACCGGCAGGACCGCGCCGCCGCACACCACCACGCGCAAGTTGGGGAGCGCGCTGCCGTCGAGGGAGAGAGCGAGGTCGAGCAGGGCCGGCGTGGCATTGACAAAGGTCACCTCCTCTTGGCGGAGCCAGCCCGCCGTACGGGCCGGGTTGCGCAGTACCTCGGGCGGCGGCAGCGCGAGGGTGGCACCCGCCCGCAGGGCGAGCCCGATATCGCGCAGGGCCGGATCGTGGGCGGGTCCGCTCAGAAAGGAAATGGTGTCGTGCTCGGTGACGCCGAGCCACTGGGCGAGGTCGGCGAGTGCCTGGTCGAGTACCTCGGTGTCGACGCGTACGGCGAGCGGTTCGCCAGTCGTGCCGGAGGTGAACAGGGTGTGCCCGAAGCCGCTGGTGGCGGGGGCCCCGGTCGCGGTGGCAGGCCCCTCGCCCTGCCAGGGGTAGGCATGGGTCACGCCTGCCGTACTCGCCGCACTGGCGCGGCGGCTTTCGGGCCATTCGGCGTCCACGAGCACCGGGGCGACGTTCGCCTCCCAGCAGGCGAGCAGACGGACGACGAAGGTGCTGTCACGTCGTGCGGGCAGCGCGACGACGGCGGGACCCGATCCCGTCGTGTCGCGCAGGGTGGCGGCCTCCTGTTCGACCCGCGCCCACACCTGGCCGTAGGTCAGGGACCCTCGTGCGCCCCGCAGGGCCACCGCGGTGGGACGGCTGCGGGCGTGGTGGCGCAGCAGCGCGACGGTGCGCTGTGGTGACGGTGTGACCGCGGGCATCGCAGGTGCGGCCGCGTGGGGCGTGTACAAGGGCTGGTCGAGGTCCCGGGTCGCGCGCTGGGCGGATTCCGCGGTCTGCCGCAGGAACTCGGCCATGTCGGCGGGCTCGAACATGCCCTGTGGTGTCACCAGATGCAGCTGGTAGCGGTCGGCGTTGCGCCGTACGTAGAGTCCGAGGTCGAAGAGGGACCAGCGGGGCGGCAGGTCGTGTTCCTCGACGCTCATGCCATGGATCTTGGTGGGCGGTGCGGCCTGGGTGAGGTCGTTGAACCACACGCTGACGAGGGGGCTGCGCGCCGATCCGCCTCGGGGCAGCTCGAGCCGGTCCACGATGTCGTCAAAGCTCGGCAGCGTGTGCTCCGCAGCCTCGGCGTAGAAATTCTGGATCTTGCTCGCCTCGGTACGGAAGGTGCCTTCGGGATCGACGTCCAGTGGCAGGGGCAGCGTGTCCAGGAGGAAGCCGACCAGGCCGAGGTCCTCGAAGCGGCTGCGGCGCACGCTGGGGAGGCCGACGACGGCGGTGGCGGTGTGTCCGCGCCAGCCCGCCAGGACGACGGCAGTGGCGGTGAGCAGGAGGCCGGCGGGGGTGAGGCCATGGTCGCGGACGGCCTGGTCGAGGGCGTTCGAGGCCTCGGTGTCGAGCTCCAGGGTCCGGCAGTCGCCCGCGTACGTGGAAGGTGCGGTGCCGGCGGCCAGGGGCAGCGGAACGGTGGTCGGCACGTGCTGCAAGCGCTCCGTCCACCAGGAGAGGTCATCCTCACGGCGAGGGCTGTCGGCTGCCGCGTGCTCGTGGCGGAGATGTTCCAGGAGGCTGGGCGCCGGATCCGGCCAGTGCGGCGTGGTTCCGGTGGCACGCGCGGCATAGGCGGTGGCGAGATCGTTCAGGACGATGTCAGTGGCTCGCAGGTCGCTGATGATGTGGTGCATCACCAGGGCCAGCCAACTCTGGCCGGTGGACGGTGAGTAGATCAGCCCGGCCCGCCACAGAGGTGCTCTGTGCAGGGGAAGGGGGAGTTCGGCGAGGTCGTACAGGGCCGACTGCAGTGCGGCTGCGGGAGACGGGTCGTGGAGGACCTGCACGGTGAGAGGGGCGGGCCGGCCCTCGCCTACGACGAGTTCGGGATGTCCGGGCCGCTCCTCGACCACGGCGCTGCGCAGTGCCTCATGGCGGGTGACCAGGTCGTTGAGGCCGGTCCGCAGCACGGTGGGGTCAAGGCGTCCGTCCACGCGCAGCACTCGCACGACGTTGTACGCGGGTGAGGTGGGGTTGAGGCGGTGCCAGGTCCAGACCCGGCGCATGGAGGGGGGCAGGGCTTCCCTGCTGGGGGCGGGCCCGCTCGCCGTGGGCGGTGTCGTGGCGGCCACGGTAGCGAGCGGCTGGTCGGCGAGACGGCGTGCGACGAGGGCGACCAGTTCGTCCAGGGAGGGGTTGTCGCGCAGGACGGCCGCGAGCGGGATGTCCACGCCGAGGTCGGCGCGGAGCGTGGCAATCAGGCGGCCGGCTGCCAGCGACTGGCCGCCCGCGGTGAGAAAGCGCTGCTGGTCGGGCGGGACGGGTGACTGCCGGGTTCCGGGCAGGGTCGCATGCCATGCCCGGTGGGTCAGTTCGCGCACCTCGGCGTCGGTGTGTCGGTCAGCCATGGGTCGGTGTTCCCGTCTGTCGCGCCGGTGCCTCGCCGGCTTCTTCGTCCACGTCGTGGTGGGCTGCTCGCGCGGTGAGCGCGGCGCGGTCGACCTTTCCGTTCGGGGTCAGCGGCATGGCGGTGAGCGGCTGGAGCAACGAGGGCAGCATGTAGGAGGGGAGGCGTTCCGCGATGTGGGCGCGGAGGCGGTCCGCGTCCGTGGCGCCGCGTCGGTGTTCGGTGTAGAAGCCGGCGAGGGCCCGGACGCCGGCGGCGTCGACGGTGACCACGGTGGCTGCGGAGACGTCCGGGTGTGCGGCCAGCACCGCCTCGATCTCGCCGAGTTCGACCCGGTATCCACGGATCTTCACCTGGTGATCGCTGCGGCCCAGGAACTGCAGGGTGCCGTCGGGCCGCCAGCGGGCGCGGTCCCCTGTGGCGTACATGCGCTCGCCGGGGACGAACGGGTCGCTCACGAAGCGTCGAGAGGTCTGCTGCGGGTCACCGTGGTAGCCGAGGGCCAGGCAGGTTCCGGCGCTGTAGAGATCTCCTGGCTCGTCGATCGCCGTGGGCCGCAGGCTCTCGCCCAGGACGTACGTCCGGGTGTTGGGTATCGGCGCCCCGTAGGGAATGCTCGGCCACTGCGGGTCGACCTGGTCGATGACGTAGTAGTTCGACCAGACGGTCGTCTCGGTGGCGCCGCCCAGGGAGACCACGGACGCGGCGGGGAACAGCGAGCGGATGGTGTCCGGCATGGACACCGGGATCCAGTCCCCGCTGAGGAAGACCAGGCGCAGCGCCATGTCGTGGCCCGGCCCGGGGTCCTGGTCCGCGGAGGCCGCCGGTGTTGGGGTGAGGAAGGGCAGGACCCAACCGAGCATGGGGGGCGCCGAGTTCCAGAAGGTGATGGGTTCGCTGCGCAGGACCGCGGCCAGGCGGGCGGGTTCGGCTAGTTCGTCGTCGGTGGCCAGGCGCAGGGACCCGCCTGCGGACAGGACGCCGAACACGTCGTACACCGAGAGGTCGAAGCAGTACGAGGTGGTCTGCAGCAGGCGGTCCTGCGGGCCGACGGCGAAGCGTTCGTTGAGCAGGCGCACGAGGTTGGCCAGCGCCCGGTGGCCGACGGAGACGCCCTTGGGCCTGCCGGTGGAGCCCGAGGTGTAGATGACGTAGGCGGCGTCGTCCGGGGTGCACTGCAGGGGGAGCTCGGTGGCCGGCTGGTCTGCGATGTGCCAGGCCGTCCAGGTGTGCAGGCGCGCCGGGTCCGTCGCGGGCGCGACCCCGTCGTGGTCGGACCGTCGGCGCAGCACGGCGTCATAGCGTGACCGCAGTTCGTCGGGAAGCCCAGTGTCTGCGGTGCGGTGGACGATCTGCGCGTCGGTCCAGGGGCTGTCGTCCGGCAGGGTGAGCAGGTCTTCCGGGTCGATTTCCAGGAGATGGTCCACGGGCGCCGTGCCGGGGGGCAATAGGTCGGCGAGGACGAGGGTGCCGCCGGGCCGGACCTGGTCCGCGAGCCGCTCCAGGACGGTGCCGAGGTATCGGGGGCCGGGGAAATGCTGCACGGTTGCCGCCAGTACGGCGACGTCGTAGCCGCCGGCGAGCAGTTCGCCGACCTCGTCGGCGAAGCCTTGGGCCAGGTCGACGAAGAGGCCGTTGGCGGCTGCCCAGTCGGCGTTGCGGCGCACGGCCTCCTTGGACGCGTCCACACCGGCGTACAGGTCTACCTGCGGGGCCACCTGCTGCAGGACCAGGCCGGAACCGAATCCGACCTCGAGCACCGAGGACGGTCGCCCGTCCAGGACGAGCGCCGCCACGTGACGGGCGTAGGCCTCGGCGTCCTGCGCGGTGTACCGGTGGCCGCCGCCGAGGTCGAAGCCGGCAGCCTCCGCGATGTCGGTGCTGCTTACGATGGAGTCCCACAGCTCGCTCACGGCCTCACGGTCGGGCACGCCGGGGTGTTCGGCGGTCACGTCGAGCAGGACGACGTCGGTCAGGCCGGGGCAACTGCCCTGGTACTCCGGGACGTTCCGCAGATCGGCCTCGAGGCCGAGCAGAGCCCGGGCGCCCACCGCTTCCAGTACGTGACCGGCGCGGGCGGTGGGCCATGCGGGATCCAGCGGCACGTAGGCGGCTCCGGCCAGCGTCGCGGCGAGGAGCGCGGTGATGGTCTGCGGGGCATGACGCCCGACGACGCCGATACGGTCTCCGCGGCCGATCCCCCGCTGCAGCAGCAGCCGCGCCAGCCGTGTCGCATCGGCGTACAGGTGCCCGTAGGAGATCTCGGTGCCGTCGGCGGTGACCACGGCCGGTGCCTGCGGAGCACGCCGCACCTGGTCGGCGATGAACTGGAGGACGACGTCGTCGGAAGGCCAGGTCCGCAGTGTTCCCGTCCACTGCGCCGGCGGATACCGAAGGGCATCCTCGCCGGGGCCTTCCGGGTCCGCTGCCCCCTCCGGCTGTGGTGCGTTGGCATCCCGGCGCCCGTGTTCTTTGCCTGGCAGCATGCTTGACCTCCCTCGCTCACGGGGACCGGCCCGGTCACTTCTGTCGACGGCCCCTGCCCCGGCGCGCGCCCGGATGTCCATGCCCGTTCGCCCTGTGGAACCAGAACTCGATGGTGGCCGCGGCACCTCGCGGCGCCCTGGAGAGCTGATCGACCACGGTGGCAACGACCTGAACGCTGGGGCAGAATCGGCCGCCACGACCGGGCACCCCGCCCGCGCACGGCGGCATGGGCCGCCGGCCCCGGCATCAGCCTCCCGGTCGGCACGAGTCCTTCCCCATGCCTCGGCAATCCCGGTGAGGAGCCGTAGATGACACAACCGATGGAAGGCGTGAGCTCCGCACTGCGCCGGCTCGCCGCAGCGACCGGCAGTGACGACGGGCCGCTCGGCGTGCAGTTCTACGTATCACTCGACGGGGAACCGCTGTGTGACGTGGCCCTGGGCGACCGTCGGCCCGGCGGACGCCCCGTCACCAGCGACGACGTCTTCCCCTGGATGTGCGCCTGCAAGCCCGTCACCGTGATCGCCCTCGCCCAGCTGTACGACCAGGGGCAACTGACCACCGACACCCCGGTGGCCAAGATCGTCCCGGAGTATGCGGGCGTCGGCAAGCAGGATGTGACGATCCATCACCTCCTCACGCACACCGCCCTCCTCCCCCGCCCCGAGCGCGATCTGTGGACCGGCGACCGCGCCGCCGCACTGACCTGGGCATACGAGCAGCCCCTTCTCGCGGCCCCTGGGGAACGTGCCGCCTACAGCTCCTTCGACGCCTGGCTCGTGCTCAGCGAGGTCGTCGAGCGGCTCGTCGGCACCGACTTCCTCGACCACATCCGCACCCATGTGCTCGAACCGCTCGACCTCGGCGGGGCCTTCTTTGCCGGCCCGGGCCGTACACCGCCCGAGGACGTCCTCTTCGACCGATCGGCGGACAACTCCTTGACCCCGTCGGCGGACTTCGCCTTCTTCACCCGTCACGGATGGCCGGGTGTCGGCATGTGGGGAACGGCGGCCGAACTCGCCCGCCCCCTCGAATGCGTGGTCGCCGGCGGCACCTGGCGCGGGAACACCCTGATATCCCGTGAAGCCGTCGAGCACTTCTTCACACCTGTCCGCCGCGGCATCCCCGACGAGTCCTTCTCCGGCATGGAACTCACCTGGAGCCGCGGGCTGTGCACCGATCCCGCCTGGTTCGGTGCACACGCGAAGGCGAACGTGGCCGGGCACACCGCCGACCAGCGCACCTCCTTCGTTCTCGGCGACCACGATCAGCGCCTCGTCATCTCCTATGTCTCCAACACGGTCCTCCTGCAGCCGTCCGTACGCCGCCGCATGGACACCCTCATGCTCGTGGGAGACATCCTCGGAAGGAACCGAGGCTCCGGTCGCTGACCGCGGCCTGCCCCAGGGAGCTCCCCGTCGCCCGTCCCCTCTCGCGGGATCGTGCCGTCGCCGAGCGCGACGGCACGATCCCGGACCACGGTACGGGCGACGCGGGAGCTCAGGCGGTCCGGCCGACCTCCAGCGCTTCGGCCAGCGCGCCCAGCGTCGGGTACTCGAAGAGCGCCGCGATGCTCATCTCGACGCCGAACTCACCGCCCACCCTGCTCACCAGGTCGATCGCAGCCAGTGAGTCACCGCCGAGCGCGAAGAAGTCGTCCGCCTCCTCGACGACGGGCAGGCCAAGGGCCGCCACCCACAGCTCGCGCAGCCGTTCCACGACCGTGCCGTCCCCGGACGGTTCCTCCGCGCCCTGCGGTGCGCGGGCCGCCGACTCCTGCCGGCCGTCGGCATCCCGGTCGACGACACCTGCGGCCACGTCGTCCGGCGCGGTGACCAGGTCCGTCGCCGGTCCGGCCGCAGGCAGGCCGACCGGCCGGCCGTCGCGGAAGGGCCGCACCACCACATGGCCCGACACACCTCCGCCAAGCAGGCCCAGGGTCAGCTCCACACCCACCCGCGGATCCACCCCTTCGGCGGGGGCGAGCCCGCCGGCCTCACGGGACGCCGCCATACGCCGGTCTGAGACGGCGGACGGATCAGCCTCGGCCGCCGCCTCGAGACGCTCCTCGAAGTCCTCAGGCACACGCCGCATGGTGAAGCCCTCCACCGCGACCAGCACCCGGCCGTCCGGCGCGACCAGATCCACGTCGGCCAGCACCAGACCGTCCGCCGCGGGCCGCCGGCGTATATGGCTGTAGAGCAACGCCGGCAGCCGGTCGTACACCACCAACGAGCGGTACATGAACGGCAGACAGCGCCCGTCCTCCGCCAGTTCCCGCGCCCACGAGGTGGCGGAGTCCAACTGCGCCGGGTGCAGCGCGTGCTCCTCCAGATCCTGATGGAACCGCTCCGCGAGCTCGATCGTCAGGAGCTTCTCTGTACCCTGCGGGCCGCTGCCGCCCTGCATCCGCCGGAGGTTGTCCCAGCGGGGGCCGAAGGCGACCAGGCGGTTCACACCGGCCGACTCGGGAACCTCCAACGGCTCGCCGAGCTGGTCGCCGAGGGTCTCCAGGTCCACCGTGCGGGCCGGGGATTCGACGACGGCGGCCATGCCGGTGGCGTTGACCTCCTCCGCGCCACCGGACACCGGTGTCGAGCGCAGCGTGAACCGCCACTGCCGCTCCCCTGCCGGGTCGAAGGTCACGGCTACCCGGCAGGAACCGGTCACCGGCCGGGAGAACACCACCTCGCGGAGGGCCACCGTCTGGCCGGGATCGGCGCCGAAGGCCCGCACCACAAGGTCCAGACAGCCGGTGCCGGGCAACACGGGCCGACGGCCAGGCCCGACCCGGTGCTCGTCGAGGAACGGATATGTGTCGGCATCCAGCACGATCTCCCAACGGCGGCTTCCGCCCAGCCCGTTGGCTCCCTGGTCCGGGCCGCGCGTCGCCATCCCCACTGAGTTCCACGACGGCCAGCCCACGCTCAACCGCCCCGGACGCGTGGCCGCGTACGCGTCGAGGAACGCGTTGGCAACCGCGTAGTCGCCGCTGCCGACGAGTCCGTCCACGGCGGCCCGGCTGGAGAACAGCACGAACAGGTCCAGCGGCGGTCCGCCCGACAGCAACTCGTCGAGGAGCAGCGTGCCAAGGACCTTCGGGCGCAGTACGGCCTCGGCCTCGGCCGGCTCGCGCATCAGGAGCATGCCGTCACCGGCGACACCTGCCAGATGGAACACCCCGTTGACGGGACCCCACTGTGCGGTGACGGATTCGAGCACTCCCCGCATCGCGTCGGCGTCCACCACGTCCGCCGAGAAGATCCGCGCCTCGGCCCCCAACTCCTCCAGCTCGGCGACGAATCGATCCACATCCGGCGCCTCGGCCGCCGTGCGTCCGACCAGCGCGATCCTCGGTCGCAGACCGGTACGGGCCAGCCCGGCGGCGAGTTCCCGTCCCAGTCCTCCCAGTCCACCCGTGACCAGATAGACGCCCTGCCGGCGCAGGGCGGCCTTCGTGTCCCCTGCGGCCACGGCCCAGCCGCGCTCGGCCCGCACCCAGCGGCGGCCACGGCGTACGGCCACGACCTCCTCTTGCGGCAACGCCCCGATCTCCGCCACCAGGTCCGCCTCGTCGACTCCGTGACCGACGTCGATGAGGCGGCACTCGGCGCGCGGCTCCTCCCGCGCCAGCGTGCGGACGTATCCGTGCAGTGCGGCGTGCACCGGATCAAGTACCTCGCCGCCGGAGACATCCACCGACCGTGAGGTCAGGACCAGTACGCTCGGCAGACCGGCGCCGTGCGTTCCGCGCAGGCCGACCTGGACGAGCCCGTGCAGACTGCCGAAAAGACCGTCGAGCCGGCCGGCCACGGCCTGTGCATCCCCACCCGGCACCTCCGGCGGTGTCCAGGCGTGCACAAGACAGCTCAACTCCCGGTCCTTCTCCCGCAGGGAGGAGAACACTCGCTCCAGATCGGCGCGCACCCCGAGGCGCACCGTGAACCCTGTGCCGTCCGCCCCGAACTCCTCGCCCGCACGGACCGGCACGACCCGCAGACCCGCCTGCTGCAGCGCTGAGACCAACACCAGTGCGGCGTTCCTGTCCTCCGGCATGATCACCAGAGCGGTTCCCGGTCGGCGCGTGCGCACCGGCAGCAGGGGCCGCTCCACCCAGCCCACCCTGCTGAACGGACCGGCGGCATTGCCCGGGTCGGACGTGCCGGTATCCGGTGCCGCCACCGTCGCCCCGGCCGGCTGCCCGGCCTGCTCCGCCGCGCCGGCCTCGGGTGCCGGGCCGTGCCAGTAGCGCTGCCGCTGGAAGGCGTAGCCGGGTACCGGAACCCGCCGCAGCGGCTCATCACCCCGCAGCGCCGGCCAGTTGACCGGCTGCCCCTGCGTCCACAGGGCGCCCAGCGCGCTGAGCGCGACCCGCGAGTCCTCGCTCTCCGCCGCGCCCCGCTTGGGCAGGCTCGGCAGCAGCAGGTGACGTCCCGATGCCACATCCTGATGGCGGCGCACCAGGGACGTCAGCGTGTGTTCCGGCCCGACTTCGAGGAGCGCCCACTCGTCCTGTTCAAGAAGCCGCCCCAGCGCAGGGCCGAAACGCACCGGGCCGGTGAGCTGTTCAGCCCAGAAGCGGGGTGCGCGGGCTTCGTCCTCGGTGAGCAGGTCCGCGGTGGCCGCCGAGTACAGCGGGATCGCCGGCGCCGCGGCCTGCACGTCGGTGAACGCGGCTGCGAACCGGTCCACCGCTGCGTTCATCATCGGACTGTGGAAGGCGTGGGAGGTACGCACCGGCTGCGCCGGAACGCCCTGACCCGCCAGCACCCGTACCGTCTCCGCCACGGCATCGCGCGGACCGCTCAGGACGCTGTGTTCCGGCCCGCCCTCGACGGCGACCACCACCTCGTCGGGTAGCAGCCCGGCAAAATCCTCCAGGCGGCCGCGCACGGCGATCATGGCTCCTCCGGGCATGGCGGCCATCGCCTGGGAACGGGCCACCACCAGGCGGGCGGCGTCCGCCTGTGTGAACACCCCGCCGACCGCTGCGGCGACCAGCTCACCGACACTGTGCCCGAGCAGCGCGGCCGGCCGTACGCCCCAGGACTGCCACAACTGTGCCAGCGCGTACTCCACGCAGAAGAGCAACTGCTGGGCGACGGCGGTGTCCTGCAGCGCCCGGTCGTCGGGGTCCCGCCACACCCGCGCCACATCGCCGCCTGCCTGCTTCAGCAGGGCGAGACACTCGTCGAAGGCTGCGGCGAAGACCGGCTCGCTGCGATGCAGGCCGAAGGCCATCCGCGCGTGCTGCGCCCCCTGTCCGGGGAAGAGGAACGCCACCGGACGCGGACGGCGGCGGCGCTCTCCTCGTACGGGGCGCCGGCCGGCGCCTG
>NZ_JBEPEW010000035.1:0-64350 GCF_040300965.1 Streptomyces mesophilus | reverse complement strand
AGGTGGTTGCCGCCGATGGACAGCGCGTCGCCGTCACCCGTGACGACCCAGACGCTCAAGTCACGGCGGGAGGAGGCGAGTCCGGTGGCGATGGCCGGGGCGCGTCCGTGGATGGAGTGCATCCCGTAGGTGTTCATGTAGTACGGGAAGCGGCTCGAGCAGCCGATGCCCGAGACGAAGACGATGTTCTCCTTGGCGAGCCCGAGGTCGGGCATGAAGCCCTGCACCGCGGCGAGCACCGCGTAGTCACCGCAGCCGGGGCACCAGCGCACTTCCTGATCGGACTTGAAGTCCTTCATGGACTGCTTTGCCTCGGCCTTCGGCACGAGGGAAAGCGCCTCGATCGTGCCCGGACCTTCCGTGATCGTCTCAGCCATCGATGGCCTCCTTGAGAGCCGTGGCGAGCTGCTCGGCCTTGAACGGCATGCCGTTGACCTGGTTGTACGAGATGGCGTCGACCAGGTACTTCGCGCGCAGGAGCGTCGCGAGCTGGCCGAGGTTCATCTCGGGCACCACTACCTTGTCGTAACGCTTCAGAACCTCGCCGAGATTCCGCGGGAACGGGTTGAGGTGCCGCAGATGGGCCTGCGCCACGCTCTGTCCCGCGGTACGAAGTCGCCGTACGGCGGCGGTGATCGGGCCGTAGGTGGAGCCCCAGCCGAGCACCAGCAGCTTTGCTTCGCCGGTGGGGTCGTCGACTTCGAGGTCGGGGACCTGGATGCCGTCGATCTTCGCCTGGCGGGTGCGGACCATGAAGTCGTGGTTGGCCGGGTCGTAGGAGATGTTGCCCGTGCCGTCCTGCTTCTCGATCCCGCCGATGCGGTGCTCGAGACCCGGCGTGCCCGGGATCGCCCACGGCCGTGCGAGGGTCTCCGGATCGCGCTTGTACGGCCAGAAGACTTCGCTGCCGTCGTCCAGGGTGTGGTTGGGGCCCTGCGCGAACTGGGTGCGCAGATCCGGGAGTTCATCGACCTCCGGGATCCGCCACGGCTCCGAACCGTTCGCCAGATAACCGTCACTGAGGAGGAAGACCGGGGTGCGGTAGGTGAGCGCGATCCGGGCCGCCTCCAGGGCGGCGTCGAAGCAGTCGGCCGGAGTCTGCGGCGCCACGATCGGCACCGGCGCCTCACCGTTACGGCCGAACATCGCCTGCAGCAGATCGGCCTGCTCGGTCTTCGTCGGCAACCCCGTGGACGGGCCGCCGCGCTGGATGTCGACGATCAGGAGCGGCAGTTCGAGGCTGACGGCCAGGCCGATGGTCTCGGACTTGAGCGCCACACCCGGACCGGACGTGGTCGTCACCGCGAGGGAGCCGCCGAAGGCCGCGCCCAGTGCAGCGCCGATGCCCGCGATCTCGTCCTCGGCCTGGAAGGTCCGTACGCCGAAGTTCTTGTGCTTGCTGAGCTCGTGCAGGATGTCGGAGGCCGGCGTGATCGGGTACGAGCCCAGGTACAGCGGCAGATCCGCCTGCTTACCCGCCGCCACCAGACCATAGGACAGCGCCAGGTTCCCGGAAATATTGCGGTACGTACCCGTCGGGAACGCCTTCGCCGCCGGCAACACCTCATAGGAGACCGCGAAGTCCTCGGTGGTCTCCCCGAAATTCCAGCCCGCCCTGAACGCCGCCAGATTCGCCCTCATGATCTCGGGCTTCTTGGCGAACTTCTGCCGCAGGAACGTCTCGGTGCCGTCGGTGGGACGGTGATACATCCACGACAGCAGACCCAGCGCGAACATGTTCTTCGACCGGCCCGCATCCTTACGCGACAGGTCGAACTCCTTGAGCGCCTCCACCGTCAGCGTGGTCAACGGCACCAGATGCACGCTGTAACCGTCCAGCGAGCCGTCCTCCAGCGGGTTGGTGTCGTAACCGACCTTCTGCATCGCCCGCTTGGTGAACTCATCCGTGTTCACAATGAGCTCGGCGCCACGCGGGACATCGGCGATATTCGCCTTCAACGCCGCCGGGTTCATCGCCACCAACACGTTCGGGGCATCGCCCGGCGTCAGGATGTCGTGGTCGGCGAAATGCAGCTGGAAGCTGGACACACCCGGCAGCGTGCCGGCAGGCGCGCGGATCTCGGCCGGGAAGTTCGGCAGCGTCGAAAGGTCGTTGCCGAACGAAGCCGTCTCCGAGGTGAAGCGGTCACCCGTCAGCTGCATACCGTCACCCGAGTCACCGGCGAACCGGATGATCACCCGGTCCAGACGACGGACCTCTTTCTCCGTGGACGGTTTGCGCTGCTCACCGACAACGTCACCGACCACTGCACCGTCGGTCTGCTCGGCTGGGCTACTGACCTGGCTGGTCACTGAACTGGACCTCCCTCGAGGCTGTGGCACGGAAGTGACCGGCCGACCGGTCCTTCCAGGGCCACCCTACGTCGGTAAGGGTCGCCTTCCCTGGGGTGGTCAGATAGTGGACGGTCAAATGAGACGCGCGGATGCCCGACTTCGTCCCTGTTTCTGCCCCCATGAGATCACCCCCGGCCCCTTCGCTGAAGACGCTCTCTGCTCATCCTTTGGTTCTGGTCCTCCGGTCCCGCCTGGGTGTTCGCCCCCGGTCCCGGCCGACTCGGCTCTCGTATCTGACAGGGTGTCAGGTCGCTACGAATTGAGGTAGGTGAGGACCGCCAGTACGCGACGGTGATCCCCGTCACTAGGTGAGAGACCGAGCTTCAGGAAGATATTGCTGACGTGCTTCTCGACTGCTCCGTCGCTCACCACCAACTGCCTCGCGATCGCCGAGTTCGTACGGCCTTCGGCCATCAGCCCGAGTACCTCGCGCTCGCGTGGCGTAAGCCCGGCGAGCACATCCTGCTTACGGCTGCGGCCGAGCAACTGCGCGACCACCTCGGGGTCGAGTGCGGTGCCGCCCTGGGCGACCCGTACGACGGCGTCGACGAACTCCCGTACCTCCGCGACCCGGTCCTTGAGCAGATAGCCGACGCCGCGGCTCGAACCCGCGATCAGCTCCGTGGCGTACTGCTCCTCCACATACTGCGAAAGCACCAGGACACCGAGGTCCGGGTGCTTTCCCCGCAGGTGGACGGCCGCGCGCACGCCCTCGTCGGTATGGGTCGGCGGCATCCGTACGTCGGCGACGACCACGTCCGGCAGCGCGTCCTGCGCGGCCAGCTCGCCGATGGTCTTGATCAGTGCGTCCCCGTCGCCGACGCCGGCCACGACGTCATGCCCACGGTCGGTCAGCAACCGGGTCAGGCCCTCCCTGAGCAGCACTGAATCCTCGGCGATGACCACGCGCACTCTGTCCTCCACGATCCGTCCGTCCCCCCGGCCTTCACGGCACTTGCTTGTACGTCCAGCATCCCAGGGTTCGGGGGGATCTGCGGTCGCCTTGGGCACGCGGGCTTGCCGGCCTGGGGCGGATGGGGCTGGACGTGGGTGTGCGGCCGGTGCCGATGGCGACGGCCGGACGTGGGTGTGCGGCCCGCGCCGTTCAGGGCGCGGGCCGCAGTCGGCGGGGTCTCAGCCCCGCCAGGGCAGCTCCGCCGTGATCGAGGTCGGTCCGCCCTTGGGGGAGTCCACCGCGAGCACACCGTCCACCGCGTCCAGCCGCTCCGCGAGCCCGCTGAGCCCGGAGCCCTGCCCGAGCCCGGCCCCGCCGATCCCGTCGTCCATGACCTGCAACATCAGCCGGTTCTCCGAACGCCACACATCGACCGTGGCCCGCCGCGCCTTGGAGTGCTTGCTGACGTTCTGCAGCAGCTCCGAGACCGTGAAGTACGCGATGCCCTCGATGGCGGCCGCCGGCCGGTACGGCAGATCGACCTCGACCTGCACCGGCACCGTGCACCGCGCGGCGAGCGAGGAGAGCGCGGCGTCGAGACCCCGGTCGGTGAGCACCGCGGGGTGGATGCCGCGGGCCAGATCGCGCAGCTCCTGCAGCGCGGTCTTCACCTCGCCGTGCGCCTCGTCGACCATCCGGGCCGCGGCCTGCGGGTCCTCCCTGAGCTTCTCCTTGGCCAGACCGAGGTCCATCGCCAGGGTCACCAGACGGGCCTGGGCGCCGTCGTGCAGATCCCGCTCGATCCGCCGCAGGTCCGCCGCCGCCGTGTCCACGACCACGCCGCGGTCCGACTCCAGCTCCACGACCCGGGTGACCAGCCGGGACGGGCCGAGCAGACCGAGCACCATCAGCCGGTCCACGCCGGTCAGGGCGCGGATGATCCAGGGCGTCATCAGCGTGATCAGCAGACCGATCAGGCAGGTGACGAGGATCTCGAAGGGGCTGTCCAGGTAGAACCGGTGGGTCTCGTCGCCGTACAGCTGGATGCCGTCCTGCCCGGTGTACATCGGGAAGACCCACTGCCACAGCGGATACGTGAACAGGCTCCACCCGACGGTCCAGAACGTCACCGACACCACGAAGCCGAAGATCGCCCAGGGGAAGTGCAGGAGCGCATACAGCACATGCCGCCAGGAGGCGCCGCTCTTGAGCACCGCGCCCATCCAGGACATCGCGCCCTGCTTCTTCTGCCGCAGCGGCTCCGGGCTCTCCACGTCGAGGTGAAGGAGCCCGCGGGCCCGCGCCCGCTCGACGGCGCCGAGCCCGCGCAGTCCGGCGAGGCCGGCCGCGAGCACCGGGATGCCGAGGAAGGTGATCAGCAGTCCGGCGCCGATCGAGATCATCGTGACGGCGTACGTGAAGGTCAGGATGGACATCGGCAGGCTGAGCAGCAGGTAGCCGAACTCCCGCCAGGTCCGCGCCTCGACCGGCGCGCGCAGCGCGGGCGGCAGGAAGTGACGCCGCGCGGGCTCCTGGCGGTCCGGAACGTTCGGGTAGTCGTCCTCGTCCGCGAACTGGGACCAGGTCCGGTGTCCGTATTCGGTCGCCATCTGCGTCGTCCGTTCTCGTAGTTGCGCTCTGCTGCGGCTCTTCAAGCCTCGCGTCCGGCGGCCCCGGAGACCATGCGGCCCGTCTCCGTTTCGAACCGGGGGTTTTCCCTACCTCCGGGCCGCGCCAGGGCCTGTCTGTGGACCAGGTCCTAGGCGCGGTCGCGGTCCCGCCACGGGACCTCGGCCGTCACCGTCGTGGGCCCGCCTTCAGGCGAATCCACCACGAACAGCCCGTCCACCGCGCCCAGCCGCTCGGTCAGCCCCGCCAGGCCCGTACCGCCGTCGAGGTTCGCGCCCCCGTGGCCGTCGTCGCCGACCTGGACCAGGAGGCGGGTGTCGGCGCGCCACACATCCACCGTCGCCGTACGCGCGCCGCTGTGCTTGCTCACGTTCTGGAGCAGCTCCGAGACCGTGAAGTACGCGATGCCCTCGACCGCCGGCGCCGGGCGCTCGGCCAGATCCACCGTGACCTTCACCGGCACCGTGCACCGGGAAGCCACGGAGGAGAGCGCCGCGTCCAGGCCGCGGTCGGTGAGGATCGCGGGGTGGATGCCGCGGGCCAGATCGCGCAGCTCCTGCAGCGCGAGCTTCACCTCGCCGTGCGCCTCGTCGACCATCGCGGCCACGGTGTCGTCGGCCTGGCCGTCGAGCAGCTTCTCCTTGGCCAGACCGAGGCCCATCGCCAGATTGACGAGCCGCGCCTGGGCCCCGTCGTGCAGATCGCGCTCGATCCGCCGCAGGTCCGCCGCCGCGGTGTCGATCACGACGCCGCGGTCCGACTCCAGCTCGGCGATCCGCCGCTCCAACTCGTCGGAGGGCGACAGGAGTCCGCGCACCATCGCCCGGTCCGCGTTGGTCAGCGCCCGCGCGATGAACGGCAGCACCGGCCACAGCACGAACAGCGACACCAGCGTCACGGCGAAGGTGAACACACCCCACGGCAGCCGTATGAACTCGTACAGGACCGTGCGCCAGCCCACCGGGTCCTTCAACCCGTTCCACACCCGGGCCATCAGGCCGTCGCCGCGGCGCGGCAGCGGGCTCGGCTCGTCGATCCGCACCCCCAGCATCCGCCGGGCCCGGCCCCGCTCCCAGCGCCCGAGCAGCCGGGCGCCGGCCAGACCGAGGGCGAGCACCGGCAGGCCGATCACCGTCACGGACAGCAGCCCGCCGGTGAACAGCACGGTCACCACGTACACAAAGCCGATCAGCGAGACCGGAAGGTTGATCAGCAGATGCGCGATCTCCTTCCAGGTCTGTCCGTCGAAGGCGAAACGTGCGGGCGGCAGGCGGTCGGGCCCTCGCTGTACGGCGGTACGTGTGGTCATGCCGCCAAGCGTGCCGCTTCGAGCGCGCCCCCGCCATGAGGTCCGCCGCCCGGATCAACTGGGGAAAACCCCACCTCCATGCCGACGGCCTGCTCAACCCTGGAGGGGCAACCCCTAGACTCCCGTGCGTACAGATCGTCGAACGGGGCGCAGCCAGCCGCAGCGAGATGAGGGAGCGAGGTCCGGACGTGCCGGAGCCAACGGGTGGTTCACCGCTTCTCGCCGCCGATTACTTCGACAGTTATTCGGTAGTGGGGCTGCTCGCCGTAGTCGGAGTCCTCTTCGTCGCGGTCGCGTTCGGCGCGGGCAAGCTGCTTCGTCCCGTCGTACCGACGCAGGAGAAGTTCCTGACGTACGAGTGCGGAGTCGACCCCGTGGGCGAGGGCTGGGCCCATACCCAGGTCCGCTATTACGTCTACTCGTTCCTGTACGTGATCTTCGCCGTGGACTCCATCTTCCTGTTCCCCTGGGCCACGGTCTTCGCCAAGGCCGGATACGGCGCGACGACCCTTGTGGAGATGTTCCTCTTCCTCGGCTTCCTCGCCATCGGGCTGCTGTACGCATGGAAGAAGGGCGTCCTCGCATGGACGTGACACCCGCCCCTGTGACCTCCGCCCCTGTGCCCCCCGGGCCCGTGGATCTGCCGGCGCCGAAGCTGGGCCCGCTGGCCCGGCTCGCGCCGCAGCCCATGAAGGTGGTCCTCAACTGGGGCCGCCGCTACAGCCTGTGGGTCTTCAACTTCGGCCTCGCCTGCTGCGCCATCGAGTTCATCGCCGCGTCCATGGCCCGCCATGACTTCATCCGGCTCGGCGTGATCCCGTTCGCGCCGGGGCCGCGCCAGGCGGACCTGATGATCGTCTCGGGCACGGTGACCGACAAGATGGCGCCCGCCGTGAAGCGGCTCTACGAGCAGATGCCCGAGCCCAAGTACGTGATCTCCTTCGGCGCCTGCTCCAACTGCGGTGGCCCGTACTGGGATTCGTACTCCGTGACCAAGGGCGTGGACCAGATCATCCCCGTCGACGTGTACGTGCCCGGCTGCCCGCCCCGGCCCGAGGCGCTCCTTCAGGGGATCCTCAAGCTGCAGGAGAAGATCGCGCGGGAGTCACTCGGCGAGCGCTATGCGCCGGCTTCGGCCGCGGCGCTCCAGAGCGGGCTGGTTTCACCGCCTCCGGCCCCGGCTTCGGCTTCGGCCCCGGCTTCGGCTTCGGCCCCGGCTTCGACTTCGCCCCCGGCTTCGGATTCGGATTCGGCTTCGGGGGAGGGCGCGCGGTGACCGGGTGGCTCCCTGGTGAGGTGACCGAGCTCTTCGGCCCGGACGCGACGGCCGACGAGGCGTACGACCTGCTGACGGTGGACGTGCCCGCCGACTCCTGGACCGCCGCGCTGACCGTCGCGCGCGACCGTCTTGGCTGTACGTATTTCGACTGGCTGAGCGCCGTCGACGAGCCCGGCACCGGCTTCCGCGTCTGTGCCCACGTGGCCGCGCTGCATCCCGTACGCCGCCTTCTCGTCCGTACGACGGTCCCGCACGAGGCCGCGACGCTGGCCTCGGCGATCGAGGTGTACGCGGGGGCCGGGTGGCACGAGCGCGAGACGCACGAGATGTTCGGCGTCGACTTCACCGGGCACCCCGGCCTCGACCCGCTGCTGCTGCCGGACACCTTCGAAGGCCATCCGCTGCGCAAGGACTTCGTGCTCGCGGCGCGGGTCGTGAAGGCGTGGCCGGGCGCGAAAGAGCCAGGGGAGTCGGAGCACGGCGGCCCGAAGCGGCGCCAGATGCTGCCGCCGGGCGTCCCGGATCCCAACGAGTGGGGCCCGCTCAAGGGCCAGCTTCCGCCCGCGCCGGCGCGACCGGCGCGCGGCGCGGGGCGGGCCGCGGGTGCGGGTGCGCGTGCGGCGGGGGCCGGAGCTGCGGGTGCGCGTGCGGCCGGAGCGGGCGCCGGAGCCGGAGCCGCGGGGGAGCGGCCGGTGCGGCGGGCGCGCAGTGCGAGCGAGGGTTCGGCGAGCCAGGCCGACGGCGGGGCTCCGGTGGAGACCCCCGAGTCCGGGGCCGCCGGAACCGCTGAAGCCGCCCCGCGTCCTCCCAGGCGGACGCGCAGCGCGAGCGAGGGTTCCGCGAGCCAGGCGGGCGCGGCCGCGCCTCGGCGCAACCGGAGCGCGAGCGAAGGCTCGGCGAGCCAGGCGGCGGCGCCATCCGACGCTCCCTGGCACAACCCGCGCCCGGCGTTCGCCGGTGAGGAGCCTGCCTCGGAGACAGGTACGGAGACAGGTACGGACGCTGCCTCGGGAGCAGGCACCGGCGCTGGTGCTGAGGCAGGTAAGGACGCTGGTACGGACGTCGGCGTGGAGCCGTCGGCAGCTGAGGCGAGTGCCGACCCGACCCCAACCGAGACTGCCACCTCGGACCCGGACCCGACCCCCGAGCCCACCTCGGACCCGGACCCGGCCCCGTCTCCCGAGCCCACCTCGGACCCGGACCCGACCCCCGACCCTGAACCCCCCGCCGGAGGCGACCGCGCATGAACGACGTACTCGACGTCGCCCTGCGACTGCTCGTCGTCTTCGTCGTGTTCCTGACCTTCCCGCTGATCGTCGGGCAGACCGAGCACAAGGTGATGGCGCACATGCAGGGCCGCCTCGGCCCCATGTACGCGGGTGGCTTCCACGGCTGGGCCCAGCTCGTCGCCGACGGGGTCAAGTTCGCGCAGAAGGAGGACATCGTCCCGGCGAACGCCGACCGACGCGTCTTCCAACTCGCCCCCGCCGTCGCCCTCCTGCCGTACCTCCTCGTCCTGGTCGCGATCCCCATCGGCCCGAGCGAGGGCGCGGTCGGTCAGGTCGTCGACGCCGGCATCTTCTTCGTGCTCGCCGTCATGGGCGTCGGCGTCCTCGGTTCGCTGATGGCCGGCTGGGCCTCCGCCAACAAGTTCTCCCTCCTCGGCGGCCTGCGCACCGCCGCCCAGCTCCTCGCGTACGAGCTCCCGATGCTGCTCGCCGCTGCCTCCGTCGCGATGGCGGCCGGCACGGTCTCGCTGCCCGGGATCCTGAACGCCTTCGAGTGGTGGTGGCTGCCCTGGCAGATCGTCGGCGCCCTGGTCTTCTTCGTGGCCGGGCTCGCCGAACTCCAGCGCCCGCCCTTCGACATGCCGGTCGCCGACTCGGAGATCATCTTCGGCGCGTACACCGAGTACACGGGTCTGCGCTTCGCTCTCTTCCTCCTCGCCGAGTACGCGGGCATCGTCGTCCTGTGCGGTCTGACCACCGTCCTCTTCCTCGGCGGCTGGCACGGCCCGTGGGGCGCCGACGGCCTCGGCTGGCTCTGGACCCTCGCGAAGACCGGCCTCCTCGCCTTCCTCGTGATCTGGCTCCGCGTGAGCTATCCGCGCCTTCGCGAGGACCAGCTGCAGAAGCTCGCCTGGACCGTCCTCGTCCCGCTCGCGCTCGCGCAGATCGCGCTCACCGGCATCGTGAAGGTGGCGATCAACTAATGGCTCCCATCCCGGGTTCGGGTCTGGCCAAGGGCCTGGCCGTGACTCTCCGCACGATGACGAAGAAGACCGTCACCGCGCAGTACCCCGACGTACAGCCCGAACTCCCGCCCCGTACGCGCGGAGTGATCGGCCTGTTCGAGGAGAACTGCACGGTCTGCATGCTCTGCGCCCGTGAGTGCCCCGACTGGTGCATCTACATCGACTCCCACAAGGAGACGGTGCCACCGGCAGTCGAGGGCGGCCGCGAGCGCAGCCGCAACGTGCTCGACCGCTTCGCCATCGACTTCTCGCTCTGCATGTACTGCGGTATCTGCATCGAGGTCTGTCCTTTCGACGCGCTGTTCTGGTCACCGGAGTTCGAGTACGCGGAGACGGACATCCACGAACTCACCCACGAGCGCGACAAGCTCCGCGAGTGGATGTGGACGGTGCCCGCACCGCCGGCGCTCGACGAGGGGGCGGAGGAGCCCAAGGAGCTCGCCGCCGCCCGCAAGACCGCCGACAAGCTCGCCGCCGAACAGGCCGCCGCGCCACCACAGGCGGGGGAGGACCCCCAGTGACCCTCGGACCACCAGTGACCCTCGCAGCCACCGCTCCGCAGGGCTTCCTCTCGCCCACAGGCGTGGAGATCGCGTTCGTCCTCGTGGGCATCGCGACGCTCGGCGCCGCGCTCATCACCGTCACCACCAAACAGCTGGTGCACGCCGCCCTGTGGCTGGTGGTCGCGCTCGGTGGGCTCGCCGTCGAGTACCTCCTGCTCACCGCCGAGTTCATCGCCTGGGTCCAGGTGCTGATCTACGTCGGTTCCGTGGTCGTCCTCCTGTTGTTCGGTCTGATGCTCACCAAAGCCCCCATCGGCCGCTCCCCGGACGCCGATTCGGGCAACCGATGGGTCGCCCTCGCGGTCGCGACCGCCTCCGCGGGCGCCCTGGTCTGGGTCGTCGTGGACGCCTTCCGTACGCAGTGGATCGACCTCGACGGTGCGGCCCAGGGCTCCACCGAGGTGACGGGCACGATCCTGTTCCGGCACTGGGTGCTGCCCTTCGAGGCCCTGTCCGTACTGCTCCTCGCCGCGCTGGTCGGCGCGATCGTCCTCTCCCGCAAGAACGGCGAGAACGGCGATAACGAGACCGCGGGCTCAGCGACCCCCGACAAGGAGCAGCGCTGATGCACCTCGCCTATCCCGCCGTGCTCGCCGCGCTCCTCTTCTGTATCGGCCTGTACGGAGTGCTCGCCCGCCGCAACGCGATCCTGGTCCTGATGTCCGTCGAGCTGATGCTCAACGCGGTCAACCTCAACCTGGTCGCGTTCGACGTCTGGCTGCGCGACGCCCTGCACGCGGGCCAGGCGCTCACCCTCTTCACGATCGCCATCGCCGCCGCCGAGATCGGCATCGGCCTCGCGATCGTGCTGATGGTGTACCGCAACCGCGGCACCTCGGACGTCGACCGACTCCGTGACACCGCCGAAGGCCACAGCCCCGACGACGGCGACCAGGACGCACCCGAAGAAGCCGCAGCAGCACCGGCACACACCACAGAGGCCGCCGCGTGACGACCACGACCCTCGCCGTTCTCGTCCCCCTCCTTCCGTTCCTGGGCGCCGTCGCCGGTCTGCTCCTGGGGCGCAAGGCCCCCGGGTTCGTCCGCCCCCTTGCGATCCTGCCCACGCTGACCGCGCTCGGCCTCGCCGTCGTCGTGGCCCTGCGCCAGGGCGGCGACCGCGCGATCGACGCGGCCACCGAACTCACCCCCACCGGCTCGGTCCCGATCGAACTCGCCCTCCACCTGGACGGGTTCGCGGTCCTCACTGCCGTCCTCGTGGGTGTGGTCGCCTCGTGCGTGCAGATCTACTCGACGGCGTATCTGCGCGACGACCCGCGCTACCCCTCGTACGCCGCCCTGGTCTCGCTCTTCACCTCCGCGATGCTGCTCGTCGTCTTCTCGGGCGACCTGATGGTGCTCCTGGTCGGCTGGGAGATCATGGGCATCTGCTCGTACTTCCTGGTCGGCCACTACTGGGAGACCCCCGAGGCGCGTGCCGCGTCCCTCAAGGCCTTCCTGGTCACCAAGCTCGGCGATGTCCCCTTCCTGATCGGTCTGTTCGCGCTCGCCGCGGACGCCGGCTCCTTCCGGATCACGACGATCCTGGGCGAGGTCAGCGGCGGCGGGCTCGACCACCCCACCCTGATCGCGCTGCTCCTGCTCGCCGGTGTGGCCGGCAAGTCGGCGCAGTTCCCGCTGCACACATGGCTGCCCGACGCGATGGCCGGCCCCACGCCGGTCTCCGCGCTGATCCACGCCGCGACGATGGTCGCCGCCGGCGTCTACTTCGTGGCCCGGCTCCTCCCGGTGTTCGCCGCCTCCGCGGCAGCCCTGATCGTGCTCGCGGTCATGGCCGCCGTGACCATGGCCGGTTCGGCGCTCGCCGCGCTCGCGCAGGACGACATCAAGCGCGTCCTCGCCTACTCGACGATCGGCCAGCTCGGCTACATGACCGGCGCCCTCGCCGTCGGCGACCGCGGCGCCGGTGTCTTCCACCTCCTGTCGCACGGCGCCTTCAAGGCGCTGCTCTTCCTCGCCGCGGGCGTGATCATCCACGCCGCGGGCACCAACTCCCTTGCCGCCATGTCCCGTATGGGCAACCTGCGCGACCGGGTCCCCGACGCCTTCTGGACGATGACCGTGGCGCTGCTCGCGCTCGCCGCGATCCCGCCCTTCAGCGGCTTCTTCTCCAAGGAGGCCGTGCTCGGCGCCGCGGAGCACACAGCCACCGGACACAGCGAGTTCGCCCCGGCCACGGCCGGCTGGATCGTCCTCGTCGCCGGCCTGGTCACGGCCCTGCTCACCGCCGCGTACGCCACCCGCCTCTGGCTCCTCGCCTTCCGCGGCTCGGGCCCCGCCGCCCCCGACCACGGCAAGCAGCCGCTCGCCATGACCTCGGTCCTGTGGATCCTCGCCATCCCCTCCCTCACGGCGGGCCTGAGCTTCGGCGTGCTCCCCGACTGGTTCGACGGCCATGACCTGACCCCGACGCTCACCACCTCCGTACTCGCCACAGGCCTCGCCCTGGTCGGCGTGATCGTCACCTACGGAGCCTGGCGCCACAGCTCGGCCATGGCCGCCCGCGCACCGCTGGCCGTCGACGGGCGCGAGCCCCTGGGCGCCGTCGCAGCGCACCCCGAGGAAGGCCCCGCCGCCACCGAGGCGGAAGCCATCACCGCGCACACCCCCGTCTACGGCTCGATCGCGGAAGCACCCGATTCGGCCGACCCCGGCCGTCTCCTGCTCGGCCCGCTGCACCACGCCGCGGCCAACGGCTTCCACCTGGACGCCCTCTACACCGCCCTGTTCGTCCGCCCCACCCAGGCCGCCGCCCGCCTCGTCCGCTTCCTCGACCGCGAGGTCGTCGACACCTACGTACGCGGCGCGGGCAACACGGCGAACCTGCTCGGCGCCCTGGTCAGAAGAGCCCAGACCGGAAATGTGCAGACCTACTTGAGCGCCCTGCTCGCCGGCTCGGTCGTCCTCGCCGTCGCCGCCGTCCTCGTCGCAGCGGGAGCCTGAGCCGTGATCGATATCAGCGAGTCCGTGATGCAGTTCCTTCTGGCATTGATCGTGGCAGGACCGCTCCTGGGCGCCGCCGCGGCCCTGCTGCCCGCCCCGCCCGGACTGAAGGGGAAGTCCCCGGACCAGGCCGTGCTGCGGCACGGCGTGACCGTCACCGGTGTCATCCTCATCGCCGCCGTGGTCCTCGCCCTCGGCTTCGACCACGACCACCCGGCCACGATGCAGGCCACGACCGACATCAGCTGGATCCCGGCACTGGACGTGCGGATCCACCTCGGCATCGACGGCATCTCGCTCCCCCTCCTCGTGCTGACCGCGCTCCTGACCTTCCTCTGCGCGCTCTACAGCTACTTCAAGATGCCTGCGGGCCCTTCCCCCAAGGCATTCGTCGCCCTCCTCCTGGTCCTGGAGTCGGGCACCCTCGCCACCTTCGCCGTACTCGATCTGCTCCTGTTCTTCCTCGCGTTCGAGATGGTCCTCATCCCGATGTACTTCCTGATCGCGCGCTGGGGCGGTGCCCAACGCACGCAAGCTGCCTGGAAGTTCATCCTCTACACGCTGCTCGGCTCCGTCGTGATGCTGCTCGGCCTCCTGCTGATCGGGCTGAAGTCCGGCACCTTCGACATGCTCGCACTCGCCACTGACAACGGCCGCGAACTCACCACGTCCGTGCAGGTCATCGCCGTATTGGCGATCGGTGTCGGCCTCGCGGTGAAGACCCCGATGTGGCCGCTGCACAGCTGGCTGCCCGACGCGCACACCGCCGCCCCGACCGTCGGCTCGGTGCTCCTCGCGGGCGTCCTGCTCAAGATGGGCACGTACGGGTTCGTCCGCATCCTGCTCCCCATCACCCCTGACGGCATGCGGGAGTTCGCGCCCTACCTGGCCGCCTTCGCGGTCGTCGGCATCATCTACGGATCGCTCGCCTGCCTGGCGCTTGCCCGCAAGGGCGCGAAGGGCGACCTCAAACGCCTCATCGCGTACTCCTCCGTCGGCCACATGGGCTTCGTACTCCTCGGCATCGCGACCATGACCCCGACCGGCGTCAACGGCGCGCTCTTCGCCAACATCGCCCACGGCCTCATCACCGGCCTGCTGTTCTTCCTGGTCGGCGCACTCAAGGACCGCACCGGCACCACCGACCTCGACGCCCTCGCGGGCCAGACCGGCCAGGCCCTCTACGGCAAGGCCCCCCGCTTCGGAGCCCTGCTCGCGTTCGGCGCCGTCGCCTCGCTCGGACTCCCGGGACTCGCGGGCTTCTGGGGCGAGATGCTCGCCCTGTTCGGTGCGTTCAAGCCCGCCGAGGACCTCAGCCGCCCGGCCTTTCTCACCTTCATGGCGATCGCCGCGTTCGGCACGCTCCTGACGGCCGCGTACATGCTCATCGTCGTACGCCGGATCTGCATGGGCGATCCCCAGGAGAAGCCCCAGGAACTGGCCGACATCCAGGGCTACGAGTTCGCCGCCTGGACCCCGCTCGCCGCCCTCACCGTCCTCGCCGGACTCTGGCCCGCGCTGCTGCTCGGCCTCACCGACCCGGCCGTGCAGAAGCTCCTCGCAGGAGGCAAGGCATGAGCGCCGCCACCGTCATCGCCGCGGAAGAAACGGCGAGCCTCGTCCAGTCCGTCGACTGGACGGCCATCGCCCCGCCCACCATCGCCGCGGTCGTCGGCCTCGCCGTCCTCGTGGCCGACCTGTTCGTACCCGAGAGCAGGAAGTCCGTCCTCGGCTGGATCTCACTGGCCGGCCTGACCGTCGCCCTCGCCTCCCTGCTCCTGCTCCTCGACGGCGACCGCGAGACCTTCTGCCTGACCGGCGACGCCGGCGTGTGCTCGTACACCGCCGACCGCTTCACCGTCGTCATCCAGCTCCTGGTCCTGGGCGGCGCGCTGCTGACCGCGCTGCTCTCCGTAAGCCCCCTGAAGGACAAGGAACTCCCCGCGGGCGAGTACTGGTTCCTGCTCCTGTCCTCCGCCGCCGGCGCCGCGCTGCTCCCCGCCTCGCGCGACCTCGCCACGCTCGTCGTCGCCCTCGAGGTCGCCTCGCTCCCGGCGTTCGCGCTGGTCGGCCTGCGCCGCGGGGACCGCCGCTCCTCCGAAGCGGCCCTGAAGTTCTTCCTGTCCTCGGTCACCGCCACCGCCGTCACCCTCCTCGGCGTCAGCTTCGTGTACGCGGCCACCGGCACCCTGCACCTCACCGAGATCGCCGCCGCACTCACCTCCGTGGACGGCGACCTGCAGACCCTCGCCCGCACCGGCGTCGCCCTCACCCTGGTCGGCTTCGCCTTCAAGACGGCCGCCGTGCCCTTCCACTTCTGGGTCCCCGACACCTATATCGGCGCCCCGCTGCCGGTCGCCGCGTACCTCTCGGTGGTCGGCAAGGCAGTCGGCTTCACCGGCCTCATCCTGGTCACGGTCGTCGCCTTCCCCTCGTACGCGGACGTCTGGGCCCCGACCCTCGCGGTGCTCGCCGCCCTCACCATGACCGCGGGCAATGTGGCCGCCCTGCGCCAGCAGGCCGGCCGCGCCTTCAGTGCCGTACGCCTGCTCGCCTGGTCGTCGGTCGGGCAGGCCGGCTACCTGCTCGTCCCGATCGCGGCAGCCGGGTACCCGGCAAACGCCGGCGACCCGGCCGACGCGATCGGCGCCACCGTCGCGTACGCGCTGATGTACGCGGCCGTGAACCTCGGCGCCTTCGCGGTGGCCGCCCTGGTCGCGCGCCGCGCGCCGGAGAACCGCCTGACCGACTACCGCGGCCTGTACGCCCAGCACCCCCTGGCCGCGCTCGCCCTCGGCTTCTTCCTGCTCTGCCTGGCCGGTCTGCCGCCGGGCATCATCGGCCTGTTCGCGAAGGTCACGGTGTTCCAGGCGGCCGTCGACGCCGGACTCGGCTGGCTCGCGGTGGTCATGGCCCTCAACGTCGTGATCGCGCTCTACTACTACCTGCGCTGGACGGCGCTGCTGTTCCGTACGCCCGAGGGCGAGGCGCCCGCACGCGCCACGATCGAGGGCGGGGTTCCCGCCCGCACGGCCTCGCTCCCGCTGCCGCTCACGGCCGCCATCGCCGTCACCGCGCTCGTCGGCGTCGTCCTGTCCGGCGCGCCCCAGATGGTGCTGCGCTTCTCGGAGTCCGTCCTCTTCTGAGCGGGGGAGCCTTCGCCTTCCGAGCAGGAATCCTTCGCCCTCTCAGCAGGGAATCCTTCGCCGCCCTGAGCGGGCCCCTCACCCGTTCGGTCGAGGCCCCCCGGCCCGCGGCCGGGGAACTCCGCCTTCCCGCCTGGCGTTGACCAGGCAGGGAGGGTCCACTGGAAAGTGGAAGCCAGTCAGCGAAGGGTTCCCCTGCCGCACCACCAGGAGGGCGTACCGTGCACCGCCGTAACAACGGTCTGAAGACCGCCGCTTTGCTCGGGGGCCTGTCCGCACTCATCCTCGTCATCGGCAGCTTCTTCGGGCGTACGGGACTGTTCGTCGCGCTCCTCGTCGCGCTCGGCACCAACGCCTACGCGTACTGGAACAGCGACAAGCTGGCGCTCAAGGCGATGCGCGCCCGCCCGGTCAGCGAGTTCGAGGCGCCCCAGCTCTACCGGATGGTCCGTGAGCTCTCCACCCAGGCCCGCCAGCCCATGCCGCGTCTGTACATCTCACCGACGGAGGCGCCGAACGCCTTCGCGACCGGCCGCAACCCCCGTAACGCCGCGGTCTGCTGCACCGAGGGCATCCTGCGGATCCTCGACGAGCGCGAGCTGCGCGGCGTCATCGGCCATGAGCTCAGCCATGTCTACAACCGCGACATCCTGATCTCCTCGGTGGCCGGCGCCCTCGCCTCCGTGATCATGTTCCTGGTCAACTTCGCCTGGCTGATCCCCTCCGGCGGCTCCAACAACCGTGAAGGCCCGGGCATCTTCGGGATGCTCCTGATCATGCTGCTCGGCCCCATCGCCGCCTCCGTGATCCGTCTGGCGATCAGCCGCTCGCGCGAATACGAGGCGGACGCCTCCGGTGCTCAGCTCACGGGCGACCCGCTCGCCCTGGCCGACGCCCTGCGCAAGCTCGACGCCGGCACCAAGCAGCTGCCGTTGCCGCCCGAGCCGAAGATCGAGGCGGCCAGCCACATGATGATCGCCAACCCCTTCCGTCCGGGGCAGGGCATGTCCAAGATGTTCTCGACGCACCCGCCCATGGCCGAGCGCATCGCCCGTCTCGAGCAGATGGCCGGCCGCCAGCGGTGAGCTCGTCCGCGATCAGGGGCGAGTCCACGGCCGGGGGCGGGCCCTCGTCCACGATCAGGGTCGATTCAGGGTCGGCGCCGGGATCCGGCAGCGGCCCGGTCGCGTCTTAGATCACGTAAGGGACGCCGTACAACGCCGTATGACGTCGCGCATGCCGTATGACGCCGATAGCGAGGCAGGTCGCCCGAAGTGAAGACCATCCTGAACATCATCTGGCTCGTCCTGAGCGGTTTCTGGCTCTTCCTGGGCTATCTGCTCGCGGGCGTGATCCTCTGCATCACCATCATCGGTATCCCGTTCGGCATAGCCGCGTTCCGTATCGGGGTCTACGCGCTCTGGCCGTTCGGCTACACGACCGTGGAGAAGCGCGACGCCGGCGCACCCTCCTGCGTGGGCAACGTCCTGTGGCTGATCCTGGCCGGCTGGTGGCTCGCCCTCGCCCACATCGTCACGGGCGTCCTGCAGTGCATCACGATCATCGGCATCCCGCTGGGCCTCGCCAACTTCAAGCTGATCCCGATCTCGCTGATGCCGCTCGGCCGCGACATCGTGCGCACGGACGAGGCGTTCGCGGCCGGGGGCCGTTGGTAAGAGGGCCGTTGGTAGGCGCCAGCTGGTAAGGGCGCCGCTGGCAGGGCGGACGCGCGTGGGGGTGCCGGCCGCTGCGGGGGTGTTGATCATTTCCGTACGGGGATGAGCGTCCGCCGTACGAAGAACACCCCCGCGCCCACCGCGATCACCACGGCGCCCCACAGCACCGACGACGCCGGAAGCGTGGCCGCGAGCACCAGGCACCCCACGAGCCCCAGCGCTGGCAGCGCCCGGGCGCGAAGCCGCGAACTCAGCGTCCACGCCGAGGCATTGGCGATCGCGTAATAGAGCAGCACCCCGAACGACGAGAATCCGATGGCGGCGCGCAGATCGGCCGTTGCGGCGAGCACCGCGACCACCACGCCCACCGCGATCTCGGCCCGCTGCGGCACCTGGAACCGCGGGTGCACGGCGGCGAGCACGCCGGGCAGATGCCGGTCCCGCGCCATGGCGAGCGTCGTGCGCGACACCCCGAGGATCAGCGCGAGCAGCGCCCCCAGCGCGGCGACGGCCGCCCCGGTCCGTACGACGGGGGCGAGACCGGACGCGCCCGCGGCCCGTACCGCGTCGACCAGCGGGGCGGTCGCGTCGGCGAGACCGCCCGTGCCGAGCACGGAGACGACGGCCAGGGCCACGGCCGCGTACACGACGAGCGTGATGCCGAGCGCGAGCGGGATCGCGCGCGGGATGGTCCGCGCCGGATCCCGTACCTCCTCGCCCAGGGTGGCGATCCGCGCGTACCCGGCGAAGGCGAAGAACAGCAGACCGGCGCTCTGCAGGACGCCGGTCACGCCCGCCGGGGACCCCGCCGTACCGCTCTGCGAACTGCCCACGCAGGCCACGACCACGGCCGCGAGGACACCGAGCACGAGAGCGACGATCACCCGGTTCATCCAGGCGGCCTTCTGAACTCCGAAGCAATTCAAGGCAGTCAGCATCGCCACCGCCCCGACGGCCACCGCATGCGCCTGCCCGGGCCACACATAGGACCCCACGGTCAGCGCCATCGCCGCGCACGAAGCGGTCTTCCCGACGACGAACGCCCACCCGGCGAGATAGCCCCAGAAGGCCCCGAGCCGCTCCCGCCCGTAGACATACGTCCCGCCCGCGACGGGATAGAGCGCCGCGAGCCTCGCCGACGCCATGGCATTGCAGTACGCGACGAATCCGGCGATGGCCAGCCCGTAGAACAGCCCGGACCCGGCGGCATCCGCGGCGGGCCCGAGCGACGCGAAGATCCCCGCCCCGATCATGGCCCCGAGCCCGATGGTGACGGCGTCGAAGAGACCGAGCGTGCGCCGCAGTGTCTGAGCGGGCGTGCTTGCCGTGTCCTGCGCCGGCGTGCTTGCCGTGTCCTGCGCTCGCGTGCTTGCTGGCTCGTGTGCTCGCGTGCTTGCCGGCTTGTGTGCTCGCGTGCCTGCCGGCTCGTGCGTCTGCCCGTGCGGCTTTCCGCCTGCCTGCCCGCCCGGCTGCCCCTGTGTCATACGCCGCACCCTACTGACGCCCGCAACCAGGTCACCGGCTCCACCCGTCCCTCTTCACAGGACCGCAATCCGGACATTGCGCGGACGCCTCGGACTGTTCTCCTCCGCAGCGCTCCGCCGCGGAAAGGCAGCTCACCTCATGGGCATCATCGCGTGGCTCGTCCTCGGGCTCCTCGCCGGCGCCATCGCCAAGATCCTGCTCCCCGGCCGCGACCCGGGCGGCCTCATCGGCACGACCTTCATCGGCATCGCCGGGGCGTTCCTCGGCGGCTGGGCCTCGTCCCGCTTCCTGGACCGCCCGATCACCACGGACTTCTACGACACGGCCACATGGATCTCCGCGATCGCGGGCTCCCTGGCCCTGCTGATCGCGTACCGCATCCTGTTCGGCCACTCACGGTCGCGCCGCTGACGGCTTGACGGGGTCCCCGGCTCGACCGGCTTTGAGGACATGACGAAGGGCGGTACGAGACTCTCGTACCGCCCTTGTCGTCATTGCGCCGTCAGCGCCGTCAGCGCCGTCAGCGCCGTCAGCGCCGTCAGCGCCGCCAGCGCCGGCTCACCGGTTGCCGTCAGCGGTGGTTCACCGGTTGCCTCACCGGTAGTTCACGAACTGCAGCGCGAAGTCGAATTCCTGCTGCTTGAGCAGCGTCTGCACGGCCTGCAGGTCATCACGGCTCTTGGAGCTGACCCGCAGCTCCTCGCCCTGCACCTGGGCCTTGACGCCCTTGGGACCCTCGTCGCGAATGATCTTCGCGACCTTCTTGGCGTTCTCCTGTGTGATGCCCTCCTGGATGGAGGCGAAGATCTTGTACTCCTTGCCGGACAGCTGCGGCTCACCGGCGTCCAGCGCCTTCAGCGAGATGCCGCGCTTGATCAGCTTGGACTGGAAGACGTCGAGGATGGCGGTGACGCGGTCCTCGGAGTTCGCCTGCATCAGGATCTTCTCGCCGGACCAGTCGATGGACGCACCGACGTTCTTGAAGTCGTAGCGCTGCGAGATCTCCTTGGCGGCCTGGTTGAGGGCGTTGTCGACCTCCTGCCGCTCGACCTTCGAGACGATGTCGAAACTGGAGTCGGCCATGTCCTGTGGCTCCTTGCGTGGATGCGTACGGGTTACGGAAACGGGCTACGGATACGGGCTCCGGATATACGCAAAGCCTAGCCACCCGGCCCGGGCCCGGGCGCAGATCAATCGGGTGGCGGAGCACCCCCGGTCATCAGGTATCGTTTACGTCGTTGCCACGGAGCACCGCGCAAGCGAAACCTCCGAGGCGGCATCCCCGGCGGTGTGCCCGAGCGGCCAAAGGGAGCAGACTGTAAATCTGCCGGCTCAGCCTTCCCAGGTTCGAATCCTGGCGCCGCCACATGAAGGTAAACCCCCTCCGAACTGCGGAAACGCAGGGCGGAGGGGGTTTCTTCGTGCTCAGGCATGGCCTCTCTGATGTCGTGGGCCGCTTCTATGCTCCTGCGATGACGTCTTACGAGGGAACGCATCCCACTGTTCCCGTGCGGGTCGGGGATCTCCAGGCCGAGATCGACGAACAGCTCGCGCCGGCGATCCAGGCGATCTGGGAGTGCGGAATCGACACGTTCACCTGCTGCCAGGACCTGGCCGAGAGCAACGCGGACTGGCCGGCGAAGCTGCCGCACATGGCGGAGTGGGTGGAGTCCCGCCGTGGCTGGATGCTGATCGACTTCCCGCTCGACAGCGGACTCGCCTTCCTCTCGGCCGTAGCGAACGCCGGACCGCGAGATGCCTTCTACGTGCGCATGACGCACTGGGCGGCCCCTGACGCATGGGACGTGAACATCAAGCCGATGGACGCGGCGATGTTCCGGAGTGACCAGCCGTCGGACTTTGGCCTACGGCTGCTGCAGATCAGCTTCCCTGCGTACGACCTGCCGGAACTGACCCGGCGCCTCCACGAACACGCCGCAGGACGTGCGGTGCCGCCGGCCCCCGCGGACTGGAGCACCGTGGGTCGCTAGCGTCTGGGTTGAGCCGTGGGGGCGTCCGGGTTTACGTCAGGCCGCTTCATAGTGATGCGCGCGCCCGCCGCGCCACTGCACCCACGCCTTGTCGTCGAGGAGTTGCTCCCCGTCGGGCAGGCCGGCGCGGCGCAGGAACTCGAGCAGGTCCGTGTCGCTGTGGGCGAGGCCGAGGACCTGCCCGCGCACGGTGACGCGCCGGCCGCCGGTTCCGAGCGGCGGGTGCACGACTATCGGGGCGCTCGCCATGTCTTGAGGGTCGCCCGGCTCCTCGAGGTGTTCCACTCAGGCACCTTCGTCCGGCGTGACAGGGGAGACGAAGCGCAGCTCCCGGTGGGCGACCTTCTGCCGTCGCGCGTACTCGGCCGCCTCGGTTTCGAGCTTGGCGATCTCCTTGCGTTCCTGTTGCGCCCGGTATTCCAGCCATTGCAGTACGGCGCGGTGCTTGGAGAGGCGCTCCGCCCGCGTGTAGTCGGACATGTGTTCGATTCTAGAGGGGTCTTGCTGGAGAGCGCAGCTGCTCGGGGGTACGGTCCCACCGCATGGGCGACTTCGATGCCGCTGAGGCTATGCAGGACGGCATATCGGACCGGCCGGAGGCGTGGGCTTTCATCCGCGCCTTCGCCGCCGGGTGGTATGCGCCCTTGAGCGATGCCGACGGCATCGGTGAGGACGAGCTCAAGCAGGTTGAAGGTCGGCTGGGCCTGTCGCTTCCTGCTGCTCTACGGGAGGCGTATCTGCTCTTCGGCCGTCGTTCGGAGTTGTTCGAGCACCAGGATCCGATGCTTCCTCCTTCGGAACTCTTCGTGCACGAGGACCTCGGAGGTGTGCTGTGCTTCCGCAGCGAGAACCAGGGGTGCGCCTTCTGGGGCGTGCGCCTGTGCGATCTGGGGGAGGCCGACCCGCCTGTCGTCGTCCAGTCGCGTGAGGGCTGGAGGCCTTTCATGGGCAGGGTCTCGCTGGCGTGTGTGGAGCTGGTTCTCTCCGAGGCCCTGCTCAGCGACGGCCCCCTGTACAACGCCTGCGAGTTGCCGGCAGAGGTTGTGGACGAGGTTCCGCGGCTCTTTCGGCGGGTTGCCCTCCCGGACTACCCGATGTGGACGGGCGATGACGAGTCCCCGGTCCGCTGGTTCTCTGCTGCCGGTCTTCTGCTGCGGCAGGACGGGCTTTCGGCCGAAAGTTGGTTGCACGTCCGAGGCAAGACGCTGGCCCATCTGTCGGCGGCCTGCACAGCCGTCCCGGGACGGTGGGCCCAGTGGCAGGGGACGGAGCCGATCGCAGTGGACGAGCGCCCCTTCTGACTGACCGTTTCAGGATGCCGTTCCGCGGAGGCGCTGGCGGCCACATGGAACGATCCCCTCAGTGACAAGCTCAGGGGGATGACGCCGTATGGAACGGGTTGGGGCTGCGCGAGACCTTGTGCTCGGTTACGTCAGTGCTCTGAAGGCGATTGATCACGCCTTGAGAGTGGCTCTTCCCTCGGTGGAGCGACTGGCAGATGTCCTCGGCCTGGTCCGTTCACGCCAGATCAGCCGGACTGGGCGCATCGGCGCCTACTCCTACACCGTTCATGGGGCAGGGTGCCGCTTCGAGAGCGGCAACGGTGCTGAGATCGATGTCGACTTCACAGCTGACGGAAGCGAAGTCTTCGACATCTGGCGACTGCGCCGGTACGGGCTGAGCCTGCCGGAGCCTCTTGATGTTGCGAATCAGGACATGCGGTCCGCGGTGCAGTCGCTGCAACCGCTTCTGAACGAGGTGCGGCCGGGATGGTTCAGCGTAGCCAACTGACCGCTTCGCGAGGCGGTTCGAGAACACACCGCGGCGCCCGAGCGATACCAGTCCTGAGGCCGGATCACGTGAGAGACACACGTAAGGGGCAAGGATGAACGCCGTGGGCACGGCCCGGCTGGTGGTTCAGAACTCCGGGACGGAGCCGCTCGAATTGAGCGTGGAGCCGTGGGCGGATGCTCATCAGCTGGCGCCGGGGGAAACCGTCGTGGTGGTGACGCACTCGCCTACCGCTGGGGGTGTGTGGCCTGGTTCCAGACGCGAGGGCGAACCGTTCCAGGTCAACCACCAACCTGATGCGGTGGTGGTGTGGGCCAACGGCAACTGCTTCCATCTGACCGATCAGGACGGCACCGCGATCGAGGCGGCCGATTGGGAATGTCCCGCCCGGCGTCAGACCCGCTGAATCGGATCGGGCCCGCAGCCGCAGTCGTGGCACCTTCCTCAACCGCCTTCGGAGTGGCGGAGAGCCGCGATCATCGAGTGCCCCCAGCACTACGCTCGCGAGCACGGCGAGAAGAGCCGACGCGCTGGACGCGCGGACACCGGAGGGGAATTCATGGGCGACTGGTTCCAGACGATCGTCGACACCGAGGCCACGCCAGGGGAGGCGGAAGGGCTCGCGGCGGGCGTACTCGACTGGCTGATCGCAGACGGCTTCGTCTCCGCGGAACGTACCGACTGCGTCCTCGGCGCTGACGCCGGGCACGCGCCAGGAGCGGGTTACGGCGCAGCCGTCGAGGACCCGGATCCCGAGCTGGTCAATGTGTGGAGCAACGGCCTCCACGTCACCGTGGAGCGTACGGTCTTCGATGCCGGGCAGGGTGAACCCTCGGCCGTCACCTGCCCGCACTGCGCAGCGGAGATACCCCTCGTCGACGAGCGCTGGTCGCCCATCGACGAGAGCTGGGACCTGTTCGCGGACGCGGTGGGTTCCTGGGCCGACGGTGACGACGAGCCCGTCGCGTGCCCGTCCTGCGGCCGGACAGCTCCCGTGCATACGTGGCTCTGGGCCGACGACTACTTCGCGTTCGGTCATCTCGGCTTCACGTTCTGGAACTGGCCAACCCTGCGCCCCGAGTTCGTCGCGGAACTCTCACGCCGTCTCGGTGGTCACCGCACCGTACTGCTCGAAGGCAAGCTCTGACCGGCAGCGCCGAGCTCGCCGTTCGTCACCCCGACTCGAAGACCGACGCGTGGATGGCCGGACCGTCCTGACCAGGCGCCGTGACCGAGTTCACCACCGCGCACTAGGGTGCCCGCATGTCGCTGGTGGGAAGGGATGTCGAACAGGCGCGGGTGCGGCGCCTGTTGGCGGATGCGCGGGGCGGACGCAGCGGGGCGCTGGGGCTGCGGGGTGCGCCGGGGATCGGGAAATCGGCCCTTCTCGACCACGCCGTGTCGAGCGCCGAAGCCGAGGGCATGCAGGTGGTCCGCGTGGCCGGGATCGAGTCCGACTACGAGCTGGCGTACGGCGGTCTGCATCAACTCCTGTTTCCGCACTTGGATCGGCTGGACGCCCTGCCCAAACCCCAGGCGATGGCGCTGCGTTGTGCTTTCGGGCTGGCCGAGGGAGACGAAGTCAACCGGTTCCTGATCTCTGCCGGCACTCTTTCGTTGCTCGCCGATCTGGCCGAGGATTCCCCGCTGTTGTTGGTGGTCGATGACCTGCAATGGCTCGACCAGGGTTCTGTGGAGGCGCTGCTGTTCGCGGCCCGCCGCTTCGTGGCCGACCCGATCGCGGTGCTGTTCGCGGTACGCGATACGGTGGAGCCTTCCGTGGTCGCGGGCGTCGAGGTCGTGGATCTGTCCGGCCTCGCTGCGCCAGATGCCGCCCGGCTGCTCGACGACCACGCACCGGAACTCGCCGAACGGGTGCGGACCAGGGTTCTCGCGGAATCCGGCGGCAATCCCCTGGCGGTCATCGAGCTCGGGTTGTCGCGGCTCGCGGCCCGCGACGCCGACGAGTCCGACCCGGCCGAGCAGGTCGGCCCGCTGCCGGTGACCCGCCGCGTGCAGGAGGCGTTCCGCCACCAGATCGTGGAGCTTCCCGAACCCACCCGACGCGCGCTTGTGGTGGCGGCAGCCGACACGGCGGCGCCCCTCGCGACGATCCTGCACGTGGTCGAATCCCTCGGTGGCGCCGCCGGCGACCTGGCACCCGCCGAACGCGACCGGCTGGTCCGGATCGACAGCCGGATCACGTTCCGCCACCCCCTGGTGCGGGCGGCCGCCTACCAGGACGCGCCGCTGCACCGGCGGATCGAGGTACATCGGGCGTACGCCGAGGCCCTGCGCGCGGACGCCGATGCCGACCGCCGGGCCTGGCACCTCGCTGCCGCCACCACCCGGCCCGACGAGGCGGTGGCCGCCGAACTCGAAGGCGTGGCGGAGCGTGCCTGGCACCGAGGCGGCGCGATGGCGGTGTGCGCCGCCTACGAACGCGCCGGCCGGCTCAGCGCCGACCGTGAGCTGAAGGCCCGGCGTATCGCCCGGGCCAGCCAGGCCGCGTTCGACGCGGGCAAGGCCGACCGCGCCGCACGGCTCGCGGCGGAAGCGCTCGCGCTCACCGCCGACACCGGGGTCCGGGCCGATGCCATCTACACCCGTGGCGCCGTGGAGTACGAACGCACCTCGCCGCGGGCCGATGCGGAACTGACGCTCGAGGCCGCCGCGTTGGTGCGCGACACCGACCCCGAGCGCGCCGCGCTCACGCTCTACGAGGCCGTGCACGCCGCCCGGCACGGGGCGGCGCACGACCTCCTGCAGCGTGCGGCGGATCTGATGCGCGGGTTCACCCCGCCCGAGCACTGGGCACCCGTGGTTGCCGCCCTTCTCGGATGGGCGGAGCTTTTCGCCGGACGCCCGGAGACGGCCGTCGGCCCGATGCGCGCTCTCGACACCGCCGGCCGCGGAGACGGACACGACCTGATGCATCGCATCACCACCGGGTTCGGCGGCCTCATGATCGCCGATGAGGACGGGGTCGTCGCCGGGACGGAGGACATGCTGGCCGTGGTGCGGGCGACCGGGGCGCTGGGGTGGGTCCCGTACACCCTGAACGTGCTTGCCGTGGCACGGCTGTTGCGCGGCGAGTTCGCGGACGCCCGCGCGTGTGTGGCGGAGGGCGTGTCCGTGAGCGACGAGCTCGGGAACACGACCGAGAGCCTGGCCCACCGGTCGGTGGAGGTGTGGCTGCACGCCGTGTCGGGTGACGAGGCACGCTGCCGGGCTCTTGCCGAGGAGGTGCTCCCGCGCGCCCGGACCCGGCACCGGGTCGATGCCGAGATCGCGGCTTGGGGTCTCGGCATGCTCGACCTTTCCGCCCGGCGCTTCGGGGACGCGCTCGACCGGCTCGAGGAAGTCTCCCGGGGGCCTGCGAGCCGCGACGTCCTGGTGCGGGCGGTGCCGGATCTGGTGGAAGCAGCCGTACGCGGCGGCATGCCGGATCGCGCCCACGGACCGCTGGCGGCCTTCCGGCACTGGGCCGAGCACGTCGACCGCCCCGTCGCCACGGGGCTCGTCCTGCGGTGCCGCGCCTTACTGGCCGACGAGAGCGAGGCCGATGCGCTGTACGCCGAGGCGCTACGGCTCCACGAGCGGCACGGCGGCCCCTACGAGCACGCCCGCACCCAGCTCGTATACGGCGAGTGGCTGCGGCGCCGTCGTCGCCGTGCCGAGGCCCGCGGCCATCTCGCGGCAGCCGTGTCCGCGTTCGAACGTCTCGGCGCGCAGCTCTGGGCCGAGCGTGCGCGCGGCGAGCTGGCCGCCTTCGGCGAGCGGGGCGACGAGCCTCAGCGCAGCGGCCCGCTCACCCTGTTGACCCCGCAGGAACTGCAGGTCGTACGGCTGGCAGCCGCAGGTCACACCAACAAGGAGATCGCCGCGCAGCTCTTCCTCAGCCCACGGACCGTCGGCCACCACCTCTACAAGGCGTACCCGAAGCTCGGCGTCACCGGGCGCGCCGAGCTGGCCCACCTCGTGCAGTGACTGACGCCGGGGCCCCTGCCTGGTGGCTGGCGCCGGGTGGCCCCTGCCTGGAGACCGATGCCCGGTGACCGAGGCCGGTCGTCGGTCTCCCGGACACCAGTCACGATGACTGATTCGTATGCGCCGAGCCGCGCCTAGCGTTTCCGACATCCAGGCAACGGCCGCCGACATCCAGGCAGCGGCCGCCGGCCCTACGAACAGGAGACGACCATGACGAAGTACTTCCTGAGCCTCCCGCACGACTCCGCCGAGGAGCCGACGATGGAGAGCATGGACCCGGCGGAGCTGCAGGAGGTCATCGCCGCGGTCGGTGCCTTCAACACCGCCATTCAGGAGGCGGGCGCGTTCGTGACCGCCGGAGGCCTGCAGCCCCCGTCGACCGCGACCACGGTGGACTACTCCGGGGACAGCCCCGTCCTCACACCGGGCCCGTTCGTGAAGGCCGACGAGTACCTCGGCGGCTTCTGGATCATCGAGGCCGAGAACGACGACGTCGCGATCGAGTGGACCAAGCAGGCCTCGCGGGCGCTGCGCAGCAGGATCGAGGTACGCGCCCTCCAGGAGGAACCCGGCGCCTGACGATCCGAGCACGGGCACCGCGCGGCTGATCGGACGGCACGGACGGTCAACTCCCCGTTGTCACAAGGTCTGGGCAGGGTGTTCCGGCAATGCTTCAATGGCGCCGTGATCGAGATCGCAGTGCTTCTCGTGGGCGGCTGTCTGGGGTGGTGGCTGGTCAGCCGCAAGGTCCGGCAGCGGGCGCAAGACGCCGCCGCAGGGGTCGCGATCAAGGTGCCGTGCATGGTCCGGCGACCGGACCAGGACCGTCGTTGGACGCGGGGACGTCTGGTGACCGGCGCCGGCGAGACCATATGGGAGCGACGTGGCCTGGGGCCCGTCGCCTCCCTGCCGGCGGGGTTGCGCCAGGTGGGCATGCGCAAGCCGTCCCGTGGGGAAGCAGTGCGGATCAACGGACGCGCGTGGATCATCGAGTGCGCATCCGACGATGGGGCGGTGCTGATCGGTGTCATGCCGCCTGAACTGGAACACGTGAGCTCGGCCCTGCGACAGGCCGTGTGATCGATGGGCCTTGTGCGCTGAGCGACGATTGGGCTGCGCCTCCGAGCTGAGCCAGTTGGGCACTGGCGCGTGACGCAGGTCGTGGGGACGCCCACCCTCGCCGCAACCGCCGCATCCGCCGCATCCGCCCTATCCGATGTATTCGAGGCATCCGCCGCATCATCGCCACCGGGGCGGTACTTAAGGGCCACACCAGGGCCATCCTCGGGGTATGCCCCGATGCCCCGTTGGCTGGTGCGGCGGCACGCTGAGGGCATGATCGCGTCGAGGTTCCGTCGTCACCGCCACCTGCTCGCCCCCACCGTGTGGATCACCGTCGTTCTCGCCGTGACCGCCGCCCTGTGGGCGCCGTCGGTCAACGATCCGGGGCTCAGCCCCTTGCAGTTGACCGTCAGTGACTTCGCCGTGCTGGACCGCGGAGGTCCGATCGAGACGACGATGGGGCTGCTCGGCGCCGTCTCGCTGGTGCTGTTGCTGGTGGCCAGGGCGCGCCGGCTGCCCGTACGCGGTCTGCCGACCGTTCTGCTGACCGTCTGGGGGATGGGGCTGCTGGTCGCGGCCTTGGTGCCCACCGATCCGCTGACCTCCGACCTCAGCGCGCCTGCGTACGTCCACCGGTACGCCTCCATCGCGGCGTTCGTCGCGCTGCCCCTCGCCGGGCTGATGCTGGACCGGCGGACGCGTGCTCTGCCGCGCGCGGCGGGAACGGTTCTGCGGCTGCGCGCCCTGTCCTGGGCCGCGCTGGCCGGCGCGGTGCTCATGGCCTACGTGGCCGGGCCCGGCGGGCGTGAGCTCATCGGCCTGGTGGAGCGGGTGCTCCTGGGATGCGAGGTCGCGATGATCGGCGTACTCGGACGGTACGTCCAGCGGTGGACGCCGACCTGCGAACTGCGTCTCGCCGCCTGATGCGGGGCACCCGGCCACGCCTCAACTCGGGGGCGGGGCGGGCTTGGTGGAGCTTCATTCGTTCGGCAGCTGACAACAGGTGAAGCGCGGCACGGTACGCGCCAGGCCCCCGGCATCACGCCCTACGAGATCCACCCGGCGACCGCGGCGGACTAGGCCGTGCGGTGGTGCTGCCCCGGACGTTGTCGGCCGCGGCAGGGAAGTTGTGCAGGGAGAGCGAACTCGGGTCCGGCAGCGGCCCGTTGGACGGTCCGGCGCGGAACGACTCGAGCAGGTACGCGACCAGGCGACGTGACGCGGCTTCGTCGCCCGGCAGCGCGGACACCAGACCGCAGTGGGCCAGCAGGGCGACGGCGAGGTCGGACGGGTGGAAATCGGTCCGCAGCGCGCCCGCGTCCTGGGCCTTGCGGATCAGGGTCCTGAGGTCGCGCTCGGCCCGGTCCCGTGTCGGTGCGTGCTCCGTCGTGCTGTCCGGGAAGGCGGCGACGAACGCGGCCGGGAACCCCCGCTCCTCACGCTGCAGCGCACAGGCCGTCTCGACGAGCCGCCGGAACCCCCGCCAAGGATCGGGGTCGGCAAGGGCATCGGTCAGCGCCCGCGCGCAGGTCTCCATCTGCTGCGCGAAGGCGGCCCGCACCAGGGCGTCCCGGGTCTCGAACCGCCGGTACAGCGTCGCCACACCGACCCCGGCCCTGCGGGCCACGGTCGCCATCGGCGCGTCGATGCCGTGCTCGGCGAAGACCGCGCGGGCGGCGACCAGGATGCGCTCCCGGTTGCGTCGCGCATCCGCCCGCAGCTGGCCCGCATCCGCCCGCAGCCCGCCCGCGTCCGCCCGCAGCCGGCCCGCCTCCGCACCCCTCATCCGAGACGATTCCGCCACCACTGTCTCTCACCTCCGATCCAAACGGACGATGTCGTCCACTTACGAGCCTACGGTCGAAGGCAGGCCCCTCCCGACGGCCCCGTGACCAAAGGTGAGAACGATGAACGACCGCACGATGAAGGCAGTGCTCTACGACCGCTACGGCGGCCCGGAGGTGCTCCACGTGGGCCGGGTGCCACGCCCCGAACCGGCCCCCGGCGAGGTGCTCGTACGGGTGCACGCGTTCAGCGTCAACGGCGGTGAACTGGCGGCCCGTTCCGGCCGTATCCGCCTCCTGACCGGGCGGAAGTTCCCCCAGCGGGTCGGCCTTGACTTCACCGGCGAGGTCGCCGCGCTCGGCGAAGGCGTGCCGGGACCGGCGCCCGGCGAGGGCGTGACGGAGCCGGGGGTCGGTGGGGGCGTGACGGAGGCGGCGCCCGGCGAGGGGCTGACGGAGCCGGCGGTCGGCGATCGTGTCTGGGGTGTCCTGGGGCGCTCCTCCGGCTTCGGAAGCGCCGCCGAGTACGTGTCCGTCCCGGTCAAGCGCCTCGGCCGGGTTCCCGATGGCCTCGATCTGGTGGACGCCGCCGCGCTGCCGGTGGCCACCACGGCCGTCACCGCCCTGCGGGACAAGGCCGGGCTCCGCCCCGGCGAGCGTCTGCTCGTACGGGGAGCGGCCGGCGGCGTCGGCAGCGCCGCCGTACAGCTGGGACGGGCGTACGGCGCGGAGGTCACGGCCCTCGCCCGCGCCGCCAACCTCGATTTCGTACGGGAGTTGGGCGCCCACAAGGCCGTGGACCACCGGTCCGTGCGACCGGCGGAACTCGGCCGCTTCGACGTGGTCCTGGACACCGCGGGGAGCGACCTGCGGACCTTCCGCCGCCTCCTCGCGCCCGGCGGACGCATGGTCACCATCGCCTTCGACCTGTCACGGCCCGTCGCGTCGCTCGGCTCCATCGCGGCCAGCGCGGTCCACGGACGCGGCCGGGTGCGCTTCTTCAGCGGGAACCCCCTGCGCGAGGACTTCGACGACCTCGCCCGTCACGTGGCCGAGGGCAAGCTGCGCCCGGCGGTGGACAAGGTCTTCGCCCTGGAGGAGACGGCGGCCGCCCACAGCGCGCTGGAGTCGGGCGGGGTCCGGGGCAAGTACGTGGTGCGCGTGACCCCGTAACACCGCACGGAAGGCGTACGGAGTCAGCTGAAAGCCCGCCGATAGGCATGCGGACTCACCCCGGTCGTCCGCTTGAAGCGGTCGCGGAAAGCGGTGGGGGAGCCGAAGCCGACCCGGGTGGCGATGCGTTCGACGGGGTGGGCGGTGGTTTCCAGGAGGTGCTGCGCCTGGCGGATACGGGCGCGGTGAAGCCACTGGAGCGGGGTCGATCCGGTCTGTTCCGTGAACCGGCGGATCAGGGTGCGGGTGCTGACGCCGGCCCGTGCGGCGATATCGGCCAGGGTGAGTTCGCGGGACAGATTGTCCTGGAGCCACAGCAGCAGGGGTTCGAGCGTGGAGCCCTGCGGGGCCGGGGCGTGGTCCTGGACGATGAACTGCGCCTGCCCGCCCTCCCGTTCGAGCGGCATGACCGAGAGCCGGGCCGCGTCCGCGGCGACCGCCGATCCGTAGTCGCGGCGGATCATGTGCAGACACAGATCCAGCCCGGCGGCGGCGCCGGCCGAGGTGAGGATCTGCCCGTTGTCCACGTAGAGGACGTCCGGGTCGACGTCGACCTCGGGGTATGCGGCGGCCAGAGCGCCGGCGGCGAGCCAGTGGGTGGTGGCGCGCAGCCCGTCGAGCAGCCCGGCGGCGGCCAGGACGAAGGTGCCGGAACAGATCGATGCGATACGGGTCCCTGTCGCGGCCGCACCGCGCAGCGCCTCCCGTACGTCCGCGGGGAGCGGAGCGCCGGGCGTGGACGTGCCCGGCACGATGATCGTGTCCGCCTCCTCGAGCGCGTCGAGCCCCCAAGGAGCGCGCAGCACGAAGGCCCCGGCGTCGGTCTCCGGCGTCGCGGCGCAGACACGGACTCGGTAGCCGGCCCGGCCGTCCGGGAGCCGGGTCCGGGTGAAGACCTCGAGCGGCGTGGAGAGGTCGAACGGGATCACCTGGTCGAGCGCGAGCACGGCGATGGTGTGCATGGCGGGAATCTACCGCCCCGCCGCATCCGCGCAAGCCGGTGAGGACAGCTGCTCCCTTGCCTCCTCTGCAGTTCAGAGCGGTGTGATCACACATCGAGCCCCTGAAGGCGCGCTGGCACTATCCCGTTGAGACCTGTCACAAACGCCACTGGGAGGCGAAGGGAAGCGCGGATTAGCTTCGGTGCGTGCCCGGATCGGCCACCCCCGGTCCCGCACATCGCACCCGCCCGCGCCCACCCGCACCCGTGAGGACCCAGGACGCTCATGCCCCGGACCCACATGCCCCTGCACGCACAGATCGTCTTGTTCGACGGCTTCGATCCGCTCGACGCCATCGCCCCCTTCGAGGTCCTGTCCGCGGGCGGGGTCGCCGCCCACGGACAGCTGACCGTCGAGCTGGTCTCCGCCGAAGGCCCGCGGGAGGTCGTCAGCGGGACCGGCGGGCTGGCGCTCAGAACCACGGCCGCCCTGGATCCGGCGCGTCCCGGGCTGATCCTGCTCCCCGGCGCCTCGGGCCGGATCGGCGCACTCGACACCGAGGTGGCCCCTCAACCCGACGCCGATGCCGAACCTCAACTCGGCTCCGACGCCGACGCCGACGCCGACGCCGACGTCGATCCTCAACTCGGCTCGGGCCCCGACCCCGACGGGTCCCACCACGCCCTCGGGCCCAAGGAGGCCGAGTCCATCCCCGTACTCCTCGGACGCACCCTCACCACCGACCTCCCCGCCCTCCTGAAGGCGGCGATGGAGAACCCCGAGATCACCGTCACCACCGTCTGCGGAGGTTCCGCCCTGCTCGCCATGGCCGGCCTCATCGAGGGACGCCACGCCACCACCCACCACCTCGGCCTCGACCTCCTGGACGCCACCGGCACCCACGCGGTCGACGCCCGCATCGTCGACGACGGCGACCTGGTCACCGGCGCCGGCGTCACCTCGGGGCTCGACCTGGCCCTCTACCTCCTCGAGCGCGAGCTGGGCCCCCGTATCGCCCACGCCGTCGAGGCGCTCTTCGCGTACGAGCGGCGCGGCACCGTCTGGCGCAACACCGGCCCGGAACCGGCCGCCTTCTGACCGCACCCCAGCCCTGCCCGTCTCACCAAAGGAACCACGCATGCCGGCCGAAGACCCCAACCACCGCGCCACCAACGACCCTCAAGCCGAAGCCACCTATCACCCCGTCAGCCCCAACCACCCCGCCAGCCCCAACCACCCCCACCCCGAAGGCACTTGGGACCTTGCCATCACCACCCCCATCGGCAGGATCAAAGCCGAGGCCGAGTTCGTACGCGGAGACGGCGTCCTCACCGGAACAGCCCGCGGTACCGGCGAGGAGGTCCCGCTCACCGGGCTGGTCCTGGACGGTGACCGGCTCACCTGGAAGCAGGCCATCACCAAGCCCCTGCGCCTGAACCTGCAGTTCGCCGTCACACTCGACGGCGACACCCTGACCGGCACCTCCCGCGCCGGCCGTCTCCCGGCCTCCAAGGTCACCGGCGTACGCCGCACCCCGCAGACCGACGCGGGCCGCCGGCCATGACCAAGTTCTTCCTCGCCCTGCACGTCCTGGCCGCCATCGTGGCGGTCGGCCCGGTCACCGTCGCCGCCAGCATGTTCCCGCCGGCCCTGCGCCGCGCGCACAGCGCACCGGACGACCCGGACAGCCGCAGCACCTTGCGCACGCTCCACCGCATCTGCCGTGTGTACGCCGCCGTCGGCCTCGCCGTGCCGGTCTTCGGCTTCGCCACCGCGAGCAGCCTCGGGGTCCTGGGCGACGCCTGGCTGATCACCTCGATCGTGCTGACCGCCGGCGCCGCCGCGGTGCTGGCCCTGCTGCTTCTGCCGGCTCAGGAGCAGGCGCTCTCCGCGCCGCGGAGTACGGGCACAACGGCGGCCGCCCGCCTGTCGATGCTCACCGGAATCTTCAACCTGCTCTGGGCCACCGTCACGATCCTGATGATCATCCGCCCCGGCTCCACGACGGGAGCCTGACCGTGAACTTCCGCCTCTACGACGGGAGCCTGACCGCGAACTCCCGCCTCCACGACGGGAGCCTGACCGCGAACCTCCGGCTCCACGACGGGAGCCCGACCGTGAACTTCCACCCCGCCTCCACGACGGGAGCCCGACCGTGAACCTCCGCCCCCTGCGCCTCGCCGCGAACGCGGAACTGGCTTCCCTGATCCTCCTGTTGGCCAACCTGGCCACCGTCCACCTGAAGCCGGTCTCCTCCCTCATGGGTCCGGCCCACGGCTGCGCCTACCTCGTCGTCATCGTCGCGACCTGGCGTATCGAAGGAGCCGCCATCACCACCAAGGCCAGCGCCCTCCTGCCCGGCATCGGCGGTCTCCTGGCGCTCCGTCAGTTCACCGCCGGTGCGGGCCACTCACGATGGCAGTGAGCCACGCGGACGAAGGGCCAAAGCAGCCCCCACGGTACGAGTCCTCAGTTGCCCGCCACGTCCTTCACCGCCACGGCCACCGGCGTCGTCCCGCCGATCAGCTCCAGCGTCAGCCCGGCCGTGGCCGAGGAGTCGACCAGCTCCGCGAGCACTGCCGCCACATCCTCGCGCGCGATGTCCCCGCGCCCGGTCGACGCCTCGAGCCGCACCAGACCAGTACCGGGTCCGTCGGTCAGACGCCCGGGCTTCAGGATCGTCCAGTCCAGACCCTCGCAGCCGCGTACGTACGCATCGGCCTCGCCCTTGGCCCGCAGATACGCGTCGAAGATCTCGTCGCCCTGGTGCGCGGGATCCGCGCCCATCGACGACACCACGATGTGCCTGCGCGCCCCGGCCCGTTCGGCGGCCTCGGCGAACAGCACCGCCGCCGCCCGGTCCACCGTGTCCTTGCGCCCCGCACCCGAGCCCGGCCCCGCGCCCGCGGCGAAGACCGCCGCGTCCGCGCCCTGCAGATGCGCGGCGACCTCCTCGACGGAGGCCGACTCCAGATCGCACAGCACCGGCTCGGCGCCGGCCGCCCGCAGATCGTCGCCCTGCGCGGGATTGCGGATGAGCCCCGCGACCTCGTATCCACCGCGCGCGTCCAGCAGCCTGGAGAGCCGCAGCGCGATCTGACCGTGTCCCCCGGCGATGACAATGCGCATGCTCCGACCGTACGCCGAGCAGCCCTGACCCGCCGCCTCGGCGAGAAGGGCGCCGTGCGCGCCCGCTCAATGTTCACCGCGAGGGCCCCGGAATGTTCCCCGCCAAGCCGCCCGCACGAAACGCTCCGCATACGGTCGCCGCCGCCTGCGCGAAACGCCTCGAGCCCGCATACGGCCGCCGGTCAGGCGCGGAGGAAGCCCGCCGCGCACTGCGGCCGGCCCTCAACTCCCCACTCCCGCAAGGGAAGTCAGGAAGGTTCCTTGCCCTTGGCCCGCCCCTGCCGCGGCAGATCGAGCGCGACGGCCGCCGCCGAATCGCAGTACTCCCGCACCGCGCTGGTGCGCGCCACCACCCGCCCGCGGTGCACCACGATCCTGCTGTACGCGAGGGACAGCGCGCCGGCGAGGCCATCGCCGCGGACCGCGAGCAGCTCGGCCGGGAAGCCCGCCTCGACCCGCACCTCGGGCAACGCCATCGCAGCCCGCGCCTCACCGCAGACCGCGTCGTAGGCCTGGGCCGGGTCGAGCCCGTGCTGCGAGGCCAGCAGATACGCGGCCTCCAGCGGGTCCCCGCGCCCGACGGGGTTCGCGGGATCCCTGAGCGCCCCGCTGCCCGCCGCCACCCGTACGCCCGCGGTGCGCAGCAGCCGTACCGGAGCCGTCGTGTTCCCGCGCCGTCCGAGCCCGCCGCAGTCGCCCTGCGGCAGACAGCTGACCCGCACGCCCGCCGCCGCCAGCGCCTCCGCGGACCGCACGGCCACCTCGCGCGGCACCCGCCCGAGCCCGCCGAGCGGGCCGATGGTCACGCCGGGCCGCAGCCCGCCCGCCATCGCAGCAAGGCGCGAGAGCCGGGCCGGGTCGAGGCCGTCGGTGTGCAGATCGACGGGGCAGCCGTGCTCGGCGGCCACTTCGAGGACCGCCTCCACGTATCCGGTGGGGTCGGGGTCGAGGTCCGGGCAGCCGCCCACCACGGAGGCGCCCATCTTCACGGCGTCGCGCAGCATCGCCAGACCGTCCGCACCGGCGACCCCGGTCAGCAGCCGCGGCACCGCCACCGCCGACAACTCGGCGAGCCCACGCAGCGAACGCCGCGCCTGAAGCACCGCCTCCATCGGCCCGAGCCCCTGCACATCACCGATGCGCACATGCGAGCGCAGCGCCGTCGCACCGTGCCCGAGCTGCAGCAACGCGGCCTCGGTGGTGCGCCGCTGAACATCCGTCACGTCGTACGAGACCGGCCCGCCACCGTCCGCGGCGAGTGCCGTGTCGCTGTGGGCGTGCGGCTCGGCCGGCGCCGGAAGCAGCAGATAGCCGTTGAGATCCACGCGCGAGGAGTGCGCGGCCAGCGACCCCGCCGTACCGACCGCTTCGATCCGCCCGCGCCCGAGGCGCACGTCCACCGTGCGACCGTCGGTGAGCCGCGCCCCGCACAGCAGAAGCGAGGCCGTCTCCTCGGCTGCGCCGTCGCGGTGCGGCGGCTGCGGCTGGCTGTCGGGCATCGCGCTCCAGGGGCGGGGGAACAGTGCGGGGAACAGGAGAGCGTGACGATCAAGATCACGCAGCGTGTTCCGAGCCTAGGGCGCCGCGCGGCCCGCTTCGAGGAGGAGCGAAATAGTCGTACCGGTGTGGTGCAGGGGGCGCCTGAGGCACTCGGGGAGTGCCTCAGGCCAGGCGGGACATAAGGATTTGGGCGATCGGCGACCAACCGTGTAATGTCTTCATCGCTCGCCCCAATAGCTCAGTCGGTAGAGCGTCTCCATGGTAAGGAGAAGGTCTGCGGTTCGATTCCGCATTGGGGCTCTGGTGCAACCACATTTCGTGGACTGCATCACAGCGGTGTAGCTCAGTCGGTAGAGCAAGCGGCTCATAATCGCTGTGTCACCGGTTCAAGTCCGGTCACCGCTACTGACAGTAGCCGATTGTGGGGTCGGTCCTCCGGTCGGCTACTCTTCTATGCGTTAATACCATCCGTTCATCAAGGAGCACTCACGTGGCTGCCACCGATGTCCGCCCGAAGATCACGCTGGCCTGCGTGGAGTGCAAGGAGCGGAACTACATCACCAAGAAGAACCGGCGTAACAACCCGGACCGTCTTGAGATGAAGAAGCACTGCCCGCGTTGCAACGCGCACACCGCGCACCGCGAGACGCGATAACAAGGCTCGTACGCGAGGCCGTCCCCATTCGTTTGGGGGCGGCCTCGCGTCGTTTTCACCTGCAGTACCCAGCAGTACGTCCCCATCTGTTGCAGGAGGTGCCGGGCCCATGGCGCTCGACCAGTCCTTCGTCGGGCGGACCTATCCGCCCACCGACCCCTATGAGGTCGGCCGGGAGAAGATCCGCGAGTTCGCCGAGGCCGTCGGCGACGCCAACCCCGTCTACCGCGACGCCGAGGCCGCCAAGGCGTACGGCCACAGCGATGTGATCGCTCCGCCGACCTTTGTGTTCGCCATCACGTTCAAGGCGGCGGGCCAGGTCATCGAGGACCCGCAGCTCGGCCTGGACTACAGCCGCGTCGTGCACGGCGACCAGAAGTTCGCCTACACGCGCCCCGTGCGCGCGGGCGACCGCCTCAGCGTCACCTCGACCATCGAGGCGATCAAGTCCATGGCGGGCAACGACATCCTGGACATCCGCGGCGAGGTCCACGACGAGGCCGGCGAGCATGTCGTGACCGCGTGGACCAAGCTCGTCGCGCGCGCTGCGGACGGAGAGTGACGATGAGCGCGAAGATTTCGTACGCAGATGTCGAGGTCGGCACCGAACTGCCGGCGCAGACCTTCCCCGTGACGCGCGCCACGCTCGTGCAGTACGCGGGCGCCTCCGGTGACTTCAACCCGATCCACTGGAACGAGAAGTTCGCGGTCGAGGTCGGGCTTCCGGACGTGATCGCGCACGGCATGTTCACCATGGCCGAGGCGATCCGCGTCGTCACCGACTGGACCGGTGACCCGGCCGCGGTCGTCGAATACGGCGTGCGCTTCACCAAGCCGGTCGTCGTGCCCAACGACGGCAAGGGCGCCGAGATCGAGGTCAGCGGCAAGGTCGCGGCCATGCTCGACGACAACCGGGTGCGGGTTGATCTGATCGCGATGAGTGCCGGGCAGAAGGTGCTCGGGATGTCGCGGGCCGTTGTCCAGCTGGTCTGACAGCTGCTGCTCGGGCTGGTCTGAGCTGCGAGAACGTAAAGGGCGCCCCTACGTCGGGGCGCCCTTTCCCGTACCCCTTCCCGTATCCCTTTGCGTGTCTCTTTCCGCTCCTCTTTCCGCGCCTCTTGACGTAGGTAGTGATTGGCCACTAACTTATCCGCATGGTCAGAATGAGTGCGGACGAGCGGCGCGAGAGCGTCATCCGGGCGGCGGTCACCGAGTTCTCCCGAGGCGGCTACAACGGCACCTCGACCGAGACGATCGCCAAGCGGGTCGGCGTCTCGCAGCCGTATCTCTTCCGGCTCTTCCCCGGGAAGCAGGCGATCTTCCTCGAAGCCTCCCGGCGTTGCTGTCAGGACGTCACCGAGGTCTTCCGGCGTGCGTCCGAAGGGCTCCAGGGCGAGGAGGCGACCAAGGCGATGGGGGAGGCGTACCAGGCGCTCATCGCGGACGACCCCGAGAAGCTGCTCATGCAGATGCAGATGTACGTGGCCGTCGCGGCCGCGGAGGCGGCGGGCGACAGTGAGTTCGGCGAGGCCCTGCGGGCCGAGTGGATGGAGATGTACGACGTCTGCAACCTGGCGATGGGTGCGGATGCCGGCGAGACGACGCAGTTCCTCGCGTACGGGATGCTCGTCAACGTCCTGGTGTCGATGGGGTTTCAGCCCGAGCACCGGGTGTGGACCGGGTTCTACGAAGAGGTGCAGCCGAAGTAGGCGGCGCCGCACGGCGAGCGCGAAGCGGCATGGCATGGCATCAGAAGGGTGCGCACTTTTGTACCCGCAGAAGTTAGTCATCAATAACTAATCAACTGGCGGAGGGGAAAGCAATGTCACAGCAAGCAGAGACCGAGACCACCACAGTGCGCGGGGGAGCCGTCTGGGCTCTGGTCATCACCAGCGTCGCGGGGTTCATGGCGGCCCTGGACAACCTGGTCGTGACCACCGCCCTGCCCGCGATCCGCGCGGACTTCGGCGGGGAGATGCACGACCTGGAGTGGACGGTCAGCGCGTACACCCTGACCTTCGCCGTCCTGCTGATGTTCGGCGCCGCACTGGGTGACCGTTTCGGCCGGCGCAAGCTGTTCCTCGTCGGCCTCACGATCTTCACCGGCGCCTCGGCGGCGGCCGCACTAGCCCCCGGTATCGACTCCCTGATCGCCGCCCGCGCCGTCCAGGGCGTAGGCGCCGCGATCATGATGCCGCTCACGCTGACCCTGCTCACGGCCGCCGTCCCGGCCGCCAAGCGCGGGATGGCATACGGCATCTGGGGCGCGGTCAACGGCCTCGCGGTCGCCAGCGGCCCGCTCATCGGCGGCAGTCTGACCGAGCACATCTCCTGGCAGTGGATCTTCTGGCTCAACGTGCCGCTCGGCCTCGCCGTCCTGCCGCTCGCCCGCCTGCGCCTCAAGGAGTCGTACGGCAACGGCGCCCCGCTCGACATCACCGGCACCGTGCTCGCCAGCGGCGGTCTGTTCGGCATCGTCTACGGCCTGATCCGCGGCAACATCGACGGCTGGACCAGCGCCCAGGTCCTCGCCGGCCTGATCGGCGGCGGACTGCTGCTCGCCGCCTTCGTACGCCACGGCATCCGCGCCAAGAACCCGATGCTCCCCATGCGCCTGTTCCGCAACCGCGCCTTCGCCGGCATCAATGCGGCGAGCCTGCTGATGTTCCTCGGGATGTTCGGCTCGATCTTCCTGCTCAGCCAGTTCCTGCAGGACGTCCTCGGCTACTCGCCCACCGAGGCGGGGCTGCGGATGCTGCCCTGGACCGGGATGCCGATGATCGTCGCGCCGATCGCGGGCTATCTCTCCGACCGCATCGGCGGCCGCCCGGTGGTCGCCGCCGGCCTGGCCCTGCAGGCGGTCGGCCTCGCCTGGTTCGCGATGATCCTCAGCCCTGATGTCTCGTACGCGGCGCAGCTCCCGGCCCTGATCATCAGCGGTATCGGCATGGCGCTGTTCTTCGCTCCCGCCGCGAACCTGGTCATGTCCAGCGTCCGCCCCTCCGAGCAGGGCATCGCCTCCGGCGCCAACAACGCGCTGCGCGAGGTCGGCGGCGCCCTCGGCATCGCGACCCTCGCGGCCGTCTTCTCGGCGCAGGGCGGTTACGGGCCCGCGCAGACCTTCGTCGACGGACTGCAGCCCGCGCTGTGGGCGGGCGCCGCGGCCGTGGCCGTGGCAGCCCTCGCGGCGCTGGCGATCCCGCGCCGGAGCAAGGCCGCCGCGCACGTCGGTGAGGTCCACGAGGAGAGCCGCGAACTGATCGGTGCGTGAGGCGCCGAGCGGGAAGGCACGAGGGTACGGTCCGGGAGCTGTCGGCCCCGGACCGTACCCTTGAGCGCGTGCAGGAACTCCACGAAGCCCCGCTCGCCCCACTGACCACCTTCCGGCTCGGCGGCCCGGCCGCCCGCCTGATCACCGCGACCACCGATGCCGAGGTGGTCGAAGCGGTGCGCGCCGCCGACGCCTCGGGCACCCCGCTCCTCGTCGTCGGCGGCGGTTCGAACCTGATCGTCGCCGACAAGGGCTTCGCCGGTACGGCCCTCAGGATCGCCACCCAGGGCTTCGAACTCGACGGTACGCAGCTGGAGCTGGCGGCCGGCGAGGTGTGGACCGACGCCGTTGCCCGCACCGTCGAGGCGGGCCTCGCGGGCATCGAATGCCTGGCCGGCATCCCAGGATCGGCGGGCGCGACCCCGATCCAGAACGTGGGGGCGTACGGGCAGGAGGTCTCCAGCACCATCACCGAGGTGATCGCGTACGACCGCCAGGCCGGTGAGACGGTCACCCTGTCGAACGCCGAATGCGCCTTCTCGTACCGCCACAGCCGCTTCAAGTCCGACCCGGAGCGCTATGTGGTCCTGCGCGTCCGCTTCGCGCTCGAGGACGCCGGCGGTCTGAGCGCCCCCCTCAAGTACCCGGAGACCGCCCGCGCCCTCGGCGTCGAGGCCGGTGACCGCGTCCCGCTCGGGCAGGCCCGCGAGACGGTGCTCAAGCTGCGCGCCGGCAAGGGCATGGTGCTTGACCCGGAGGACCACGACACGTGGTCGGCCGGTTCGTTCTTCACCAACCCGATCCTGACGGCGGGCCAGTACGAGGCGTTCCTGGAGCGCGTCCACGAGCGCCTCGGCGCCGACGTCACCCCGCCCGCCTACCCGGCGGGGGAGGGGCGGACGAAGACCTCGGCCGCCTGGCTGATCGACAAGGCCGGCTTCACCAAGGGGTACGGCACGGGCCCGGCCCGTATCTCCACCAAGCACACCCTGGCGCTGACGAACCGGGGTGCGGCCACGACGGAGGACCTCCTCGCGCTGGCCCGCGAGGTCGTCGCCGGGGTCCACGAGGCCTTCGGGGTCACTTTGGTCAACGAGCCGGTGATGGTCGGCGTATCCCTCTGAGCTGGGGATTCGTGCTTGACCTCGCTGTGGGGTGCCCCTGATAGTGACTGCGCCGACTTGATCGGCGACAGCACATCAGGGGTGGGGACTCACAGATGCACGACAACGAGGGGCAGTTCGCGCTGCCCGGGGACGGCCGGTCCGCGCAGCTCGCCATCGAGCGTGCTCAAGCGCTGCTGCGGGCGGGGGAGTTCAAGGCGGCGCGTACGCAGGCAAAGGACGCGCTCGAGGCGTTCGGGCCGTATCCGGGCCTGTACGCGGTCCTCGGCCGGGCACATGCCGGCGAGGACGATGACGACCACGACGAGCAGGCCGAGCGCTCCTTCCGGATGGGCTTGGTCACCTTCCCCGACGACCTGGACCTGCTCGCCGCCTACGCGGAGTTCGGCCTGGCCGGCGACGCCCTGGACGAGCCGGGCCGGGTGTCACGCGGCAGGGCCGCGGCGGCCCGGATCGAGGAGCTCGCGCCCGGTTCGCCGCAGGCGCGCGAGCTCCACCGGGCCGGGGAGCCCGGTACCAAGTGGCCCGAGCCCGCCACCGTCCAGCGCTACGACGCGCGCAGCGCCCTGGCCGGTGGCGTGGACGTGCGGACCGCCGCCGAACACGCGGAGCGGGCGGCAGCCGCCTGGCCCTACGACCGCCGCCTCGCGGTGCGCGCCGAGACGCTGGCGGGGCTGGCCCGGCCCAGTGCCCTGCCGGCTCGCATCATGGTGCGCACGCCGTACACATTCGCCCTGGGCGCGGCCCTGTTCGGGGCCGTCATCGCCCTCGGGGCGCCCGCGCTTCACCTGCCCGCGCCGCTGGCGTACTCCGCCGTGCTGGTCGTGCTGCCCGCGCTGCAGCAGCAGTACCTGCTGCGCCGCGCCCGCGTCCGGGCCCGAGCGCGGCTGCCCATCGACTACCGGGAGCCGGCACCGGGTGCCCCGGACGTTCCGTCCGCCACGCGGCGTGAGCGATGGATCGGGGCGGTCGCGGCCCTGGTGGCCTTCGGGTCGGTGGCCGGATCCGCCGGGTGGTACGCCGCGCGGGCGGCGGAGTATCCGCGGTACGAGGCGTCGGTGCCGGAGTCGTACCGCGGTGTCCCGCTGAGCGACGGCGCTGAGGCCCGCGCATTCACAGCGAAGATCGACGCGCTGCCCCTTCCACACGGAGCCAGCGCCTTCTCCGGGGCCTATCTGGACGTGGACAACGGCAAGGGTGTCTTCCTCTTCGCGGCGACCGGGGACTTGCACAGCGAGGACCCCGATGACTTGCTGTCCCATATGTCCAGCGGTTTCACCGCCTTGGGCGAGCCCACGGATTCCTGGTCCGCCGATCCGGGGGACTTCGGTGGCCGTATGGAATGCCAGGTCTATGAGTCCGGCCTGACGGCCTTGAGCCTCTGCGTATGGATCGACAAGGGCAGCCTGGGGATGGTCGCGTCCGGCGGAAAGGACGGCGCGCGCGAGGTGATGCCCCGCATCACACGCGAACTCCGTGAACTCACCCTGCGCCCCATCAGCCGAGGCGCAGTCTGAGGGAGCGCGTCCAGGAGAGATGAGTTCCGGGCGCCAGGTCAGTCACCCTTCCGTAGACCTTCGAACATCCGGAACTGGGAAGGCCACCATGACCGCTCTGCACACCCTCCTCCAGCGCTACGTGGATGAAGGTGCCGTCCCTGGAGCAGTCGCCCTGATCGCTCACGGCGACCAAGTGGAGGTCCAAGCCGTCGGCGCCACCGGCCTCGGCTCCAGCACCCCCATGGCCCGCGACACGATCTTCCGTATCGCCTCCATCACCAAGCCCATCGTCGCCGCGGCCGTCCTCATGCTGATCGAGGACGGCCGTATCGGTCTGGACGATCCGGTCGCACCCTGGCTTCCCGAGCTGGAGAAGCCGCGGGTCGTGCGTACCCCGGACGCACCCGTGGACGACACCGTCCCGGCCGTCCGCCCCATCACGGTCCGCCACCTGCTCGACTTCACGGCCGGATACGGGTTCACGTCCGACTTCTCCGAGCCCGCCCTCGCCCCGCTCTTCACCGAGCTCAAGCAGGGGCCGCCGCGGCCGCAGGAAGTCGCCGCCACCGACGAGTGGATGGCGGCCCTCGCACGGGTCCCGCTGCTGCACCAGCCGGGGGACACCTGGCTCTACAACACCTGTTCCGAGCTCCAGGGCGTGCTGATCGCCCGGGTTTCGGGGCAGTCGCTCGGGGACTTCCTCGCCGAGCGGATCTTCGAGCCGCTGGGCATGAAGGACACCGGATTCTCCGTCCCCGCAACGGAGTTGGACCGCTTCACCGCGTACTACCGCAACAACCCCGAGGGTCGTGGCCTGGAGCTGGTGGACGCCCCCGACGGCCAGTGGAGCAGTGAGCCCGCCTTCCTCTCCGGCGCGGGCGGACTGGTCTCGACCGTGGACGACTGGCACGCCTTCGCGCGCATGATGCTCGCCGAAGGCGCCTCGGAGGCGGGCCACCGCCTGCTGTCCCCGGACTCGGTCCGCGCCATGGTCACCGACCAGCTCACCGAAGCCCAGCGCGTGGGCAGTGACCTGTTCCTCGAAGGCCAGGGCTGGGGTTACGGCGCCGGAGTCGACCTCGCAGCGGCCCACCCGTGGAGCGTCCCCGGCCGCTACGGCTGGGTCGGCGGCACCGGCACCTCGGCCCATCTCCACCCGGCCACGGGCGCGGTCGGCATCCTGCTCACGCAGGTCGAGCTGGGCGGACCGACCCCGCCGACGCTCCTGGAGGGGTTCTGGCAGCTGACGAACATGCCTGGCAGCAGCCCGGCCTGACGTGGCAGTCACACGGCCTGGCCCGACAGCCGCCCGGCTCGACGCGGCACAGTCGTACGGCCACGGCCCGACGCGGCAGCTGCCGACCGCCCCTCAGCAGGCGCTGCCGACCGCCCCCTCGGCAGGAGCTGCCGACCGCCCCCCTCAGTAGGCGACTCCGACCGCCTGCTTGACGGTGCCCGGATCGTCGATCAGTGCCAGCATCGCGTGCGCCACATCCGCCCGCCCGATCGTGCGCGCGCTGCGCGGATTGCCGCCGGTCCGCGTGCGATACGTGCCCGTCACCGGCTTGTCGACCAGCTTCGGCGGCCGCACGGAGGTCCAGTCGGTGGCGCTGGAGGACAGCTCGTCCTCCATCACCCGCAGATCGTCGTAGACCGGCTTGAGCACCCGGCTGATCACCCGGAACATCACCCGGTCCACCACCGGCTCGCGCTCGGCCGCCGCACCGGCGAGCGGCGCGGCGCTGACCACGAGCAGCCGCCGCACGCCCTCCGCCTCCATGGCCCGCAGCACCGGCCGCGTGAGCCGGGCCGCGATCCCGTCGCGTGCGTCCTTCATCCCGCGCGCCCCGAGCCCCGAAAGCACCGCGTCGCGCCCGGCAACAGCGGCACGGAGCCCCTCGGCATCCGACAGGTCGGCCCGGAAGACCTCGAGGCGCTCACCTTGTACGGACAGCCGGGCAGGATCCCGTACGACCGCCGTGACCTGGTGTCCCGCCGCCAGCGCCTGCCGGACGATCTCCTGCCCGATTCCGCCGGTCGCACCGAAAACAGTGAGCTTCATGGCCCCTCCTCGGGTGGGTAAGTACTCACTTCGGTCGGTGAACACTCACTCACCACCCGAGGTGGGTGAGTATTCACTCACCCCTAGAGTGGGTAAGCATTCACTCACCCGTCAAGCCCCACAGGAGCTCTCATGCAAAAACCGGCCAGAGCCCGCATCCTCGACGCCGCCCACCACCTGATGCTCAGCGTCGGCCTGGCCCGTGCCACCACCAAGGTCATCGCCAAGGAGGCAGGCTGCTCGGAGGCCGCCCTCTACAAGCACTTCACCAGCAAGGAGGAGCTCTTCGTGACCGTCCTCCAGGAGCGCCTGCCCCGGCTCACCCCGCTCCTGGACCAGCTGGCCGGAAATCCCAGCGCACGCTCCATCGAGGAGAACCTCGTCCGGATCGCCCACGAGGCGGCGCTTTTCTACGAGCAGAGCTTCCCGATCGCCGCGTCCCTGTACGCCGAGACCCAGCTCAAGACCCGCCACGAAGCGGCCATGCGCGAGATGGGCACGGGCCCGCACATGCCCATCGTCGGTCTCGACGCCTATCTCCGTGCCGAGCAGGTGGCAGGCCGTATCCGCCCCGAGGCCGACACCTACGCGGCCGCGTCCCTGCTCCTCGGCGCCTGCGCCCAGCGAGCCTTCGCGTACGACGCGGCCGGCCAGTTCCCGCCCCCTCCGGCCGATGAGTTCGCGCGAGATCTCGTACGGACCCTGCTGGCCGGAATCGGCTAGCGGGCCGCTAGCCCTGCTTGCGTCAGCCGACGATCCAGTCGTCGATCCCCGCGAGCAGCTTGTCCCGTACGTCATCGGGCGCGGCCGACGCACGCACCGACTGCCGCGCCAGCTCCGCCAGTTCAGGATCCGTGAACCCGTGGTACTCCCGGGCCAGTTCGTACTGCGCCGCAAGCCGGGACCCGAAGAGCAGCGGGTCGTCCGCCCCCAGAGCCATCGGCACCCCGGCCTCGAACAGCTTCCTCAGCGGTACGTCCTCGGGCTTCTCGTAGACCCCGAGCGCGACATTGGACGACGGACAGACCTCGCAGGTCACACCCCTGTCGGCAAGCCGCTTCAGAAGCCGCGGGTCCTCGGCGGCCCGCACCCCGTGCCCGATCCGCGAGGCGTGCAGATCGTCGAGACAGTCCCGTACCGACGCGGGCCCCGTCAGCTCCCCGCCGTGCGGCGCCGCGAGCAGCCCGCCCTCGCGCGCGATCGCGAAGGCACGGTCGAAATCCCTTGCCATGCCCCGGCGTTCGTCGTTCGACAACCCGAACCCGACGATGCCCCGGTCCGCGTACCGCACCGCGAGCCGGGCCAGGGTGCGGGCGTCCAGCGGGTGCTTCATCCGGTTCGCGGCGACGAGGACGCGCATCCCGAGCCCGGTGTCCCGCGAAGCCGCTTCCACCGCGTCGAGGATGACCTCGAGCGCCGGGATCAGACCGCCGAGCCGCGGGGCGTACGAGGTCGGGTCGACCTGGATCTCCAGCCACCCGGCTCCGTCCCGGATGTCCTCCTCGGCAGCCTCCCTGACCAGGCGCTGAATGTCCTCGGGCTCCCGCAGACAGGACCGCGCCATGTCGTAGAGGCGCTGGAACCGGAACCACCCGCGCTCATCGGTCGCCCGCAGCTTGGGCGGCTCCCCGCCGGTCAGCGCCTCCGGCAGATGCACCCCGTACTTGTCGGCGAGCTCGAGCAGGGTCGTGGGCCGCATCGACCCGGTGAAGTGCAGATGCAGATGGGCCTTCGGCAACAGCCGTACGTCACGTACACGCTCCATCTGAAGATCCTGCCGTACGCACCAGGCGTCCCGGTAGCCGCTTTCCACCAACGAGTACTTGCCCGAACGAACAAACGGGCCCCCGGCCGAAGCCGGGGGCCCGTCAGTGCTTACGGAAGTCAGCGCGCCTCGGCGAGCAGCTTCTGGATCCGCGAGACACCCTCGACCAGGTCCTCGTCACCGAGCGCGTACGAAAGCCGCAGGTAACCCGGCGTACCGAAGGCCTCGCCCGGCACCACCGCGACCTCGACCTCGTCCAGGATCAGCGCGGCGAGCTCGACGGAGGTCTCCGGGCGCTTGCCGCGGATCTCCTTGCCGAGCAGACCCTTCACCGAGGGGTACGCGTAGAACGCGCCCTCGGGCTCGGGGCACAGGACGCCGTCGATCTCGTTGAGCATCCGCACGATGGTCTGGCGGCGGCGGTCGAAGGCGGTCTTCATCTCGTCGACGGCCGACAGGTCACCGGAGACGGCGGCGATGGCGGCCACCTGCGCGACGTTGGAGACGTTGGAGGTGGCGTGCGACTGCAGGTTGGACGCGGCCTTGACCACGTCCTTCGGGCCGATGACCCACCCCACGCGCCAGCCGGTCATGGCGTACGTCTTGGCCACACCGTTGACGATGATGCACTTGTCGCGCAGCTCGGGCACGACCACCGGCAGGGACGCGAACTCGGCGTCGCCGTACACCAGGTGCTCGTAGATCTCGTCGGTCAGGACCCACAGGCCCTTCGCGGCGGCCCAGCGGCCGATCTCCTCGACCTGCGCCCGGGTGTAGACGGCACCCGTCGGGTTGGAGGGGGAGACGAAGAGCAGCACCTTGGTGTTCTCGGTGACGGCCGCTTCCAGCTGCTCCACGGAGACCCGGTAGCCGGTCGTCTCGTCCGCGGTCACGAACACCGGGACACCACCCGCGAGCTGGATCGACTCCGGATACGTCGTCCAGTACGGGGTCGGCACGATGACCTCGTCGCCCGGGTCCAGGATCGTGGCGAAGGCCTCGTAGATCGCCTGCTTGCCACCGTTGGTGACCAGCACGTTGGCGGCCTCGACCTCGTAACCCGAGTCGCGCAGCGTCTTCGCGGCGATCGCGGCCTTGAGCTCGGGCAGCCCGCCGGCCGGCGTGTACCGGTGGTACTTCGGGTTCTTGCAGGCCTCGATCGCGGCCTCGACGATGTAGTCGGGCGTCGGGAAGTCCGGCTCACCGGCGCCGAAGCCGATCACCGGCCGGCCGGCGGCCTTGAGGGCCTTGGCCTTGGCGTCGACGGCGAGGGTCGCGGACTCGGAGATCGCTCCGATCCTGCGGGAGATACGGCGTTCGGTGGGTGGGGTTGCAGCGCTCATGCGCCCCATCGTTCCAGACCCGCGGAGCCCCGAGCACATGAGTTCCGAAGAGCGGACATCGGCCCTGGACAGGTGTCTGATGGGTGCCGGACAGCTATCTGTTCGACGATGCGGCCCGGACCACGTACACTCATCCCTCGTTGGCCCTCACAGGCCGCTCCCACCTACCGCACCACGTGCGACTGTTGGGATGCGGTACGTTGGGGGAACTCAAAGGGTCGTAGCTCAATTGGTAGAGCACCGGTCTCCAAAACCGGCGGTTGGGGGTTCAAGTCCCTCCGGCCCTGCTACACACTCCATCGCCAGGATGTGTGCGCATGTACGTACTGCAAAGCACCGCCGTGCGGCTCTCCCGGGCGCGGCACGGCCACGACCCGGAATCAGGTGAAAACGAGTGACGGACGCCGTGGGCTCCATCGACACGCCTGATGCCCCGGACGAGGCGACCGAGTCCAAGAAGAAGGCTCGTAAGGGCGGCAAGCGAGGCAAGAAGGGTCCCCTGGGCCGCCTCGCCCTCTTCTACCGCCAGATCGTCGCCGAACTCCGCAAGGTTGTCTGGCCGACTCGCAACCAGCTGACGACATACACCACAGTGGTGATTGTCTTCGTTGTCATCATGATCGGCTTGGTGACCGTGATTGACTATGGCTTCTCCGAAGCCGTCAAGTACATCTTCGGTTAGAAGCCACAGCGACAAGGACGCCGTTACCTTCGGCGTCCCTTTCGCGCGTTCCACCCCCATTTTGTAGCCAGGAAGAAGCAGCCACCGTGTCTGACCCGAACCTGAACGACGCCAGCGAGTCGATCGAGTCCGTAGAGGACCAGCTCGACATCGTCGAGGCGGCGGACTCCGTGGACCCGGACCAGGCCGAAGCTGCCGACGCCGCTGCCGGCGAGTCCGCCGAAGAAGCGGCCGTGCACGTCGAGGACGAAGCCGAAGCCGTCGCCGAGACGGAGGCCGACGAGGCCGCCGCCGAGGACGTCGCCGACGAGGAGCCCGCCGAGCCGGTCGACCCGATCGCCGCCCTGCGCGAGGAACTGCGCACGCTGCCCGGCGAGTGGTACGTGATCCACACCTACGCCGGTTACGAGAACCGCGTGAAGACCAACCTCGAGCAGCGCGCCGTCTCGCTCAACGTCGAGGACTTCATCTTCCAGGCCGAGGTGCCGCAGGAAGAGGTCGCCCAGATCAAGAACGGCGAGCGCAAGACGATCAAGCAGAACAAGCTGCCTGGTTACGTGCTCGTGCGCATGGACCTGACCAACGAGTCCTGGGGCGTCGTCCGCAACACCCCCGGCGTCACCGGCTTCGTGGGCAACGCCTACGACCCGTACCCGCTGACCCTGGACGAGATCGTCAAGATGCTCGCCCCGGAGGCCGAGGAGAAGGCCGCCCGTGAGGCCGCCGAGGCCGAGGGCAAGCCCGCTCCGCAGCGCAAGGTCGAGGTCCAGGTTCTGGACTTCGAGGTCGGCGACTCGGTCACCGTCACCGACGGCCCGTTCGCGACGCTGCAGGCGACCATCAACGAGATCAACGCCGACTCGAAGAAGGTCAAGGGCCTCGTCGAGATCTTCGGCCGCGAGACCCCGGTCGAGCTGAGCTTCGACCAGATTCAGAAGAACTGACACCTTCTGGACACATGCTTCCGAACAGGTCAGACGGGCAGCTAAAGCCGGTCTGACCTGCTCGGTTTTTAGCCGCGCATGGATACCCGTTATCGTTGTGCGGTATGCCTCCATCCGGATGATCGGATGAGGGCAGTTCACTCTCACTAGGACCCGGAGAGAGCAATGCCTCCCAAGAAGAAGAAGGTCACGGGGCTGATCAAGCTCCAGATCCAGGCCGGTGCCGCCAACCCGGCTCCGCCGGTCGGCCCCGCGCTGGGTCAGCACGGCGTCAACATCATGGAGTTCTGCAAGGCCTACAACGCCGCGACCGAGTCGCAGCGTGGCTGGGTGATCCCGGTGGAGATCACGGTCTACGAAGACCGTTCCTTCACCTTCATCACCAAGACTCCGCCGGCCGCGAAGATGATCCTCAAGGCCGCTGGTGTCGAGAAGGGCTCCGGCGAGCCGCACAAGACCAAGGTCGCCAAGATCACCCAGGCGCAGGTCCGCGAGATCGCCGAGACCAAGATGCCCGACCTGAACGCGAACGACCTGGACGCCGCGTCCAAGATCATCGCGGGCACCGCCCGTTCCATGGGCATCACGGTCGAGGGCTGACCTCACCCCCGTAAGACCTTTGAAGTAGTGGTAGGGCCAGCGCTGGTCCGCACCACGAACTCCCACCCTGAACCTCAGGAGTAGATGTGAAGCGCAGCAAGACTCTCCGCGCTGCGGACGCCAAGATCGACCGGGACAAGCTCTACGCCCCGCTCGAGGCCGTCCGTCTCGCCAAGGAGACCTCCGCGACCAAGTTCGACGGCACCGTCGAGGTCGCCTTCCGCCTGGGTGTCGACCCGCGCAAGGCCGACCAGATGGTCCGTGGCACCGTGAACCTCCCGCACGGCACCGGCAAGACCGCCCGGGTCCTGGTCTTCGCGACCGGTGACCGTGCTGCGGCCGCGGAAGCCGCGGGCGCCGACATCGTCGGCTCCGACGAGCTGATCGCCGAGATCGCGGCGGGCAACCGCCTCAACGAGTTCGACGCGGTCGTCGCCACCCCGGACCTCATGGGCAAGGTCGGCCGCCTCGGCCGCGTCCTCGGCCCGCGTGGTCTCATGCCCAACCCGAAGACCGGCACCGTGACGCCCGACGTCGCCAAGGCGGTCAACGAGATCAAGGGCGGCAAGATCGAGTTCCGCGTCGACAAGCACTCGAACCTGCACTTCATCATCGGCAAGGTCTCCTTCGACGAGACCAAGCTGGTGGAGAACTACGGCGCGGCCCTGGAGGAGATCCTCCGTCTGAAGCCGTCCGCCGCCAAGGGTCGCTACATCAAGAAGGCCGCCATCGCCACCACGATGGGCCCCGGCATTCCGGTCGACCCGAACCGCACCCGCAACCTCCTCACCGAGGAGGACCCGGCCGCGGTCTGAGCCTTGGCTCAATAGCTGGTCATTGCCCGGCATCGGCAGCTCTGCGGAGCTGTCGGTGCCGGGTTTTTGCGTTTCTACGTGTCGGTGGCCTCGGCTACGTTGACTGTCTACTCACAAGCACCACTGGGGGGTTGCACCGATGAGCACGCACAAGCGCATAGGCCTGGCCGCCGTATCCGCCGCCGCTCTGGTCGCCGTGGCCGGCTGTCAGGGCTCGGGGACGGACGGCAAGGCGGCCGCCGACAAGGCGCCGAAGTTCCAGTCGCGTACGACGGCGATCAAGACGCTGACGGCCGCGTACGAGAAGACGGCCGAGGCGAAGTCCGCCAAGGTCGAGATGACCATGTCGATGCCGGCCGGGCTCGAAGGCGGCGGAGACATGAAGATGTCCGGCGTCATGGGGTGGGACCCGAGCGTGGTGGACATGACGATCTCGGGCTCGGCGCTCACGCAGGGCGACCCTGAGGCGCCCGAGCGGATGCGCGTGGTCATGCGCGACAGCGTGATGTACATGGACATGGGCAAGGCCGCGCTCGCCGAGATGGACGGCAAGCGCTGGATGAAGATGGACCTGGGCGCCATGGCCGAAAAGGCCGGCGAGGGCGACAAGGCCCTGCAGGAGGCCATGACCGGCGGCCTGGACAACATGAACCAGGACCCGGCCCGGCAGATGGCCCTGCTCCTGGAGTCCGAGAACCTCAAGCACCTCGGCACCGAGACGGTGGCCGGCCAGAAGGCCGACCACTACAAGGGCAAGCTGTCGGTCAAGGAGATGCTGGAGTCCAACAAGTCCTTCGACTTCCTGGAGGGCAAGGACCGCGACGAGCTTCTGAAGAACGTCGAGAAGTCCGGCATCGAGGGCTACGACACCGAGGTCTGGGTCAACGAGGACGGCTACCCGGTCAAGATGAACGTCGGGATGGAGTCCCCGCAGGGCACCGTCGAGATCAAGCAGACGTTCTCCGACTACGGCGCCAAGGCCGAGGTCGAGGTCCCGCCGGCGTCCCAGACCTTCGACATCATGGAGATGCTCGAAGAGCTCGAGGGTCTCGGGGCAGAGGGCGGTCTCGAAGGCTGATCCGCCGCGTGCGTGAGCGGCCAGGGGCGACGTATCCCGGGGTTCCAGGGGCTCCTGTTCGTCGCCCCTGGCTAGCCCGATTTGCTCGACAAGCATCCGTTCGCGTACTCTTCCGAGGAAGCCAAAGACCGCTGGTCGTTGCTGTGCGCCCGTCAGGGAGTGCGGCGGCCGAAGGATCCGCAATAGCGGACGACCCGCGCAGGTGACTGTGGAATGCACTCCCGGATGGTTACGTTCGGTTTGAGTTCACGCCCCGTGCGCCTGCGCCGGGGCGTTTCGTTTTGTACAGCCCGTTTGTGCAGAGCCCCTTCTCCAAGTGCCTGATTCAGGCGGTCCGGCGAACGCGACTGATCGGAAGGTCAGTCGAGGATCATCACCCCGGAAGGAGGCCGAGGCTCATGGCGACGACCGAGAAGGTCACAGCTGTCGAGGAGATCACGCGCGACCTGCGCAACTCCAACGCCGCTGTTGTCACCTCGTACACCGGACTCAGCGTGGCGCAGCTCAAGCAGCTCCGCCGTTCTCTCGGCGAGAACGCTCAGTACCGAGTGGTGAAGAACACGCTGACCAAGATCGCGGCCCAGGAGGCCGGGTTCTCTGCGCTGGACGAGCACCTCAAGGGCTCGACGGCCGTTGCCTTCGTTACCGGTGACCCGGTCGAGGCGGCGAAGGGTCTGCGTGACTTCGCCAAGGACAACCCCGCTCTCGTCATCAAGGGCGGTGTCCTTGATGGCAAGGCGCTGTCCGCCGACGAGATCAAGAAGCTTGCGGACCTCGAGTCCCGCGAGGTTCTGCTCGCCAAGCTGGCGGGTGCCATGAAGGGCAAGCAGACTCAGGCTGCTCAGGTCTTCCAGGCGCTCCCGTCGAAGTTCGTCCGCACCGCGGAGGCGCTTCGTGCCAAGCAGGCCGAGCAGGGCGGTGCCGAGTAATTCGGCTCGCGTCATGACCGACGCCCACTAGGGCGGCGGTCACAGCGGGCCCGAAAGTACGCCCGCCACTCATAAACACTCCGGCACCAGCCGAATTAGTGGAAGGACGCCATCATGGCGAAGCTGTCCCAGGACGACCTGCTCGCGCAGTTCGAAGAGATGACCCTCATCGAGCTCTCCGAGTTCGTGAAGGCCTTCGAGGAGAAGTTCGACGTCACCGCCGCCGCGGCCGTCGCCGTTGCCGGCCCCGCGGGCCCGGCCGCCGCTGCTGAGGCCGAGGCCGAGCAGGACGAGTTCGACGTCATCCTCACCGGCGCCGGCGACAAGAAGATCCAGGTCATCAAGGTCGTGCGTGAGCTGACCTCGCTGGGTCTCAAGGAGGCCAAGGACCTCGTCGACGGCACCCCGAAGCCGGTCCTCGAGAAGGTCGCCAAGGAGGCCGCTGACAAGGCTGCCGAGTCCCTCAAGGCTGCCGGCGCCTCCGTCGAGGTCAAGTGACTTCACGAGTCGTCTGACTCTTTCGCGTAGTACGGCCCCAGGGCTGTAACGCGCAGACACTGAAGGGCGATCACCCATATGGGTGGTCGCCCTTCGGCGTTCCTGGGACGGCTGCCTTGCGCTGGCGGTGCGGCCGAGTATGGTGATCTTCGTTGTGCTCTCCCAGGCCCCCCAAGGCTCCCGGTGACGATCTCCACGGGACAGGGGGCCTTGACGAACCGCACGCAGCGCGCAATTCTCAGGACGCGTCGTCACATCGATCCGGATCCGAGGCATGGATCGAAGACGAACTGGGCAGTGTGGATATGCGTCCACCGGCGAGGGGTCTGCCGGGGGCGCCACAACAGCAGCATTCGAGGTGTTCGTGGGTCGGTCGAAAACCCGCACTGGACATCAGTGGGCCTAGTGGCTACACTGACCCTTTGCGCTGCCTGTTAGCTGCCTCCTGCCCGTCACCAGGGGCATGCCCATGCTTGAGCTTCGTCGGCCGACCTTCCCTGACCTGGGGTTTTCTGTCGGCGCGTTCAGCCTGGGACCGGTACGCGCGTAGTGAGTCCGAGCCCTCGGAAGGACCCCCTCTTGGCCGCCTCGCGCACTGCCTCGACCGCGATTACGAACAACGGCGCCAGCACCGCCCCGCTGCGCATCTCCTTTGCAAAGATCAAGGAGCCCCTCGAGGTTCCGAACCTGCTCGCGCTGCAGACCGAGAGCTTTGACTGGCTGCTCGGCAACACCGCTTGGCAGAGTCGGGTCGAGGCCGCTCTGGAATCAGGTCAGGACGTCCCCACCAAGTCCGGTCTGGAGGAGATCTTCGAGGAGATCTCTCCGATCGAGGACTTCTCCGGGTCGATGTCGCTGACCTTCCGCGACCACCGCTTCGAGCCTCCGAAGAACTCGATCGACGAGTGCAAGGAGCGCGACTTCACGTACGCGGCCCCGCTCTTCGTCACCGCCGAGTTCACCAACAACGAGACCGGCGAGATCAAGTCCCAGACGGTCTTCATGGGCGACTTCCCGCTCATGACGAGCAAGGGCACCTTCGTGATCAACGGCACCGAGCGTGTCGTGGTCTCGCAGCTGGTCCGCTCGCCGGGTGTCTACTTCGACTCCTCCATCGACAAGACGTCCGACAAGGACATCTTCTCGGCCAAGATCATCCCGTCCCGGGGTGCCTGGCTCGAGATGGAGATCGACAAGCGCGACATGGTCGGTGTCCGTATCGACCGCAAGCGCAAGCAGTCCGTCACCGTTCTCCTGAAGGCTCTCGGTTGGACGACCGAGCAGATCCTCGAGGAGTTCGGCGAGTACGAGTCGATGCGCGCCACCCTGGAGAAGGACCACACCCAGGGCCAGGACGACGCGCTGCTCGACATCTACCGCAAGCTGCGTCCGGGCGAGCCGCCCACGCGTGAGGCTGCGCAGACGCTGCTCGAGAACCTCTACTTCAACCCGAAGCGCTACGACCTCGCGAAGGTCGGCCGCTACAAGGTGAACAAGAAGCTCGGCGCCGAAGAGCCGCTCGACGCCGGTGTGCTCACCACCGACGATGTCATCGCCACCATCAAGTACCTGGTGAAGCTGCACGCCGGTGAGACCGAGACCGTCGGTGCCTCGGGCCGCGAGATCGTCGTCGAGACCGACGACATCGACCACTTCGGCAACCGTCGTATCCGTAACGTCGGCGAGCTCATCCAGAACCAGGTCCGCACGGGTCTGGCTCGTATGGAGCGCGTCGTGCGTGAGCGCATGACGACCCAGGACGTCGAGGCGATCACGCCGCAGACCCTGATCAACATCCGCCCCGTGGTGGCGTCGATCAAGGAGTTCTTCGGTACGTCGCAGCTGTCCCAGTTCATGGACCAGACGAACCCGCTGTCGGGGCTGACGCACAAGCGTCGTCTGAACGCCCTCGGCCCCGGTGGTCTGTCCCGTGAGCGGGCCGGCTTCGAGGTCCGTGACGTACACCCCTCGCACTACGGCCGCATGTGCCCGATCGAGACGCCCGAAGGCCCGAACATCGGTCTGATCGGCTCGCTCGCTTCGTACGGCCGCATCAACCCGTTCGGTTTCATCGAGACGCCGTACCGCAAGGTTGTCGACGGCATCGTCACCGACGACGTCGACTACCTCACGGCCGACGAGGAGGACCGATTCGTCATCGCGCAGGCCAATGCGCCGCTGACGGACGACTTCCACTTCGCCGAGTCCCGCGTCCTGGTCCGCCGTCGTGGCGGCGAGATCGACTACATCCCGGGCGACGACGTCGACTACATGGACGTCTCGCCGCGCCAGATGGTGTCGGTCGCGACCGCGATGATCCCGTTCCTCGAGCACGACGACGCCAACCGCGCGCTCATGGGCTCCAACATGATGCGCCAGGCCGTCCCGCTGATTAAGGCGGAGGCGCCGCTGGTCGGCACTGGCATGGAGTACCGCTGTGCGGTCGACGCCGGTGACGTCATCAAGGCCGAGAAGGACGGTGTCGTCCAGGAGGTCTCCGCCGACTACGTGACGGTGGCCAACGACGACGGCACGTACACCACGTACCGGATCGCCAAGTTCTCCCGCTCGAACCAGGGCACGTCCTTCAACCAGAAGGTCGTCGTCGACGAGGGCGCTCGCGTCATCGAGGGCCAGGTCCTCGCCGACGGTCCCTCGACCGACGAGGGCGAGATGGCGCTCGGCAAGAACCTGCTCGTGGCGTTCATGCCGTGGGAGGGTCACAACTACGAGGACGCGATCATCCTGTCGCAGCGCCTCGTGCAGGACGACGTCCTCTCCTCGATCCACATCGAGGAGCACGAGGTCGACGCCCGTGACACCAAGCTCGGCCCGGAGGAGATCACCCGGGACATCCCGAACGTCTCCGAGGAGGTCCTCTCGGACCTCGACGAGCGCGGCATCATCCGGATCGGTGCCGAGGTCGTCGCCGGCGACATCCTCGTCGGCAAGGTCACGCCCAAGGGTGAGACCGAGCTGACGCCGGAAGAGCGTCTGCTTCGCGCGATCTTCGGCGAGAAGGCCCGTGAGGTCCGTGACACCTCGCTGAAGGTGCCGCACGGCGAGATCGGCAAGGTCATCGGCGTCCGCGTCTTCGACCGTGAAGAGGGCGACGAGCTGCCGCCGGGCGTGAACCAGCTGGTTCGTGTCTACGTGGCGCAGAAGCGCAAGATCACCGATGGTGACAAGCTCGCCGGCCGTCACGGCAACAAGGGCGTCATCTCGAAGATCCTGCCCGTCGAGGACATGCCGTTCCTCGAGGACGGTACGCCGGTCGACATCATCCTCAACCCGCTCGGTGTCCCGTCCCGAATGAACCCGGGCCAGGTCCTCGAGATCCACCTCGGCTGGCTCGCCAGCCGCGGCTGGAAGGTCGAGGGTTCCGAGGAGTGGATGGAGCGCCTCAAGGCGATCGGCGCCGACGAGGTCATCGCCGGCTCCAACGTCGCGACCCCGGTGTTCGACGGTGCCCGCGAGGACGAGATCTCCGGTCTCTTCGAGCACACCATCCCGAACCGCGACGGCGTGCGCATGGTGAAGCCGTCCGGCAAGGCCCAGCTGTTCGACGGTCGCTCGGGAGAGCCTTTCCCGGACCCGATCTCGGTCGGCTACATGTACATCCTGAAGCTGCACCACCTGGTCGACGACAAGCTCCACGCGCGTTCGACCGGACCGTACTCGATGATCACCCAGCAGCCGCTGGGTGGTAAGGCGCAGTTCGGTGGCCAGCGCTTCGGTGAGATGGAGGTGTGGGCGCTTGAGGCTTATGGCGCCGCGTACGCCCTCCAGGAGCTGCTCACGATCAAGTCCGACGACGTCACCGGCCGCGTGAAGGTCTACGAGGCCATCGTCAAGGGCGAGAACATCCCCGAGCCGGGCATTCCCGAGTCCTTCAAGGTGCTCATCAAGGAAATGCAGTCGCTCTGCCTCAACGTGGAGGTGCTGTCCTCGGACGGCATGTCCATCGAGATGCGCGACACCGACGAGGACGTCTTCCGCGCTGCGGAAGAGCTCGGTATCGACCTGTCCCGGCGCGAGCCGAGCAGCGTCGAAGAGGTCTGACGGGCCACCCGCCACCCGGCTGCCGGCCGGGTGGCGGAACCCCGGACCCCGTACAGACCATTGATTGAGACACAACCCTGAGAGGGATTGACGCATAGTGCTCGACGTCAACTTCTTCGACGAGCTCCGGATCGGCCTGGCCACCGCTGACGACATCCGTCAGTGGAGCCACGGCGAGGTCAAGAAGCCCGAGACCATCAACTACCGCACGCTCAAGCCGGAAAAGGACGGGCTCTTCTGCGAGAAGATCTTCGGTCCGACCCGGGACTGGGAGTGCTACTGCGGCAAGTACAAGCGTGTCCGCTTCAAGGGCATCATCTGTGAGCGCTGTGGCGTCGAGGTCACTCGCGCCAAGGTGCGTCGTGAGCGGATGGGCCACATCGAGCTTGCCGCTCCCGTCACTCACATCTGGTACTTCAAGGGCGTTCCCTCGCGCCTTGGCTACCTGCTCGACCTCGCGCCGAAGGACCTCGAGAAGGTCATCTACTTCGCCGCGTACATGATCACGTTCGTGGACGAGGAGCGTCGTACCCGCGACCTGCCGTCCCTGGAGGCGCACGTCTCCGTCGAGCGTCAGCAGATCGAGCAGCGTCGTGACTCGGACCTCGAGGCGCGTGCCAAGAAGCTCGAGACCGACCTGGCCGAGCTCGAGGCCGAGGGTGCCAAGGCCGACGTGCGCCGCAAGGTGCGCGAGGGTGCCGAGCGCGAGATGAAGCAGCTGCGTGACCGTGCGCAGCGCGAGATCGACCGTCTCGACGAGGTGTGGAACCGCTTCAAGAACCTCAAGGTCCAGGACCTCGAGGGCGACGAGCTGCTCTACCGCGAGCTGCGTGACCGCTTCGGCACGTACTTCGACGGTTCGATGGGTGCCGCGGCGCTGCAGAAGCGTCTCGAGACCTTCGACCTCGACGAGGAGGCCGAGCGCCTCCGCGAGATCATCCGTACCGGCAAGGGCCAGAAGAAGACCCGTGCGCTCAAGCGCCTCAAGGTCGTCTCCGCGTTCCTCACCACGAACAACAGCCCCAAGGGCATGGTCCTGGACTGCGTCCCGGTCATCCCGCCGGACCTGCGTCCGATGGTGCAGCTGGACGGTGGCCGCTTCGCGACCTCCGACCTGAACGACCTGTACCGCCGTGTGATCAACCGCAACAACCGTCTGAAGCGTCTGCTCGACCTGGGCGCTCCGGAGATCATCGTCAACAACGAGAAGCGCATGCTTCAGGAGGCTGTTGACGCCCTCTTCGACAACGGTCGTCGTGGTCGCCCGGTCACCGGTCCCGGTAACCGCCCGCTGAAGTCCCTGAGCGACATGCTCAAGGGCAAGCAGGGTCGATTCCGTCAGAACCTTCTCGGTAAGCGTGTGGACTACTCCGCGCGTTCCGTGATCGTCGTCGGTCCGCAGCTGAAGCTGCACCAGTGCGGTCTGCCCAAGGCCATGGCCCTGGAGCTCTTCAAGCCGTTCGTGATGAAGCGCCTGGTCGACCTGAACCACGCGCAGAACATCAAGAGCGCCAAGCGCATGGTGGAGCGCGGCCGCACGGTCGTGTACGACGTCCTCGAAGAGGTCATCGCCGAGCACCCGGTTCTCCTGAACCGTGCTCCCACCCTGCACCGACTCGGCATCCAGGCCTTCGAGCCGCAGCTGGTCGAGGGCAAGGCCATCCAGATCCACCCGCTCGTCTGCACCGCGTTCAACGCGGACTTCGACGGTGACCAGATGGCCGTGCACCTGCCGCTCTCCGCGGAGGCGCAGGCCGAGGCGCGCATCCTGATGCTCTCCTCGAACAACATCCTCAAGCCCGCCGACGGCCGTCCGGTGACGATGCCGACGCAGGACATGGTCCTGGGTCTGTTCTTCCTCACCACCGACGGCGATCTCCGTGACACCAAGGGCGAGGGCCGTGCGTTCGGCTCCGTCGCCGAGGCGATCATGGCGTTCGACGCCGGCGAGCTCGCGCTGCAGTCGTCCATCGACATCCGCTTCCCGGTGGGCACCATCCCGCCGCGTGGCTGGGTGCCGCCGGTCGCCGAGGAAGGCGAGCCGGAGTACCAGGCCGGTGACACCTTCCGGCTGCGGACGACCCTGGGCCGTGCGCTCTTCAACGAGCTGCTGCCCGAGGACTACCCGTTCGTCGACTACTCGGTGGGCAAGAAGCAGCTCGGTGAGATCGTCAACGACCTCGCGGAGCGCTACCCCAAGGTCATCGTGGCGGCGACGCTCGACAACCTGAAGTCGGCCGGTTTCTACTGGGGCACCCGCTCCGGCGTCACCGTGGCCATCTCGGACATCGTCGTTCCCGAGGCCAAGAAGGCCATCGTCGCGGGTTACGAGGCGCAGGACGAGAAGGTCCAGAAGCAGTACGAGCGCGGTCTGATCACCAAGCAGGAGCGCACGCAGGAGCTCATCACCATCTGGACCAAGGCGACCAACGAGGTTGCCGAGGCGATGAATGAGAACTTCCCCAAGACGAACCCCATCTTCATGATGGTTGACTCGGGTGCCCGAGGAAACATGATGCAGATGCGTCAGATCGCCGGTATGCGTGGTCTGGTGTCCAACGCCAAGAACGAGACCATCCCGCGGCCCATCAAGGCGTCGTTCCGTGAGGGTCTCTCCGTGCTGGAGTACTTCATCTCCACGCACGGTGCCCGTAAGGGTCTGGCGGACACCGCCCTGCGTACCGCCGACTCGGGTTACCTGACCCGTCGTCTGGTGGACGTCTCGCAGGACGTGATCATCCGCGAGGAGGACTGTGGCACCGACCGCGGTCTGAAGCTGCGGATCGCCGAGAAGGACGCCGCAGGCGTGCTGCGCAAGGCCGAGGACGTCGAGACCTCTGTCTACGCCCGCATGCTCGCCGAGGACGTCGTCATCGACGGCAAGGTCATCGCGCCGGCCAACGTCGACCTGGGTGACGTGCTCATCGACGCCCTGGTCGCCAACGGCGTCGAGGAGGTCAAGACCCGCTCGGTCCTGACCTGTGAGTCGGCGGTCGGCACCTGTGCCTTCTGCTACGGCCGTTCGCTCGCCACCGGCAAGCTGGTCGACATCGGTGAGGCGGTCGGCATCATCGCCGCCCAGTCCATCGGTGAGCCCGGTACCCAGCTGACGATGCGTACCTTCCACACCGGTGGTGTGGCCGGTGACGACATCACCCAGGGTCTGCCCCGTGTCGTCGAGCTCTTCGAGGCTCGTACGCCGAAGGGTGTCGCCCCGATCTCCGAGGCCGCGGGCCGTGTCCGCATCGAGGAGACCGAGAAGACCAAGAAGCTCGTCGTCACCCCGGACGACGGCAGCGACGAGACGGCGTTCCCGATCTCGAAGCGTGCCCGTCTGCTCGTGGGCGAGGGCGACCACGTCGAGGTCGGCCAGAAGCTGACCGTGGGTGCCACCAACCCGCACGACGTGCTGCGCATCCTCGGCCAGCGTGCGGTGCAGGTGCACCTGGTCGGCGAAGTCCAGAAGGTCTACAACTCGCAGGGTGTGTCGATCCACGACAAGCACATCGAGATCATCATCCGGCAGATGCTGCGCCGCGTGACGATCATCGAGTCCGGCGACGCGGAGCTGCTGCCGGGCGAGCTCGTCGAGCGCTCGAAGTTCGAGACCGAGAACCGTCGTGTGGTCACCGAGGGCGGTCACCCCGCCTCCGGCCGTCCGCAGCTGATGGGTATCACCAAGGCCTCGCTGGCGACGGAGTCCTGGCTGTCGGCCGCCTCCTTCCAGGAGACGACCCGAGTCCTGACGGATGCGGCGATCAACGCCAAGTCCGACAGCCTCATCGGCCTCAAGGAGAACGTCATCATCGGTAAGCTCATCCCGGCCGGTACGGGTCTGTCCCGCTACCGCAACATCCGGGTCGAGCCGACCGAAGAGGCCAAGGCCGCGATGTACTCGGCCGTCGGCTACGACGACATCGACTACTCGCCGTTCGGCACGGGCTCCGGCCAGGCCGTTCCGCTGGAGGACTACGACTACGGTCCGTACAACCAGTAAGGCGTACGTCTGAACTGAAGGGCGCCCATCCCGCTTCGGCGGGGTGGGCGCCCTTCGGCGTTGTTGCCCGGTGTCCGCCGGTCAGCGCCGCGCCTGCGCCTGGCCCTGGAGCCGTACGATCCGGGTCCGCAGGTCCGGGTGGGTGGAGAGCAGCCGGGCCAGGGCGCCTGGCTCGGCGACCGGTTTGCCGGCGGCGAGCGCGGCCTGGTGGCGGGCCTGCTGTTCCATGCCGTGCATGGTGTGCAGCACCGTGGCCAGCTCAGGGCCGAAGCCGTGCGCCGCGGCGTAGTCGTCCGCGCGCAGCTCGGATCGCCGGCCGACGGCGGCGGTCAGGTACGGGATGAGCAGCAGCACCAGCGGAAGCCCGTAGAGGACCGTGATGGTCATGAACGTGAACAGGGCGACCAGGCCGATCAGGACCGCGGTGGCCAGGCAGGAGAAGTAGCTCGCCACCGCGATGCTGAAGACGATCACGGTGCGGACGACGCGCCAGGCGATGCGTCCGGGCCCCGAGTACCAGTAGCCGAGCAGCGAGGACCAGGCGTGGCCGCCGGTGTGGTGGCCGAGTTCATGGGCCAGTACGGCGGCGAGCTGGGCGCTCGGCAGGTTCTCCAGGGCGAACCGGGTGACGCCGACGATATGGCCTGCCGCGGCGTACGCGTTGAGGTCCTGGCTCTCCTCGATCCACAGCTCGTAGCGGCGGCCGTCGACGCCTGCCCGGACCGTCACCTCGCGCCATACCGGTTCCAGACGTGCGCGTTCCTGGGGGAGAGGTCGCTTGAGCTTGAGGAGATGGCGGGCGAAGCGGTCCTCGGTGGGGCGGTGGAAGACCAGCGCGCCGGAGGCGAGCCAGGCAAGCGTCGGGATCCAGTACGGCAGACCGAGGAGCGCGTCCAGGATCGCGGAGACCATCACCACCACGATGAGGCTCATCAGGAACCCCGGGACGTGGAGCGCCAGTTGGCCGACCGACGTGGCGTCGGTGCCGCGCTGGTAGGCCTTGTAGTGGACCCGGTTGCCGGGTTGGTGCTGGTAGTCCAGGTCGTCGGGTGCGGCGGCCGGCCTGGGCTCCGCAGCGGGTGGAGGCGGCGGTATGGGGTCGGCTTGCTGGGGATACGGCGGTGGGCCGGACGGTGGGCCCGCTTGCGGGTAGGGCGGTGGCTGGGTTCCCGGGTACTGGGGTGGAGCAGGCGCCGCGGGGCCGGGCTGAGGGGGGACGGTGTGGGCTCCGGGGTGGGGTGGTTCGGGGTATGCGGGAGGCGGTGTGCCCGGTGCGTGCGGGTAGGGCGGTTCGGGGTAGGCCGGGGCGGGACCGGACTGGGTGTCGGGGTAAGGCGGTTGGGGATATGCCGGCGCGGGTTCGGGCTGGGCGCCCGGGTAGGGAGGTTCCACTGGAGGCTGGGACATGGCGATCCTTCGCGGAGGCGGGGTGGGGCGGGGACCTCGGGCGGTCAAGGGTGGGAACGTCGGACGGTCAACGGTGCGGATGTCGGGCGGTCAAGGGTGGGAACGTCGGACGGTCAACGGTGCGGACGTCAGCCGATCAACAAGGAGGCGGGCAGCAGCACGGCGCCCGCGCAGTAGGCGAGCAGGCCGCCGCGTATCCACTGGTGCTTGCGGGCGGCGATCCGGCTGGTGTCCGCCAGGGCGGCGAGCAGAGCGGTGGTCGGCGCGCGTTCGGTCGCGGCAAGCGCCTCGGCCAACAGGCCCTGCTGCGCGGCTTGTTGGATGTCGCCGAAGTACGAGAGCGGCCGGCCCGGCGTCCAGTCGCGGCTGCGGTAGCGGGGCATCACCGCCATGAGCAGCGCGAGCAGTGCGGCCGCAAGCGCGCAGGCGCCGGCCCACCAGGCGGTCGCCCCCAGTGTGGAGAGGGCGCCCGGCCGCCAGCCGCGCCCGGCGAGCAGGCCGCTGACGACACCGGCGGTCATGCCGAGGGCGCCCACGAGGACCGAGGCCTTGCTGTCGGCGCGCGCGATCTCCGTACGCAGGTCGGCGAGGAGCCGGGCGGCGACCTCGCTGCGGGCGAAGCTCGGGCCCGAGCACGAGGCGCTGATCGGAACGGTGCGGAACGTCGGTTATCGCTTTGTTACGCCGGAGAAGGCGGACAAGG
>NZ_JBEPEW010000034.1:0-65697 GCF_040300965.1 Streptomyces mesophilus | reverse complement strand
GCGCGGTGCACACAGCGCGGTGCACGCAGCGCGGTGGACACGGCGCGCCGGGCCGGGGTTCGTTGCGGAGCCCCGGCCCGGCCCCGGTCTATGCGCCCGGCACCAGGGCGCTGTCGGACTGCCACATCGTGCTCCGCAGATCCGACCCCCGTACGAGCTGGATCCGCCAGGGGTCGATGCGGATCACGTGGTACTCGGGGTCCTCGGGTCCGCCCCGCCAGTAGTGCACCGGGTCGTAACCCACCCCAGGCGGCCCGCCCTTGAGATAGAGGTCCCAGGCGTGGCGCTTGGTGGCCCGGTCGTCGGCCCAGGTGGAGAGGGCGTCGACATGGACCGTGTTCTGGCGCGGGTTCCAGTAGGAGTACGTGGTGTGCGGGCTGTGGGCCAGGTGGGCTGTCTTCACGGGGGTCTTGTACGCCGCGAGCCAGCCAACCGGGCGGCCGTCGACGACCTCCCACACGGGGAGCAGCACCCGGGCTCGGGGGCGGTTCTCGCGGTCGACAGTGATCATCGTGGCGTACTTGATGTCGCGGATGTAGCTGAAGAACGTGTCCTGGAGGTCGCTGAAGGCGTCGACTCGGTTGGTGGGCATGACAGTTGGTCCCTTCGCGGAAAGGTCAGCGGGCGGTGGGGAGTCCGGCCGGGGCAGCGGTGTCGACGGCCGGTCCGCCTGCGGCGGTCACGGTGCCGGCGGACCGGGTCCGTACCCCGAAAGCGCTGATGAGCGCGGCGAGCAGGGCCGCGGCCAGCGGCACCCACAGCGCGGACCGGTAGCCGTCGAGGAGTGCGGACGGGGCGCTCGACGTGGTGGCCGCGACGTTCACGGCCGTGGCCGCCGAGAGCCCGAGCGCCGCCCCGAACTGGAACGACGTGTAGAGAAGTCCGCCGGCCAGGCCCTGCTCCTCCTCCTTGACGCCCTCGGTGGCCACGATCGTCAACGGGCCGTAGGCGAGGGCGAACGCGATGCCGAGCAGCAGCAGACCGGGCAGCATCGCCAGGTACGTCCAGTCGGCGCCGACCGGCAGGAACAGGGCGTACGAGAGCGAGGCGGCGACCAGGCCGCCGAGGATGAGGCGTGCACTGCCGAAACGGGCCACCAGGCGGGGCACGAGCAGCGGCGAGAGGATCGCGTCGATCCCGATGACGATCATCGCGAAGCTGGTCTCGAGCGTGGACCAGCCGCGGAGTTCCTGGAGGTAGAGGACGACCAGGAACTGGAAGCCGAAGAAGCCCGCGGCGAAGAGGAGCCCGGCGAGATTCGCGCGGACCAGGGCGCCGCTGCGGAAGATGCCCAGACGTACCAAGGGGTTGGCCGACCGCGCTTCGATGACGACGAACGCGAGCAGTGAGGCGAGACCGGCTCCCAAGGTGAGCAGGGTCGCGGCGAGTCCTGTGTGGGAGGCGCGCTCCACGCCCAGGACGATCAGCACGATCGCCGCGGTGACGGTGAGGCCGCCCGCCAAGTCCACGCTCCGGCCGGTGCGTTCGGGGCGCGGCGTCCTGGGAACGAGGGCGAGCGCGGCTACCAGGATCAGCGCGGAGAGCACCACCGGGGCGAAGAAGACCCAGCGCCACCCCGCCGAGGTGAGCAGGCCGCCGACGACCAGGCCGATGGAGAAGCCGCCGGCCCCCGTGCCGGAGTAGACGAGCAGCGCCTTGTTGCGCTGCGGGCCCTCGGCGAAGCTCGTGGTGATGATCGACAGGCCCGCCGGAGTCATGAACGCCGCCGCGACTCCGGTGACGAACCGGGCCACGATCAGCGTCCAGCCCTCGGTGGCCAGTCCGCCGAGCCCGGAGAAGAGCAGGAACACCGAGAGCCAGAAGACGAACATCTGCCGGCGCCCGAACAGGTCGGCCGCGCGGCCGCCGAGCAGCATGAAACCGCCGTAGCCCAGGACGTAGGCGCTCATCACCCACTGCAGGGAACCGGTGGACAGGCCGAGATCGGCACGGATGGACGGCAGGGCCACATTGAGCATGGCCACATCGATGCCCTCCAGGAAGATCGCGCCGCACAGGACGAGCAGCACCCCCCAGTCCCGGCCACTCAAGGCTTCTGCTGATTTATCAGGATTTGTACGTGGCGAACTCATGGCGGTTCCTCTGAGGGGAAGGGAGTGGGGCCGCCTCCTGGCGGCTTCTTCACCTTCGGCCAGAGCGACCGGGCGGAACAACGGCGATGATCGCAACGTTCGTTCAACCAGGCTTACCGATCCGCTCGACCTGGGGAGTGCGATGGAACGCGACGAACTGGAGTGCTTCCTCCTGCTCGCCGAGGAGCTGCACTTCGGCCGCACCGCGGACAAGCTGCGGCTCTCCCGCGCCCGCGTGAGCCAGCTGGTGCAGCGGCTCGAACGCCGGGTCGGTGCCCCGCTGTTCATCCGCACCAGCCGTCGGGTCGCCCTGACCGCACTGGGCCGTCAGCTCCGCGAGGACCTCGCGCCACTCCATCAGGGCATCGAGGACGCCCTGGCCCGGGCCGCCGCCACCGCGCGCGGGATCGACACGGTGCTGCACGTCGGCTTCGCCAACCCGCTCACCGGTGAGATCGTCCTGAAGGCCACGGAGGCGCTGCGGATCAGCCACCCCGGGCTCGCCGTGGAGATCTGTGAGGTGCCGCTGACCGATCCGTACGGGCAGCTGCGCAACGGGGACTTCGACGTCCAGCTGCAGGAACTCCCCGTACAGGAGGGGGATCTGGGCGGCGGCCCCGTGCTGCTCGCGGAGGAGCGCGTGCTCGTGGTCGGCTCGGCCCACCCGCTGTCGTCGCGGGACGCGGTGTCCCTGGAGGATCTGGCCGACGTGCCGCTGCTCCAGTTCGAAGGCGAGCTGCCGGACTACTGGCTCGAGCACCACGTGCCCACGCGCACGCCCGCCGGCCGCACGATTGCCCAGGGCCCCGGCGTGACCAATATGCAGGAGGCCCTGATGCTCATCGCGGGCGGCAAGGGCGCCCTGCTCGCCCCCGCGCACACGGCCACGTACTACGCGCGCCCCGGTGTCGCCTATGTCCCCTTCACCGATGCCGAACCGGTCCACTACGGCCTGGTCTGGCGCACCGGCCAGGCGAACGGTCCGGTAGAGGCCTTCGCCAGGACCGCGCGTGAGGTGGCCCGAGAGATGGCATCGGGGGACCCGCGCCACACGGTGCCGGTGTGAGCATCCGGCTTCCGGGGCGGTGTGGGCGAACCCGAAGCCTTGCGGCGCCTACGACGGCCGCTCCACGCGGTAGCGCACATCGATCTCGGCAAACGGCTGCGAACCCGCTGCACGGACAGACCGTAGGGCCGCCCCGCATTCATGGCCGCCAGGGCTTCATCGCTGTTCGGTCTTCATCGCTGTCCGGGCGCGCTCGTACGAGGCCGCTCGTCCACGATCCGCTTGATCTTGCCCACCGATCGCTCCAGCGTCTCCGGATCCACGATCTCGACCCCGACCGAGACGCCCACGCCGTCCTTCACCGCCCGCGCGAGGGCGCCCGCCGCCGCTGCCCGTTCCTCGGCGGTGGCATCGGCGCGTGCCTCCGCCCGTACGGTGAGTGCGTCGAGGCGGCCCTCGCGGGTGAGCCGCAGCTGGAAGTGCGGGGCGAGCCCGGGCGTGCGCAGCACGATCTCCTCGATCTGGGTCGGGAAGAGATTCACCCCGCGCAGGATCACCATGTCGTCACTGCGGCCCGTGATCTTCTCCATGCGGCGGAACGCCGGCCGGGCCGACCCCGGCAGCAGCCGTGTCAAGTCCCTTGTCCGGTAACGGATCACGGGCATCGCCTGCTTGGTGAGCGAGGTGAACACCAGCTCGCCCGGCTCGCCGTCCGGGAGCGGCTCGCCGGTGAGGGGGTCCACGACCTCCGGGTAGAAGTGGTCCTCCCAGATGTGCAGCCCGTCCTTGGTCTCCACGCACTCCTGAGCCACACCCGGGCCCATCACCTCCGAGAGCCCGTATATGTCGACGGCGTCGATCGCGAACCGCTCCTCGATCTCCGTGCGCATCTGCTCGGTCCACGGTTCGGCGCCGAAGATGCCGGTCCGCAGGGAGGTGGTGCGCGGGTCGATGCCCTGGCGCTCGAACTCGTCGAGCAGCGTCAGCATGTACGAGGGAGTCACCATGATGATCTCGGGACGGAAGTCCTGGATCAGCTGGACCTGACGTGCGGTCATCCCGCCCGACGCGGGCACGACCGTGCAGCCGAGCCGCTCGGCCCCGTAATGCGCGCCGAGGCCACCCGTGAACAGGCCGTATCCGTACGCCACATGCACGATCTGTCCCGGCCGCCCGCCCGCCGCGCGCATCGACCGGGCGACCACATCGGCCCATACGTCCAGATCGCCCTCGGTGTACCCGACTACGGTCGGCCGCCCCGTCGTCCCGCTGGACGCGTGGATGCGCCGGATCTCGGAGCGCTCGACGGCGAACATCCCGAAGGGGTAGTTCTCCCGCAGATCGGCCTTGGTGGTGAACGGGAAACGGGCGAGGTCCGCGAGCGAACGGCAGTCCCCGGGGTGCACTCCGGCCTTGTCGAAAGCGGCCCGGTAGTGCGGCACATTGCGGTACGCATGCTCCAACGTGTCCCGCAGCCGCGTCAGTTGGAGCAGCCGGAGCTCCTTCGCGTCGAGCCGCTCACCCGCGTCGAGCATGTCCGTCATCCGCCGTACTCCTGTCCCGTACCGTCCACTCACGCCCGTATCGGGCGACCGATCATTCGGTTGAGCTGCCGGGATCAGTAATTCAGGAGGGGGCGGCCGCGGACAAGAGGTATGCGCCGGGGAGTTGGGAGGCGTGCCGCGGCGCGGCGGCCCCCGACGGGGCCACCGCGCCGTGCGCAGGGCTGCTCATCGTTCGGACGGCCCCCACCGGCGCTGCTTCGGCAGCGGATCCGCGTAGCCGCCCGCCTTGCTGGTGGTGAGGCCGAGCGAGACGAGCGACTCGGCGAGTTTCACCGCGGCCGCCACACCGTCCACGACCGGCAGTCCGAGCTTGTCGCGGACGGCCTGCTGCAGCCCGGTCATCCCGGCGCAGCCGAGCACCAGGACTTCGGCGCCCGCCTCTTTCGCGCGCTCCGCGGACTGTACGAAGGCCTCCGACGTCCGGTCCGGGTCGCCCAGTTCGAGGACGCCGAGCCCGGTACCGATCACCGCCGCACAGTTGGCGAGCACCCCGGCCGCATGGAGGCTGTCCTCGATCTGGCCGCGGGTCCGGTCGAGGGTGGTGATCACCGCGTAGCGCCGTCCGATGAGGCAGGCCAGATGTGCGGCCGCCTCGGTGATGTCGACGACGGGTACGCCGAGCAGCTCCCGTGCGCCCTCACGGCCGTGCTCGCCGAACCCCGCCATCACGACGGCGTCGCACTCGCCCTCGTACCGCCGCAGCGTGTCGAGCACCGCGGCCGCCGACAGATAGCTGTCCAGCCACCCCTCGGCCGACTCCGGGCCCCAGTCGGGCGTGAGCCCGGTGACGGTCGTCCCCGGGCTCGCGGCCGCGCGGGCGCCGGCCGCGATGTCCTCGGTCATGGCCGTTGTGGTGTTGCAGTTCGTGACGAGCAGGTGCATGCGCTCAGGCCTCCGGCTGCGCGGCCCGCTGGGCCGGGAGCACCGGGGCGGCGGCGCGCTCGGTGCGGCAGATCGCCGCGTACAGGACCGCCGAGATCGCCACACCGATGAACCACGAGTACGGAGCCGCCGCGTCGAAGGCCGGAGCCAGGGCGAGCACCGCGGCGATCGCCGCACTCGGCACGAACGCCCACAGGGCCTTGGGGTTGACGCCCTTGCGGTAGTGATACGGCGAGTCGGGGCCGGCGTTGAAGAGCTGGTCCACGTCGATCCTGCCGCGCTTGACCCAGAAGTAGTCGACCATGATCACGCCGAACAGCGGTCCGAGGAAGGCGCCGAGACCGCCAAGGAAGTAGTTCACGACGGTCGGGTTGGAGTAGAGGTTCCACGGCGTGACGAGCAGCGCCGCGACGGTGGAGATGAAGCCGCCCACCTTGAAGGTGATCTTCTGCGGCCAGACATTCGCCAGGTCGTACGCGGGGGAGACGAAGTTGGCGACGATGTTCACGCCCATGGTGGCGATGGCGAAGGTCAGGGCGCCGAGGAAGAGCACCAGGGTGTTGTCGACCTTGGCGACGAGCAGGGCGGGGTCGGTGATGGCCTCGCCGTACACCTCCATGCTGCCGGCCGTGACGACGACCGAAAGCACCACGAACGCGGTGGAGTTGACGGGCAGGCCCCAGAAGTTGCCGCGCTTGACGGTGCGGTAGTCGGGGGCGAACCGGGAGAAGTCGCAGAAGTTGAGCATCAGCGTGCCGTAGGTGGCGAGGATCAGGCCGATCGCCCCGAACCACAGCCGGACCTGCTCCCCGGTGTCCACCGGGTGGAAGCTGTCGGTGAGCGAGATGGTCCAGTCGGCCTCGGCCAGGATCCAGATGGCGAGCGCGATCATCACCACCCAGATCGCCGGGCCGCAGAAGTCCTGGAACTTGCGGATGGACTCCATGCCCTGCGTCATGATCAGCGCCTGCAGCACCCACAGGGACAGGAACGACACCCAGCCGAGTGCGTCGAGTCCGAGGAACGAGTGCTCGGTCCAGGACTCGAGGCCCGGCCAGGCGGCCAGCAGCATCACGTTCACGGCGACCGAGGCCAGATAGGTCTGGATGCCGTACCAGGCGATGGCGATCACGGCGCGGATCAGCGCCGGGATGTTCGCCCCCCAGACGCCGAAGCTGATCCGGCTGATGACGGGGAACGGGACGCCGTGCTTCTGGCCCATCTTCCCCATCGCGTTCATCCCGATGTAGATCAGGATGAAGCCGACGAGCAGGGAGGTGAAGACCTGCCAGACGCTCATGCCGATGACCAACAGGCCTGCGGCGAACGTGTAGTTGCCGAGGTTGTGCACATCGGACATCCACAGCGCGAACAGGTCGAAGACCTTCCACTTGCGCTCCTTGGCGGGCGCGAGGTCTTCGTTGGTGAGGCGGGGATCCGGGGTGGCGGGGGCACCCGGAGGGCGCGTGCCGTCGAGGACGGACATGGAGCCTCCATGGGACGGGGAAGGAGGGAGCGGCGCGTTTGGTATACCAAGCGCGACGCGGTCATCGTCCCGCCGCCACCGGCACGCGGCAATGTCCCGTCGGTTACGAGTAGGTAAAAGCAGCGGCGGTCCGGGGCGGCCGATCGGGTCCGGCCCATCTCGCCCCCGGCCACGTGCATTTGGGTCGCGGCAGGTTAAATGAGCTCATGACCACTGCTGAACGCGCGCTGGGCGCCGTGCGTGAGAAGGTGCTCGCCGAGCTGCGGCAGGACATAGTCGCCGGCCGGCTGCGCCCCGGGGACCGTCTGGTCGAGCGGGAACTGGCCGAGCGCTTCGGGGTGTCGAGGGTGCCGGTACGAGAGGCGGTGCGCGCCCTGGTCGCCGAGGGTTTCGTGTACTTCGAGTCGCCGCGGCGTGCGCTGGTGCGGCGCCTGGACGCCACCGACGTCCAGGAACTCTTCGAACTCCGCGAGGCGTTGGAGGTCTACGCCGCCGGGCTCGCGGCCGAGCGGGCCACCCCGGAGGCGCTCGCCGATCTGGCGGAGCTGCTCGACCGGGCGACCGTGGCCACCGAGGCCCAGGACGCCGAGACGATCACGGACGTCAACACCCTGTTCCACGACCGGATCCTCGCCATGGCGGGCAATGGGCTGCTGATGTCGGTGATGGAGCCGGTCGACGGCCGGATGCGCTGGATGACGCGGCGCAACGAAGAGTGGCGCACGCTCCTCGAGGAGCACCACGAGCTGTACGCGGCCCTCGCCTCGGGCGACCGTGACCGGGCCCGCGCGAGCGCCCTGACGCACGTGCAGACCAACTACCGGACCACGGTGCGGCAGTTGTTCGGGGAAACGGAGGGCTAGGGGTGACTCTTCCCTCCGCCCCAGGTCGGGTGCGGTCCGTATGCCGGACGGAGTGACCAGCATGCGGACGCCTCGGCTGCCGTGATCTTCGTACGGGCAAGATGCCGGCATGACTACGGAGATACGCAAGGCGTACCTGCAGGCTGCGGAATGTGCGGTGCAACTCCTGGCCGCTGAAGAGGTGGCCCGCTGCTGGGACAAGGAGTCCGTGCTGCCCGGGATGTCCGTGGGCGGACTGGCCGGCCACCTTGCGCGCAGCGTCCTTCAGGTCGAGTGGTTCCTCGACGGCGAGGTGGGCAGCGCGGAACCGGTGTCCCCGGTGCACTACTACGCCAGGCTCGTGGGCACCTCCGTCCCCGACTCGGCGCTCAACGTCGGTGTGCGGGCGCGGAGTGAGGAAACTGCAGCAGCCGGTCCCACGGCTGTCGCCGAGCAGGCGCAGATCGTGTGGCGACGGCTTGCGGACCGATTGGGCAAGGAGCCGGCCGATCGGCGGGTGGCCGTGCTTCATCGGCCGGGGGAGGAGATGCTGCTGGACGGCTATCTTGGGACCCGGTGCGTAGAACTGGCTGTTCATCTGGACGATCTGGCGCTGAGTGCGGGTGTGCGTTGCCCGGCGCCCGAAGCCGCACTGTCCATCGCGGTCGATGTGTTGATCGCGGCAGCCCGCGAACGTCATGGCGATCAGGCCGTCCTGCACGCTCTGGCCCGACGCGAGCGCGACACCGAAGAGGCACTGCGCGTGCTGTAGGCGGTCTCATCCCCCGGTCGGGTGCCGCACCATGAACACATCCACCGGATCCTCGGATTCCAGGACGAAACCGTGCCGTTCGTACAGGCGCCGGGCGGGGCTGCCCTGCAGGACGTTGAGGCGCACGAGCGTGTCGGTCGCGTCGGCCGCCGCGAGGACGGTGCGCAGGATTGCGGTGCCGACGCCGCGGCCCTGCAGGTCGGGATGGAGGTAGAAGTGCTCCAGCCACCGGCAGTCGTCGGCGGGGCGCACGGCCACGCATCCGGCGAAGACGTTGTCGCTGAGGATGACGGAGGTGTGCTCAGGGATGTAGGCGTCGCGGAAGCGCTGACGGACCCGGTGGGCGTCGAAGCGGCCGAGGCGTTCGAGGTCCGGGCGCATGACGACGGCGCGCAGTTCGGCGATGGTCTCGAGGTCGTCCGGTTCGGCGGCCCGTAGCGCCAAGCGCTCGCCCACCTGCGTCGATGCATACACAGCGGCAGTCTCTCAAGACCCTCCGGGGCATCCGCGGGCGGGTGCGTTCACCGCTGGTGAATTGTCTTGCCAGGGCGACGGCCACGCTGTGAAGATCACGCCATGCCGACCTTCACAGCCCCCGACGGAACCCGCCTCGCCTACCGCACGGCGGGCACCGGCGAGCCGCTGGTCTGCGTGCCGGGCGGAGCGATGCGCGCCAGTGCCTACCTCGGCGACCTCGGTGGGCTGGACGCGCACCGGCAGTTGGTGTTCCTGGACCTGCGGGGCACGGGCGACTCGGACGCACCGGCCGACCCCGCCACGTATCGCTGCGACCGGCAGGTGGGGGACATCGAGGCACTACGGGTGCATCTCGGCCTCGAACGCGTCGACCTGCTCGCTCACTCGGCGGGTTCGAACCTCGCGCTCCTGTACGCGGCCGCCCACCCGGCGCGGGTGCGGCAGCTCGCGCTGATCACGCCGACACTGTGGGCCGTCGGCATCAAGGTCACTCCCGAACAGCGGCTCGATGCCGCGCGCCTGCGGACCGGTGAGCCGTGGTTCGAGGAGGCGTGGCCCGTCTTCGAGGCCCGGATGCGCGGCGAGGAGGCGGAAGGGCCCTTCCAGGCCTTCTTCTACGGGCGGTGGGACGACCGGGCGCAGGCGCATGCGGCCGACAGCCCCGTGCAGATCAACATGGAGGCCGCGCTGCAGTACGGGTCGGAGGGTGCCTTCGATCCGCCGGCGACCCGGGGCGCACTCGCGTCGCTGGAGGCGGACGTACTGGTCCTGAGCGGGGAGCTGGACGGTGGTCCGCGCCCGCAGGTCGCCCGTGAGTTGGACAAGGTCCTGCACAGGGCGCAGTTCGACGTGCAGCCCGGCGCCGGGCACTTCCCCTGGCTGGACGATCCGGGTGCCTTCCGCCGTACGGTCGCCGCCTTCTTCGACCCGTCCGTGCACAGCGCACGCACCCCACGCGGGCGCCTGGCCTACACAGTGAGCGGCCCGGAGACCGCGCCGCCCGTCATCCTCGTCCATGGCCGCGGCGCCGATCGCCGCGACTGGACGGACATCGCAGGCGAACTCGCCGCCGACCACCGCGTGTACGCGCTCGACCTCACCGGGCACGGCCTCAGCGACTGGCCTGGCACGTACTCGTTCGCCGGCTTCCGTGACGATCTGCGCGCTTTCATCGAAGAACTGGGCCTCGCCGGCGCCACGGTGATCGGCCACTCGATGGGCGGGGCCGCCGCCTGGCTGCTCGCACAGCAGCAGCCGGACCTTGTCGGCCGCCTCGTCATCGAGGAGGCCCCTGCCATGGTGCCCCTCGACCCGCACCGCGGACCGGCCGAACGCCCCGAGGGCGACCTCGACTTCGACTGGCCGATCGTGCCCGACACCGATCGGGACCTCAACGACCCCGATCCGGCCTGGCGCGCCGGGTATGCAGACATCACGACGCCCACGCTCGTGATCGCGGGCGGCCCCAAGAGCCACGTCCCCCAGGACCAGATCGCCGCGATGGCCACCGCGCTGCCGAACGCCCGCCTCGTCACGATCGACGCCGGACACCTCGTACACGAGGAGAGCCCGCGCGAATTCCTCGCGGCTGTACGGGAGTTTGGCGTCTGACGCCCGCCGGGCCGAAAGGAAGCCACCCGGCCGTTCAGACCTCCGTACGCAGCTCCGACAGATGGGCGGCGATCACAGCTCGCATCGATTCCGCGGTGGCGGCGTCCGGCCGCATCGCCGCGTGCACGGCCAGGCCGTCCACCAGCGCATGCAGCCTGGCCGACTCCAACTCCGGGTCACGGCCGGGCCCGATGAGTCCGGTCACCAGGCCGCGACAGCCGGCGCGGAGCCTGTCGTAGCTCTCCTCGCGCAGAGCGCGCAGCGTCGGATCGGTCATGGAGCGGGCGGTGAAGGCGAGCCATACCTCGTTCTCCGCCCGGCGTTCGGCGTCCAGCGGCAGCAACTCGGCGAGGACGGTGTCTGCGCGCCGCAGGGGATCGCACTCCGCGCCGAGCGCGGCAGTCCGCCGCTCGATCCGCTGCTCGATCCGGTCGATGACCATACGCATGGCGAAGACCATCAACTCGGACTGGCTGCTGAAGTAGTGCCGCAGCGAACCCGTCGAAAGACCGGCCTCCTGCGCGACGTTGCGCACCGAGGCGTGTTCGAGGGAGTCACGCCGGATCACGCGCCATACGGCCTCGGCCAGCTCTGTGCGGCGCAGTTGGGGATCGACCACTTTCGGCATGGACTTTTTATAACACAGTCGTGCTACGTTAACTGCTCCGGTGCACTCGCGCCGAAGAGCCCGCGGAGGCGCAGATGCAGCCCACCCGCTCCAACTCTCCGGAATTCAGCCGCCCGCCACGCTGGGTGCTCCAGCGCTCTCCCGTCCTGTGGGCGGTCGCGGCCGGCTGGCTGACCGTGAACGTGCTCGTCCTGGCCGTCGCCGACGACCGGCTGCCTTTCGACTGGCCGTCCACCGCCGAAAGCACGCCCGGCGGACGCCTGGTGGAGGCCAACGTCGCCCTCGCCGAAGTGCTGCTCCTCATCGCGGTCACGGTCCTCCTGACCCGTCGGCGCACCCGTCCCGACGTGGCCGCGCGGGCACCCGAGCGCTCCCTCGCCCTGAAGGAGACCCTGCTTCTGCTCGCTTACGGAGCGAGCGGCCTCGCCCTCGGCTTCGCACTGGCGCGCTCGCTCGGCTGGCATCCGTTCGGCTTCCACCTCGCGGGCACGCTCTACGGGACCCATGAACATGTCGGCGCGGCCGAGGCCGTCACCTGGGCTCTCTACAACCTGGTGGTGTACGCCGTCCTGCCGCTGCTGTTCTTCCGCCGCCGCTACAGCGCCGAGGACCTGAACCTGCGCTCGTCCGACCGCCGGGCCGACGCCCTGCTGATCGCCGTGATCCTCGTGGTCGAGTCGGCGGTGCAGTTCGCGGTGCTCAGGCCCGAGCTCTTCGACCTCGGCGGACGCCAACTGCTCCTCGGCGTACCTGCCGCGTTCGCCCTCTACTTCGCCGGCACGGTCCTGCCCGCGATGGTCTTCCTCTACGCGATCCTGCTGCCGCGGCTGCTCAAGCTCACCGGCTCGACAGCAACCACCGTCGTCCTGGGCGGACTTGCCTATACCGTCTTCCATCTGTGGGACGCCTGGACCCTGTTCACCACACCAGGCGACGCATTCCTGTCGGTGAGCTTCCTGCTGCTCACCTACTTCGCGCCCGGAATGATGAAGTCGGTCCTGACCCTGCGGACAGGGAACGCCTGGGTGCATGTGTGGGCCTACCACGCCTTCGCGCCGCACACCCTCGCCGATACGCCGCATGTGGTGCGCATCTTCCGGATCTGAGCGGCCCGTACCCCGGCAGTGCGGACGGGCGAGTGGCCGGGCAGGAAGTCGTGCACGCGATCTTCTGCCGGCCCGCGCCCTGGCATAGCCTTGCCGTTCTTCGGCGAGGGGGACGCCGTCCGCCCCCGCATGTCGACCTGGGGGCTCCCGTGACCGAACTGCTCAGCCCGGCGGTGGCGCGCCGCCGGTACGTCACCGTCTGTGTGCTGTTCTGGCTGCCCGCGGGGCTGTCCGTCGCCCCCGGGATCCTGCTGTTCACCGAGCGCGGAATGGGCTTGGCCGCGATCGCGGGGTTCTTCGCGGCGCACTCGCTCACCGTGGCGCTCCTCGAACTCCCCACGGGCGGACTGTCCGACGTCATCGGGCGCCGTGCCGTACTGGCCGCGGCCGGAGTCTTCGATTGCCTGGCGTTCGCGTTCGTGGGTTTGGGCACCAGCGCCTGGATGCTCGCTCTCGGCATGGCGCTCAAGGGCGTCGGCCGCGCGCTGCACAGCGGGCCCGCCGAGGCCTGGTACGTGGAGACCGTGCAGACCCACTCGGGCCCGGACGCCGACCTGCGCACCGGACTCGCACGCGGCTCCACTGCCACCTCGGCGGCGCTCGCCGTGGGCACCCTGCTCGGCGGTGCGCTGCCGTGGCTGCTCGGCCTCGGGCCCGACCTGGGGGAGCGGTTGAGCGACGCGACCGGCGGGCAGATCCTCGCGCTGTCCGTTCCGGCGCTGATCGCGTCCGTGCTGTCGCTGGTGTTCGCCGTGTACGTGATGACGTCGCTGCCCGAGAAGCCCCGGCCCCGTACGACACTGGGCGCGACGCTGCGGGGTGTCCCCGCCACCGTGGTCAGCGGGCTGCGGCTCGGCGGCAGCGACCGGATCGTGCGGCGGGTGCTGCTCACCGCGGCCGCGGTGGGTGCGGCCCTGTGCGCCCTCGAACTGCTCACACCGGGCCGTGCCGCGGCCCTGACCGGAGCGCCCGAGTCGGGCGCTGTGCTGTTCGCGGCCCTCGCCTGCACAGGGTTCGTCTGCTCGGGCGTCGGCAGCCATTTCGCGCCGCTCGCGGCACGGCTCACGGGCAGCGGTTCACGCGCGGTGATGGTCTGCCTGACCGTCGCGGGAGGCGGCCTTGTGGCGCTCGCCGTGACGTCCACGACGGACGGCGCCTTCCCTGTCGTGGTGGCCGTCCTGGGCTACTGCCTGGTCTACATAGGCCTGGGCGCCGCAAGCCCCAACCAGAACGAGCTGCTGCACCGACGCGTCACCAACGAGGGCCGTGCGACGGCCCTTTCCGTACAGTCCCTTGCCCTCCAACTCGTCGGTGCCCTCGGCGCCCTCGCGGCCGGCTCCCTGCCACCGGGGCCGCTGCCGTGGCTGGTCGGGGCGGGGGCGCTCCTGATCGCGGCGGTGCTGTGGGCGGGGCGCGCGTCCAGTGCGGTGAGCCCGGCACCCGTCGAGGCACCGGGCGTCGAGCCCGCGGAAACGAGCGCGGAGCCCGGCTAGTGCTGTGACCGGGCTGGTTCACCATGGTCGGGAGACGGCTCAGGGGGCGAGCACGGTCCGCGAGGCGACTGGTATTACTGGTGCATGCAGGAAGAGCAGGAAGAGACCGCGCGGTCCGCGATCGACACTTTCATCTCCGCGTTCAACGCCTCGGACGACAGCTATGTGACTGCGCTGCTCTCCCAGGCCCTCACCTCGGACGTGGTCTTCTGGGGACCGTTGGGCCGCAGTGAGGGGATCGAGGCGGTCGAGCGGTTCGTGCTGGACATCCGGCGCCACCCCGCGGGGACCGGCACGATGGTGCGCTGTTCGGCGGTGGACATGCCGGGCGAGTGGGCCCGGTACGAGTGGGTCTTCACGACGCCGGATGGAGGCCCCCGCCTGGCGGGAACGGACGTCGTCCATCTCCGGCGGAGCCTCATCGACCAGGTCATCGTCTTCGCGGGGCAGATCGAGCCGTCCGCCGCCTGAGTCCTTCTCCTTCGGCGCCGTCCTTCTCCTGGCGGTCCCTCTGCGCACACGGGCAGGCTCGGCCACCGCTCCTCCAGCGGTCGGATCGGACGTCACCGCACATCCGACCGCCATGACGACCAACCCGGCGAACTATGCGGTCACGGCACTAGCCGAGGTCGCCGAGCAACCCGTCCAGCGCTGTGGTGAGAGCCGCGCTGTTGGCCGCGTCGAACCAAGTGGTGCGGATCCGCTCGTTGTTGCCGCCCGGAGTCTCGTGGTCGGCGGCGAGCTGGTGCAGGGTACGGGCCTCGTCGCCGAGTGAACGGCCGACGCCCTGGAAGAGGCTGCGTACGTAGCGTTCCGCCTCGTCGCCACCGATCCCATGCCCCGTGGCCCACGTCGTCAGTGCGGCGAGATACGAGTAGTGCGTGGTGAGGGTCCCCGTCAGCGCGGAGAAGACGTCGAAGGCCGCCTCGTCGGCGACGGGAAGCGCGCCGCCCAGCTCCTCGAACAGAGCGTCCACCAGCGGGTGCGACGGGCAGGTCACCGTGACCGAGCGGCGCTCCCGCACGGTGGGCAGGGGAATGGCCCGTACGATCGGGGCCTCACCGCCGAGCGACTTGCGCAGCTCATCGTTGCGGACTCCGGCCATCACGTTGACCACGGTCTTGTCGCCGTCCACGCGCAGCCCGGCGAGCGCTTCGTGCCGCTGCTCGCGGCGCACGGCGATCAGGACGATCTCCGAACTGTCCACCACCGCTTGGTTGTCGGCGCAGACACGCACGGTCCTGTGGCACCCGGCCAGCTCCGCCGCTGTCCCGGCGCCTCGCGGCGACAGAAACACCTCCGGCGCTTCGCCGACGCCCTCGCACAAGCCCTCGACGAGGGCCCGGCCGATCTCACCGACGCCGATCAGACCGATGCGCTTCACGGTGACTCCTTCTCGCTCAGTTCTCGTTCAGTTCTCGTCGAGACAGTGCTGCGCGGCGGCCCGCACCCCGGGGTCGGGATCGTGCAGAGCCTGCCTGAGGTGCGCGTCGTGCTTCCACCAGTGCAGGGACAGGACCGCCAGGCGGCGCGTGGTGGCGTCGGGATCGTCGGCCATGACATCGGTCAGCAGCGGAATGACTCGGCGGCCCACTGCGGCGCCGAGCGACCGCTCGGCAAGGACACAGACCGCGTGGCGGCGAACCACCGCATGGGAGGACCTCAAGGCATCGACGGCCGCGCCCACTTCCTCGGCCCGCAGGGTGCAGAAACTCGAACCCGGACGCAGTTCCGTGTGGAGCGCCTCGCTCAGCTCGGGCCGGGTGTCGAGGAAATGCGTCAGCGGCCGGTAGTCCAGCGGCGGAGGCGATACGGCGTGATCACGGAAGGAGGTGAACGGTGCCGCCACCGCCGACACGACCACATCGTCCGCCAAGGCGCCGGCGGACAGCACCACATCGAGCCCGCCGAGCCGGGACAGCGCCACCGCGGCCCAGCTCTGGTCAGGCCCGGTGGTGTTCCGCAGGGCGGCGGAAAGTGCCTGGATCACCTCTTCGGAGGCATCCCCGATGTCGGCGAGCAGTTTCGCCGCCTGCCACCGGTCCGGGCCCTGGGCCAAGGCGTCGATCAGGGCCGGCGCCGCGTCCTGCCCCAACGCGCACAGGTCCTTCTCGAGTTCCTCGCACGCGACCGGACCGTCCCGGTCGCTGAGCGCCCGTAGGTAGTGGACGGCGCGTTCCCGAGGCGTCAGCGCCTCCATTTCGGCGGTCCAGGCCGCCGCCTCGTCGTACGCGGGAAACAGTCGGTGCATTTCCCGGCCGCCGAGGACCCGCCGCAGCAGTCCCTCCTCCGCATCGTCATCGGTCAGCACGACCACGACGAAGCGCTGGTGGGTCACACCCTTCGCGCGGAGTTGCTCACGGGCCCGCTTGCACACCCGGGTGAGCGTGGTCAGGTACCGGGCGAAGGTCCGCTCCCAGTGCCGCACCGAGCTCCGGCAGGCCTCCTCGGTGAGGGTCCGCTCCCAGAACTCCCAGCGTTCCTCGGGCAGCCAGGGGTGCCACACGGTGTCCCAGTCGGCCAGGCACCAGCGGACGTCTTCGTCGCCCGCCAGCGCCTCTTCGGAGTTGGCGCCCAGCATGGGCAGCCTGATCACGCCATCGGTCTCGGCGTAGAGCTCGCCGAGAACGGCCGCGTACAGCCGGCCGCCGGTGCCGGCGGCTTCGGTCACCTTCTCGACGACACCCGCCGTCAGTTCGCCCTCGAATGCCGGCCAGTCCACCCCGCGCCCTTCCCGCATACGGATCCCGGGGACGACCCTCGCATACGGCAGAAGGGGCCCGCCCGGCGGACCCCTTCCCCGTACGAGCGCGTCAGTGCGCTACAGACCAGCGTCCTTCTCCGCCAACGCCTTGGCCCACCGATAGTCCGCCTTGCCGCTCGGCGAGCGCTGGATGTGGTCCGTGACCACCAGCTGGCGGGGGATCTTGTAGCCCGCCACGTGGGTGCGGCAGTGGGACTGGATGTCGTCCAGGGTCAACGCCGCGGCGCCGTCCTTGAGTTGGACCACGGCCGCCACATGGTTGCCCCACTTCGGGTCCGGGACGCCCGCGACCAGGGCGTCGTAGACGTCCGGGTGGGACTTGAGGGCCTGCTCGACCTCTTCCGGGTAGACCTTCTCGCCGCCTGTGTTGATGCACTGCGAGCCGCGGCCGAGGACGGTGACGATGCCGCTCTCGTCCACCGTGGCCATGTCGCCGAGCAGCACCCAGCGCTGGTCGTCCTTCTGGAAGAAGGTCTCGGCGGTCTTCACCGGGTCGTTGTAGTAGCCGAGCGGTACGTGGCCGCGCTGGGCCAGACGGCCCACCTCACCCACGGCCACCGGCTCGTACGTGGCCGGATCGACCACCTGCGTCCGCTCGTTGACCTCGATACGGAAGCCCTTCTCAGGCCCCGAGTCGGCGGTTGCGCGCCCGTTGGATCCGGATTCCGAGGAGCCGAAGTTGTTGAGGAGCATGACATTCGGGACCAGCTCCTGGAACTCCGCGCGGACCGTGTCCGACATGATCGCGCCGGAGGAGGAGAGGCTGAACAGGGAGGACATGTCCGTGCCCTTGCAGGGCCCGCGCAGCGCGTCCACCAGCGGGCGGAGCATCGCGTCACCGACGAGCGAGACGCTGAACACCTTCTCCTTCTCGATGGTGCGCAGCACCTCCTCGGGGGCGTACTTGCGGTGCAGGACGACCCGCTGGCCGTAGTCGAAGGCCACGAAGGTGGTGAGCGTGGAGGTGCCGTGCATCAGGGGCGGGGTGGGGAAGAAGGTCAGGCCCGCGCTGCCGGCCGCCACCCGCTCGGCGAGCTCCTCGGGCCGTTTGACCGGCTCGCCGGACGGCGCCCCGCCGAAGAGTCCCGCGAAGAACAGGTCCTCCTGGCGCCACATCACGCCCTTGGGCATCCCGGTCGTGCCGCCGGTGTAGATGATGAACAGGTCGTCCGCCGAGCGCGGACCGAAGCCCCGCTCGGTCGAGCCGGCGGCCTCCGCGGCCGTGAACTCCGTCAGGCCGAGCGCAGGCGCGTCCGCGGGCGGCTCTCCCACGCGTACGAGATGACGCAGCTTCTCCGTCTTGGGCAGCGCGGAGGCCACCCGCTCCGTGAACTCCGCGTCGAAGACCAGTGCGGCGAGGTCGGCGTCCCGGTAGAGGTACACCAACTCCTCTTCCACGTAGCGGTAGTTGACATTCACCGGTACGAGGCGGGCCTTGAGGGCGGCGAGCATGGTCTGCACGTACTCGATGCCGTTGTAGAGGTGCAGGCCCAAGTGCTCCCCGGGCTTCAGGCCCGAGGCGACCAAGTGGTGGGCGATGCGGTTGGCCGCCTCGTCCAGTTCGCGGTACGTGAGCCGGCGCTCGGCCCCCGTACCCGGGTGGTCGACGTAGACCAGCGCCTCGCGATCCGGGACCACGTCGACGATCGACTCGAACAGGTCGGCAAGGTTGTACTCCACCGTTCCTCCTGACCCCGGACAGCACCTGGCAATGGGCTACTCGGCGGTCATTAGACCCTCGCGCCGGACAACTGGGAAGGGGTGCCGCCGAAGAAATCTGACTGGCTGTCAGAAAACTATTGAACTGGACCTCCGCCTACTGCAACCTGTTCTAGGTCTTGAGGCCGAACCGTCAAGTCCGGCCCCGGACGGGCCCTGCACCAGGGCGAGGCAGGGCTGAAGTCTTGAGACGGGAGGCACCACATGGGCGGGACCGAACACCTCACCGTGGAGCGCAAAGGCGCGACGCTGGTACTCACACTGAACCGGCCCGAGGCCAAGAACGCACTGTCGCTGCCGCTGCTCGTCGGCCTCTACGACGGATGGCTCGAGGCCGACGCGGACGACTCGATCCGCTCCATCGTGCTGACCGGCGCAGGCGGCGACTTCTGCGCGGGCATGGACCTCAAGGCCCTCGCGGGCAAGGGCATGGACGGGCAGCAGTACCGGGAGCGGATGAAGGAGGACCCGGATCTGCACTGGAAGGCGATGCTGCGTCATCACCGGCCGAGGAAGCCCGTGATCGCCGCCGTCGAGGGCTACTGCGTCGCCGGCGGCACGGAGATCCTGCAGGGCACCGACATCCGCGTGGCGGGCGAGAGTGCGACCTTCGGACTGAGCGAGGTCAAGCGGGCGCTCTTCCCGATCGGCGGGTCGACGGTCCGGTTGCAGCGGCAGATTCCGCGCACGCACGCCTTGGAGATGTTGCTCACCGGGCGCCACTACAGCGCACAGGAAGCCCTGTCCATCGGCCTGATCGGCAATGTAGTGCCGGAGGGCAAGGCCCTCGACAAGGCCCTGGAGATCGCCGACATGGTCAACGCCTGCGGCCCGCTCGCCGTCGAGGCGGTCAAGGCCTCCGTGTACGACACCGCCGAGATGACCGAGACCGAGGGCCTCAAGTCCGAACTCGAGCGCGGCTGGCCGATCTTCGCCACCGAGGACGCCAAGGAAGGGCCGAAGGCCTTCGCCGAGAAGCGCCCGGCCGTCTACAAGCGCGCCTGAGCCGAGGTCCCGCAAACGCCCACGGAAACAAGGAGACACGCACGTGCCCGAACTCCTCAAAGCCCCCTTGGTCGTCGAGTTCCCCTTCACCCGCTCCCTCGGTCCGGTGCAGAGCGCCTTCCTCACCGGACTGCGCGAACGCACGGTCCTCGGGGTGAAGACCAGTGACGACAAGATCCTCGTGCCACCCGTCGAATACGACCCGGTGACCGCCGACGAACTGCGCGATCTCGTCGAGGTCGGCGCCACCGGCACCGTCACCACCTGGGCCTGGAACCCCGAGCACCGCCGGGGCCAGCCGCTCGGCAAGCCCTTCGCCTGGATCCTGGTCAAGCTCGACGGCGCCGACACCGCCCTCCTGCACGCCCTCGACGTCGACGGCCCGGACGCCGTGCACACCGGCATGCGGGTGCGGATCCGCTGGGCCGAGGAACGTACCGGGGCCATCACGGACATCGCCTGCTTCGAACCGTACGAAGGCGAGGAGACTTCCGAAGCCGCCCCGCACGACGGGGAGTTCGAGGACAAGGTGAGCGGCATCGTCGCGCCCGCCCGCCTCGACTACACGTACTCGCCAGGCCGCGCGGCGTCCGCGTACATCACCTCGGTCGCCGAACGGAAGATGGTCGGCGAGCGCTGCCCGTCCTGTTCCAAGGTGTACATCCCGCCCCGCGGCGCCTGCCCCACCTGCGGAGTCGCCACCCGCGAAGAGGTCGAGGTCGGGCCGAGCGGCACCGTCACCACGTTCTGCATCGTCAACGTCAAGGCCAAGAACCTCGACATCGAACTGCCCTATGTCTACGCGCACATCGCCCTCGACGGCGCCGACCTCGCCCTGCACGGCCGTATCGCCGGGATCCCGTACGACCAGGTGCGCATGGGCCTGCGGGTCGAACCCGTGTGGACCGAGGGCGGGCGCTATCCCGACCACTACCGGCCCACCGGCGAGCCGGACGCGGACTACGACACGTACAAGGAGCTGGTGTAGATGCGAGAGGTAGCGATCGTCGCCTTCGCGCAGAGCGACCAGGTGCGCCACTCGGACGAGCAGTCCGAGGTCGAGATGCTCATGCCGGTCCTGCACCAGGTCAAGGAGCAGACCGGACTGAACGCCAGCGACATCGGGTTCACCTGCTCCGGCTCCTCCGACTATCTCGCGGGCCGCGCCTTCTCCTTCACCATGACCCTCGACGGCGTCGGCGCCTGGCCGCCGATCTCCGAGTCCCATGTGGAGATGGACGGCGCCTGGGCGATGTACGAGGCCTGGGTGAAGCTCCTGACCGGCGAGGCGGACACCGCGCTCGTCTACTCGTACGGGAAGTCCTCACCCGGCTCCGTACGCGATGTGCTCACCCGACAGCTCGACCCGTACTACGTGGCTCCCTTGTGGCCGGACGCGGTCGCGCTCGCCGCGCTGCAGGCGCAGGCGCTCATCGACTCCGGGGAGACCGACGAGCCGGCGCTCGCGGGGATAGCAGCCCGCAGCCGCGAGTCGGCTGCGGACAACCCGCATGCCCTGCTGAGGAGTTCGGTTCCGCAAGGCGACTACGTGGTGCAGCCGCTGCGCAAGGGAGACTGTCCGCCCATCAGCGACGGCGCCGTCGCCGTGGTGCTGGCCGCCGGGGACAAGGCGCGTGAACTGTGCGCGCGGCCCGCGTGGATCCGCGGCATGGACCACCGCATCGAGGCGCACAGCCTCGGCGTACGGGACCTGACCGACTCACCGTCGACGCGGCTCGCCGCCGAACGCGCCGGTGCCTTCGAACGGCCCGTGGACACCGCCGAGTTGCACGCACCGTTCACCTCGCAGGAGGTCGTGCTGCGCAAGGCGCTCAAGCTCGGCGACGACGTGAACGTCAACCCGTCCGGCGGCGCGCTGGCCGCCAACACGGTCATGGCCGCGGGCCTGCTGCGCATCGGTGAGGCGGCGGCACGTATCCACCGCGGCGAGTCCGACCGCGCGCTCGCCCATGCGACGTCCGGCCCCTGTCTGCAGCAGAACCTGGTCGCCGTACTGGAAGGGGACGCCCAGTGAGCGTCGCGAAAGAACCCGTGGCCGTCGTCGGTATCGGCCAGACCAAGCATGTCGCCGCCCGCAAGGACGTCTCGATCGCCGGGCTCGTCCGGGAAGCTGCCCAACGGGCCTTGCAGGACGCCCAGTTGACCTGGGCCGACATCGACGCCGTCGTGATCGGCAAGGCGCCCGACTTCTTCGAGGGCGTCATGATGCCGGAGCTCTACCTCGCCGACGCGCTCGGCGCGGTGGGCAAGCCGATGCTGCGGGTGCACACCGCGGGCTCGGTGGGCGGTTCGACCGCGCTGGTCGCCTCGAAGCTCGTGGCCTCCCGCGTGCACAAGACCGTGCTCACCCTGGCCTTCGAGAAGCAGTCCGAATCGAATGCCATGTGGGGCCTGTCCCTGCCGGTCCCGTTCCAGCAGCCGCTGCTCGCGGGCGCCGGGGGCTTCTTCGCGCCGCACGTCCGCGCATACATGCGGCGCACCGGGGCGCCCGACCACATCGGCTCCCTCGTGGCGTACAAGGACCGGCGCAACGCGCTGAAGAACCCGTACGCGCATCTCCACGAGAAAGACATCACCCTGGAGAAGGTGCAGGCGTCCCCGATGCTCTGGGACCCGGTCCGCTACTCCGAGACCTGCCCGTCCTCCGACGGCGCGTGCGCCATGATCCTCACCGACCGTGAGGGCGCGGCCCGTTCACCGCACGCACCGGCGTGGGTGCACGGCGGGGCGATGCGTTCGGAGCCCACCATGTTCGCGGGCAAGGACTTCGTCTCGCCGAAGGCGGGCAAGGACTGCGCCGCCGATGTCTACCAGCAGGCCGGCATCAAGGATCCGCGTCGCGAGATCGACCTCGCCGAGATCTACGTGCCGTTCTCCTGGTACGAGCCCATGTGGCTGGAGAACCTGGGCTTCGCCGAGGAGGGCGAGGGCTGGAAGCTCACCGAGGCCGGCGTCACGGAACTCGACGGCGATCTGCCCATCAATCCGTCGGGCGGGGTGCTCTCCACCAACCCCATCGGCGCCTCCGGGATGATCCGGTTCGCCGAGGCCGCACTGCAGGTGCGCGGTCAGGCCGGCGAGCACCAGGTCGACGGCGCGCGCAAGGCGATGGGCCATGCGTACGGCGGCGGTTCGCAGTTCTTCGCCATGTGGCTGGTGGGATCCGAGCCACCGCAGAGCTGAGGCCGCCGGTGAGCTCGCAGCCGCCGCAGAGCTGACGTGAACGGTGGCGGACGGGCCCTAGCGCCGACGTGGACCATGCCGGACAGGCCGTACTCCTTCCGTGGCCTGTCCGGCACCTCCGCCGAAAGCTAGGCTGGCGGGCGGACGACATACCGGGAGGAGCAGGGACGTGGCCGAAAGCACCACCACCACCCGACAGCACCCCTTCGAGGGCTGGGAGAAGCCCGAACTCGATCTGAGCCGCGCGGACTGGCAGTCGGGCACCCGCAATCAGGGAGATGTGCAGATCGCCTTCGTCGAGGGCTTCATCGCGATGCGCAACGGCGGCCGCCCCGAGGGCCCGTCCCTGATCTTCACGCCCGCCGAGTGGCGGGCGTTCGTATTGGGGGCACGGGACGGCGAGTTCGACCTCACTTAGGTGAGCCAAGGGGGCGGGCGGCCGTGTGTACCGCCAGTCCGGCAGGGCGCTGTCTCCTGTAGATCCCTACGAAGACCGGGCCCCGGTCCGGTGACCTCTTCATGCCTTCGACTCCTGGCTGCCGCGTCCCGGCGGGCGATGTACTCCTCACACCGAGCGGCACACGCCGCGACCGACGATGTGCGGGGGCCCAAGAGATGAGCACGCAGAGCACGCAGCTGTACGACGGGATCGGTGAGGCCTTCGAGGGCTTCAAGGCGCTGCCGCTGGCGCAGTACGGAGAGGTGCCCAGCGTCCTGGCCCTGGTCGGGGACGTGCGGGGCAAGTCGGTCCTGGACCTCGCGTCCGGGACCGGCTTCTACAGCCGGGAGTTCAAGCGGCGCGGTGCCGCGGACGTGCTCGGCATCGACATCTCCGGCGAGATGGTCGCCGTGGCGCAGCGACTGGAGGAGGCCGCGCCGCTCGGCGTGCGCTACGAGGTGGGCGACGCGGCCGAACTGCGGGAGCTTGACCGGAAGTTCGACCTCGCCGTCGGCGTACAGCTGCTCAACTACGCCGAGGACGGCGCCGCCATGGAGCGGATGTGCCGCAATGTGCACCGGAGCCTGAAGCCGGGCGGCGCGTTCTACCTCCTCAACCAATCACCCGACTTCCGTTTCGACGGGCCCTCCATCGACAAGTACGGCTTCCGCAGCGAACTGACCGGCGAGGAGATCGAGATGGGGCCGCGGGTGCGCCTGACCGCGCACCTGGAGAACCACCCGGTGAGTTTCGTGAGCACCCGCCCGCGCCGCGAGGTGTACGAGAACGCCCTGACCGCGGGCGGTTTCCGCGATCTGGAGTGGGTGCCGCTGCACATCTCCGACGCCGGTATCCGTGAGTACGGCGAAGAGTTCTGGGCGGACCTGTTCGTCAACCCGCCGCTCGAGCTGCTGCGCTGCCGCGCCTGAGCCAGGGGGTGAGTCCATCCGGCGGCCGGCGCTCGGTGTCCCGGGCTCACCGCAGGACGACGCACCCCCGCCGCTCCAGCGTGTCCACGACCGCGCAGTCCCCGCCCAGCGGGTTCCAGCGCAGGTCCAGCTTCTCCAGGGCGGGCAGCTCGCTCATCCAGTACGGGAGATCGCGGACCTGGTTGGAACGGAGATCGACCTTCCGTAGGCGCGGTAGGTCCCGGAGACCGGCGGGGACCTCCGCGAACCGGTTCTCGCGCAGCTCGACCTCCCGCAGCTCGGTCAAGCGCCCTGTGCTGTCCGGCAGTTCGGCGAGGAGATTGCCGCGCAGCCACAGTTCACGCAGCGCGCCGAGGTGACCTAGACCGTCCGGCAGGACGGTCAGCCGGTTGTGCTGCGCGCGCAGCTCGATCAGGGAGGTCAGGCCGCCCAGGGTGGCGGGGAGTTCGGTGAGCCGGTTCTCGCCGACATTGAGATAACGCAGCCGGCTCAGGCGGCCCACTGAGGCGGGCAGGGTGGCGAGCCGGTTGTCGTGCAGATAGAGGAAGCGCGCAAGGCCCGGCAGCTCGCCGATCTCCGTGGGGATCTCGGTCAGCCGGTTGTGCCCGAGGTCCAGGGTGTGGAGCCGTCGCAGGGTGCCGATCCGGGCGGGGAGTTCGGTGAGCGCGTTGTCCGCGAGCTGCAGCACCTCCACCTCGGGCCGCCAGACGTCCTCGGGGATCTCCGTGAGTCCGGCGCGCCAGTGGTCGACATGGGTCACGGCCACAGCAACCGCCGCTGCCAGCCGCCGTCCTCGGTGGCGAGATACGTCAGGCGGGTGTGGCGGCGGCCCTTGTCGCCCTGCCAGAACTCCACCGACTCGGCCCGCACCGTGAGCAGTTGCCAGCCCTCGGCCACGAGATCGGGCTCCCGCTCGACGCGGGCGAGGGACGCGGCCACCGCGCTGTCCCGTTCGGCGAGATCGCTCAGCGGTTGTGACTGCCGCCCGAGCAGGGACTCGGCGCGGGCGCCGATGCCCCGCGCGAGGAAGTCGGCACGGGAGGCCTCCCGCCCCGCCGCGACGACCGGACCGCGCACGCGGACCTGGCGGGCGAGTTCGGGCCAGTAGAAGGTGAGCGCGGCAAAGGGGCGCTCGGCCAGATCGCGGCCCTTGACCCCGCCGCTGTCCGAGGCGAACTGCCAGCCTTCGGCATCGACGTTCTTGAGGATCAGCACCCGCGCCGTCGGATTGCCGTCCGCCCCCGCCGTCGACAGCGACATCGCATGCGGCACGCGCACCCCGGAGTCCAGGGCGTGCAGCAGCCACTCGGTGAAGAGCGCCTCGGGTGTCGCCGGTGCGGTGGACGGGTCGAACGCGGGGAGTTCATCGGCGAACACCTCAATGCCCCGCAGCAGCTGACGCAGATCCTCGGCCACCCATACCTCCAGCGTTAACGGTTCATGGGGACGTTAGCATTAGAGCCATGCCGGACAGTCAGCTGGTCCTCGACCTCACCCTCACCATCCGCCACGACGGCCACGGAGGCGTCGCCGACGACCTCACCGAACCCGCCGGGCTGACGGCCTGGGTGCGTCAACATCTGCCGGACATCGGGGAGTTCACCGCGGACCCGGCCACCCTCGCCTCCGTACGGGAGCTGCGGGCCGCCGTCCGCGCGCTCTTCGCCAAGGCCGTACGCCCGGGAGAGCCCAGCCCCGCCGACGCGCGCCGCCTGCTGCCGGAGCCCGAGGCGCTGGCCCGGCTGAACGGAGCGGCGGCCCGGGTCCCGGTCGTGCCGGTCTTCACCTGGGACGCGGAGCCGCTGGCCGAGCTGCGCCCCGCGGCGCCTGCGGAGCCGGCCGCACTGCTGACCGCCGTGCTCGCGCGAGCGGCGATCGCCTTCCTCGCCGGCCCCGACCGCGCCAAGCTCCGCGCCTGTCACGCCCCGCGCTGTGTGCGCTACTTCCTCAAGGAGCACCCCCGCCAGGAGTGGTGCAAACCCTCCTGCGGCAACCGTGCGCGCGTGGCCAGGCATCATGAAAGGCACCGCTCAGTCCAGCCGTGAATCGGGAGCTTCCGTGATCCGAGACCTGTACAACGTCCGTCCCGTGGGTGACGGAGGTGGGACGACCCCGCTCACCCCCGACGAGGAGCGGCGCGTACGCCGGACGCTGTTCACGGAGCTCGGCAACGAGCTCGCCGACCGCGGCCGCGTCTCGTACCCCGCCCACACCCCGCCCGAGCGCCTCCGGCTGATCGAAGTCGGGCGCGCCCTGAGCGAGCACTGGGGAATCCCCGTCACCGTCGAGCCCGAGGATGAAGTGCGGATGCGGCTGTTCCTGCCGGGTGAGGTCGGTGGTGAGGGCGAGCGGACGGGCATCGGCGCGTAAGTACCGCAGCCGGCAAGTCAGTTGCTCCGAGATATTCCTTGACAGGTATATTCGACCTGGAGAATACTTCGGGGCATGGAGCACATCGCATCCGCACTCGGCGACGCCGCACGCTGGCGCATCGTCGAGTTGCTTGCCGGGCGTCCCCGGTCCGTCGGTGAACTGGCCGAGCTGACCGGACTGCGGCAGCCGCAGACCACCAAGCACCTGCAGACCCTCGTCCGCGCCGGGCTCGCCACTGTCCACCCGCTGGGTCAGCGGCGTGTGTACGCGATCGAGGCCGCACCTCTCGAAGCCTTCGGGCGGAGGCTGCAGTCGCTGGTCGCGGCGGCGGGCGGGCAGCAGGGCGAGCTCGATGTCCTGGCCCGCTACCAGGCCGCCATCGAGGCGGAGTCGGCCGCCGCCCACGAGGGCGGGGAGCGCTGGGCGGACGGGCGGACCTTTGTGTTCGAGCGCCGCCTCGAAGCGGACCGCGCCCTGGTCTGGCGGCACTGGACCGAGCCGGAGCTGCTCGGCTCCTGGTGGGCCCCGCCGTCCATGACGATCACCGACTGCCTCCTCGAACCCGAGGCCGGCGGTCGAGCGGTCCTCGACTACCGCGACGCGGAGGGCACGTACCGCTCGGCCGGCCGGGTGCACGCGGCGCAGGAACCCGAGCGCCTCGTCTTCGACCTCGCGGTGCGCGACGCCGCGGGAGGCGTCTCCTTCTCCGCCCAGTACGACCTGACACTCACCGAGGCCGACGGCGCGACGCGCCTGCGCCTCGGCCTCCACCTCACCGACACCGTCGTCGACGCGGCGGAGTTCATCGCCGGCATCGAGACCGGCTGGGGGCAGGTGCTCGACCAGCTCGACCGCGTCCTCGGCTAGCGCGACCACTTCTTCGACCTTCGGCTCGACCGCGTCCACGGCTCAACTCCCCGTACGGGAAAGAAGAGCCGGCCATCGCAGCGCCACCACGAGACAGTGACCCAAGGAAGGGAAAGACCCATGAACAAGCCGACCGCACGCAAGGTGACCGCCAACATCGGCCTCACGCTCGACGGCCGCTACCACGGGGCCGGAGGGCCCGGCGACATGGGCGCGATCGTCCCCTACGCCGTCACCGAGGTCGCCCGCGACCATCTCACCCGTATCTGGCAGGGCAAGACCACGGCCGTCCTCGGCCGGGGCAACGCGCAGGGGTTCGTCGGCTACTGGTCGACGGTCGCGGAGGACGAGAACGCCGATCCGCGCGACCGCGGATACGCGCAGTGGCTGATCGGGGCCGAGAAGGTGGTGTTCTCGAGGACGCTGACAGAAGCGCCCTGGGACCGCACCCGCGTGGTCGACGGACCGGCCGTGGACGTGATCCGTGAGCTCAAGTCCTCCGGCGAGGGCGACATCCTGGTCAACACCGCACCCAGCATCCTCAAGCCGCTGCTCGCCGCCGATCTCGTCGACCGGCTCTACCTCATGATCTGCCCCGAGATCACCGGCGGCGGCGAGCGGCTCTTCGAGGACGGCCTGCCCGCGTCGACCTGGGAGCTGACCAGCCAGGAGACCGGGAAGACCGGCGAACTCGCCCTCGTCTACGACCGGGTCCGCTGACCCGCACATGGCTGCGGACCGGTCGCGCGGCTCTGCCACGATGGGACGCGTGACCGCAGCAGAGGACAACGACCCGGGCAGCTCGACGCCGCCGGCAGGACGCCGCCGATGGCGCGACCCGGAGCGTACACGCGCCGTGCTCGTGGAGGCGCTGCTCGATCTGGTCGCCGAGGGGGAGCGCGAGCCCACCCGCAAAGCCATCGCCGAGCGGGCCGGCGTCTCGGAGCGGACCGTATTCGTCCATTTCGCGGACCGCGAGGCGCTGTACGTCACCGCGGCCGAACAGCAGGCCGAGCGGTGGCGTGCCCTCGCCGTCGATGTGCCGACCGAGTGGCCGGTGCGCCGCAAGGTGCGGGCGCTGCTCGAGCAGCGCGGCGCCATGTACGAAGTGATGTCGCCCATCCGCAAGGTGGGACTGCAACTCGAGCCGGAATCACCGGGTCTGCGCAAGGTGATGGCCGAAGGCGACACCTGGTTCCGCGACGACCTGGCCCGCACCTTCGCCCCCGAACTGGCACGCGTGTCCGCCGCCCGCCGTCCCGGAGGCCTCCTCGACTCCCTGGAGGCCGCGTCGGGTTGGGCCGCCTGGGACCACTTGCGGGCGCGCCGGGGACTTGATGTGGCGACGGCGCGCACCGCGCTGTCCCGGACGCTGAGGGCGCTGTTGGGCTCGTAGGAGCGCCTGGATCGGCGCAGGCCCCGACGCGTTCCATCCGATGCTTCGGCGTCGTCCTCGCGCTCCACCCGAGAATCACGGGGTTCTGACCTGCCGGCCAGTCACCACCAGCGGATGCCGTGCTCCGTGCAGGTGTCCCAGAAGGCATCGGAGCGGCAGACGGCGATCTGCTTCTTCTTCGGCGCCCCGTAATAGTGGCTGCACCCGCTGCCCGAGACACCTGGCGCTCATCACGCCACGTATCGCACTCCCCACCCGCCCAACCCTTGACTCCTATTGCAGTCCGACTGCAATAGTGGCCCCCGAGGGGCGTCGACCGCTGCGTCCCGTACCGGACCGACCACCAAAGGTGAGGCGCCATGACGTCGATGGACCGGCGCGGATTCGTCGCCGCTGCGGCAGGTGCCGCAGCGGCCGCCGTCGCGCTCAACCCGCAGACCGCGGTGGCGGTTTCGGAGACGCGGGGGACACTGCCGTCCGCGCCGACGGACACCGAAGGCCTGCCGTACGAGGACGAGGGCGACTTCGCCGACGCGGACCGCGGATTCATCGCGGCCTTCGCCGGGGGGCCCATCAAGACCGCCGCGGGGAAGGTCGCATGGGACCCGGATGCGTACCGCTTCATTGGCGAGCAGAAGAGCGAGCCCGACTCCGTGGACGCGAGCCTGTGGCGCCAGGCGCGGCTGCTCTCGCGCCAGGGCCTGTACCGCGTGACCGACCGGATCTACCAGGTCCGCGGCCTGGACCTGTCCAACATGACGATCGTCGAAGGCGATACGGGACTCATCGTCATCGACCCGCTGATCTCCGCGGAGACCGCCGCCGCCGCGCTCCGGCTCTACCGTGAGCACCGCGACCCGAAGGGTGCCCGCCCGGTCAAGGCGATGATCTACACGCATCCCCACGTCGACCACTTCGGCGGCTGCCGCGGAGTGCTGCCCGACGGCACCGAGGGCGTGGAGATCCTCGCGCCGGAGGGCTTCATGGAGCACGCGGTCAGCGAGAATGTGTACGCCGGTCCCGCCATGGCCCGCCGCTCGGCCTACATGTACGGGGCCCAACTCCCCATCGGCGTCAAGGCGCAGGTGGGCTGCGGACTGGGCCTCAACGTCTCACTCGGCACCGTCGGCCTGATCCCGCCGACCCGGTACATCACCGCCACCGGGCAGGAGGTCACCCTCGACGGTGTGCGCATCGAGTTCCAGATGACGCCCGGCACCGAGAGCCAGGCGGAGATGAACTTCCTCTTCCCCGACCTGCGCGCCGTGTGCATGGCGGAGAACGCCACCCACACCATGCACAACATCATCACGCTGCGCGGCGCCCAGGTCCGCGACGCCCACGCCTGGGCCGGCTACCTCACCGAGTCCATCGGCCTGTACGCCGGAAAGGCCGATGTCGCCTTCGCCTCCCACCACTGGCCGACCTGGGGCGACGCGTCGATCGTCGCGCTGCTCACCCACCAGCGCGACCTGTACGGATACCTGCACGACCAGACCGTACGCCTGATCAACCAGGGCCGTACGGGCCCCGAGATCGCCGAGACCCTGAAACTGCCGCCGCAGCTGGACCAGGTGTGGGCCAATCGCGGCTACTACGGTTCGATCAGCCACAACGTCAAGGGGATCTACCAGCGGTACATGGGCTGGTTCGACGCCAACCCCGCACACCTGTGGCAGCACCCGCCCGTCGAGGAGGCGAAGCGGTGGGTGGAGTGTCTCGGTGGACAGCGCGCGGCCCGCCGCCAGGCCCGTCGCTACGCCGAGCGCGGCGATCTGCGCTTCGCGGTCACCCTGCTCAACCACGCGGTCTTCAACGACCCGGGCGACCGCGACGCCAAGCGCGAGCTCGCCGGCCTCTACACCCGGCTCGGGCACGGCATGGAGAACGCCGTGTGGCGGAACTTCTACCTCATGGCCGCGCAGGAGCTGAAGGAGGGCATCAAGCCGGCCACCAGCGCCACCCTCGGCCCCGACATGTATATGGCCCTGACCGTCGGCCAGTTGATCGATTCGATGGCCGTACGGGTCAACGGCCCGAAGGCCTGGGACCTGCGCCTCGCCGTCGACTGGCACATCGGCGACACCTACTGGCACCTCCGCCTCGCGAACGGCCTGCTCACCTGGACCACCTCCGCCGACGCGGCAGAGGACGCCGGCCTGACGATGACCATGACCAAACCGCAGCTGCTCGCCCTGCTCGCCGGGAAGGGCACGGACGGCATCACGATGACCGGAGCCCCGGCCCTTCTCAAGCGCCTCCTTTCCGTCCTGGACGCGCCTGACCCCGTCTTTCCGATCGTCACGCCCTGAGCCGTACGGGGGCCTCCCGCGCGTTCCCGGTCCAACTCCCCGAACAGCAGGGCACCATGCCCCCGTACAGGCGTACCCTGAGGTCCCTTGAAGCCACGGCGTGCACCGGCTCCCCGCGCCCGCGCACCACCGGGGCAGGGGGTGCGGCATGAACCAGGGCATACCGTCGGGGCCGTCGGGTCCCAAGACCGGTGGCGCGCGGCTGCGGCGCACGCTGTACGAGCGCGAGGACCAACTCACCGCCGCGGACGAGGCCTTGGCCGAGCTGGCCGGTCTCGTCCCCGAAGGCGTCGACCCGCTGGACCGCCCGAGCGGCGCCCTGCTCGCCTTCTCCGGGCGCGCCGGGCTCGGCAAGACCACCCTGATCGGCGAAGTGCGCCGGCGTGCGCACGCCAGGGGCTGCACCGTGCTCGCCGCGCGCGGCGGCGAACAGGAGCAGCATGTCGCCTTCCACGTCGCCCGCCAGCTCGTCCAGCCGCTGCTCGCCGGGGCCTCGCAGGACGAACTCCGTGCGACGCTGGGCAGTTGGTACGACATCGTCGGCCCCGCCCTCGGCCTGTGCGCCCCGGCCGAGGGCGCCCCGCCCGACCCCCAGGGTCTGCGCGACGGTCTCGACTGGGTGCTCACCCACCTCGCCGTACAGCGGGCGCCGATGGTGCTCGTCCTGGACGACGCGCACTGGGCCGACCGCGAGTCCCTGAGCTGGCTCGCCGCCTTCGCGCCCCGCGCCGAACAGCTCCCGATGCTTCTCGTCGTGGCCTACCGGCCCGAGGAACTCCCTGACTACGCGGACGAGTTCAGGGGCCTGCCGGGGCGCGCCGGACAGCGGCCCATCGACCTCGAACCGCTCAGCGCACCCGCCATCGCCCGGCTCGTCCGCGAGTCCGTGGGCGCGCATGCCGACGACGCGTTCTGCCGAGAGACCTGGGCCGTCACCGCGGGCAACCCCTTCGAGGCGGTCGAGGTCACCGCGAAGGTGTGCGACCGCGGTCTCGAACCCAACGAGGCCGGCGCCCATCTGCTGCGCGACCTGGCCGCCGCCGTCAAGGGCAGCGGTCTCATCGCCCGTCTGGAGCGGCTCGGCACCTCCACCGTGCGCTTCGCCTGGGCCTGCGCGGTGCTCGGCACCGAGATCTCCCCGCACCTGGCCGCATCCGTCGCCGGACTCGGCGGTGAGGAAGCCGGGGACTGCGCCGACCGGCTGCGCGGCGCCCGTATCCTCACCGGCGCCGACACCCTGGAGTTCGTGCACCCGCTGATCGCCACTGCCGTCTACCGTGCCATCCCCGGCGGAGTCCGCGTCGCCCTGCACGGCCAGGCCGCCTGGGCGGTCATCAACGAAGGGCTCGGCGCGGCCGCCGCCGCACGCCATCTCCTGGAGACCCACCCCGACGACGACCCCTGGGTGGTCGAGCAACTGCGCGTCGCCGCCCGCGAGGTCCAGCGGGCCGGCGCCCCCGACGCCGGCCGCCGCTATCTCGCCCGCGCCCTGCGCGAGCCGCCGCCGTGCGAGGAACGGGCCGGTGTCCTCTACGAGTTGGGCTGCGCCTCGCTGCTCACCGAACCAGCCACCACCGTCAACCACCTTCGGGCCGCTCTCGCCGAACGGATCGCGGACCCCGAGCTGCGGCACGGCATCGTCATCCGGCTCTCCCAGGTCCTCGCCCACTCCGACCGGCTGGCCGAGGCCTCCGCGACCCTCGGCCACGAGATCCAGCTCGCCGAGGACGCACGCGTGCGGCTGCGGATGCAGGCCGAGCAGTTCATGTGGGACGCATTCCGCTCCGACGAACCCAACTCGCCTGCCCGCTCCAGGAGGTTGGCCCGGCTCGCCGACCGGCTGACCGGACGCGATCTCACCGAGCGGTACATCATCGGGCTGCGCGCCTGGGACGCCACCCTGCGCGGCGAACCCGCCGAGACCGCCGTCCACCACGCCGAACGCGCCCTTGCCGGCGGTCTGGGCTGGGCCGCCGAGGAGGACCGCGGCTTCGAGGTGCCCGTCCTCGTCGCCCTCGCCTTCCTCTACGCCGACCGGCCGGGCCGCGCCGAAGAGCTGTTCGCGGCAGGGATCGCGGACTTCGAACAGCAGGGCTGGCGCGGCGGCCATCTTTCCTTCGGCTACACCCTGCTCGGCTATGTCCGGCTGCGCCGCGGACGGCTCGCCGAGGCGGAGGACTTCGCACGCGCCGGACTGCGCCTGGCCGAACGCGTCGGCCGCCGTACGCCCGCGCACTGGTACGCGGTCAGCATCCTCGTCGAGATCCTCCTCGCCCGCGGCCGCATCACCGAGGCCGCACATATCGGCGAGGAGCACGGATTCGGACCGCCGTTCCCGGCCGCCGTGACGTTCCCCGACTCGCAGACCGTGTACGGAGAACTCCTCCTCGCGCGCGGCAAGGTGCGCGAAGCGGCCGTCGAACTCTCCGCGGCCGGACGGCGCCTGGACCCGCGCGGCATACGCAACCCCGCCTGGTGCCCCTGGCTGCTGCACCTCGCGCGCGCCGAGTCCCATGACACCCCGGCGCGCGCCACCTCGCTCGCGCAGGAAGCCGTTCAGCGCGCGCGGCAGTACGGGACCGCATCCGCGATCGGACAGGCCCTGCGGATCCACGCCCAGGTGGGCCCGCCCGGCGAGCGCGCCAAGCTCCTCGAGGAATCCCTCGCCCACCTCGAACGCTCACCGGCCGGCCACGAGCTGGCCTGTTCGCTGGTCGACCTGGGCGCGGAACTGCGCCGCATCGGCAGGACCGCGGAAGCCGCCGACCATCTGTACCGCGGCCTCGACGCCGCGGCGCAATGCGGCGCCGACGGCCTCGTCGAGCAGGCACGCGACGAGCTCGCCGCGATGGGGCAGCGCCCCCGGCGGCTGCACAGCACCGGGACCGACACCCTCACCGCCCGCGAGCGGACGGCCGCCGCGCTCGCCGTGCGGGGAGCGTCCACGGCGGACATCGGCAAGGAGCTCGGCCTGGACGAGCCGGCCGCCGGGCGGCTTCTGTCAGTCGTGTTCCGCAAGGTCGGCACCGACCTCGGCGGTCTGGGCGCGGCCCTGGGAGAGCTGCCCACGGACCGGGCGTGAGCAGGTGCAAGATCAGTTCCACCGCACCCTTGCGGGGGCTGGGCAGCGGCCCGGTCCCCGGCGTCGGGAACGGTCCGCGGCCACGTACCATGGGCGCATGTCCTTCCTCCGCCGCCGCAGCGCTCCCATCCCCGCCGGGCCGGACTTCGACGTCCTCGCCATGGACCCGGGAGACTGGCCGGGCAATCTCGGTGCGGGCCTGCTGCCCGCTCCCGACGGCAGCTGCCAGGGCGTCTTCCTGCGCTACGACCTGTTCGGCGGCCGCGGCCCCGCGATGGTGATCGGCAATCTCCCCGAGGGCTCCCCGGCCCGTGACCTGGGTGAGAAGCAGGTGCCCTTCGAGGTCGCCCAGCTGCTGCTCGCGCTGGAGAACGAGGAGGAGGTCGAGGTCGTCTCGACCGAGGACATGCCGGTGATGCAGGGGGACAACCTGCTGATCGTGCGCCGCCTCAAGCTCTCCGAGAGCCGTATCTCCTGCGTCCAGTTCGACCGCAGCGACAAGGTCCTGGTGACCATCGCCGCCTGGGACCGCCCCATCACCGACGACCTGTACGCGCTGCTCAAGCCGCTGCCCGCGGAGCTGTTCCAGCAGGGCTGAGCCCGAGCCGTTCCCGTAGCACCGTGCCCCGCGGGGCAGCTGATGCTGCACGCACCCTTGTAGCCGAGTCATCGGACCTCTAGCGTCCGGGGGCATGTCATCCATGCCTGAAACACCTTCCACGCCCGCATCGGCGTCTTCCGGCATATCGCGAAGAACCACCGTGAAATCAGCGGTTGGCGGGGCCGGTGCGTTAGTACTGGGAAGCGGAGTGGCAGCGGCGGCCACCGGTGCCCTGGCCGGTGAGGCCCACGCCGCCCCACAAGCATCCGATCAATTGCGGCTCTGGTACACGGCCCCCGCCGCCGACTGGGAGCGCGAGGCCCTGCCCATCGGCAACGGCGCGCTCGGTGCGATGGTCTTCGGCACGCTCGCGAGCGAGCGGCTCCAGTTCAACGAGAAGACCCTGTGGACCGGCGGCCCCGGTTCGCGGCAGGGATACGACCACGGCGACTGGCGCGAGCCGCGCCCCGGAGCCCTCGCCGAGGTGCGGCGCCTGCTCGACGCACAGGGCCGGCTCGACCCGGAGACCGTCGCGGCGAAGCTCGGCCAGCCCAAGCGAGGCTTCGGTGCCTACCAGACCTTCGGCGACCTGTACCTCGACATCCCGGACGCCCCCACGGTGCCGGACGCGTCGTACAGCCGGGCGCTGGACCTGGCCACGGGCGTCGCGACCGTCACGTACACCCATCAACAGGTGCGCCATGAAAGGGAGTTCTTCGCCTCGTACCCCGATGGAGTGATCGTCGGACGCCTTGCCGCCGACCGGCCGGGCAAGGTCGCCTTCACCCTGCGCCACACCTCGCCGCGCGCCGACTACGCGGCAAGCTCCGACGGGAGCACACTCACCGTCCGCGGCGCGCTCGCGGACAACGGTCTGAAGTTCGAGGCCGGGCTCACCGTGCGCACGAGCGGTGGCACCGTCACCGCGGGCCCCGACGGCGCCCTCACCGTCACCGGAGCGGACAGCGCCTGGTTCGTCCTCGCGGCCGGTACCGACTACGCGGACGTACACCCCACCTATCGAGGACAGGACCCGGCGCAGCGCGTCCGCCGCACCCTCGAGCGGGCCGCCGGCCGGGGCCACGCGGCGCTGCGTGCCCGCCACATCGAGGACCACCGCGCCCTCTTCGGCCGTGTTTCCCTCGACCTTGCGGCCGGGCCGCCCCAGGTCCCCACGGACCAGCTTCTGACGCAGTACACGGGCGGGGCGAGCGCGGCCGACCGGGCCCTTGAGACTCTCTTCTTCCAGTACGGCCGCTACCTCCTCATCGCCTCCTCCCGCCCCGGATCGCTCCCCGCGAACCTCCAGGGCGTCTGGAACCACAGCACCACCCCGCCCTGGAGCTCCGACTACCACGTCAACATCAACCTGCAGATGAACTACTGGCCGGCCGAGGCCGCGAACCTCGCCGAGACCACCGCCCCGTACGACCGCTTCGTGCGGGCGCTGGTCCCGCCCGGCCGGAACACCGCACGCGAGATGTTCGGCTCGGACGGCTGGGTGGTGCACAACGAGACCAACACCTACGGCTTCACGGGCGTGCACGACTGGGCGACGGCCTTCTGGTTCCCCGAGGCCGCCGCCTGGCTCACCTCGCAGATGTACGAGCACTACCGCTTCGGCGGCTCCACGGACTATCTGCGCACCACCGCCTATCCGGTGCTCAAGGAGGCGGCACGCTTCTGGCTGGCCAACCTGCACACCGACCCGCGCGACAACACGGCGGTGGTCTCGCCCAGTTACTCGCCCGAGCACGGGGACTTCACCGCCGGCGCCTCGATGTCCCAGCAGATCGTGCACGAACTGTTCACCAACACCCTCGAAGCCGCCCGCACCCTCGGCGACGACCGCGCCTTCCGCGACGAACTGGCCGCCGCACTGGAGAAGTTGGACCCCGGCCTGCGCATCGGCTCATGGGGGCAGCTCCAGGAGTGGAAGACCGACCTGGACGACCCGGCCGACGAACACCGCCACGTCTCCCACCTGTACGCCCTGCACCCCGGCCGCCAGATAGCGCCGGGCAGCACGTGGGCCGAGGCCGCGAAAGTGTCCCTGACGGCACGCGGCGACGGCGGCACGGGCTGGTCCAAGGCCTGGAAGATCAACTTCTGGGCGCGGCTGCGGGACGGCGACCACGCCCACACCATGCTGGCCGAACAGCTGGAGCACTCGACCCTGCCCAACCTCTGGGACACCCACCCGCCGTTCCAGATCGACGGCAACTTCGGGGCGACCTCGGGCGTGGTGGAGATGCTGCTGCAGAGCCAGCACGACGTGATCGACATCCTGCCCGCGCTGCCGGCCTCCTGGCCCGAAGGCTCCGTACGAGGACTGCGGGCGCGCGGCGGCGTCACCGTCGACATCACCTGGGCCGGCGGCAAGCCCACCCGTATCGTGCTGCACGCCTCCCGAACCCGCGAACTGACCGTCCGCAGCAGCCTGTTGGACGGCGGCGAGCGGACCTTAAAGGCGCGGGCGGGGGAGCGGTACGTACTCGACTAGCAGCGAAAGAAAAGGGGGGCCGTGGCGAGTGCCACGGCCCCCCTTTCTTTCGCTGCTGCCTCAGCTGCTGGGCTTCACGTCCACATCCGCCGCCCGCACGAACGCCACGCGGTGACCGAACTGGATCTCGTAGTACTCGTCCTTGCCGCGCACCACCTTGTGCCCGCTGGTGTCGAACACCGGCGCGAAGTAGTACTCACCGGGTGTCTTGTCACCCGCCGCGTACTCCTGCCCCGCGAGCAGCTTGTAGGGCAGTGCCGACACCGGCTGCGGTGCGACGCCCGTCCCCTCGTACGCAGCCGCCTCCGGGTAGGCGCGGCCGTACACCGGCACGTCCGTGCGCCCCGCCTTGGGTGTGACCACGAGGCCTGCCGCGTCCACCGCCGTGGGCTGCTTCTTCGGGTTCTTGAACCAGGCCTTCTGCCCTAGGTACCAGATCGCCGTCCAGTCGCCCTTGCGTTCCGCGACCGCGTAGCGCTGGCCGGTCGACACCCGCGAGCCGAGGTCGTTCACGCCGGTCGTCGACGGGCCGCCGCCCGGACGCAGACCGATGTCCTTGATCAGCGGAGCGTCCTCACGCGGCTCGGTGTACACCCGCACCGCACTCGACCCGTGCGCCGGACACTTCTCGCCCGCCTTCGTGCACCCCGTGAACTCGGGGCTGTGCTCGTCGTACTCGGGCAGGATCGTCACCAGGCCGCCCGACGGTCCCGCGCTGCGGTGGAACGGCTTGCCGAGCAGCGTGAAGTAGTGCTGCCAGTCCCAGTACGGGCCGGGGTCCGTGTGCATCCCCGGGACGTTGGCCGCGGTCGGCCCGGGCACCGTGTCGTGGCCGAGGATGTGCTGACGGTCCAGCGGAATGCCGTAGCGCTTGGAGAGGTACTTCACCAGGCGCGCCGAGGTCCGGTACATCGCCTCCGTGTACCAGGTGTCGGGCTGCGTGAGGAAACCCTCGTGCTCCAGGCCGATCGACTTGCTGTTGATGTACCAGTTGCCCGCGTGCCAGCCCACGTCCTTGAGCTTCAGATGCTGTGCGATATGCCCGTCGGTCGCGCGCAGCGAGTACTGCCAGGAGACGTACGTGGGGTCCTGGACCAGCTTGAGCACCGTGTCCCAGCGGCCCTCGGTGTCATGGACCACGATGTAGTCGATCGACTGGTCCTCGGGCCGGTTGGCCTTGTCGTGGTTGCCGTAGTCGCCCTCGCCGAACTCCTCGTACGGAGCCGGGATCCACTCGCAGGCGATGGTCGGCGGACAGTCGGTCCCGCCCTTCGCGGCGCGGCGGAGCCCGAGCCCTTCGAGCTGCTCGGCGTCCGGCGCGGCGGCCGGTGTGGCCTCCAGGGCGACCCGCTGGCCCGCGTCCGTGGTGCGCGTGGCGCCGTCGCGGATCACGGCGAAGACCTCGTTCGCGTACGAGGCGGCCGTGGCCTCGTCGTCGGCGCCCGAGTAGGCGGCGACGGCCGCGTACCAGTCGGCGGGGTCCTCGCTGAGCGGCTTGCCGGCCTTCTTCTGCGCCTCGGCGAGCAGCGCCGCGCCGCCGCGCAGATTCGCCGCCGGGTCGGTGCGCAGCTCATCGGCGGAGATGCCCGTCAGCTCCGCGGCACGGGTCAACGTCCTGAGCCGCGCGGGCAGTTCGGAGGCGTCCGGCAGCTTGGCCTCGGGGACGCGCGCGGGGCGGGAGGAGTCCCCGCGCGCGTCCTCGTCGCCGTGGCTGTGATGCGGGGCCTCGGCCTTGAGCGCGGTCGCCGCGTCCGTCAGGTGCATGGGGCCGTAGCCACCGGCGACACTCGGCGCTCCGGCGTGTCCGTCCCAGCGGGACTGCAGATACGACACGCCGAGCAGCACGCTCTGCGGCACCTGGTACTCGGCGGCCGCCGCGCTGAACGCCCCCTGCAGCCGGGCGGACGGTGCCGTGCTCTGCTCGCCGGACGGGGCCGCCGCCACGAGGGGCAGCAGCAGCGCGGCCGTTGCGAGGGCACCCGCCGTTCCGGTCAGCCGTCTGCGAGGGGCAGAAGTCCGTGCAGCATCGGGTCGTCGTCGCAAAGCAGCCTCCGGGACGGTGGGGCGCCAAGGGCGCGCGTGGGGTGTACGGGGCCGGGCGAGGTCAGTGGTATCGCTTGCCCGACGATCCGTCAATCATGCGACAGCAAAGGGGATTTCCCATGTCAGCGCGGGGTTCGGCGGTTTCCGGCGCGGTGGCACGGCGGCCTGCGATGCGTCAGTGGAATGGACCAATGCGCCCTGGTGAGCAGGAAGAATGACGGGTCCTTCGGTGGGCCGGGCGTCTCGGCATATGGTCAGCCGGCGGCGGCAGCGAGGGTGCGGTCCACCTGATCGGGTGAGAGGGCGTGTTCGATCGCAAGGATGCCCGCGCCGATGGCGGCAGCGTTCTCTCCCGTACGGCTCGGCTCGATCCGCAGCACATGCGTGGCCAGCGGATGCGAACGCCGGTAGACCGCCTCGCGTACCCCGGCGAGCAGCTGGTCGTGCACAGCCGCGAGCGCGCCGCCGACCACCACCGTGTCCGGGTTGAAGAAGTTCACCAGACCGGCCAGGACCTCGCCCACGGCCCGTCCGGCCTCGCGGACCATCCGTACGGCGTCGCGATTGCCGGACTTCACCAGGCGTACGACATCACTGCCGCTCGCCGCGTCCAGACCGAGCTCGGCGAGCCTGCGGGCGAGGGCCGCGCCGCCCGCGACGGCCTCCAGGCAGCCGGAGTTGCCGCAGCGGCAGGGTTCGGTGTCGTCGGCCACGCGGATATGGCCGATGTCGCCGGCGCTGCCCTGCGCCCCGCGGTGCAGGCGGCCGTCGGCGATGATCCCGCAGCCGATGCCCGTGCCGACCTTGATGTACAGCAGATAGCGGGTCTCCGGGAAGGCGAGACGCTGCTCGGCGAGCGCCATGACGTTCACGTCGTTGTCGACGAGCGCGCGCACGCCGAAGCGGTCGGCGAAGAACTCCGGAATCGGGTACTGATGCCAGCCCGGCATGATCGGCGGATCGACCGGACGGCCCGTGGTGAACTCCACCGGGCCGGGCACGCCGACCCCGATCGCCTGTAGTGACTGCGGGGCGTGGTCCGCCTCCTTGAGCAGCGCGTGCAGGGTCTTCTCGACATGCCCGAGCACCGCCTGCGGTCCGTCCGCGATCGACAGCGGGTCCTCGCGCTGGGCGAGGGTCGCGCCGGTGAGATCGAGCAGGGCGACCCGGCAGTGCGAGGCGCCCAGGTCCACGCCCGCGACGGCGTGTTCGCCGGTACGCAGCTGAAGGCGGCGCGGCGGCCGCCCGCCGGTGGAGCCGCCGTCCGCGTTGTCCTCGTCGACGAAGCCGTGCGCGATGAGCGCGTCCACGCGCTGCGACACCGTGGAGCGAGCCAGACCCGTCAGGCGAGCGATATCGGCCCGGGTCTCCACCGAGCCGGAGCGGATGAGCGCGAGCACATCGCCCGCGGAGGCGGAGGACACATCGGGGGCCGTCGGCATGCCGTCACCATAGAGGGCCACTTCTGCTGCGTACAAGGCTCAGTCTGTTCGGCGATCGACCTAAGTCTCCGTCAAGAAGCTTGTGCAGAACGGTGCTTGGACCCTTGACAGGAAAAAGCGGTGCCAGGACATTGCTCCGCGATGGTGTGCAGAAAACGCTGTCTGCCGAAGGAGCCCCGCGCATGCCGGCCACACGCGAGTCACCGCACTCACCGGGCGGAGCAGTCCCGCTGCTGACCATGCGGAACGTGTCCAAGAGCTTTCTCGGGGTCCGCGTGCTCCACGACGTCGGCCTCGACCTCGCCGCCGGTGAGGTGCACGCGCTCGTGGGCGAGAACGGCGCGGGCAAGTCCACATTGATGAAGGTGCTCGCCGGGGAGCACATCCCCGACTCCGGCACCATCGAACTCGACGGCACCGCCCACGCGTTCAGCCACCCCCAGCAGGCGCAGGCTGCCGGGGTCGGCATCATCCACCAGGAGTTCGCGCTCCTGGAGCACCGCACCGTCGCCGAGAACGTCTTCCTCGGCCGCGAACCCACCCGCTTCGGCCTCGTGGACCGCCGCGCCATGGAGCGGCGCACCGGTGAACTGCTCGCCGAGCTCGGAGAAACCGGTATCTCACCGCGGACGCACATCCGCGAGCTGTCCGTGGCCCGCCGGCAGACGGTCGAGATCGTCAAGGCGCTCGCCTCCGAGGTCCGGGTCCTTGTGATGGACGAGCCGACGGCCCCGCTCGCCGACCACGAGGCACGGCTCCTGCACGACCTCGTACGGCGGCTGGCCGGCCGCGGCCTGGGCATCCTGTACATCTCGCACCGGCTGCGCGAAGTCTTCGAACTCTCCGACCGCATCACGGTGTTGAAGGACGGACGGCACATCACGACCGTCGCCACCGCCTCGACCGACACGGACGCGATCGTGCGCGCGATGGTCGGCCGCGACCTCAGCGCGTACTACCCGCCGCGCGCCTCGTCGGACGCGGCCGGTGAGGTGGCACTCGCCCTGCGGGGCGGCACGAACAAGCGGCTCAAGGGCATCGACCTCGAACTGCGCGCGGGCCAGGTCACCGGGATCGCCGGACTGCAGGGCTCGGGACGGACCTCCCTGGCCCGCGCCTTGTTCGGCGCCGCACCGTTCGGCTCCGGTGACATGACCGTCGGCGGACGGAAGTTGAGACCCGGCAACCCCCGCGAGGCGATCCGCGCCGGCATCGCGCTCGTCACCGAGGACCGCAAGGGCGAAGGGCTCGCCCTGCGCCAGTCCGTACGCGACAACGCCCTGCTCGTCACCCGCGCAGTACCCGGCCAGCAGCGCGCCACGGCCGCACGCGACCTGGCGGACCTCCTGGAACGCGTACGGCTCCAAGCACGCGGCGGCCCGGACCAGCAGGTGCAGTTCCTGTCCGGCGGCAACCAGCAGAAGGTCGTCATCGCCAAGTGGCTCGCCGCGGGACCCAAGGTGCTGCTCTTCGACGAACCCACCCGCGGCGTGGACGTGGGCGCCAAGGCCGCCATCCACACGCTCGTACGCGAACTCGCCGAGGAAGGACTCGCCGTCCTGATCATCTCGTCCGAACTGCCCGAACTCATCGGCATGAGCGACCGCATCCTCGTCATGAGCGACGGCCGGCTCGCCGGTGAACTCCCCGCCGGCGCCTCGGAGGAGGACATCATGCGCCTCGCCACGGGCCCCGCCGAAGAAGGGACCGACGCCGCATGACCCCGACGGCACTGGCCCCGTCCGTGCTCAAGCCCGAGCCGGCCCGGCGCCGCACGAAGCTCACCGACCCGGCGGTCGGCGTCTGGCTCGCGGCCGCCGTGGTGATCGTGCTCGGCTGGCTGATCGTCACCATCGACGGGGGCAGCTTCTTCGTCCGCGCCAACCTGACCACGATCCTGTCCAACTGCGTGGCACTCGGCCTCGTCGCGGTCGGCCAGAGCGCGGTGATCCTCACCGGCTCCCTGGACCTCTCCGTCGCGTACCTGATCAGTCTCGGCACCCTCGTGGCGGCCGAGACGATGCAGGACGGCAGCGTCGTCACCGGCATCCTCGCCGTACTCGCCCTGTCCATCGCGGTGGGTCTCGCCAACGGCCTGATCGTCACCGGGCTCAAGGTCAACGCGTTCATCGCCACCCTCGGTACGGCGTTCATCCTGCGCGGCTGGATCGAGGACAACTACACCGGCCCCGCGGGACAGGTCCCCGCATCCTTCCGGCACCTCGGCTACGACCGCATCGGACCGATCCCGGTCTCGATCTTCCTGCTCGCCGCCGTCGCGGCCGCGGCCTGGTTCCTCACCAAACGCACCAGGCTCGGCCATCACATGTACGCCACCGGCGGCGACGAACACGCGGCCCGGCTCTCCGGCGTCCGCACCCGCCGCACCGTGGTCATCGCCCACATCATCTGCTCCCTGTGCGTGGGCGCCGCCGCCCTCTTCCTCGCCTCCCGGCTCGGCGCGGGCGCCCCCTGGGCCGGCACCGAAGCGCGCTACGACCTCGAGTCGATCGCGGCCGTCGTGCTCGGCGGCACGGCGCTCGCCGGCGGGCGCGGGGGAGTGGCGGGGACGCTCGGCGGCGTGCTGATCCTCGCCGTCCTGGACAGCGTCTTCAACCAGCTCTCCGTGGACCCCTTCTTCAAGAACGTCGTACGCGGCGTCGTGATCATCGCCGCCGTCGCCCTGTACGCCCGGCGCGGAAGGAGGACCGCATGACGACCACGACATCGACCACCGCGACATCGACCCCCGCGCCGTACAAGCGCCTTGTCGCCGCCCTCGGTACCGGCATCCCCGTCTACGCCCTCCTCGTAGTGCTCCTCCTGGCGATCGCGATCACCGACCCGAGCTTCTACGAACTCGACCGCTTCCTCGCCTTCGTCAAACGCGCCGCCCCCCTGGTGATCCTGGCCGCCGGCCAGTACCTGGTCATCGTCAGCGGCGAGTTCGACCTGTCCGTCGGCGCCATCGTCACCGCCTCAGTCGTCGTCGCGGCCGAGCTCTACGGCTCCTTCACCGACTCCCACTGGCTCGTCATCAGCCTCGCCCTTGTCATCGGCGGCGCGCTCGTGGGCCTCGCCAACGGGCTCATCACCACAGCTCTTCGCGTCCCCTCCTTCATCACCACGCTCGGCATGATGCTGATCCTCGAAGGTGCCGTCTTCTACTGGACCGGCGGCTCACCGACAGGCGTCCTGCCCGAGGACTTCCGCGCGCTCGGCCGCAACTCGGCCTTCGGCTGGCTCCCTTGGGCCGTACTCGTCTGCCTCGCGGTCGGCGCGTTCGCGGTGTGGCTGATGCGCCGCGACTTCGGCCGCACCCTGATCGCCACGGGCGACAGCGAGCGCACCGCGGCGCTCTCCGGTGTGCGCGTGCACCGCGTCCGGGTCCTCGCCTTCGTACTCTCCGGGGTGGCCGCCGCGCTCGCCGCCATCCTTGTCGGCGGCTTCTCCGGTGTGTCCGCACAAGCCGGACGCGGCCTGGAGTTCGAGGCCATCACCGCCGTCGTGCTCGGCGGAGTGGTGCTCGGCGGCGGCCGTGGCTCCGTGGTGGCCGCGATGGCCGGCGCGTTCTCGCTGCAGGCCCTGTTCACCCTGCTCAACCTCCAAGGCGTCTCCGGAGCCCTCGAATCCACCGTCCAGGGCGTGATCGTCATCGCCGCCGTCGGTCTGGGCGCCGCCAACTGGTCCCGCATCCGCCGCCGTACCGACTCCCCGGGAGGGACACCCTCATGAAACCCCTCAGGAAGCACAGACTCCTCGCACCGGGCGCGGCCCTGTTCGCCGCCGCCCTGCTCGCCTCCTGCTCCAGCGACGCACCGCCCGAATCACCCGGCGCCTCCGCCTCCGGGAGCCAGGACGACAAGGCCACCGAACAGTCCAAGTTCTTCGAACAGGCCGAGTACGACCGGCAGATCAAGCTCGCCGACGTCACGCCCGAAGGCCCGGCGGACAAGCCCTGGGTGCAGATGCTCGAACCCGAGATGCGCGACACCGCCGAGTTCAAGAAGAAGGGCGGTCTGGCGGGCACCCACCTGTGCTTCTCCAACGCCGGTGTCTTCAACCCGTGGCGCCAGGTCGGCCTGAAGAACATGCAGGCCGAGGTGAAACTCCACAAGGAGATCACCAAGTTCACCGTCCTGGACGCGCAGGGCAAGGACGACAAGCAGATCTCCGACATCGAGGAGCTCACCGGCAAGGGCTGCGACGCGCTCATCGTCTCGCCCAACACGACCGCCACCCTCACCCCGGCCGTCGAGGCCGCCTGCACCAAGGTCCCGGTCATCGTCTTCGACCGCGGCGTGCAGACCGACTGCCCCGTCACGTTCATCAACCCCATCGGCGGATACGGGTACGGCTCGGTCGCCGCCGACTTCCTCGTCGAGAAGGTCAAGCCCAAGGGCAAGATCCTCGCCCTGCGGATCTCGCCCGGCGTGGACGTCCTCGAGAACCGCTGGTCGGCCGCGAAGGTCGCCTTCGACAAGAGTGAACTCGACGTCGTGGACATCAAGTTCACCGAGGGGGACACCGCCAAGACCAAGTCGATCGTCGCCGACGCCATCTCCCGGCACGGACAGATCGACGGCGTATGGATGGACGCGGGCGCCACCTCCGTCGCCGCCATCGAAGCCTTCGAGGACGCCGGCGTCGACGTCCCGCCGATCACCGGCGAGGACCAGCAGGACTTCCTCAAGGCCTGGAAGGACAAGAAGCTCACCGCGATCGCCCCGACCTACCCCACCTTCCAGTGGCGCACCCCCGTCATCGCCGCCCTGGACATCCTCGCGGGCAAGCAGGTGCCCAAGGAGTGGAAGCTCCCGCAGCCCACCGTCACCGAGGAGAACCTGGACGACTACCTCCAGGAGGGCATGCCGCCGCTGCACTACGCCATGTGCGGCTGCGAGGACCTGCCGGGCTTCCCGAAGGAGTGGGGCGGCAAGTGAGCTCTTCCGGTTCCTCCGTACGCAGGATCGGCGCCAACCCGTGGATCTGGCACTCGCCGGTCGGGCCGGCGGCACTCGCCGAAGTGCTGCCCCGCCTGGCCGGCTGGGGCTTCGACTGTGTCGAACTGCCGCTGGAGCAGGCCGAGGACTGGGAGCCGGCCGCGGCCGTCAGACTCCTCGAGGCCACGGGCCTGCGCCCGGCCGCGGTGATCGCCGTGATGCCGCCGGACCGCGACCTCGTGCGCGCGAGCGCCCAAACGGTGCGGGACACCCAGGACTATCTGCGCCGCTGCGTCGACGCGGCCCACGCCATCAGCGCACCCGTGGTGGCCGGGCCCGTCTACGCGGCGGTCGGCCGGACCTGGCGGATGGACCGGTGCGAGCGAGAGGCCGCGTACGAGGAGTGGCGGGAGAACATCGCCCCCGTCCTCGAGTACGCCCAGCGGGCCGGCGTCCGGATCGGTGTGGAGCCGCTCAACCGGTACGAGACCAGCCTCTTCAACACCGTCCAGCAGACCCTCGAGGGCCTGGACGGACTGCCGGCGCAGTCCATCGGCGTCGCGCTCGACACGTACCACCAGAACATCGAGGAACGCTCCCTCGCCGCGGCCGTCCGTACGGCGGCCGGGCGGATCGCCCACGTCCAGGTGTGCGCCAACGACCGGGGCGCGCCCGGGGCGGACCATCTGGACTGGGGTGGCTTCCTCGACGCCCTGGACGAGGTGGACTTCCACGGGCCGCTCTGCATCGAGTCGTTCACCGCGCACAACGCGACCATCGCGGTGGCCGCCTCCGTCTGGCGGCCGCTCGCCCCCACCCAGGACGCCATCGCCACCGACGGCCTCGGCTTCCTGCGCCGGCTCCTGGCCGAGCGCACCTGACCCGCCCACATACGGCCGCTCCTGACCCGCCCCCCACGTACGACCGCACCGACATCCGGCACCGCACCGACATCCGGCACCGCACCACCGCTCTGACATCCGGCACCCCCGCATGGCCGTTACGACAGAGAGGAATCCCCCATGGGATGTCATGTCCGTGACACCCGAAGAATGCGCCGAGGCCTCATCGCAGGGCTCGGCGGACTGCTGCTCGTCTCGGGCGTCCTGCCCGCGACCGCCGCCGAGATCGTCGACCGGAAGGAACCCGCCTTCCGGGCCCTCCTGTTCACCGAGGCCGTGGGCTACGTCCACGACTCGATCCCCGCCGGCATCAAGATGTTCGAGGAGGAGGCCGCCGAGAACAATTTCGAGCTGGTGAAGAGCGCCGACTCCAAGATCTTCGCCGATCCGGCCCTGAACGACTTCGACGCGATCGTCATGCTGCAGAACTCCGGCATGGTCTGGGACACCGACGCAGAGAAGGAGGGGCTGCAGAAGTTCGTACGCTCCGGCAAGGGCGTCGTGGCCATCCACAACACCCTCGACATGGGCGTCGAGGGCGAGGACCAGTTCCCGTGGTGGGACGAGACCATCAACGCCGGTGCGCACATGCCCTCCCACTCGCCCGGCGTCCTCCAGGGCACGGCGAAGGTCGCCGACCATGTGCACCCCTCCACCAAGGGACTTCCGCAGCGCTGGGAGCGCCCGGAGGAGTGGTACAACTTCGACAAGAACCCCCGCGGTGATGTGCACGTCCTCGTCACGGCCGACGAGACCACGTACAACCCCGGCGGCGACGCGATGGGCGCCGACCACCCGATCTCCTGGTGCCGCAACACCGAAGGCGGCAAGGTCTGGGCCACGGCCATGGGCCACGACAAGGCCTCCTACACCGAGGCGTACTTCCGCGACCATGTCATCGGCGGACTCAAGTGGGCCTCCGGCACCGCGGCCGGCGACTGCGGCGGCACCGTCTGGAACGGGTACGAGAAGGTCACCCTCGACGACAACACCGCCGACCCCATGGAGCTCGACGTCGCCAAGGACGGCAAGGTCTACTACGCCCAGCGCAGCGGCGAGGTGAAGGTCTTCGACCCGGCGAGCCACGCCACCACCACGGCCGGCAAGCTCGATGTCTACACCGGCGGCGAGGACGGACTCGTCGGCCTGGAACTCGACCCGTCCTTCGCCACCAACCGCTGGATCTACCTCTACTACGCACCCGCGGGTGCGACCGAGGACATCAACCGCCTGTCGCGCTTCACCATCAAGGACGGCAAGCTCGACGCCGCCAGCGAGAAGAAGCTGATCGACGTCCCCGCCTACCGTGACCGCTCCTTCCCCGAGCCCGGACACACCGGCGGCGCGGTCGAGTTCGGCCCGAACCGCACGCTCTACCTGTCGACCGGCGACGACGTCCCGCCGAACCTCGACCCCGACTGGCAGGGCTACTCGCCCATCGACTGGCGGCCCGGCAAGGAGCGCCTGGACGCCGCACGCACCTCGGCCAACACCAACGACCTGCGCGGCAAGATCCTGCGGCTCAAGCCCAAGGACGGCGGCGGCTACTCCATCCCTAAGGGCAACCTCTTCGCCCCGGGCACGGACAAGACCCGCCCCGAGATCTACGCGATGGGCTTCCGCAACCCGTTCCGCTTCACCGTCGACCCGAAGACCGGCTACGCCCATGTCTCCGACTACGGACCCGACCGCGGCGCCCCGACGACCGAGCGCGGCCCCGAGGGACTGGTCGAGTACAACGTCATCAAGAAGCCGGGCAACTTCGGCTGGCCGTTCTGCCACGGCAACAACCAGGCCTACGCCCCGTACAACCCGGACACCCAGGAAGTCGGCGCCAAGTTCGACTGCACCAGGCCCACCAACCCGTCCCCGAACAACACCGGCCTGAAGGACCTGCCGCCGATCCAGCTCCCCGAAGTCTGGTACGGATACGGCGAGTCCGAGGAGTTCCCGGAGATGGGCGCCGGCGGCTCCGCGCCCATGAGCGGTCCTGTCTACCGCTACGACGCCAAGAGCACATCGGAGACCAAGTTCCCCGCGTACTACGACGGGGCGAACTTCTTCTACGAGTGGGCGCGCAACGACGTCAAGGAGATGCGCTTCGACCAGGACGGGAAGCTGCTCAAGATCAACGACCTGTTCTCGTCCATGAAGTTCGCCAAGCCCATGGACATGACCTTCGGACCCGACGGTTCGCTCTATGTCCTCGAATGGGGCTCGGAGTTCGGTGGCGGCAACAACGACTCCGGTCTCTTCCGGATCGACTACGCCCAGGGCAAGCGCAGCCCGGTCGCCAAGGCCACGGCCTCCGTCACCAACGGGCCCACGCCGTTGAAGGTCGACTTCTCCAGCGAGGGCTCCAAGGATCCGGACGGTGACGCGCTCACCTTCGCCTGGGACTTCGACGGGGACGGCACCGCCGACTCGACCGAGGCCAACCCGTCCCACACGTACACCACGGCAGGTGACTTCAACGCCCAGTTGAAGGTGACCGATTCCACCGGCAAGGAGGGCTTCGCCAACATCCCGATCACGGCCGGCAACACCGCGCCCGTCGTGAAGATCGAGACGCCCGTCGACGGCAAGCTCATCCAGTTCGGCGACAAGATCCCGTACAAGGTGACGGTCACCGACCCGGAGGACGGCGCGATCGACTGCTCCAAGGTCACCGTCAACCCGGCGCTCGGCCATGACGACCACGAGCACCCGACCACCGACATCCCCGGCTGCGAAGGCACCGTGGACACCGGTGACCTCGGCGGTCACCCCGAGGGCGCGGATCTCACGTACGTCCTGAACGCCAAGTACACGGACAAGGGCGGCAATGGCGCCGGCGCGCTGACCGGCTACGGCCGTTCGGTGATGCACCCGAAGCACAAGCAGGCCGAGTACTACGACGACCAGTCGGGGACCCGGATCGTCTCGCAGGCCGGTGCCGAGAACGGCAAGCGCATCGGTGACATCAGCAACGGCGACTGGGTGGCCTTCGAGCCGATGAGCGTCGAGGGCATCGCCTCGGTCAGCTACAAGGTGTCCTCACCGTACGGCGTCGGCGCGATCGAACTGCGCGCGGACGCTCCGGACGGCAAGCTGCTCGCCACAACTCCCGTGCAGAACACGGGCGGTTGGGACATCTACCAGGACACCGCCAAGGTGCCGGTGGAGGCGTTGGCCGGGACACACAAGCTGTACCTGGTCTTCACCTCGCCACAGGCAGGTCCGTACGACCTGGACTCGGTGACCTTCCATACGGAGTAGCCCTGGAGTCCTTCCATACGGAGTTGCCGCCCCCTGGCGCCGTATGGAGACGCGCGGTCCCGGCTCCCTTGCTTCCCCCTGATCATCAAGGGAGCCGGGACCGCAGACGAAGGCCCCTGGGTGCGCCCAACCCTTGGCGCACCCAGGGGCCTTCGCTCCCCGTCAGCGAGTGCCGACCGCAGCCCTCACGGCCCTGCGGGCCAGGGCGCAGTCGTCGTGCAACCGCCTGAGCAGCAGCCGCTGTTCCTCGCCGGACGGCGCAGCACCAGGATGGGCCGGGCCCGGTGCCGCCGGGGTCGCTTCGCGCATCGTGCGCTGGACCGCCATCTCGTACGTCCTTATCTCCCTGGTCAGCACCAGCATCAGATTGACCAGGAAGGCGTCGCGGGCCGCCGGGCCCGCGGACTGCGCGAGCTGACTGATCTGGCGCCGCGCGACCGGTGCGTCGGCGAGCACCGCCCACAGCGTCGCCAGGTCGTACCCCGGCAGATACCAGCCGGCGTGCTCCCAGTCGACGAGGACCGGGCCCGCGGGCGAAAGAAGGACATTCGACAACAGAGCGTCACCATGGCAGAACTGGCCCATGGAACCACTGCCCGCCGACTGCGCGATGCCGTGCAGCAGCTTCTGCAGATCGCCCAAGTCCCGGTCCGTGAGCAGCCCCAGCTCGTGGTACCGGTTGATCCGCGCCGCATAGTCGAGCGGAGCCTCGAACATGCCGGCCGGCGGCCGCCATGCGTTCAGCCGGCAGATCGCCCCGAGCGCGGCCCTGATGTCGGCGCGCGGCGGCGCCTCGGCCGGATGGCGTTGCAGGGCCGCCACCCGGCCGGGCATCCGCTCGATCACCAGCGTGCCATTCTCGGGATCGGCGGCGATCAGCCGTGGCACCCGTACCGGAGGACGGTGCCGCACGAACGAACGGTATGTGGCTATTTCATGGCGGATGCGCTCCGACCATGCGGGGGAGTGGTCAACTAAGCACTTCGCGACCGCAGTCATACGTCCCGTCGTGCCGACGAGCAGAACCGAGCGGCCGCTGCGGCGCAGCACCTGTACGGGGTTGAACTCCGGGCAGATGCGGTGCACCGAGGCGACAGCCGTACGCAACTGGGCGCCCTGAGGGCCGGACAAGTCGAGTCTCCCGCTGAGCGGTTGAGTGCCGAACCCCGCTGAGCCTGCGGCCCCCGGAGCCCGCCGCGTCCGACCGGTGCCCAACACGGGGGCCGCCGGGCGGGAGGGGGCGAGATAAGGGCCCCCGGCCTGCCGTGTGGTGGACGGCCGGGGCGGGGCGGACACGGAGGACGATGCTGTGTACATGGGCGAAACAGATCCCTTCGTGCGCCGACGAGTCACGTGCGCTGCCCGGCCCGACTTCCGTTCGCACCCTGGGGAATGCGGTCGGCCGCCGGGTCGGGGTGGCGCATTCCTACCTGACACCCGGTCGCACATGGCACACCATCTGGCGCACCCTGGCGAACCCTGGCGAATAGTCGCTCAGCAACTGACAGAGGGTTACTGTCAACTCAGCCGAGAACCTGGGGGCTTGACGTGAGCAGCGAACCAAACGCCCGACTCAGCGACCTGTTCGGCCTGGCCGGCTGGTCCAAGGGTGAGCTCGCGAGGCTGGTCAACCGGCAGGCGGCGGCCATGGGCCATCCGCAGCTGGCGACCGACACTTCGCGAGTGCGTCGCTGGATCGACATGGGAGAGATTCCGCGCGATCCCGTGCCGCGGGTACTTGCGGCACTGTTCACCGAGCGCCTCGGCCGTGTCGTGACCATCGAGGACCTAGGTCTGGTCCGGCACGGGCGCACGGGGAAACGGCAGAGCGGCCACGAGGTCGAACACCCCGACGGTCTGCCGTGGGCGCCCGAGCGGACGGCTGCGGTCCTCACCGAATTCACGGGAATGGACCTCATGCTCAACCGACGCGGCTTGGTGGGCGCGGGCGCCGCGCTTGCCGCGGGCTCCGCACTCAGCAGCGCCATGCACGACTGGCTGCACACCGATCCGGCCCTCTCCGCCGACGCTCCCCGTATCAACGATCCCCTGCACGCCGACCCCGCTGGGTACGACCGCTATGAGGCCGCCCCCATCGGGTCCCAGGAGATCGAAGAGCTGGAGCGTTCCGTGGAGGTCTTCCGCGCCTGGGACGCGGCCCGCGGCGGCGGGCTGCAGCGCAAGGCAGTGGTGGGCCAACTCAACGAAGTCGGCGGGATGCTCTCGTACCGCCACCCCGACCACCTCCAGCGCCGCCTGTGGGGCGTCGCTGCCAACCTGGCCGTCCTCGCGGGCTGGATGTCGCACGACGTCGGCCTCGAGCCCACGGCCCAGAAGTACTTCGTCATCGCCGCCCACGCGGCACGCGAAGGCGGGGACAAGCCGCGCGCCGGCGAAGCCCTGTCACGCGCGGCCCGCCAGATGGTGCATCTGGGCCGGCCGGACGACGCCCTCGACCTGATGAACCTGGCGAAATCCGGTTCGGGCGAGGAAGTCCTGCCGCGTACGAAGGCCATGCTCTACACCATCGAGGCCTGGGCACAGGCGTCCATGGGCAAGGGCCAGGCCATGCGCCGCACGCTCGGCGAGGCGGAGGACCTCTTCGTCTCGGACAAGGGCGACGTACCGCCGCCGAGCTGGATGCAGATGTTCGACGAGGCGGACATGCACGGTATGCAGGCACTGGCGTACCGCACGCTCGCGGACCACGACCCCTCGGCCGCCGCGATCGCGCAGCGTCACGCGAAGGAGGCGCTGAAGCTGCGTGCCAAGGGCCGCCAGCGCTCCCAGATCTTCGACTACATCTCCCTGGCGTCGGCCTGCTTCATCGCCGACGACCCCGAACAGGCGGACCGGTACGCGCGGTTGGCGCTGATGTCGATGGGCGAGACCTCGTCCCATCGCACGTGGGACCGCCTGCGGGAGATGTACCGGCTGACGGCTCAGTACTCGGGCTACCCGAAGATCCAGGATCTCCGGGAGGAGATCCAGCTGGCGTTGCCGAAGGTGGTCAAGGGGAGCGGAGGGACGGCCCGGGTATGAGGGGGCGAGGGCGATCCGGGCGGGTGGGGTGAGAAAGGGACCAAGTGTGTCCTGCGCAATGACCGATTTGGCTGGTACGTGCTGGACGTTCGGCCCCTTTGTGGGTCCGGCTCCCGCAGGGACCCTGGCCAACCGCCGGGCCGTCATTGACCCGCCTCGCCCTCCCCCTGCCGACCAACCGACGGCCGTCACCTGACCGGCAGACCGTCCTCACCTCTGCCCGTCCGGCCCGGCCATCCCGGCCAGTCCTACTCAACCGCCCCGACCAGCCGTCACCCGGGACGGGCCGTCAGCCGCTTCCCACCATCCCCACCAACACGCAAGCGTCATCCTCCCGTTCCCCACGCTCGCCGAACTCCTCCATCACGGCGCGGACGCAGTCCTGCGCCGTGCGGGCGGCGGCGAAACGGGGGGCCAGGGAGAGGAGGCGGTCGCGGGAGGCTTCGCCGTCGCGGTGCGGGGCGAGGCCGTCCGTGTGCAGAACCAACAGGTCGCCCGGTTCCAGCTGCTCGCCCGCCTGCTCGTAGACCGCGCCCGCCGTCGCGCCCAACAGGACGCCGTCCGGGGCGTCGAGGGCGCGGCCCGTGCCGTTGCGGAACAGCAGCGGGGCAGGGTGGCCGGCCTGCGACCAGGTGAGGACACGGGTGTGCGGGTTGTAGCGGCAGCACACCGCGCTGCCCAGGGCGGGCTGGGCGGAGGCGTCGAGGAGCTGGTTCAGCCAGCCCATCAGCTTGCCCGGCTCGGCGCCCGCGACGGCCATGCCGCGCACCGCGCCGAGCAGCATCGCCATGCCCGAAGTGACCGCCACACCGTGGCCGGTGAGGTCTCCGACGCTCAACAGGGTGTCGCCGTCGGGGAGTTGCAGCGCGTCGTACCAGTCGCCGCCGATGAGCGCGCTGCGCGAGGAGGGCAGGAAGTGGGCCGCCAGGTCGAGTGCGTCGGGGGAGCCGTGCGGGAACCGCAGGGGGCCACGCCACGGCGGCAGCACGGCCTCCTGCAGCTCGACCGCGAGCCGGTGCTCGGTCTGCGCGATGTGCCGCTGGCGCTGAAGCGAGTCACGGGTCTCGCGCAGGGCCGACTGGCTGCGCCGCAGTTCGCTGACGTCTCTGACCACCGCCCACATGGAGGCGGTGCTGCCGTCGGCGTCGAGCACGGGCTCGCCCATCATGTGCAGGGTGCGCACGCTGTCGTCCTCGCGCACGATGCGGAACTCGCCGTCGATGGGCCGGCCGTCGATGAGACAGTCCGTGACCATCTGGGTGAGGAGGTCCCTGTCCTCCGCGAAGACGAACGTGGGCAGCTCGTCCAGGGTGAGCGGCGGACGGTCGGGGGAGCGTCCGAAGATCTGGTAGAGCTCGCCAGACCAGACGACTTCGTCGGTGAGCAGGTTCCACTCGGCGCTGCCCACCCTGCTGAGGAGCGAGCCGCGGCTCGGCCCCGGGGTGAGCTCGGCCTCCAGGCCTTCGAGGAGCTCCTGCTCGTCGGTGTCCAGGGGAGCGCCGTCGCGCAGCTGCGCCAAGTGCTCGTCCAGGTCGTCGAGTTGATGCACGGCCAGCTCGCACAGGGCGCGCTGCCAGCGGCCCTGCGGGTCATCGTCGTCGTCCGTGAGCGTGTCCCGGCGCACCGCGTCGACCTCGCCACGCAGCCGGCGCGTCTGCTGGATCAGCGCGTCGACCGTGCCGCGCTCAGGCGGCTGTGCGGCGGGGCGGTCCGCGAAGATATGGGACGGCATCTCGTACTCCGATACAGGCGCGGTACGACCAAGTCTGACGGAAGGGCCGGTTATGACTGTCGCACAGGTCAGTGGGCCCCGTAAGGGATTTGGCAAGACACGATACGGTGGTGCTTCTGGCATATGTCAAAGTCCACCCGGAGGCCCGGTCTTCGAGTTGGCCGAAAGTCAATCGGCCTCATCCTTAAGGGAATTGAAAGGCGCCGCTCCCGGCATGTGGAGCGGCGCTTCGTGCGTCCAACGGAACTGGCTGGTTCGAGCCCTTACGCGCGCACGCCCTCGAAGCATCGTTCTCACCCCTCGCCGCTTGTCGTAACCCTACAAGATCCGTTCTTGAGGCTCTGCGGCTTCCGGCATCCAAAGGTGCCCTTGTTGTCTGGAAGTGTCGCCTTCAGGTGATCAAGATCCTGCGCCGAGAGGCGGCCAGATCTTGTGGACTTCCTACTCACACCCGAGAAGGGGCGCGATATGTACGACGACGCGGTGGCCGTCACGGGACTCGGAGCGCTGACTCCGCTGGGCATGGATGCCCGTACGACCTGGGAGGGCCTGCTCGCGGGTGCCTCGGGAGTGCGGCGGATCGAAGAGGGGTGGGCCGCCGACGTGCCCGTCGGGGTCGCGGCGCCACTGCCCGGCGACCCCGCCGAGCTGCTCGGCCGGGTTCAGGCGCGCAAGCTCGACCGCTGTGAACAGGTCGCCTTGCTCGCCGCCCGTGAGGCCTGGCAGCACGCCGGTGCGCCGGAGGTCGACGGCACGCGGCTCGCGGTGGTCATCGGTACCGGTACGGGAGGTGTGCTCACCACGCTCGGTCAGGACGACATGTACGAGCGTTCCGGGGCGCGGCGGCTCTCCCCGTACGCCGTCCCGATGCTGATGCCCAACGGCCCCGCGGCCTGGGTGAGCATGGAGCTCGGCGCGAAGGCCGGCGCGCATACGCCGGTCAGCGCGTGCGCCTCGGGATCCGAGGCCATCGCGATGGGGCTCGATCTGATCAGGGCCGGGCGCGCCGATGTCGTGGTCGCCGGCGGGGCGGAGGCCTGTCTGCACCCGTTCACGCTCTCTGCCTTCGCGCAGATGAAGGCCCTCTCCACCCAGGACGCGGATCCCGAGGCGGTGTCGCGGCCCTTCGACGCGGGCCGCAGCGGATTCGTGATGGGGGAGGGCGCGGGGATCGTCCTCCTCGAGCGGGCCTCGTTCGCCCGGGCCCGTGCGGCGCGGGTGCACGGATGGCTGGCGGGCGCCGGTGTCTCGTCGAGTGCCGCGCACATCACGGCCTCGGACGCCGAGGGGCAGACGCAGGCGATGCGCGCCGCTCTCGATTCCGCGCGCCTCGCCCCCTCCGACATCGGCGTCGTCCAGGCCCATGCCACCTCGACACCGTCGGGCGATGTGGTGGAGGCGGAGGCGATCGCGACCGCGCTCGGTGGCGAGGTCGCCGTGACCGCGGCCAAGTCGATGATCGGTCATCTCTGCGGGGCTTCGGGCGCGGTGGCCGCGGTCGCTACCGTGCTCGGTCTGCGCGAGGGCGTCGTCCCCGCGATCCGCAACCTGGACGCCCCGGATGCGGCGGTCCGCCTCGACCTCGTCAAGGGCGGCCCGCGCGAGGGCGATTGGGGTGCGGCCCTGACGAACGCGTTCGGGTTCGGCGGGCACAACGTGAGCCTGGTGTTCGCCCGGGCGGAGTGAATCCGTGGGGCGCTCCTCGACCGAGGGGCGCCCCGCTCGTCAGTTGGTTGCAAATAATTTGCGCGACACTGATTCTGTCTTGCGTCGAGCGCTGTACGGTCAGCGCATGACGAAACGACTTTCCAAGGTGGCCGCCTTCGCCGGCGTCAGCGAAGTGACCGTCAGCCGTGTGCTCAACGGCAGCCCCGAGGTCGCACCGGCCACCAGGGACCTCGTGCTCACGGCCCTGGATGTGTTCGGATTCGAGCGCCCCGCCGTCAGCCGCAGGGAGCGCGCACCGCTGGTCGGCCTGGTGGTGCCCGAACTGCAGAACCCGGTGTTCCCCGCGTTCGCCGAAGCGCTCGCCGGGCGGCTCAACAAGCGTGGTCTGATACCCGTGTTGTGCACCCGTACCGCCGACGGTGTCTCCGAATCGCACTACATCGACATGCTGCTCGGGCAGAACACCGGCGGCATCGTCTTCGTCGGCTCCAGCTACGCCGACGCCGGCGCCGAACAGGGCCGTGTGCTGCGCGAACGCCGTATGCCGATGGTCCTGGTCAACGCGGCCGACGAGAACCGCGAAGTGGCCCAGGTCGCCGCCGACGACACCCATGCCGCACTCCAGGCGGCCCGCCATCTCGAGGCCCTCGGGCATGAGCGCATCGGCCTCCTCATCGGCCCGGTCGGACATGTGCCGAGCGCCCGCAAGCTCGCCGGGTACGCGGCGTTCTGGAAAGCGAAGGATGTGCCCCAGAGTGACTGGCGTCCCTGGGTTGCCCACGCGATGTTCTCCATGGAAGGCGGCGCCACCGCCGTACCGCGCCTCGTCGACGCGGGTGTCACCGCGGTGGTTTGCGCAAGCGACACCCTCGCCCTCGGTGCGATCCGCGGCGCTCGCCGGCTCGGCCTCGCCGTCCCCAGGGATTTCTCCGTCGTCGGCTTCGACGACTCGCTGTTCATGGTCGCCACCGATCCGCCGCTCACCACCTCGCGCCAGCCCGTGCAGGCCATGGCGGACGCGGCCGTGACCGCGCTGGTGGCGCAGATGGACGGCCATGTGGTCGACGACGAACCCATCCTCTTCGAAACCGAGTTGATCGTCCGCGGGTCCACTGCTTCGAATTTTGCGCAGAGGCGTTGACTTCTTGCGTGAGGCGGTTCTACGTTCTGCGTCAACGCTGGGGCGCCGACCGGGACAGTCGGCAACGATCCGCTTTCCCAGGTAGCAGGAAGGCAGCACACCCATGACTTTCACGTCCGGCTTCGACGCGCGCCGACGCGCCGGCATAGCCCTCGTCGGTGCGATGGCCCTCGGCCTGACCGCCTGCGGCGGCTCCTCCTCGGGCGAGGGGGCGGGCAAGGACGGTGTCGTCACCATCACCGTCAACGACATGCCGCCCAAGACGCAGCCGCTCGACCGCAAGATCTTCGAGGCCGATGTGAAGGCCTTCGAGAAGGCCAACCCCAAGATCAAGATCGATCCGCGCGAAGGTCAGATGGATCCGAAGACCTTTGCGGCCAAGCTCGCGGGCGGTCAGCTCGAGGACGTCTACTACGTGTACTTCACCGACCCCGCCGGACTCATCGAGCGACGCCAGGGCGCGGACATCACCCCGTACATGAAGGACATCCCGTATCTCGACAAGATCCGGCCCGAGTTCCTCGACGTGTTCAAGGGCAAGGACGGCAAGGTCTACGGGCTGCCCAACGGGCAGTACTCGCTAGGACTCGTCTACAACCGCGACCTGTTCGCGAAGGCAGGACTCGACCCGGACAAGCCGCCCACCACCTGGGACGAGGTGCGCAGCGCCGCCAAGAAGATCAGCGAGCTCGGCGACGGCACCGTCGGCTACGCGGAGTACAGCAAGAACAACCAGGGCGGCTGGCACCTCACTTCATGGATCTACTCCATGGGCGGAGACGTGGCGGTCAAGGACGGCAGCAACGGCAAGTGGCAGTCCGCCCTCGACAGTGACGCCGCACGCAACGCGCTGCGGATGCTGCACGACATGCGCTGGACCGACGACAGCATGGGCAGCCGCCAGCTCCTGGAGATCCCCGACGTCCAGAAGATGATGGGCGCCGGCAAGCTCGGCATGTATATGGCCGGGCCCGACAATGTGCCCACGATCGTCAAGCAGTTCGAGCGCCAGTACAAGGAGTACGGGGTCGGCGCGCTGCCCGGACAGGCGACCCTCGGCGGCGGCAACGGGTTCATGTTCAACCCCAAGGCCTCCCCTGAGGAGATCAAGGCCGGTCTGAAGTGGCTGCAGTTCAAGTACCTCAACCCGGACCGAACCGAGTTCAACGACAAACGCATCATCAGCGATGACGTGCCGGTCGGTCTGCCTCTCGACCGGCTGTACACGGACGACGTGCAGGCCAAGGTCGACGCGGTGCACGCCAAGTACGCCAATGTGCCCACCGAGAACTTCAAGCCGTTCACCGAGCGCAACGGCAGCCTGGAGCAGAAGGTCGAGCCGCCGAACGCCCAGCAGATCTACACCGTGCTCGACGGCGTGATGCAGTCCGTGCTCACCAAGAAGGACGCGGACATCGACCAGCTCCTGAAGGAAGCGTCGAAGAAGGTCGACGCGCTCCTCGCGACGGTCAAGTGACCGATGGCGACCACCGATATGAAGACCACGGCCCGTCCGGAGGGCGCCGGCGCCACGGCGGCGCCCTCCGGCAGGCCCAAGGAACACAAGCCCACGGGCACACCCGAGGCGGCCCGCTCGCACCGCGCCCGCCGTATCCGCGAGAACCTCGTCGCGTACGCCTTCCTCGGCGCCGGCATCGTCGTCTTCGCCGTCTTCTCCTGGTACCCGATCGTGCGCGGCTGGCTGCTGGGCTTCCAGCAGGTCACGTTCGCCCAACCCGCCCAGTGGGTGGGCCTGGACAACTTCCGCAGGCTCTTCGACGATCCGCTGTTCGTCACCGCCTGGCAGAACACGGCCCGGTTCACCGCGCTCGCGCTGGTCTTCGGCTTCGCGGCCCCGCTCGCGACGGCGATCGTGCTCAACGAGTTCCGCAGCGCGCGCGGCTATCTGCGGATGACCGTCTATCTGCCGGTGATGCTGCCGCCGATCGTCACGATGCTCCTGTGGCGCTGGTTCTACGATCCGGGCCCGGGCCTGTTCAACAGCGCCCTCGAGGTGCTGCATCTGCCGGCCCAGCAGTGGCTGGAGTCCGAGAACCTGGCGATGGTCTCGCTGGTCCTGGTCTCCACCTGGGCCAACATGGGCACCACCACGCTGATCTATCTGGCGGCGCTCGGCGGCATCCCCGGCCAGCTGTACGAGGCGGCCGAACTCGACGGAGCCTCGATCAGGCAGCGGCTCTGGCACGTGACCCTGCCGCAGATGCGCTTCATTCTGATGATCACGCTCCTGCTCCAAGTGCTCGGCACCATGCAGGTGTTCATCGAGCCGTACATCCTGACCGGCGGCGGTCCGAACGACGCGACCGTCACCGTTCTGCTGCTCCTGTTCCGGTACGCCTTCGTCTACAACGACTTCGGCCTGGCGAGCGCCATGAGCATGCTGCTCTTCGTGGTGCTGGGACTGTTCTCGCTGGTGTATCTGCGGCTGACCCGGAGCAAAGGCTGATGACCCGGAGCAAAAGCTGATGGCCCGGAGCAAGGGCTGAGAGGAACGACGATGTCCGACACCGCGGAACGCACCCTGATCGCGCCGAGCGAGCTCAACCGGCGTACGGGGAAGTTCCTTTACCGCTTCGTGCTCACGGCCACCCTCATCGGTTTCACGGTCGTCTTCGTCTTCCCGCTTTACTGGATGGCGAGCGGCGCCCTGAAGTCCTCGCGTGAACTGGCCGACCCGAGCCCGACGTTGTTCCCTGGGAGCTTCCATCCGGAGGCGTACACCGAAGCCTGGACGAACACCGGGCTCGGCAAGCACTTCCTCAACACCCTGATCCTGGCGCTCGGCGCCTGGCTGATCCAGCTGATCATCGATGTCGCCGCCGCGTACGCGCTGTCGAAACTGCGGCCGGTGCTCGGGAACATCGTCCTCGGCATGATGCTCGCGACGCTGATGCTGCCGGTCTCCGCGCTGCTCGTCCCGACCTATCTGACGGTCACGGACGTCCCGCTGATCCATGTGAATCTGATCAACACCCCGTGGGCGATCTGGCTGCCGGCCGCGGCAAATGCCTTCAACATCTTCATCCTGAAGCGGTTCTTCGACCAGATCCCGCAGGAGCTCATGGACTCCGCACGCATCGACGGCGCAGGACCGGTGCGGGTCCTGGTGTCGGTGATCCTGCCGCTGTCGCGCCCAGTGCTCGCCGTGGTGTCGATCTTCGCGGTGGTCGGTGTGTGGAAGGACTTCCTCTGGCCGCTGATCGTGCTCCCTGATCCGGCGAAGCAGCCGATCACGGTGGCGCTGAGCCGGCTGTCGGAGTTCCTGCCCGCCAACCAGCTGCTCGCGGGCATGGTCATCGCCAGCATCCCGCTGCTCGTGCTCTTCCTGATCTTCCAGCGCCACATCATCGCCGGTCTCACGGCCGGCAGCCTCAAGGGCTGAGCCCACCTCGAGCCACCCCCTCAGCCGTCCTGTGCACCCCCACACGGAAGGACGCTCCGCCATGCCCGAAAACACCCCCGCACGACCAAGATCACTGCTTCTCGTCCCCGGACTCCTGCTGAGCCTGCTCGCGGCACTTTTCCTGTACGGGGCTCCGGCAGCGCATGCCGCCGACGTACTCCAGGCCGAATCGGCCGCGCTCTCGGGCGGTACGAAGGCCGAGAGCGAGCACTCCGGATACACCGGCACCGGCTATGTCGGCGGCTACACCGACGGCAACAAGGGCAGCGCCTCGACCTCGTTCACCGTCAGCTCGCCCACCGCCGGATCAGGCTCCGCCAGGATCCGGTACGCCAACGGCACCACGGCGACGATGACACTCAGCCTGTACGTGAACGGTGCCAGGGCAGGCCGGGTGAGCCTGCCCGCCACGGCGAACTGGAGCACCTGGTCGACGGTCGACGCGCCGGTCGACTACCGGCAGGGGGCCAACACGCTGGCCCTCACCTTCACGGCCGACGACAGCGGCAACATCAACCTCGACAGCCTCACCCCCGCCACGCCCTCCGAAGGCGGCGGCGGAAGCCTGACCCACGAGGCCGAGCAGGCCTTCTTCTCCGGCGGCCCGGAGAAGTCCACGTCCGTGAGCGGCTACCAAGGCGCCGGCTACCTGGACCGCTTCACCGGACACGGCTCCCGCGCGGTCTTCTCGGTGACCTCCGCAGCGGCGACCGAGCACACCGCCCAGATCCGCTACCGCACCCCGGACGCGGGTCAGGCCACCGTCTCCCTCACGGTCAACGGCACCCGCCTGCGGCAGCTCACCCTGCCCGGCACCTCCGGCTCCTGGCAGACGGTCAGCACCGGCGTCCCCCTGCGCGCCGGTCTCAACACGGTGACCCTGCGCACCGAATCCGGCGACAACGGCGCCTTCCAGCTCGACGGCCTCGACCTGCCGACCGCCGCCGCCAACGCGAGCCGCGGCGCGACCCTCCCGTACACCCCGTACGAGGCGGAGTCGGCCACGACCAACGCCTCGACGATCGGCCCCGACCGTACCTACCTCCAGGTGTCGTCTGAGGCCTCCGGCCGCAAGGCCGTCGTGCTCGACGCCACCGGTGAGTACGTCGAGTTCACGCTCACCAAGCCCGCCAACGCACTGACCCTGCGCTACTCGATCCCCGACAGCGCGGACGGCACCGGCATCGACAGGCCCCTGAGCCTGTACGCCAACGGCACCCACCTGCGCGACCTCGACCTCACCTCCGCCTACAGCTGGGTGTACGGCGCCTACCCCTACGACAACGATCCGTCCGGCGGCTCCGCGCACCGCTTCTTCGACGAGACCCGGACGGTCATCGGCGACTTCCCGGCCGGTACGAAACTCAAGCTGCAGAAGGATGCGGGCGACACCGCACCCTCGTACACCCTCGACCTGATCGAGACGGAGACCGCACCCGCCGCCTACGCGATGCCGGCCGGTTACGTCTCGGCGACCGGCCTCGGCGTCACCCCGGACGACGGCGGCGACGACACCGCCGCCCTCAACTCCGCGCTGAACACGGCCACATCGCAGGGCAAGGGCCTGTGGCTGCCGAAGGGCACGTACAACATCTCCGACCACATCAACCTCAGCGGCGTCGCCGTGCGCGGCGCGGGGGAGTGGCACACCGTGGTGCGCGGCAAGGACAACAAGGGCGGGTTCTTCGGCCGTGGCGGCACCAGCACGATCCAGGACCTGATGTTCGCCGGCGATGCCACCTACCGCGACGACGCGGGCGGCCACACGGCGATCGAGGGCGACTTCGGCAGCGGATCCACCGTGCAGAACGTGTGGATCGAGCACGCCAAGGTCGGGCTGTGGATCGACGCGCCGACCGACGGTCTGCTCGCGACCGGGCTGCGGATCCGCGACACCTTCGCCGACGGCGTGAACCTGCACAAGGGGACGAAGAACAGCGAGGTCTCGCAGAGCAGCGTCCGGGGCACCGGCGACGACGGACTCGCGATGTTCTCCGAACAGCAGGCCGTCACCGACTGCGCCTTCCGCTTCAACACCGTGCAGCTGCCGATGCTCGCCAACACCGCCGCGGTCTACGGCGGCAGCGGCAACCGCGTCGAGGACAACCTTCTGTCCGACACCGTGAACGCCTCCGCCGGCATCGCGATCAGCACCCGCAACTTTCCGCCCGCACCGCTGCCCTTCTCCGGACCCACGACCGTGGCCCGCAACACCCTTGAGCGGACCGGCGGTTACGAACCCAACTGGCAGTCGAAGTTCGGCGCGATCTGGATCTACGCCGACCACTCGGACATCACCACACCGGTACGGATCGAGAGCAACGACATCCTCGACTCCACGTACAGCGGACTGCTCGTGTCCTGGCAGAAGACCGTCGGCGATCTCACCGTCGAGGACACGCGGATCGAGAAGACCGGCGCGTACGGCATCGAGATCAACGCGGCCGGAACCGGCACCTTCTCCGGGGTCGCCGTCACCGGCACCAAGGACGGGGGGCTGTCACTCTCCGGCGGCTTCCAGATCAGCCGCGGATCCGGCAACTCCGGCTGGTAGCACCACCTTCGCACTCACGACGGGTCCGGCCGACGGGCCGGACCCGCCCTTCCTCCTGAGGAGCACCTGTGACCTTGACGCCCGCACCCGCCTGGTGGCGGCACGCCGCGATCTACCAGATCTACCTCCGCAGTTTCGCCGACGGCAACGGCGACGGCATCGGAGACCTGGCCGGAGTGCGGGCGAAGCTCCCGTATCTGCGCGAACTCGGCGTGGACGCCCTGTGGTTCAACCCCTGGTACGTGTCACCCATGGCGGACGGCGGCTACGACGTGGCCGACTACCGGGACATCGACCCGGTCTTCGGCACGCTCGCTGAGGCCGAGTCGCTGATCGACGAGGCGCACGGGCACGGGCTGCGCGTCATCGTCGACCTGGTGCCCAACCACTGCTCCGACCAGCACCCCTGGTTCCGTCAGGCGGTGGCCGACGAACCGGGCTCCCGGGACCGCTTCTGGTTCGTCCCCGGCAAGGGGGCACACGGCGAACTGCCGCCCAATGACTGGCAGTCGTACTTCGGCGGGCCCGCCTGGACCCGTATCACCGAGGCCGACGGCACACCGGGCCCCTGGTATCTGCATATGTTCGCGCCCGAGCAGCCCGATCTGAACTGGGAACAACCGGACGTACGGGCCGAGTTCGAGGACATCCTGCACTTCTGGCTGAGGCGCGGGGTCGACGGCTTCCGTATCGATGTCGCCCACGGGCTCGTGAAGAAGCCCGGCCTTCCGGACGCCGGCCCCGACCCGGACCCGACCGACCTGCCGTATCAGGACGTCGACGAGGTGCACGACGTGTACCGCGCGTGGCGGAAGATCCTCGACTCCTACGACGGTGAGCGCACCTTCGTTGGCGAGGTGTGGCTGCCGAGCCCGGAGCAGTCCGCGCGCTATCTGCGCCCCGACGAACTGCATTCGGCCTTCAACTTCGACTTCCTGTGCTGCCCTTGGGACGCCGCCGCGCTGCGCGATGTCATCGACTCGACGCTCACCCTGCACGAGCCGGTCGGCGCACCACCCACCTGGGTGCTCTCCAACCACGACACCATCCGCCACGTGACCCGCTACGGCCGGGCGGACACCTCCTTCGACATGGGGGACAAGCGGCTCGCCGACCCGAGCGATGTGACCCTGGGCCGGCGCCGGGCCCGGGCGGCCGCACTCCTGACCCTTGCGCTGCCCGGTGGGGTGTACCTGTACCAGGGCGATGAACTGGGCCTGCCCGAAGTCCAGTTCCTCCCCGACCACCTCATCCAGGACCCCACCTTCGTACGTTCCGAAGGCCGCGACCGCGGACGGGACGGCTGCCGGGTCCCGCTGCCGTGGACGGCGGCGGGGGAGACCCTCGGCTTCTCCGCGGGCGGAGCGTCCTGGCTGCCGCTGCCCGCGGAGTGGGCCCGGTGGAGCGCCGAACGCCAGGATGCCGACCCCGACTCGTTCCTGCGGCTGTACCGCGAAGCGCTCCGGCTGCGCGCGGAGCTGTTCGCGCCTCTGCCCGAGACCCTGGAGTGGCTCGACTCCGGCCCGGACACCGTGTCCTTCGCACGGTCGTCCGGGGTGCGGTGCCTGGTCAACGCGGGCACCGACCCGATCGAGCTGCCCGCGGGGACGGACGTCGTACTGAGCAGCGGGCCACTGGAGGACGGCCGACTGCCGGGAGACACCACCGTGTGGTTGCGTCCGTCGAAGTAGACGTCATGGGCCAGCGGTTGCAGCCGCCTGGGGATCAGCCGTTGGGGTAGGCCTCCGCGATCAGCTTGCGCTGCAGCATCGTCCACTGCGCGGTCATGTCGCTCACCAGGTACAGGTCACGGCGGCGCGTCCAGGCCTGGCCCGACTGCGGATCGTACGTCTGCGGCATGTCGAATCCGCGCGGCGCGAACGCGCGCATCCCGCGGCCCTCGGTGGTGAGGACGCAGCGCTTGTGATGGTCACGGAAGCCGACGACACCCGCCGTGCCCGTCCCGCCCGGCAGGTCCTTGCGGGCCTCGGCGACCTGCTGGGCCACACCGTCGGTGCTGAGATAGGTGATCGTCCCGTCGGGGGCGATCACCGGCTCGATCGAAGTGACGTTCTTCATCCGGTACTTGGACTCCAGGAACCGGGCGATCTCCCACTGTGCGTACACCGGTATGTCGCGCCGCGCACGGATCCGGGCCACGGTGTCGGCGAGCTCCTCGTTCACGGGACCCGGCTCGAACAGCACCTTCGTGGGGTCACCGCCGCCGGCCGGCGGACGGTTGCCGAAGCCGTACGCGACGATGAAGTCCAGCTCGTCGAGGCGTGCGGTCGGGGGCTCCCAGTCGAAGGTGACGTCCTCGACCAGCGGCGCCAGGATCCGCGCGGTCCGCCGGTCACCGTCGAGGGCCTCGGTGAGGGCGGCGAGCAAGGCGC
>NZ_JBEPEW010000033.1:0-67301 GCF_040300965.1 Streptomyces mesophilus | reverse complement strand
GGTGCTACGCGCCCGGGCTCGGCCCGCCACCGCGCGGCCGCGGCCCGCCGCCGCCGGATCGTCCTGACCACCTCGGGCATCGTGCTCGCGGCGGCGCTCGGCGTGGGCGGCTGGCTGGCGGTCGCGGGCGACGACGAGAGCGGAACCCCTCGGGATGGGAAACCTTCGGTTTCGGCTACGCCGTGAGGTTCAGCCCGGGCGGCACATCCAGCCCCTGCGGCGATTGAGCAGATCTTTCAGCCCCTCCGGCGTTTGAGGAGATCCGAACGAAGTTCGGATGCGGGGTCCGGGGCGGAGCCCCGGTTTCGGGAAGGGGCGGGTAGGGGAAATCCGCCCGCCGCAGGCGCAACCGGCCCGCACCCGAGGACGAAACCGAACCCCCTCCGCAGCCCCCACCGGAGCGGGGGACGAGTCCGCCCACAGCCCCGGTACGCTGGGGGCGTGGCAGTCGTCGATATTTCCGAAGAGCTCAAGTCCCTCAACGCGACCATGACGTCCATCGAGGCCGTCCTGGACCTCGACAAGCTGAGGGCCGACATCGCCGTGCTCGAGGAGCAGGCCGCGGCCCCGTCCCTGTGGGACGACCCGGAGGCCGCCCAGAAGATCACGAGCAAGCTCTCGCACCTGCAGGCCGACGTCCGCAAGGCGGAGACGCTGCGGGGCCGTATCGACGACCTCGCCGTGCTCTTCGAGATGGCCGCGGAGGAGGACGACGCGGACACCCTCGCGGAGGCCGAGTCCGAGCTGACCGCGGTCCAGAAGGCGCTGGACGAGATGGAAGTCCGCACGCTCCTCTCCGGTGAGTACGACGCCCGTGAGGCCCTCGTCAACATCCGCGCCGAGGCCGGCGGCGTCGACGCCGCCGACTTCGCCGAGCAGCTGCAGCGCATGTACCTGCGCTGGGCCGAGCGGCACAACTACAGCACCGAGGTGTACGAGACCTCGTACGCGGAAGAGGCCGGCATCAAGTCGACCACCTTCGTCGTCAAGGCCCCCTACGCCTACGGCACCCTCTCCGTCGAGCAGGGCACCCACCGCCTCGTGCGCATCTCGCCCTTCGACAACCAGGGCCGCCGCCAGACCTCGTTCGCGGGCGTCGAGGTGCTGCCCGTCGTCGAGTCCAGCGACCACGTCGAGATCGACGAGTCCGAGCTGCGCGTCGACGTCTACCGCGCATCGGGGCCCGGTGGCCAGGGCGTCAACACCACCGACTCGGCCGTGCGCATCACGCACATCCCGACCGGCATCGTGGTCTCCTGCCAGAACGAGCGCTCCCAGATCCAGAACAAGGCCAGCGCCATGAACGTGCTGCAGGCCAAGCTCCTGGAGCGCCAGCGCCAGGAGGAGCGCGCCAAGATGGACGCGCTCAAGGACTCCGGCAGCTCCTGGGGCAACCAGATGCGCTCCTACGTCCTGCACCCGTACCAGATGGTCAAGGACCTGCGCACCGAGTTCGAGGTCGGCAACCCGCAGGCCGTGCTCGACGGCGAGATCGACGGCTTCATCGAAGCGGGTATCCGCTGGCGCAAGCAGCAGGAGACGCAGACGGACTGACCCGGGTCCCCGGACCCGCTCGCACCGCGGCCGGACCACCCGGGGGACCAGGGTGTGATCTGACAAAGGGACCCGGCGTCTCGCTCACTGTCCGAATTGCCGGGCTGTGGCGAGACGCCGGGTCCCTTTCCCACTCACAGAACCGGCCCGCTCACACCCCGAGGGCCAGTCTCAGCTGTTCGTCCTCCACGATGCGGCGGGCCAGGTCCGGGTCCGAGATGTCGACCGCCTCCGGGACCGTCTCGGCGACCTCGCTGCGGCGCGCGTACGTATCGAACTGCTCCTGCTTGACCCGGTGCACCTCGAGCAGCCGCACATCCACACTGTCCGCGGCGAGCAGCCGGTGCACCTGCACCCGCCGCACCTGCCCCATCCGGTGCGCCCGGGCCACGGCCTGCGCCTCCAGGGCAGGGCTGAGCTGCGGTTCGCACAGGACCACGACCGACGCCGCCTGCAGATTGAGCCCGGTGCCCCCGGTACGTATCTGCGCGAGCAGCACCGCATGGCCGGGTGCCGCGGTGAACTCGTCGACCAGAGACTGGCGTTCATCGGCCGGCACCGAACCCGTGAGCGGGCCGAGCGCCGAGCCCTGGAGGGCCGCCTCGACCACGGCGAGCACCTCGAGGAAGCAGGAGAAGACCACCACCTTCAGATCGTTGGCGGCCGCTTCCGCGACCAGTTCGCGCAGCCGGTGCAGCTTCGCCGAGCGCGCCGGGTCCGCATAGGGCGCCCGCCGCATCGCCATGAAGTTCCCCTCGCCGACCGCCCGGCGGTACGCGGCCCGGTCGCCGTCCGAGAGCTCCTCCCACTCGTCGGCATGGATCACCCCGGGCAATTCGCCGAGCACATCCGGCTGATTGCGCCGCAGGTAGCAGGGCGCGACGGCCGCGCGGAAGGCCCGCGAGTCAAGGACCCCCATCCCGTACTGCAGCGCGTGGGCATCCGGTGACTGCAACTGGCCGATCAGGGCCCGGAATTCGGCGACGTGGTTCTCCATCGGTGTGCCGGTCAGGAACAGCACACGGCCGGTGGAGGCCCGCCGGATCAGCGCGCGCAGCGCCTCGGCCCGCTGGGTCCTGGGGTTCTTCACGTACTGCGCCTCATCGGCGACCACCAGGGCGAGGGGCACCTTCGGTATCTCCAGGGTCCGCAGCACGTCGTACGTCGTGACGAGCACGCCGCCGTCCGCCGCCCAGGCGTCCACGGCGGCGTGCCGCCCCGGGCCATGGGCGCGGTACGTGACCAGTGAGCTGCGGCCCTCGATCTCCCGTATCCAATTGAGCATGACGCCCACCGGGCACACCACGAGGAAGTGCCGGCCCTCCCCGGTGGCCCGCAGATGGGCGAGCGCGGCGAGGGCCTGGATCGTCTTGCCGAGCCCCATCTCGTCGCCGATCAGGACGCGGCGGCGGGCCAGCGCGAAGCGTGCGCCGAAGGCCTGGTAGCCGCGCAGCGAGACCTGGAGGAGCGACTCGTCGAGCGGCTGCGCCCGCACCTGTTCCGCGATGCCGGTCGGGATGTAACCCTCGGCGGACTCCCGGTCCTCGGGCAGATCGGCGACCTTGCCGAGCACCGTGTAGTACTCGGCGGCCCGCACCTGGAAGTCCAGCCAGGCCCGGTCGGCCGGCTCGGGCCCGCGCAGCAGATCCGTGACGGCCTGGTCCAGCGTCATCCGTACGTCCGCCGAGGCGGTCGCGGCGAGGGCCTCACGTACCCGAAGGAGCGCGGCCCCGGCCAGGTCCCGCTTGCGGCGCCCCGCGAGCAGCCACTGCACACGGGAGCCCGCCGGCACGGCCGCGGACAGATCGCTCTCCAGCGCCTCCGCGGTCTTACGGGCCAGCGCGACCGCCTCCGGGATGCCGGGCCCGGCGAGCACGAGCCGGTTCAACGCCCGTACGAGAGAGGTGTGCCGCGCATCCCCCTGGGCGTCCACATCGATCCGCACCGCCACGGTCTGGGCGGCCGCGCGCGCCAACTGGCCGGCAGCGCTGTGCAGTTGACCCGCGGTCTGCGCACCGATCCCGGGCACCTGCCGCAGCCCGTACGGCTGCGCGTCCCGCACCTGGCCCACCGAGGTGAGCCCGGCCGCCTCCAGGGCCTGCAGCGCGGCCTCGCGCAGCTGCCCGCGCGTCACGTCCCGCAGGGCTGTCAGCGGCAGCCCTGCGAGCTCCTCGTGTACGAAGACCTCCGCGAGCACCCCGTACGCGCGCCGCACCTCCTCCTGGGCGGCTTCGTGCTCGCGCAGCACCGAGCGTGCGGCACCGAGCAGTTCGCGCCCGGCCCGCAGCAGCGCTCTGGCCCGCGCCCCGACGGGCACCTGGCCGTCGTCCGCTGTCACCCCGCCCCCCGTCGTCGGCTCATGTGGTCCGTGTCTTTCGGTGGATTCCCGACTGCATCCATGGTGGCAGGCGGGTCTGACAACCCGCCCTCGTCGCGCGGGCCTTCACCCGGGGCGGGTGTGAAACCTGTGGAAGAGATGGGGGATCCGTCACAGTCATGACGCTCTTGCCGGGCAAGTGATCATGAAACGGACATCTCGTGCGTACTGACCTTGACGTAACTCTTAACTCTGGACAGGCTGCTGCGAAGCATGCGTATGTCTGGGGCGGGTGTGAACGGGGCGAGCGGGACGGGCCCTCAGTGAGGCAGTCCCGTACGAGAACAGCAAACCCCGCCGGGCCGTGGCCCCAACTACAGCTGCTCCATTGACGAGAACAGCTACTGGGGGTAGCAGGCAGATGACCAAGAAGACGCGGATCCGCGTTGCGCGAATAGCCGCCGGCGCCGTGATCGCGGCCGGTGCGTCGCTGACCGCGGCCGGTGCGGCCTCGGCCGCCGGCGTGGACGTGGACCTCGGCCCTCTGGGTGGCGTGAGCGCCACTGCGGATGAAGGCGGCCTCGGTGTCGACGTCGACCTGCCCGGAGCCGACGGTGGCGCTGACGGCGGTGCCGACGGCGGCGGTGACACGGGCGGCCCCGGTGGCATCGACGGCGGTGCCGACGGTGGCGCTGACGGCGGTGGCGACACCGGCGGTCCGGGCGGCGTCGACGGCGGTGCCGATGGTGGCGCTGACGGCGGTGCGGACGGCGGCGTCGACGGCGGTGCCGATGGTGGCGCTGACGGCGGTGCGGACGGTGGCGCTGACGGCGGTGCCGATGGTGGCGTCGACGGCGGTGCGGACGGCGGCGCTGACGGCGGTGCCGACAACGGTGGCTCCGGCAACAACGGCGGCTCCGGCAACGGCGGCTCCGGCAACGGTGGCTCCGACAACGGCGGCGGCTCCAGCACCGGTGGCAACGAGACCGACCCCGACAACGAGGGCAACCAGCCCGTCGAGCAGGGTGGCAAGGAAGGTCTCGAGGACACGGGCTCTGCCCCGGCCGAGGCCGGCAGCGGTGGCGGCGAGCTCGCCGAGACCGGTGCCTCCGAGACCACGTTCCTGCTCATCGGCGCCGCGACCATGATCGCGGGCGGTATCGGCTTCCGGATGCTCCCGCGTCTGGTCTCCGGCCGCAACATCGCCGCCTGAGCACACTGACGTGACAGAAGGGCCCGGAGCCGCTCGGCTCCGGGCCCTTCCCATGTCTGTACGACTCTGATGCCCGTACGCGCCTCAGGCCCGTACGAAGCGCGGCTACGCCGCCTGGTGCGCCACCAGTGCCATCGCCGCGACCACCATCACCAGCAGCGCTATCAGCGTCACCGGGTTCAGCCCCCCGAAGGGGCCCTGCTGCTCGAGCCGCTCGCGATTCGCCCGGCACACCCGGCACCGGCCCTCGCTCACGGGCGCAGCACAGTTCGCGCACACCAATCGGTCATAGGTCATGCGCCTGTCCTTCCTCCCGCGCGGGCCAAGCCGCGTCACGCGTCCCATTGCGGCGGGTACCCACCGCATGGTCTCACCGCGCACAACGCTCCCGGGAACTCGACGGTTCCCCCTACCACTGTGCCAGCTTCGCCACGATTCGGCGCGCCCCACGGAAAGTGCCCGCTCCCGGCCTCCGCCCGCAAGCCCGCCGACCAGGGACGCGGCGCCGGATTCGGACCGGTCTGTTTCACTCCCGTATCGGACGAGATCCGCGACAAATCGCACAACCCACGCGCAACCCCTGCCGCCCCCTGCGCCGCATACCCCGGTTCGCGTATGGTCACGCACACCTACCCCCGGCGACTCGTGGTGCATCCGTGATCCGATTCGACAACGTCTCCAAGACCTACCCCAAGCAGACCCGCCCCGCACTCAGGGATGTATCCCTGGAGATCGAGCGTGGCGAGTTCGTCTTCCTTGTGGGGTCCTCCGGCTCCGGAAAGTCGACGTTCCTGCGGCTGATCCTGCGCGAGGAGCGGGCGAGCCAGGGCCAGGTGCACGTCCTCGGCAAGGACCTCGGCAGGGTGTCCAACTGGAAGGTGCCGCACATCCGGCGCCAGCTGGGCACCGTGTTCCAGGACTTCCGGCTGCTTCCGAACAAGACCGTCGGCGAGAACGTGGCGTTCGCGCTCGAGGTCATCGGCAAGCCCCGCGGCACCATCCGCAAGACCGTCCCCGAAGTGCTCGACCTGGTCGGCCTCGGCGGCAAGGAAGAGCGCATGCCGGGCGAGCTGTCCGGTGGTGAGCAGCAGCGCGTGGCCATCGCCCGCGCTTTCGTGAACCGACCGATGCTGCTGATCGCGGACGAGCCCACCGGCAACCTGGACCCGCAGACCTCCGTGGGCATCATGAAGCTGCTCGACCGCATCAACCGGACCGGCACCACCGTGGTGATGGCGACCCACGACCAGAACATCGTCGACCAGATGCGCAAGCGCGTCATCGAGCTGGAAGGCGGACGCCTGGTACGCGACCAGTCGCGCGGCGTCTACGGCTACCAGCACTGAGGCACCGAGCAACCCGAGCACTGAAAGGACGCCATGCGCGCCCAATTCGTCCTGTCGGAGATCGGCGTCGGTCTCCGCCGTAATCTCACGATGACCATCGCGGTGATCGTGTCGGTCGCCTTGTCGCTCGCGCTGTTCGGCGGTGCCCTGCTCGGCCTGAAGCAGGTCAGCGTGATGAAGGGCTACTGGTACGACAAGGTCAACGTCGCGATCTACCTCTGCAACAAGGGCGACGCCGAGTCGGACCCCAACTGCACCGAGGGCGCGGTGACCGCGGCGCAGAAGAAGGCCATCGAGACCGACCTGGGCAAGCTCAAGCCGGTCGAGAACGTCCTCTTCGAGACCAGCGACCAGGCGTACAAGCACTACAAGGAGCAGTACGGCAACTCGCCGCTGGCCCAGAGCCTCACGCCGGACCAGATGCAGGAGTCGTTCCGCGTGAAGCTGGACGACCCGGAGAAGTTCAAGGTCATCTCCAGCGCCTTCTCGGACCGGCCAGGGGTGCAGTCCGTCCAGGACCAGAGAGACACGGTCGACAAACTCTTCGAGTTGCTCAACGGCATGAACGTCGCGGCACTCGCCCTGATGGGCCTGATGCTGGTCGTGGCACTGATGCTGATCGTGAACACCGTGCGCGTCTCGGCGTTCAGCCGGCGCCGCGAGACGGGCATCATGCGACTGGTCGGCGCCTCCAGCTTCTACATCCAGCTGCCGTTCATCATGGAGGCCGCCTTCGCGGGCGTCCTCGGCGCGTTCCTGGCGACCGTACTCCTCGTGGGCGGCCGCTACTTCATGATCGAGAACGGTCTCGAACTCGCCGAGAAGATGCCCCTGGTGAACTTCGTCGGCTGGAACGAGGTCCTCGCCGTCCTCCCGTTCGTGATCGTCATCGGACTTCTGATGCCCGCGCTGGCCGCGTTCTTCGCGCTGCGCAAGTACCTGAAGGTGTGAGACATGTCCAGGGCGCCGTACGGTCAACAGACCGTACGGCGCCCTGCGTTGTCCTAGACTCACCGACATGTCGGGCCCCGAGAGCCTCTTCAAGAGACCCCGCAGCATGCGCCGCGGGGCGGGTCTGACGTTGCTTTTCGCGAGTGTGCTCGCCGCGGGAGCCGCCACCGGATCCTTCGGCTCGGAGCCGCACAAGTCGGCCGAACCTCCACCCCGTTCCACCCCCGTCGCCCAGGACGTCTCCGAGGCGGCCGCCGAGGCGATGGCCGACGGCAAGTCGCCCACCGACGCCGCCCGGGAGGCGGTCAGCCGCAGCGGCGACCGCTGGGGGAAGGTGTACGACGAGGAGGAGTACGAGGAGTTCGAGCAGGCCCTCGACGGCGAGTACACGGGCGTGGGCCTGTGGACCCGGCGCGACGGCTCGGGACGGATCGAGGTCGCCGCCGTCCAGCACGACGGGCCCGCGGCACGGGCCGGCATCACCGAGGGCGACCGGCTGCGCTCCATCGACGGGCACCGCCTCGACGGCCGCTCGCCGGCCGATGTCGGGCGCCTCCTGCGCGGCGGGGACGACGCGGGCCCCGGCAGCGAGGTCACGCTCGGCCTGCAGCGCGGCAAGCGCACCTGGGACAGCACCCTCGAGCGGGCCACCCTGGAGAAGCAGACCGTTTCGGTACGGGACTTCGGCGACGGCACGCGCCTGGTGAAGGTCACCTCCTTCACCAAGGGCTCGGGCGCCGAGGTCGGCAAGGCGGTGGCCTCGGCCCCCGCGGGGCACGGCATCCTCCTCGACCTGCGCGGCAACTCCGGCGGTCTGGTCGCCGAGGCGGTGGACGCGGCCTCCGCGTTCCTCGACGGCGGCCTGGTCGCCACGTATGACGTACGGGGCGAGCAGCGCGCTCTGCACGCGATCCGCGGCGGCCAGACTTCCAGACCCCTGGTGGTCCTGGTCGACGGCGGGACGATGAGCGCGGCCGAGCTGCTCGCCGGCGCCCTGCAGGACCGCGGCCGCGCGGTCGCCGTCGGCTCGCGCACCTTCGGCAAGGGCTCGGTCCAGATGCCGACCCGGCTGCCGGACGGCTCCGTGGCGGAGCTGACCGTCGGCCACTACCGCACTCCGTCGGGCCGCAGCGTCGACGGCCGGGGCATCACACCGGACCTGAACGCGGGCGAGGACGCCGAGGCGAGGGCCCGCACAGTATTGAGTGGCCTCGGACCCCCCTCGTAGTGCGAAAATGGCCAGCACTATGGCCAAGATGAAGGAAACCCGTAAGTCGGAGAAGTCCGCGGCGAAGGACAAGGGACCCGAGCGCAAGCTCGTCGCCCAGAACAAGAAGGCACGGCACGACTACCTCATCCTCGACACCTACGAGTGCGGTCTCGTGCTCACCGGCACCGAGGTGAAGTCGCTGCGCCAGGGCCGGGCCTCGCTCGTGGACGGTTTCGTGCAGATCGACGACCACGAGGCGTGGCTGCACAACGTGCACGTGCCCGAGTACGCCCAGGGCACCTGGACCAACCACTCCGCACGCCGCAAGCGCAAGCTGCTCATGCACCGTGCCGAGATCGACAAGCTCGCGTCGAAGCTGCAGGAGACGGGGCACACGATCGTGCCGCTCGTCCTGTACTTCAAGGGCGGCCGGGCGAAGGTCGAGATCGCGCTCGCCAAGGGCAAGAAGGAGTACGACAAGCGGCAGACGCTCCGCGAGAAGCAGGACCGGCGCGAGGCGGACCGGGCGATGTCGGCGGCGAAGGTGAAGCAGCGGGCCTCGTAGGTCTCCCCGGATCCGTCGCGGGTCCTGGATCCGGTGGGCCGGACGGGAAATAAGTTGGCCCCGCCCGGCGCTGTTCACGTACGATGGGTACTGCACCGCACAGCCGGTGTGGGTACCCGGACCTCACGGTCCGGCTTGAAAAATCAACATGGGGATGATCGGTTTCGACAGCGGATGTCGAAGCAGGGGAAGCGTGTCGAGGAAGCGGCAATGATCTCGTTAACCATATGTCGCAACCAATAATCGCCAACACCAAGAGCGATTCCCAGTCCTTCGCCCTCGCTGCCTAATAACAGCGACTGAAGGACCCTAAAAGGGTGTCAGCCCGGGGAAGTTCCCGACCCGGATCCTGGCATAATCTAGGGAACTAAACCTTTTCACCCGGTCACGGGGTGAAAAGGGAAATCAAACAGTGACTGGGCCCGTCGGCGACTTGTTCGCGTGATCGCCGGGGCCGAGAAAATCACAGCGAACTGCACACGGAGAAGCCCTGATTCAGCACCGTTGGACGCGGGTTCGATTCCCGCCATCTCCACGAACACGACAGGCGACGTATGCCCGCGAACTGCGCGGGCATACGTCGCCTTCGTCGTTCTTGCGCGGACTTCGTCCGCGCGTTGCGGGGGCTTCGCCACCCGCGCCCCCTCAAGCGAGGCGGCGGGCTTCGAGCAGGAAGCAGCCGTACTCAACGGCCCTGACATGGACGAGTGTCACCAATGGATCCGCGAAGACCTCGGCGAGGGCTTGCTCCACCTCGGCCGACCGTTCCCGGGGAAGCTCCAGCAGGTGGCCGCCGAGGATGCGGCCCTCGGCGCCGTACGCCCGCAGTACGCGGCGGTCGCCATGCAATGCGGCGGGGTAGCGCAGGGTGCCGGCGCCAGGGCCCTCGCATGCTTCGGCGTGGATGAAGACCGGGCCGTACTCGTCGTACGCCCCGGGTTCGGCCCCTGTCTCCGCCGCCCACCGTCGCAGCGGCGCGTACGAGACGAGCGCGATCCGCTCCCCGGGCGCACTGCGCCGCAGACAGCACCGCAGCGGGGCGCCGCCCTCGGGGTCGGTCGCGGGTTCACGGGTGTGCCCGGCGTCGTCCTGCACCCGGAGCTGCTTCAGTACGTCCGTATCGATGGCCCGGATCTCGTATGTCTTCGGCTTCATGCTTTTCAGCATCAAGGAAAGCGTGGTGCCGGTCCGGCGGAATTCGGACGCGGCATTCGCGCCGTTACTTCACCATGCGGAAAGCCAAGTGGACCGGATAGCGAAACGGCTCGATGCGGTACGCGTGGAACAGGGCGCGGCATGTGGCGTGGACGCCGAGGGCGAAGTAGACCAGGCCCGACAGGCTGAGGGCGATCAGTGCGACCACCGCGAACGTCGAGGACGACGTGACCAGGGCGCCCACGATGAGCACCGCCCACACGCTCCAGACCATCAGCTGCGTGAGCGTGAAGTTCAGCGCCGTGGTGGCGTGGGCGCGGCTGTGGGCGTTCTTGGCGGTGGCCTTCAGGCACAGGGCCGGTATCCATGCCAGGTACGGGAAGCCCGTGAGCAGGCATACGACATGGGAGGCGTGGCTGAAAAGGGCGGCCGAGGTGTCCTGGGCAGGCGTCGGTATCGGCATCGCCGAGGTGTGCGTGGTCATGAGCGTGCTCCGTATCGCTGTTCCCCCTGCTTCCCCAGGCCCCGTCGATCCCCTGATCTCCCGGGTGCCCCACGCCTCCCAGCCTAGAAAGCCGCTATTGCGGCGATCGGGATGATTCGTAACAGAATGACGGCGATACGGGAGCGCCCTCATGCCGTCTGTTGCGCCGGCGCCGATTCCGGGATGCTGCGGTGGCATGAGTAGACCTCTGGGACGTATGCGTAAGCGGGCCTTCGCCCTGCCCCTCGTCGTCGGTCTCGCCGCCACTGTGCTCACCTGGAGCGGTCCCGCCGGTGCGGACAGTGACGCGGCCGCCCGGCCCGGGCTCACCGAGGCCATCGAGACGATCCTCGCCGATCCCCGTATGGACGGGGGCGCGGCGAGCGTCGTCGTCGCCGATGCGGCGAGTGGTGAGGTTCTGTACCGGCACGAAGCGGGGGACCGGCTGATGCCGGCCTCCAACACGAAGCTGGTCACGTCCGCGGCGGCGGCCGAACTGCTCGGCACGGACTACCGGTTCACCACCGAGGCGCTGGCCGCCGGGCGGCAGCAGGGTTCCGTACTGCGCGGCGATCTCTACCTGCGCGGCAGCGGGGACCCCACCGCGCTCGCGAGCGACTACCGCAAGCTCGCCGCCGACGTCGCGGACCGGGGGGTGCGGACCGTCACCGGTGAACTCGTCGCCGACGACACCCGGTTCGACGCCCAGCGGCTCGGGCGGAGCTGGGCCGCCGATGACGAGTCCTCGTACTACTCGGCCCAGATCTCCGCCCTCACCGTCGCGCCCGATACGGACTACGACTCCGGAACGGTGATCGTCGAGGTGTTCCCGGGTGCCGCGCCGGGCGACAGGCCGCGGGTCGCCCTCACGCCCCGGACCGGATACGTCGAGATCGTCAACGAGGCCGAGACCCTGCTGGCCGGACAGGAAGGCACGCTCACCGTCGAGCGGCGGCACGGCACGAACGAGATCGTGGTGAGCGGCGGCATCGCGGCCGGTGACGGACCGGTCAAGGAGTGGGCCACCGTCTGGGAGCCCACCGGCTACGCGGCCGACGTCTTCCGGCGGGCGCTCGAGGAGGAGGGCGTACGTGTCGTCGGCAGGACGCGACTCGGGCGTCAAGCACCGGACAGTGCGCGGGAGTTGGCGGTCCACCGGTCGATGCCGCTCGAGGAGCTGCTCGTACCGTTCATGAAGCTGTCCAACAACATGCACGCCGAGGCCTTGACCAAGGCCATCGGATACGAGAAGTCCGGCAGCGGGACCTGGAGCGCCGGACTCACCGCCGTCTCCGGGTACTTGAAGCAGGCGGGCGTCGATAGCTCCCGGCTGCGGCAGGTGGACGGCTCCGGGCTCTCGCGCATGAACAACTTCCCCGCCGCGCAGCTGGTCGAGCTGCTGCTCTCCGTACGCGACGAGCCCTGGTACGCGGACTGGGCGCGGTCTCTGCCCGTGGCCTGCGATCCCGACCGCTTCGTCGGCGGCACGCTCAGGTCCCGGATGTGCGGGACGCCGGCCGCGCTCAATGCCCGGGCCAAGACCGGCTCGTTGACGGGCGCGTCGGCGCTCTCCGGTTATGTGAAGGACAAGGGCGGCCGTGAGCTCGTCTACGCGATCGTGCTCAACAACTACCTCGCCTCGTCCGTGAAGAGCATCGAGGATGCCATCGTCGTCACCCTCGCGTCCTCGGACGGCAGCGGTGCCGTGGCGATCAAGCCACTCAAGAACCGGGCAGCGGAGGGCAATTCGGACATCGAGTGTTCCTGGAGCAAGGCAAGGGGCTGCTGATACGCGTGAGGAAAGAGGTCGCGGGCGCCGCTGCCTGCGACCTCTATCACGTATGGGGAAAGTTTTGCCATGCGCTGGAACCGCTCCCACGGCGCTCCGTGTCTTCACCGGGGCTGGGGGCGGGCGGTGAGGTCTCGAAGATGCGAGGCCGGACGGACGGCATGGGCGATAAGACCGTGTCGGGGCAGAACTGACCGGAACCGACGGGTGTCACTCTTCTGCGCTACATTCATCAGACGAGTGCAGAGTGAAGGCGGAGGCGCTCGGAGCGGGTGGGGGCCCGGTCCGCAGGCGGCTGACTTGTCTCACGTGGTCACTCGTTGGTTCCTTGGGGGAATAGGCGTACAGCAGTGGAGAATTGGCGGGAAGACGCCCTGTCGGGGCACACGCACGATCCGAACGAGGTCACGGTCCAGATCGACGGCCTGGGCCGCCTCTCGGGCAATGAGCCGTTGGCCGCCGAACGCCAAGAGGCCGCCGACAAGCCGGTGTTCGTCGACGAGTCCGGCAGCCGCGGCAGAAGAGTCCGCCGCATAGGCTGGATCATGGGCGCGGTCTGCGCGATCTACGCGATCGTGCTCATCAGCACCCTTGCCTCGGGGAACTCGGACGCGCCCTGGATGCCGGGCATCGGCAAGGACAGCAAGCCGGCCGGCAAGGTGAAGCCCACCTCGAAGCCGACCGGCCCGGAGGCCACCTCCGGTACGGAGACCGCACCGGCGCCCGGCGAGAGCACCGTCGTCACACAGAACCCGACGCCCTCCACCGGGATCTCGGGTGCGCCGGACCCGACCACAAGCCCTTCGGGCTCGGCCAAGCCCACCGGGAAGCCCACCACCGGCAACCCCGATCCCGACCCGGATCCCAGTACGCCCGACCCCGACCCGACCCCGACCGAGCCCGACCCCGATCCGACCACGCCGGATCCTGATCCGTCCCTGTCCGTGGACCCGGGCAGCGGGAACCAGAACGGCGGCAACAACGGGGACCCGATCTCCGTCGGTTCGGACGCCTTGGGATCGGACGCCTTCGGGTCGGGCATCTTCGGATCAGACACCTCCGGGTCGGACGACGCCGTATCCGCCCTCGTCTCCCTGGCAGGCGCCGCACTATGACCCCCCGCACCTCCGGCGTGGCGCGTCGCCGTCGCGTCCCCATGCGGTACCTGCTGCCGCTGCTCTTCCTCGTCGCGCTGATGGCCATGCTGATGCTGCGCGGCTACGTGCACAGCGAGATCCTCGCCGACCACCGGGTGCGCCCGCCCGCGGCCACCGACCAGGTGCCGCACCGGGTGCTCGGCGGCGGTCCGGTGATCGACGCCCGCGCGGACACCATCACCACCCGTCAGGTCCCGCGCAAGAAGCTCGTGCTGACCTTCGACGACGGGCCGGACCCGACGTGGACGCCGAAGGTGCTCGACACGCTCGAGAAGTACGACGCGAAGGCCGTCTTCTTCGTCGCGGGCACCATGGCCGCGCGCTATCCGGACCTGGTCCAGCGCATGGTCGACGAGGGCCACGAGGTGGGCCTGCACACCTTCAACCACCCCGATCTCTCGTACCAGTCCAAGAGCCGTATCGACTGGGAGCTCTCGCAGAACCAGCTGACGCTCGGGGGCTCGGCGGGCATCCGCACGACGCTCTTCCGGCCGCCGTACTCCTCGTTCAACGACGCCTTCGACAACAACTCCTGGCCGGTCACCGAGTACATCGGCTCCCGCGGCTACATCACCGTCGTCAACAACACCGACAGCGAGGACTGGAAGCGCCCGGGCGTCGACGCGATCATCAAGCAGGCCACCCCCAAGGGCGGCAAGGGCGCGATCGTGCTGATGCACGACTCCGGCGGCGACCGCTCGCAGACCGTGGCGGCGCTCGACCGGTTCATCCCCGATCTGCAGCGCAAGGGCTATGACTTCACGCATCTGACCGGCGCGCTCGGTGTGCAGAGCGCGCACACGCCCGTCACCGGACTCGATCTGTGGAAGGGCAAGGCCTTCGTCTACGCCGTCCAGACCTCGGAGCACGTGACCACCGTGCTCGTCGCGGGCCTCGCGGTGATCGGCGCCCTGGTCATCGGCCGCTTCGGCCTGATGCTGGTGCTCTCCTTCGTGCACGCCCGCCGTACCAGGCGCAGAGGCTTCCGCTGGGGGCCCGAGGTCCATGAACCGGTCTCGGTGCTCGTCCCCGCGTACAACGAGGCGAAGTGCATCGAGAACACCGTGCGTTCGCTGATGAGCAGCGATCACCCCGTCGAAGTGATCGTGATCGACGACGGCTCCACGGACGGCACCGCACGGCTCGTGGAGGGACTGCGGCTGCCCGGTGTACGGGTGATACGCCAGCTCAACGCGGGGAAGCCCGCCGCCCTCAACCGCGGTGTGGCCAACGCCAGTCACGACCTGATCGTGATGATGGACGGCGACACGGTCTTCGAGCCGTCCACCGTCCGCGAACTGGTGCAGCCCTTCGGCGACCCGCGCGTCGGCGCGGTCGCGGGCAACGCCAAGGTCGGCAACAAGGACTCGCTGATCGGCGCCTGGCAGCACATCGAGTACGTGATGGGCTTCAACCTCGACCGCCGGATGTACGACCTCCTTCGCTGCATGCCCACGATCCCGGGTGCCGTCGGCGCGTTCCGGCGCTCCGCCCTGGAGCGGGTCGGCGGGATGAGCGACGACACGCTCGCGGAGGACACCGACATCACCATGGCCCTGCACCGCGACGGCTGGCGGGTGGTGTACGCGGAGAACGCCCGCGCGTGGACCGAGGCCCCCGAGACGGTGCAGCAGCTCTGGTCGCAGCGCTACCGCTGGTCGTACGGCACGATGCAGGCCATCTGGAAGCACAAGCGGTCCTTCGTCGAGAGCGGTCCATCCGGCCGCTTCGGCCGCGTCGGCCTTCCCCTGGTCTCGCTCTTCATGGTCCTCGCGCCGCTGCTCGCGCCCCTGATCGACGTCTTCCTCCTGTACGGGCTCGTGTTCGGCCCGACCCAGAAGACGATCATGGCGTGGCTGGGCGTCCTCGCGATCCAGGCCATCTGCGCCGCGTACGCCTTCCGGCTCGACCGGGAGAAGATGACGCATCTCATCTCCCTGCCTCTGCAGCAGATCCTCTACCGGCAGTTGATGTACGTCGTACTGCTCCAGTCCTGGATCACCGCCCTGACCGGCGGCCGGCTGCGCTGGCAGAAACTGCGGCGCACCGGTGTGGTCGGCTCGGCACCCGGCATCCCCACGCAGGCACGCGGCGGGGACCGGAGGCCGGTGGGATGAGCACGCACCGCTACGACCCGTCGGCGGCGGGGCATCCGGACGAGCGGGCCGAGTGGCCGTCGTACGGGGTGCCGGAGCCGCGGGCGCAAGAGGCTGACGGGCGGGACGGGCAGGCCGCGCAGGCCGCCCGGGTCGAAGGGCCCGGACAGACCGGCCCGGCCCCGAAGCCCGCCCGTGACCGGTACTTGGACCTGCTGCGCTCGCTCGCCCTGCTGCGCGTGGTCGCGTACCACGTGTTCGGCTGGGCCTGGCTCACGCTCGTGTTCCCGTCGATGGGCGTGATGTTCGCCCTGGCCGGCTCCTTGATGGCCCGCTCCCTGAAGCGGCCCGCGTGGGGTGTGATCCGGGGACGGTTGCGCCGACTGCTCCCGCCGGTCTGGCTGTTCGCCGCGGTGGTGCTGCCGCTGATGTTCTGGGGCGGCTGGAAGCCCGCGCGGGACCTCGGCGGTACCTGGCTGCTGAACCTCTTCATGTATCTGGTGCCGGTCGGGGCGCCGCCCTACCCCGGGAACGCGGGGGACCCCACCGGGCTCTTCGAGAGCAGCTGGGCGGAGCAGGCGGTCGGACCGCTCTGGTACATCCGCGCCTATCTGTGGTTCGTCATCGCCTCACCACTGCTTCTGTGGGCCTTCCGCCGGGCGCCGTGGCCGACTCTGCTCGCACCGCTCGCCCTCACCGCGGTCGTCGGCACGGGTCTGGTGACGATCCCCGGTGAAACGGGACTCGCGGTGACCGACTTCGCGGTCTACGGGGCCTGCTGGATCCTCGGATTCGCGCACCAGGACGGCCTGCTGCGCCGCGTCCCCCGCCATCTGGTGGTCTCGCTCGCCGCGATGGTCATGGCCTTCGGGCTGTGGTGGGCATCCGGCCACCTCGGATCCGAGGGCTGGGACCTCAACGAGATTCCGCTCGCCCAGGCCACCTGGTCGCTCGGCTTCGTCGTGATCCTGCTCGTGTACGCACCCTCATGGCGCCAACTGCCCCCGAAACTCGCCGGGTACGGCAAGCTGATCACGCTGTCCAACAACCGCGCGGTGACCATCTACCTCTGGCACAACATGTTGATCATGTGTGCGGAGCGGATCGTCGACCGGGCCTGGGACATCCCGTATGTGGGGGACCATTTCTCGGCTCGGATCGAGTCGACGTACAGCCTGTGGACGTTCGTGCTGGTCATGCCGCTGATCGGCCTGACGATCCTGGCCGTCGGCTGGGCCGAGGACCTCGCCGCCAAGCGCAGACCACAGCTGTGGCCCAACGGCGCCGGGCGCAGGACGGGCTCACACACCCGCTGATCCCCGGGTGAGAGCAAGGTTGCGCCGCGGTCATCTGATCGGGCACCGGCCCGAAATAGCCGCTCCCTAGCGTCATCTGCGACGAGATGACGCGGGAGTGGAGGCGTGATGACAGCACCGGCTGCCACAAGCGGACGCAAGGGGGGCCGCTGGATCGAGCAGTGGGACCCGGAGGACGAGGAGTTCTGGGCCCGGACGGGCGAGAAGGTCGCCCGGCGCAATCTGCTCTACTCCGTCTTCAGTGAGCACATCGGTTTCTCGATCTGGACCCTGTGGTCGGTGATGGTCCTGTTCATGGGACCGGAGTACGGCATCGACCCGGCCGGGAAGTTCTTCCTGATCGGCACGGCCACCCTGGTCGGCGCGGTGATACGGGTGCCGTACACCTTCGCGGTGGCGCGCTTCGGCGGGCGCAACTGGACGATCGTCAGCGCCTGTCTCCTGCTGATCCCCACGATCGCGGCCTTCGCGGTGATGGAGCCGGGTACCTCGTACACGACCTTCGTCCTGGTCGCCGCGCTCACCGGCGTCGGCGGCGGCAACTTCGCCTCCTCGATGACCAACATCAACTCCTTCTTCCCGCTGCGCAAGAAGGGCTGGGCCCTCGGCCTCAACGCGGGCGGCGGCAACATCGGCGTCCCCGTGGTGCAGCTGGTCGGCCTCCTGGTCATCGGCACGGCAGGCGCGGGACACCCGCGGATCCTGCTCGGCGCGTACATCCCGCTGATCGTGCTCGCGGCCGTGCTCGCGGCCCTGCGGATGGACAACCTCGCGCCGGTGCGCAATGACACGGGAGCCGCGAAGGAGGCGGTCCGCGACCCGCACACGTGGATCATGTCGTTCCTGTACATCGGCACCTTCGGGTCCTTCATCGGCTACAGCTTCGCCTTCGGCCTGGTCCTGCAGACCCAGTTCGGCCGCACCCCGCTGCAGGCCGCCTCGCTCACCTTCATCGGCCCGCTGCTCGGCTCGCTGATCCGTCCGGTCGGCGGCCGGCTCGCGGACCGGCACGGCGGTGCGCGCATCACGCTGTGGAACTTCGCCGCGATGGGTGCGGCGACCATCGTGGTGATCTTCGCTTCCGTACGGGAGTCGCTGCCCGTCTTCCTGGTCGGCTTCATCGCGCTGTTCGTCCTGAGCGGCCTGGGCAACGGGTCCACGTACAAGATGATCCCGGGCATCTTCACGGCGAAGGCCTACGCGAAGGGCCTGGCCGGCGATGCCGCGGACGCCTGGGCGCGACGGCTCTCCGGAGCGTCCATGGGCCTGATCGGCGCGGTCGGCGCGGTCGGCGGACTCGGGATCAACCTGGCCTTCCGGCAGTCCTTCCAGAGCGCCGGGACCGGGACGGCGGCCTTCGTGGTCTTCCTCGGCGTGTACGTGGTGTGCTGCGTGGTCACCTGGGCCGTATACCTGCGCAGGACCGCACCCCCCGCCGTGGCGGCCCAGCCCACCGCCGAGCCGAAGCCGCAGCTCAGCTACGCGGAGGTGTGAGGCACCCGGGTGCGTGGGACCACGTAACACCTGCGCAATCAGGGCGAACCGAGCCTGTCACGCACCCTTGGCAGGCTCGGTCGACTGCAACGGGGTGCGGTGGTGCACTCGGCCACCGCGCCTCGGGGCCACTGCGAGCTCAGCGAAGCGGGACGACAGCCATGGGAAACAACACGAAGCCCCACGCGACCGGGCAGCCGCTCGCCGGATTCACCGTCGGCGTGACGGCGGCCCGGCGCGCCGACGAACTGGGCGCGCTCCTCGAACGCCGCGGCGCGAACGTGCTGCACGCGCCCGCGCTGCGGATCGTGCCGCTCGCCGACGACAGCGAACTGCTCGCGGCGACCAAGGAGTTGATCGACCACGCGCCCGACGTGGTGGTCGCGACCACCGCGATCGGCTTCCGCGGCTGGGTCGAGGCGGCCGACGGCTGGGGCATCGGCGAGGACCTCCTGTCCCGGCTGCGCGGTGTGGAACTCCTCGCGCGCGGGCCCAAGGTGAAGGGCGCCATCCGGGCGGCCGGGCTCACCGAGTCCTGGTCACCGGCGTCCGAGTCGATGGCCGAGGTGCTCGACCGGCTGCTCGACGAGGGCGTCGCGGGCCGCCGTGTCGCGCTGCAACTGCACGGCGAACCCCTGCCGGGCTTCATCGAGGCGCTGCGGGCGGGTGGCGCCGAGGTGGTGGGCGTACCGGTGTACCGGTGGATGCCGCCGGAGGACCTGACGCCGGTGGACCGGCTCCTGGACGCCGTACTGGCGCGCGGCGTGGACGCGTTGACGTTCACCAGCGCGCCGGCCGCGGCCTCGCTCCTGACCCGCGCGGCCGAGCGCGGCCAGGAGGCGGACCTGCTCGCCGCCCTCGAACACGAGGTGCTCCCGGCCTGCGTCGGCCCGGTCACCGCCCTGCCCCTGCAGGCCCAGGGCGTGACCACGGTCTCGCCGGAGCGCTTCCGGCTCGGCCCCCTGGTCCAGCTCCTGTGCGTCGAACTCCCGGCCCGCTCCCGTACGTTGCCCATCGCCGGCCACCAGCTCCAGATCCGCGGCCACGCCGCCCTGGTCGACGGCGACCTGCGCCCGGTCCCGCCGGCGGGCATGGCCCTCCTGCGCGCCCTGGCGCGGCGCCCGGGCTGGGTGGTGTCCCGGGCGGACCTGCTGCGGGCGCTCCCGGGCGCGGGCCGCGACGAGCACGCCGTGGAGACGGCGATGGCGCGGCTGCGGGCGGCGCTCGGGGTGCCGAAGGTGATCCAGACGGTGGTGAAGCGGGGGTACCGGCTGGCGCTGGATCCGGCTTCGGATGCGAAGTACGGGGACGGGTAGGGCGGTTGAGGCCCTGGTGCGGCTCGCCCCCGACCAAGGCCCGCCTTCGGTCGGGGAAGCCCTGCGTCAGTCCTGCAGGTGTTCGGGGAGCCGCACCCACCGCCGAGGTGCGTAGCGGTCCACCGCCGCCCGGCCGTCCGTGATGCGCATGCCGGCCTGACCACAGGCGTACGCGAGAGTGTCGGCGCCGTACGGGAAGGAGCCGCGCTGCCGGAAGCGGAAGTGCCACGCCGCCTCCGGCTCCGGTCCGTACGGTGTGGAGCCGATCTCCCCGCCGTCCACGAACCGACCGTCGCGGGCCAGAGTGCCGAAGTTCCCTCCCTTGGGGTTGTAGTAGATCCCGTAGGCGGTGGTGCCCGCGGAGACCGCCTCGAGGAGTTCGCCGCGGTTGGGGAGATACCCGTCCTGCGTGATCACGCAGCCGCCCGGTTCTCCGGGCACACCCAGCACGCCGACGTAGCGCAGGGACTCCTCGTAGTCGTCCTCGTCGAACGGGGCACCCTCGATGTCCGCCCGGGGGCAGTCGGCGGGGTCGGCCCCGAGCCGCCGGATCACCTCGTCCTCGTCCAGGCCCCGTACGAAGGCGATCCCGAGCCCCTCGGTCCACAGCCGCTCCGTGCCGAAGGCCGCGATCAGTTCGTCCGCCGCACGGAAGGCCGCCGCCTCCTCGGCGGACAGTGGCTGTGCTCCGGGCAGGTCCGCGACCAGCGGGGCGAGCGGCGGGGTGCTCAGGAGCAGCCGGCCCGGTGACCAGGGGCCGAGCTGCGGGGTCCAGACATCGGCTCCGGCGTCGAGCAGCGCGCGGATGACCTCTTCACGCCCGCCGTATACGGCATGCCAGAGCGGTGTGTGCCCGTCGTCGTCGCGGACGTCGGGATCCGCGCCGTACGACAGGAGCAGGACGACCGCTGCAGCCGTACGTTGCGCGGCAGCCAGGTGCAGGGGAGCGGTGCCCGGCCAGCCGACCTTGGTGTCGAGGGCCGCACCGGCGTCCAGCCGGGCCCGGAGCAGAGTCGTATCTGCCCAGTCCTGTGCGCGAAGCTGCTCCCAGTCGGGCCTGGGGACCGCACGTTGGCGCGCCTCCTCCCGGCTGCGCAGCTCTTGCAGCTCCCCGTCCGAAAGCGGCGGCGCCAGGAAGTTCGGCGGCCCGCCCATCTCCATGGTCACGAAGGCCGACGGCTCGACGGCGTCCGGCGGTTCGAGCCCCGGCCACACCTCGACGGCCTGCGCGGCCGCGTCCCGCAGGGCCGCCGTATCCACGGCCGTACGGGTCTCGGGAATCTCCTCGTCCGGCCACTCGACCACCAACTGCGTTTCCCCCGGTGGTAGAAGCTCCGGCAGATACAGGTCGACATCGGTCTTGAAGAGGGACCGCCGCGAAGACTGCATCCCCGGATCCAGCGGGATCAGACCGAACGCCTGCGGGGAGGACGCGTGCTGCCGGCGTCCCTCGCCGTCGGTGTACCAGACGTCCCGCGTCCCCATGCCGTCCAGCGACGTCACCCGCCGCCCGTCCGCCAGCAGCACCCCCACCCGCAGCCCTGACTTCCGCGCCCGGCCCGAGCTCTGCCACCGGGTCCTGCGGAACACCGAAAGATGCAGCGTCACACTCCCCGGCCACACCGACCACCCGGTGACGATCACGCGGGTCTCCGGCCCTGCACCCACCACCCCCAGCTGCGGCACCACCGCAGGCGCGAACCGGTCCACCGGCGGCCCGTACCGCCCCTCGTCCTCACCCGGCGGCCCGAGCCGGACCAGGGCGGTGCGCTCGGGGGCCGGCTCCTCGGGGAGCACCAGATCGTCGAAGAATCCCATGAGTTGATCGTGGCAGGAGGGTCTGACAATCCGCGGCGAGGCCGGGAGCCCTCACGCGGCCCGCCGCCCCAGCACCACCATCGCCCGGCTCAGGCACACCACGGCGGCCACGTTCAGCACACCCCGTACCGCGTTCCACATCACCCACGGGTCCTCGAAGTCCTCGCGCACCGCCCGGGACGAGGCGATCTTCGCCGGGTCGCCCGCCGCCGCGAGCTGGTCGTTGAGCGGGACGCTCGCGCCCGAGGTGACCGCGATCACCGCCACGTACAGCAGAAGTCCGGCCAGGACCCAGCGCAGCAGCGGGCGGTTCCGGCGCACGCGCCACGCGACCGCCGCCGGCAGCAGGAGCGCGCCGAACATGGCCAGGAAGAACACCGGGTTCTGGATGACCTCGTTGATGTCCTGCATCACCGAGATGAAGGTCCGGTCGTCGGCTCTGCCGAGCGCGCCCATCACCGAGGTGGCGTATGCGAACCACACCCCGGCCATCAGCCCGCTCAGCACTACGGCCGCGATCAGCAGTACGCCGTCGGCGCCGCGGTGCGCCCTGCCTGTGGATGCGGTCGGTCCCGTGATCGTTGTCATGGCCCCAAGTCAAGCCGTTGGCCGATCAGTTGACCATGGGTGTGCCGCTCGGTGGCATACGTGAGGGTCCACGCCCGGCCGCGACCGTTGTACGGTGCGCCGATGATCGATGAGAAGTTCGAGATCCGGCCCGCGACGCCGGACGACGCCGCCGCCCTCGTCGCGGCGCATCTGCGGAACAAGGAGCACCTGCGGTCCACCGACCCCGCGCGCTCCGACGCGTTCTACACCGTCGAGGGGCAGATCGCCCGGATGAACGAGCACGGGACCGCCCGCTGGATCATCACCGACGGTGACAAGGTGATCGGCCGCGCAGACCTCTCCGGGATCGTGCTCGGGCCCTTCCGTACCGCCTGTCTCGGGTACTGGGTGGACGGCGAGTACCTCGGCCGCGGACTCGCCGTGAAGGCCGCCGAGGCGATGCTCGCGCACGCCAAGGACGACCTCGGGCTGCATCGCGTCGAGGCCTCCACCCTCACCGACAACGAAGCCTCCCAGCGCGTCCTCACCAAGTGCGGCTTCGAGAAGATCGGGTTCGCACCCACGTATCTGCACATCAACGGCGCTTGGCGGGACCACTTCATCTTCCAGCGGATCCTGCACGACGACCCGCCGCCGCTCTCGTAAAGCCGCGCGGCCCGTGCGGGGGTCTTCCGGCGGCGCGCCCCGCCGGGCACTCTGTGAGGGAATCACCGGCAAACCGGAATCACCGGCAACCCCCCCACAAGGCGGTGACAGGCGCATGGTGGCGAGTACGGCCGCGTACGAGCCGCGGTTCGACGCCGGGCGGGTCGGTCTCGACCTGCTCGCCACGTCCCACCCGGAGGAACGGCTCGACGGCGCCGAGGCGTTGGGGGAGTGGCTGAGAAGCGCGGGACTCGTCCCGGCCGGGGCCCGGCTTCCGGGTATCGGTCTCGACTGCGTGCACCGCTTCCGTCAACTGCGCCAGGACATAGCCCAGTTGGTACGGGGTGCGCCGACGCTCGACGGAGAGCCGTTCACCGCCGCCCTCGCCCGGATCAACGAGGCCGCCGCCGCCCCGCCGCCCGCGCCCCGCGCCGTCCCCGCCGAGGACGGCCGTCTCGTACGGGTCCTGCACGCCGAACCCGACTGCGGGTCCCTGCTCGCCGTGATCGCCCGCGACGTCGTGGAGCTGCTCACCGATCCCGTCGCCGCCGCGCGGATCCGCCAGTGCGAGGGCGACAACTGCCCCCGGATCTACCTCGATACGTCACGCGGCCGCCGGCGCCGCTGGTGCTCGAGCGAGGTCTGCGGCAACCGGGAGAGAGTGGCCCGGCACCGGCGCCGTATGGCCGTGACCTGAGCGCGCGTCCGAGCGCGGACGTGAGCAGAAGCAGTCACGTCAGGCTCCTGAACGACCAGTCAGGAAAAAGTTTCCGGACCCGTTGAACACGCGGCCCGCCCACCGCGTAACTCCCCTGTGAGCGAAGCAGTGGACGAAGCAGCAGGGGCAGCCCCGTCGACCAGGGGACACCGGAGGCAGGCGTGCGCAAGGATTCCGCAGTGGCCGACGAACGACCTCCGCGGGCCAGGCACCGGGTGCCCCCGCCCTCGGAACGACCCACGCCGGACGAGGAGTTGATGCGCGCGCTCTACCGTGAGCACGCGGGTCCGCTGCTCGCCTATGTGCTGCGCCTTGTCGCCGGGGACCGCCAGCGCGCCGAGGACGTGGTGCAGGAGACGCTGATCCGCGCGTGGAAGAACGCCGGGCAGCTCGACCGTGCCACCGGCTCGGTCCGCCCCTGGCTGGTGACGGTCGCGCGGCGTATCGTCATCGACGGACACCGCAGCCGGCAGGCCCGGCCGCAGGAGGTCGACCCGGCCCCCCTGGAGGTCATCCCCGCGGAGGATGAGATCGACAAGGCGCTTTGGCTGATGACACTTTCGGACGCGCTCGACGATCTGACCCCCGCGCACCGGGAGGTCCTCGTGGAGACGTATTTCAAGGGACGTACGGTCAATGAAGCGGCCGAGGTGCTCGGAATACCCAGCGGCACCGTCCGTTCCCGGGTGTTCTACGCGCTTCGTTCGATGAAGCTGGCGCTTCAGGAGCGGGGGGTGTCGGCATGAGCGGCTACTACGGACCCGACATGCAGGGCATGCACGAGACACCCGACATCCACGAGAGCGTCGGCGCCTACGCGCTCGGCATCCTGGACGACGCCGAGGCCGCCGCTTTCGAGACGCATCTGGCCGGCTGCCCCTACTGCGCGGCCCAGCTGGACGAACTGTCCGGCATGGAGCCGATGCTCGCCGCGCTCGCGGACCTGCCGCAGCAGCCGGGCCGTTCGTCGGTGAGAGGGGTCGGGGACCAGCTCGCCGCGCAGCCGAGCCGGCGACTGCTCGACAACCTGGTCGGCGAGGTCGCCCAGAAGCGCGCGCAGAAGCGGCGGCGCGGCTTCTATCTGGTGGCCGCCGCGGCCGCGTTGATCATCGGGGGCCCGCTGACGGTGATCGCCGTCAACGACACGGGCACGACGACCACTCCGCACGCCCACTCGACCAGTCCGGCCGAGGACGCCTTCTTCCACCACATGGACACCAAGCTCACGGCGACCGACGCGACCACGGACGTGACGGCGACCGTCGGCATCGAGAAGAAGGGCTGGGGCACCCACACCGTCCTCGAACTGAAGAACGTCAAGGGCCCGCTCAAGTGCTCGCTGATCGCGGTCGGCAAGGACGGCGAGGAGGAGACGGTCACCTCCTGGGCCGTGCCCGAGCAGGGCTACGGCATCGAGGGCAGCACGGACAAGTGGGCCGGCAAACCGCTGTACGTCCACGGCGGTGCGGCCCTGAACCCGGACGAGATCGACCATTTCGAGGTTCGTACCTTCGAGGGCAAGAAGCTCGTCGATGTGAAGGCATAGTGCGCACAGGGCTCCCCTTCGATTACGGTGGACGGCTGCTCATATCGAGCAGCAGCACGTAGAAGGGGACCTCGGTGGCCGACGTCAATGCCGCCTCGCCGTCCGGCACGAGAGTGCCGGCCGGTCCACAGGAGCCGTCAGGCACGCAGGAGCCTCCGGGTACCCGGGAACGCGAGCTCGGCATCGAGCAGCGCCACCTCGACCGGGTCTACGCACGGCTCGAGGAGAAGATCCACGAGGCCGAGTTCCTGATGCAGGACGCGGCCAAGCGCTCCCAGGTGGGCACGCCCGGCGCGCTCGCCGAGCGCGACGCGCAGGTCTACCGCGCGGGCATCCACCTGAACCGGCTGAACAACGAGTTCGAGGACTTCCTCTTCGGCCGGATCGACCTGCTGCTCGGCAAGGACGGCAAGAAGGGCCCGGACGGCGCGTACACCTCGGTCGAGCCGGCCGAGGACGCGGTGCGTGCGGACAACACCGCCGATATCGCCGAGACCCTGCACATCGGCCGGATCGGCGTGCTCGACACGGACTACTCGCCGCTGGTCATCGACTGGCGCGCGCCCGCCGCCGCGCCCTTCTACCGCTCCACGCCGGTCGACCCCGGCCGGGTCGTACGCCGCCGTGTCATCCGCTCCAAGGGCCGCCAGGTGCTCGGCGTCGAGGACGACCTGATGCGCCCCGAACTCACCGCGTACCTGGGCGGCGAGCAGCTCGCGGTCCTCGGCGACGGCGCCCTGATGGCCGCGCTCGGGCAGGCCCGCAGCCACTCGATGCGCGACATCGTGGCCTCCATCCAGGCCGAGCAGGACCTCGTCATCCGCGCCCCCGCCGCCTCCGTCACGTACGTGGAAGGCGGCCCCGGCACCGGCAAGACGGCGGTCGCGCTGCACCGCGCCGCGTACCTCCTCTACCAGGACCGCCGCCGCTATGCGGGCGGCATCCTGATCGTCTCCCCGACCCCGCTGCTCGTCGCGTACACCGAAGGCGTCCTCCCCTCGCTCGGCGAGGAGGGCCAGGTCGCGATCCGCGCGGTCGGCTCCCTGGTCGACGGCGTGGAGGCGACGCTGTACGACGACCCGGCCGTCGCCCGGGTCAAGGGCGCCTCCCGGATGCTGAAGGTGCTGCGCAAGGCGGCCCGCGGGGTACTGGACGTGCCGCCTCCTGCCGGTGGTCAGCTGTCCTTCGGCGAGGACGACGAAGACGCCGTACGGGAAGCAGGCGCCCCGGTCCGCACCGACCTCCTGCGCGTGGTGGCCTTCGGCCGCCGCCTCGAACTGGACGCCGACGAACTGCGCCGTATCCGCCAGATCGCCCTCGGCGGCACCGCCCCCGTCAACCTGCTCCGCCCGCGCGCCCGCAAGCTGCTGCTCGACGCTCTGTGGGCCAAGTCGGGTGCCGCGGGCCGGCACACGGACCCGGAGCTCGCGGCCGAACTGCGCTCCTCCTTCGACGAGGACATCACCGACGAGGACTCCTTCCTCGCGTTCCTCGACGCCTGGTGGCCGGAGCTGACCCCGCGCAAGGTCCTCGAAGCGATGGCGGACGAGCGGCGCCTGGGCCGCTGGGGCCGCCGGGTCCTCAACCCCGGCGAGGTCCGCAAGGTAGCCCGCTCGCTGCGCCGCGACGGTTTCACCGTCCACGACGTGGCGCTGCTCGACGAGCTGAACTCGATCCTCGGCACGCCCGCCCGCCCCAGGCGCAAGCGTGAAATGGACCCGCTGGACCAGCTCAGCGGTCTGGAAGAGCTGATGCCGCAGCGCGAGGAGACCCAGCGCGAGCGTGCCGAACGCCTTGCCCAGGAGCGGGTCGAGTACGCGCACGTCATCGTCGACGAGGCGCAGGACCTGACTCCGATGCAGTGGCGGATGGTCGGCCGCCGCGGCCGGCACGCGACCTGGACGGTGGTCGGCGACCCGGCCCAGTCCTCGTGGTCGGAGCCGGACGACGCGGCCGCCGCGCGCGACGAGGCGCTCGGCACGCGTCCGCGCCGCCGCTTCGAGCTGACCGTCAACTACCGCAATCCGTCCGAGATCGCGGACCTCGCGGCCCGGGTCCTGGCCCTCGCCATGCCGGGGATGCCCTCGCCGAAGGCCGTACGGTCCACGGGCCTCGAGCCGCGTTTCGCCGTCGTACGGGACGGCCTCGGCGCGACCGTACGGGCGGAGGCCGCCCGGCTGCTCGAACAGGTCGACGGCACCATCGGCGTCGTGGTCGCCATGCGCCGCCGCGACGAGGCGGCGCGCTGGCTCGCGGACCTGGGCGACCGTGTGGTGGCGCTCGGCTCCCTGGAGGCCAAGGGCCTGGAGTACGACGCGACGGTCGTGGTCTCCCCGGCGGAGATCGCCGACGAGTCCCCGGCCGGACTGCGCGTCCTGTACGTGGCGCTCACGCGCGCGACGCAGCAGCTGACGGTGGTCTCGGCGACAGGGGACGCACCGGACGCGGCCGGGGTGCCGGACCTGCTGCGGGACTGATTTCCGGTCCTTACCCCAGCGACTCCACCTCGGACTCGAAGAGCGCGGCCGGGTCCACCGGCATCCCTGAGAAGTGCCCTGCCAGCTCCAGCGAGAGCAACCCGTGCAGACGGGTCCAGGCGCGCAGGGCACGGGACTCCGCATCGGGACCCGCCTTCGCGCATGCCGTGACCAGGCGGTCCATGATCCGTTGCGCCGTCTCGCGGGTGTCCTCCGGCGCGTGGTACCCGGGCACCGGCGTCCCGTACATCAGGAAGTACCGCTGGCGGTCGGCCAGTGCCCACGCCCTCAGCGCCCCGGCAAGGGCGGCCACATCGGCCTCGCCCACGGCGGCGACCGCCGTCTCCAGCGACCCGTACCCCTCCCGGATCAGTTCGGTGATCAGCTCGTCGCGTGAGGCGAAGTACCGGTAGAGCGCCGGGCCCGTCATGCCCAGCTGCTTGGCGATCGCGTTCAGCGACAGGCCGGGCGCGCCCGACGCGGCGATCTGCTCCCAGGCCTTCTCCATGGCCTCGGCCCGTACTTGCGCCCGGTAGCGCTCCCGCGGTGTCGTCATGCGTTAGACCCTATCACTGAAGTTATTGACTCCAGCTCTTCGAGTGGGTTACAACTTATAACGAAAGCTAGAGCGGCTTCCGAGTTCGCCGAGCCATCGGCGCAGACGTGATCAAGAAGGCGGGCACCCCATGAACACCGCAGACACCACGCAGCAGCTCACCGAGATCGTTCTCCCGGGCAAGGTCGAGCCCGAGGGGCTCGAGCTCCGCCGGCGGCCGGTCCCCGCACCCGGCCCGGGTCAGATCCTCGTCACGGTCGAGGCCACCGGCGTCTCCTTCGCCGAGCAGCAGATGCGCCGCGGCCGGTACTTCGACCAGCCGGCGTTCCCCTTCGTGCCGGGTTACGACCTCGTGGGCCGCGTGACGGCCGTCGGATCCGGCGTACCGCACGGGCTCGAAGGGCAGCGGATCGCCGCCCTCACCAAGATCGGCGCCTGGTCCAGCCATGTCGTCCTCGACGCCGAGGACGTCGTGCCCGTGCCCGACGGTCCGAGCGCCGCCGAGGCCGAGACCGCGGTCCTGAACGGGATCACCGCCTGGCAGATGCTGCACCGCAAGGCGCGGGTGCGCAGGGGGCGGACGATCCTCGTGCACGGCGCCAACGGCGGGGTCGGCACGCTCCTCGTCCAGCTCGCCCGCGCCGCAGGCGCCCGGGTCATCGGCACCGCCTCCGCCCGCCACCACGAGGCCCTGCGCGCCCAGGGCGTGGAGCCCGTCGACTACCGCACCGAGGACGTCCCGGCCCGCGTCCGCGAGCTCGCGCCCGGCGGCGTGGACGCCGTCTTCGATCACGTCGGCGGCCGGAGCGTCGTCGACTCCTGGCGGCTGCTCGCGCCCGGCGGCACGCTCGTCGCGTACGGGAGCGCCGCGACCCTCGACGACGAGGGGCCCAAGATGCGGCCCTTCCTGAAGCTCCTTGCCCGGGTGTGGCTCTGGCAGGCGCTGCCCAACGGCCGGCGGGCGTACTTCTACAACGTCTGGGCCGGAAAGGCGCTCGGCGAGAAGCGCTTCCGGCGGCGGCTGCACGCGGATCTGGCCCAGGTGCTCGACGCCCTGCGGCGCGGCGAGATCACGGCCACGGTCGCCGCCGAACTCCCGCTCTCCGCGGCCGCCGACGCCCTGCGCCTGGCTGAGTCCCGCGCCGTGGCCGGCAAGATCGTCCTGGTGCCCTGAGCCGCCGGCGTCCCGGTGTCCGGGTCATGGGTGCCCTGGCGCCCTGAGCCATTGGCGTACGCCCGGAACGTATCGCCTGGTACGGGAATTGCCTTGCGGGGATCGTTTGTTACCTTGGACGTGGCACCGGCTCGATCCAAGCCCCCGGGCCCAACCTTCGTCGCTACGAGCGACCACTTGCCGCGAGGCGAGCATGGCGGGTCGGTGTCATTGAGCTTCACAAAGGTCCACGCCCTTCGGGGCGTGGACCTTTTTGTATGTAGCCACAGAGTCGATACGTGCCCCCTGAAAGGGTTTCGCCCCGAGCCGCACTTCTCGTATGGTGGAACTGGTTTTCCGAAATCACACCCTGTCCACGAGCAAAACGTTCTAAACCCGGGACGGCTACCTCGTACCGGCAGGTAGGTGCGACGATCGGATGACGCACGCGATGTACAGGTGAAAGAGAGAAGTCGGCATGGCAACGGCGCCCAGCGTCTCCTACTCGATGACGGTCCGACTCGAGGTGCCCGCGAGCGGAACCGCCGTCTCGCAGCTCACCACGGCCGTCGAATCCTCCGGTGGCTCCGTCACCGGCCTGGACGTGACCGCTTCGGGCCACGAGAAGCTCCGGATCGACGTCACCATCGCGGCGACCTCCACCGCGCACGCCGACGAGATCGTCGAGGAGCTGCGCGGCATCGAGGGCGTCACCCTCGGCAAGGTCTCGGACCGTACGTTCCTGATGCACCTCGGCGGCAAGATCGAGATGCAGTCGAAGCACCCCATCCGCAACCGTGACGACCTCTCGATGGTCTACACGCCGGGTGTGGCGCGCGTCTGCATGGCGATCGCCGAGAACCCGGAGGACGCCCGGCGCCTGACCATCAAGCGCAACACCGTTGCGGTCGTGACGGACGGCTCCGCCGTCCTCGGCCTCGGCAACATCGGCCCGATGGCCGCCATGCCAGTCATGGAGGGCAAGGCGGCCCTCTTCAAGCGCTTCGCCGACATCGATGCCTGGCCGATCTGCCTGGACACCCAGGACACCGACGAGATCGTGCAGATCGTCAAGGCGATCGCCCCCGGCTTCGCGGGCATCAACCTCGAGGACATCTCCGCGCCGCGCTGCTTCGAGATCGAGGCCCGGCTGCGCGAGGCCCTCGACATCCCGGTCTTCCACGACGACCAGCACGGCACCGCCATCGTGGTGCTCGCCGCCCTGACCAACGCCCTTCGTGTGGTGGGCAAGTCGATCGGCGATGTGCGCGTGGTCATGTCGGGCGCGGGCGCCGCCGGCACCGCGATCCTCAAGCTCCTTCTCGCGGCCGGCGTCAAGCACGCCGTCGTCGCCGACATCCACGGTGTGGTGCACGCGGACCGCGCCGACCTGGTCGACGCCGCCGCCGACTCGCCGCTGCGCTGGATCGCCGACAACACCAACCCCGAGGGCGTCACCGGCACGCTCAAGGAAGCGGTCGTCGGCTCGGACGTGTTCATCGGTGTCTCCGCGCCCAACGTCCTTGACGGCAACGACGTGGCCGCCATGGCGGACGACGCGATCGTGTTCGCGCTTGCGAACCCGGACCCCGAGGTCGACCCGTCAATCGCCCGGCAGACCGCGGGAGTTGTCGCCACCGGCCGTTCGGACTTCCCGAACCAGATCAACAACGTCCTGGTGTTCCCGGGTGTGTTCCGCGGTCTGCTCGACGCCCAGTCGCGCACCGTCAACACGGAGATGATGCTCGCGGCGGCGACGGCCCTTGCCGATGTGGTCTCGGAGGACGAGCTGAACCCGAACTACATCATCCCCAGCGTCTTCAACGACAAGGTCGCGGGCGCGGTGGCCGGCGCGGTGCGCAACGCGGCGAAGGCGGCGGGCGCGGCGCCCTCGGCGTGATGTGACCCGAACCACGGCCTGAATAGCGGCGCGTCGTGGAACGCGACGTGCACGGACGCGCTCTAGGGTTGCGGCGGAAACCACGCCCTCATGCCCTACGGTGCTTCGCCGGGAGCCGACGGAGCGTCACCATTTCGGGGCACGTTGCCTACGATGGGCGCTTTTCGTGTGACTGCGCTACCCATAACGGGGCGGCGGATTGGCTTTCCCGCCGGAGGTGGGGGCAGGATGCTTCCCCAAGGGCTTAGTCCGAGGGGCACCCCCACGGGCGCGAGGGTCCGGCTGGCGGACCCGGGTCACGGGACCGCCGAGGGCCCTGGCAGCATCGGCTTCGCTGTGCCCGACAGGCTTTGCCGCGTGGCACCGCCTCAACAGCAAGAAGAACACGGGAGTAACAACATGAACCGCAGTGAGCTGGTGGCCGCGCTGGCCGACCGCGCCGAGGTGACTCGCAAGGACGCCGACGCCGTGCTGGCCGCGTTCGCCGAGACCGTCGGCGAGATCGTCGCCAAGGGCGACGAGAAGGTCACCATCCCCGGCTTCCTCACCTTCGAGCGCACCCACCGTGCCGCTCGTACTGCCCGCAACCCGCAGACCGGTGAGCCGATCAACATCCCCGCCGGTTACAGCGTGAAGGTTTCCGCGGGCTCGAAGCTCAAGGAAGCGGCCAAGGGTAAGTAAGTCCTTGTCTCGCGAAGGGGCCACCGGACCTGTTCCGGTGGCCCCTTCGGCGTTCCCGCCCTCTGCACCCCCCGGATGCCAGGCATTTGGGTGTCTAGAAGGCGACCTCCGTCAGGGACCGTACGAAGGTCGTGCGCGGGCTCTCGGGGATGCCCGGGACGGTGGGGACCGCCAGGAGGCGGCAGCCGGCCGACAGGGCCGCTGACGCGCCTGTCGGGGTGTCCTCCACGGCGAGGCAGGAGGCCGGGTCGGCGCCCAGGGTCGCGGCGGCGTTCAAGTACGGGTCAGGGAACGGCTTCCCGCGCTCCGACTCACCCTCCGCGAAGGACGCGTCGAAGCGGTGGCGGCCGAGGGTCGCCAGGACCAGGTCCGCCACATGGCGCTCCGACGAGGTCACAAGGGCGGTGGGGACGCCCAGTTCCCGCGCCCGGTCCAGCAGCGCGAGCGCGCCCGGCTGCACCGTCACACCGGCCGCCACGGCCTGTGTGAAGGCCTTGTCCAGCGTCCGGGCCACTTCTTCCCGCGGGCGCGCGGTGAGTTGATCCCGTACGAGGAGATCCGCGGCGACCGCGATCGTCGCGCCCGCGAACGGGGCGAGCAGGGACGCGGGGGCCGGCCTGTCCTCGGCGGCGAGGAATTCCCGTACGACATCGAGCCAGGCGTGCTCGGTGTCCACGAGGGTGCCGTCCATGTCGCACAGGAGGGCTGCGGGGCGGGGGAGCGTGACCAAGGGGACCTCCACGACGGAACCGGGGCGGCGCCAACTGAATGGCGCCGCCCCGGAAACGTACAAGCAGAAGATCTAGACGAGCGCACCGCCCGGCAGTTCGACCTTCGCGCCGAGCTCCATGAGCTTCTCCATGAAGTTCTCGTAGCCGCGGTTGATCAGGTCGATGCCGTGCACGCGGGACGTGCCCTGCGCGGCGAGCGCCGCGATCAGGTACGAGAAGCCGCCGCGCAGGTCGGGGATCACGAGGTCCGCGCCCTGGAGTTTCGTCGGGCCCGAAACCACCGCGGAGTGCAGGAAGTTGCGCTGTCCGAAGCGGCAGTCGGAGCCGCCGAGGCACTCGCGGTAGAGCTGGATGTGGGCACCCATCTGGTTCAGCGCGGAGGTGAAGCCGAGCCGCGACTCGTACACCGTCTCGTGGACGATGGACAGGCCAGCGGCCTGCGTGAGCGCGACGACCAGCGGCTGCTGCCAGTCGGTCTGGAAGCCCGGGTGGACGTCCGTCTCGAGAGCTATGGCGTTGAGCGAGCCGCCCGGGTGCCAGAAGCGGATGCCCTCGTCGTCGATCTCGAAGGCGCCGCCGACCTTCCGGTACGTGTTGAGGAAGGTCATCATCGTGCGCTGCTGTGCGCCGCGCACGTAGATGTTGCCCTCGGTCGCCAGCGCGGCCGACGCCCAGGACGCGGCCTCCAGACGGTCGGAGAGCGCCTTGTGGTTGTAGCCGCCGAGGCGGTCGACACCGGTGATCCGGATGGTCCGGTCGGTGTCCATCGCGATGATCGCGCCCATCTTCTGCAGCACGCAGATGAGGTCCTCGATCTCCGGTTCCACGGCCGCGTTGGAGAGTTCGGTGACGCCCTCGGCCAGTACGGCCGTCAGGAGCACCTGTTCGGTCGCTCCCACGGACGGGTAGGGCAGTGAGATCTTGCAGCCGCGCAGCCGCTGCGGTGCCTCCAGGTACTGGCCGTCGGCGCGCTTCTCGATGGTCGCGCCGAACTGGCGGAGCACCTCGAAGTGGAAGTCGATCGGCCGGCCGCCGATGTCGCAGCCGCCGAGGCCCGGGATGAAGGCGTGGCCGAGGCGGTGCAGAAGCGGGCCGCAGAGCAGGATCGGGATACGGGAGGAACCGGCGTGCGCGTCGATGTCCGCGACGTTCGCGCTCTCGACGTGCGAGGGGTCCATCACGAGTTCGCCCGGCTCGTCGCCGGGGCGGACGGTCACACCGTGCAGCTGCAGCAGGCCACGCACCACGCGGACATCGCGGATGTCGGGCACGTTGCGCAGCCGGCTCGGCTCGTGGCCGAGCAGCGCGGCGACCATCGCCTTGGGCACGAGGTTCTTAGCTCCGCGGACACGGATCTCGCCCTCGAGCGGGGTGCCGCCGTGGACAAGGAGTACGTCGTCGGTGCCGTTGACGGTCATGTATCTCGCGTTCCGATGAGTCGGGCAGGGGGGTCCGAAGGTGCAAGCGTAATGGCCGTGCACCCCTGTTCCGGAAGCCCGAAGGGGCTTCAGAACCGTCATGAGTTCGCCACAACACGAGCGGTGGCTTCGCAGTTGCGTACGGTCACCGGATCGCGGACCGGTGTGTGAGGGTGCCCGGTCGGCGCGGCGCCCTGCTCACCACCGGATATGGGGCTGTGACGTCCGCGTCTGTCCACCGCGGCCGAATATGCGGGATCATGTCGACCATGACCGAGGTGTCCTCGCTCACAGGGCGGTTGCTCGTGGCCACCCCCGCCCTGGCGGACCCGAACTTCGACCGCGCGGTCGTCCTCCTGCTCGACCACGACGAGAAGGGTTCGCTCGGCGTGGTCCTCAACCGGCCCACGCCCGTGGGTGTCGGCGATGTCCTCGAAGGGTGGGCGGAGCTCGCCGGTGAGCCCGGTGTCGTCTTCCAGGGCGGACCCGTCTCGCTCGATTCGGCGCTCGGTGTGGCCGTCATCCCCGGTGATTCCACGGAGCGGGCGCCGCTCGGCTGGCGCCGGGTGCACGGTGCGATCGGGCTCGTGGACCTGGAGGCCCCGCCGGAACTGCTCGCGGCCGCCCTCGGCTCGCTGCGGATCTTCGCCGGGTATTCGGGCTGGGGCCCGGGCCAGCTGGAGGACGAGCTGGCCGACGGCGCCTGGTACGTGGTGGAGTCCGAGCCCGGGGACGTCTCCTCGCCGGTGCCGGAGAACCTGTGGCGCGCGGTGCTGCGGCGCCAGCGCAGCGAGTTGGCCATGATCGCGACATATCCGGACGATCCCTCTCTTAACTGAAGAGGATGTCCTTCGGGTGCGGTGTGGGCCGACGCCCGGCCGCCTTTGCCCTGAGCCTTCGGTAGCCTTTGGATATGAGCACTCTCGAGCCCGAGCGCGGCACAGGTACGGGGACCCTCGTAGAGCCGACACCCCAGGTGTCGCACGGCGACGGTGACCATGAGCGCTATGCCCACTACGTCCAGAAGGACAAGATCATGGCGAGCGCGCTCGACGGCACCCCCGTCGTCGCGCTCTGCGGCAAGGTCTGGGTACCGGGCCGCGACCCGAAGAAGTATCCGGTGTGCCCCCTGTGCAAGGAGATCTACGAGTCCATGGGGGACAGCGGCGGCAAGGACGGCAAGGACGGCAAGGGCGGCGGCAAGAAGTAGCCCGCCCGCTCCGTCGGGCCGTACGGCTCCGGTGTGTGCTCGGGCGCGCGCCGGGGCCGGTTCTTTTTTCAGCCTCGTTGTCTATGCCACCTACGTGACAGGGTCGTGACCATGACGACTCCTGACGAACTGCCGCCCCTCGTACCGCTTCCGAGTACCTATGAGTGGACCACCGGCGGCACGTATCCGCTCGGCGCCGCATCCACCCTGTGCGCCGGCCCCGGCACCCGAGGTGTCGCATGCTGGCTGCGCGCCACTGTCGGGGCGGCCACCGGTCTGCCGCTCGACCCCGGGCCGGAACGCGGTGACATCGCACTGCGCATCGATGCCGAACTGGCCCCCGAGGCCTACCGCTTGACCGTGCGGTCCGGCAACGGCGTACGGATCGAGGGCGGCAGCGCGGCCGGGGTGTTCTGGGGTGCGCAGACCCTGCGGCAGCTGCTCGGGCCCGAGGCGTTCCGCCGTGCGCCCGGCGCCGGGCGCGAGGAGTGGGGGATACCGGAGGTCCTCGTCGAGGACGCACCCCGCTTCGGCTGGCGCGGCATGATGCTCGACGTGGCACGGCACTTCATGCCCAAGGACGGCGTACTGCGGTACCTCGATCTGATGGCCGCGCACAAGCTCAACGTGTTCCACCTCCATCTCACCGACGACCAGGGCTGGCGCGTCGAGATCAAGCGCCACCCGCGCCTGACCGAGGTCGGCTCGTGGCGCTCGCGCACCAAGCACGGGCACCGCGCCTCGCCGCTGTGGGAGGACAGGCCGCACGGCGGGTTCTACACGCAGGACGACATCCGCGAGATCGTCGCGTACGCGCGGGAGCGGCACATCCGGATCGTCCCCGAGATCGACATCCCCGGGCACTCGCAGGCCGCGATCGCCGCGTATCCCGAACTCGGCAACCGCGATGTCGTGGACACCGCGGCGCTGGGCGTCTGGGACACCTGGGGAGTCAATCCGAACGTGCTCGCGCCGTCCGAGGACGTGCTGCGGTTCTACGAAGGGGTCTTCGAGGAACTGCTCGGCCTCTTCCCCGAGGACGTCTCGCCCTTCGTGCACATCGGCGGCGACGAGTGCCCCAAGGAGCAGTGGAAGCAGTCCGCGTTCGCGCAGGAGCGGATGCGGGAGCTGGGGCTCAAGGACGAGGACGAGCTGCAGTCGTGGTTCATCCGGCACTTCGACCAGTGGCTCGCTCACAAGGGCCGGCGGCTCATCGGCTGGGACGAGATCCTCGAAGGCGGGCTCGCCGAGGGTGCGGCGGTGTCCAGCTGGCGCGGGCACGCGGGCGGGATCGCGGCCGCGCAGGCGGGACACGATGTCGTCATGTGCCCCGAGCAGCAGGTGTACTTGGACCACCGGCAGGACGGCGGCGCGGACGAGCCGGTGCCGATCGGATACGTACGGACGCTCGAGGACGTGTACCGCTTCGAGCCCGTGCCGCCGCAGCTGTCCGCCGGCGAGGCCGCGCATGTGCTCGGGACGCAGGCGAATCTGTGGACCGAGGTCATGGAGAACGCGGCGCGCGTCGACTACCAGGCGTTTCCCCGGCTTTCGGCCTTCGCCGAGGTGGCCTGGAGTGAGCTCGGGCCGTCGGGGGAGCGTGACTTCGCCGGGTTCGAGCGGCGAATGACCGCTCACTACGCCCGACTTGAGGCGCTCGGCGTCGACTTCAGGCCGCCCGGTGGCCCGTTGCCGTGGCAGCGGCGACCCGGTGTGCTCGGACGCCCGATCGAGGGGGCGCCCCCAAACGTGTGAGGTGTGCACGACCCATGTGTCCCAGGGGTGCGGCCCTGGGAGCGTGGGCGTCCGGTGGCGCGAGCGCGCCGTGAGCGGCCAGAAGCGCTGGTCGGCAATGGCGCCTGAAATCCGGGCATTACGTGAATTCCCGTGCGAAAGGGTCCTAGTGGACCCCACCGTCGGCGGGTACGGAAGATGTGCCAGAGTTGCCACGTCCGGCCTGTGAGCACGTACCGTACGGCGCAACAGACACACCACGGCCTCATGAGTCGGGCACGGGAAGGGGCAGCCGGTCTTGACCACGCACGCACCGCAGGTGGCGCAGTCCGTGACGTTGCCGACCTCGCTCGACGAGGCGGTCGCGGCACTCTCCGCCATGCCCGCCGCCGTGCCCGTGGCCGGCGGCACCGATCTGATGGCCTCGGTGAACAAGGGGCAGCTGAGGCCCGCCGGTCTGGTCGGACTCGGGAAGATCAACGAGATCCGCGGCTGGCAGTACCAGGACGGCCACGCGCTGCTCGGCGCGGGACTCACCCACGCCCGCATGGGCCGCCCCGACTTCGCCGCCCTGATCCCCGCCCTTGCCGCCGCCGCGCGTGCGGCCGGGCCGCCCACGATCCGTAACGCCGGGACGCTCGGCGGCAACATCGCCACCGCCGCCCCGACCGGTGACTCGCTGCCCGTCCTCGCCGCGCTCGAGGCCGACCTGATCGTCGCGGGACCCGGTGGCGCGCGCCGTGAGGTGCCCGTCTCGCATCTGCTCGCGGGGATGGAGCGGCTGCGCGGCGGTGAACTCATCGGCTACGTACGGATTCCGCTCCTGCACGCCCCGCAGGTCTACCTGAAGGCGACCGGCCGCACCGGCCCCGGACGCGCTCTCGCCTCCGTCGCCCTCGTGCTCGACCCCGCGCGTCGCGGGGTGCGGTGTGCGGTGGGTGCGGTCGCGCCGATGCCGCTGCGTCCGCTCGAGGCCGAGCGCTGGGTCGCCTCCCTGATCGACTGGGACGCCGACCGTGCGCTTGCACCCGAGGCGCTGCACGCCTTCGGTGACTATGTCGCCGCGGCCTGCATCCCCGACCAGGCGCCGGACGGCACCCCGCAGGAACTGCCGCCCGCCGTCCAGCAGCTCAGGCGCACGGTTTCCGTGCTGGCGCGGCGGGCACTGGGGAGGGCGCTGGCATGAGCGGTACGGAAGGCAACGGCGCTCCCGGTTACGGGGACGGGTACGGAAGCGGCGGACAGGTGAGCAACGGGCAGCAGGGCGAGGGCTCGTACGGGAACGGTGCGCACGGCTCGTACGGGGACGATGCGCACGGGTACGGGAACGATGCGCACGGCTCGTATGGGCACGGCGGCTGGCAGCCCACGAGCCAGGGCGAGTACGACGGCGACGCGACGGCCTTCGTCGCCCTGCCCGAGGGCTTCGCGGACGCGCCGCTCGCGGCGCCCGGCGGCAGCTTCGTACCGCCGCAGATCTCGGTCGTGCCGGGTGCCGCCGCCGATCCGGCGGCCACCGGGACCTTCGTGATCCCTTCGCTGGTGCCGCAGATGGGCACGGAGCCCGTCTCCGCTCCCGAGCCCGCCCCCGCGCCCGTCCAGTGGCCCGAGCCGAACGCGCCCCAGCAGCCCGCGCCGCAGCACGAGGCGGGCATGACCGGGCAGTGGTCGTTCACGGAGGCGGCCGCCCAGGCGGCGCCCGAGCCCGGTCCTTCGCAGGTCACCGGGCAGTGGTCGATTCCGCTGGCCCAAGGTGATCTTCCGGATGAATCGGGCGAGTTCACCTCTTCCTCGCTGGTCGACCAGTGGGCGGACCGCGCACCCGCGACCCTGCCGGGCGGTGCTCCGGCGCCGTGGGCCCAGGCCGTGCCGCAGGACGCTCCGCAGCCTGCTTCGCAGGACGCCTCGCAGGACGCCTCGCAGGACGCTTCGCAGAACGGGGAGCCGGCCGCGCACGACGAGCCCGCCGCCCCCGAAGCGATGCCGGCCGCGGAACAGCCCGCGGAAGCGGACGTGAGGCAGCGGGACGCACAGCCGGACCCCGCCGCCGACGAGCCGTCCGCGCAGGACGCGCAGGACGCCGCCGAGGTCACCCCGGACGACGGCGGGCAGCCGGACGGGTCCGAGCCCGCCGCCGCTGTCTCCGCCTTCGGCGACGAACACCCCCTCTCCTCCTACGTGCTGCGTGTGAACGGCGCCGACCGCCCCGTCACCGACGCCTGGATCGGCGAATCGCTGCTCTACGTGCTGCGCGAGCGCCTCGGCCTCGCCGGCGCCAAGGACGGCTGCTCGCAGGGCGAGTGCGGCGCGTGCGCGGTGCAGGTCGACGGCCGCCTCGTGGCCTCCTGTCTCGTGCCCGCCGCGACGGCCGCGGGCAGTGAGGTACGTACGGTCGAAGGCCTCGCCGACGAAGGACAGCCATCCGACGTGCAGCGGGCGCTCGCCGCGAGCTGCGCCGTGCAGTGCGGCTTCTGCGTGCCGGGCATGGCGATGACCGTGCACGACCTGCTCGAAGGCAATCCGCAGCCGACCGAACGCGAGGCCCGCCAGGCGCTGTGCGGCAACCTCTGCCGCTGCTCCGGCTACAAGGGCGTACTCGAAGCGGTCAAGGACGTGGTCGCCGAGCGGCAGTCGGCCGTCCCTGAGGACGAAACCGACGATCAGGCACGTATCCCGCACCAGGCGCCCCCGGGTGCCGGTGGCGTCACCTACTCGCAGGGCGGAGGCCGGGCGTGAGCAACGAGACGGTCACCGCACCCGCCGCCGAGGAGAAGAGCCACGGCCTCGGTGCCTCGCTGGCGCCCGCGGACGCGCGGGCGAAGACGGAGGGCACGTTCCCGTACGCCTCCGACCTGTGGGCCGAGGGCCTGCTGTGGGCCGCGATCCTGCGCTCCCCGCACCCGCACGCGCGGATCACCTCCATCGACACCTCGGGCGCCGAGCAGATGCCGGGCGTGCACGCGGTCGTGACGCACAAGGACGTGCCCGGTGACGCCGCGCACGGGCGGCGGATCGCGGACCGTCCCGTCTTCGCCTCCGAGCTCGTACGCCACCACGGCGAGCCCATCGCCGCCGTGGCCGCGGACCACCCGGACACCGCACGCATGGCCGCCGCCGCGATCGTCGTCGAGTACGAGGTGCTCGAACCGGTCACGGACCCGGAACAGGCCTTCGCCGCCGAGCCGTTGCACCCCGACGGCAATCTAATCCGGCATATCCCGCTGCAGTACGGGGACGCCGAGGCGAGCGGCGAGGTGATCGTCGAAGGCCTCTACCGCATCGGCCGCCAGGACCCCGCCCCCATCGGCGCCGAGGCGGGCCTCGCGGTACCGCGCCCGGACGGTGGCGTGGAGCTCTACGTGGCCTCCACCGACCCGCACTCCGACCGCGATCTGGCCGCCGCCTGCTACGGCCTGGAGCCCGACCGCGTGAAGGTCGTCGTCACGGGTGTGCCCGGCGCGACCGCCGACCGCGAGGACCCCGGCTTCCAACTCCCGCTCGGGCTGCTCGCGTTGAAGACCGGCTGCCCGGTCAAGCTCACCGCGACCCGCGAGGAGTCCTTCCTCGGCCACGCCCACCGGCACCCGACGCTGCTGCGCTACCGCCACCACGCGGACGCCGAGGGCCGCCTGGTCAAGGTCGAGGCGCAGATCCTGCTCGACGCGGGCGCCTACGCGGACGCGTCCTCCGAATCGCTCGCCGCGGCCGTGGCCTTCGCCTGCGGTCCGTACGTCGTGCCGCACGCCTTCATCGAGGGCTGGGCGGTGCGCACCAACAACCCGCCCTCCGGGCACGTGCGGGGTGAGGGCGCGCTCCAGGTCTGCGCCGCGTACGAGGCGCAGATGGACAAGCTGGCCGCGAAGCTGGGCGTGGACCCGGCGGAGCTGCGGCTGCGCAATGTGATGGCGACGGGCGACATCCTGCCCACGGGGCAGACGGTGACCTGCCCTGCCCCGGTCGCCGAACTCCTGCGCGCCGTAAGGGACTTCGACCTCCCGCCGCTCCCCAAGGACACCTCGGAAGAGGAGTGGATCCTCCCCGGCGGCCCCGAGGGCGCGGGCGAACCGGGCGCGGTGCGCCGCGGCGTCGGCTACGCGCTCGGCATGGTGCACATGCTCGGCGCGGAAGGCGCGGACGAGGTATCGACCGCGACCGTGAAGGTCCAGGACGGCGTCGCGACCGTGATCTGCGCGGCCGTCGAAACCGGCCAGGGCTTCTCCACCCTCGCCCGTCAGATCGTCCAGGAGACCCTGGGCATCGAAGAGGTCCACGTCGCCGCTGTCGACACCGACCAGCCGCCCGCGGGCGCGGGCTGCCGCAGCCGTCATACGTGGGTCTCCGGCGGAGCCGTCGAACGCGCCGCGAAGATGGTCCGCACCCAGCTACTGCAGCCCCTGGCCGCCAAGTTCGGCATGTCCACGGAGCTGCTCCAGATCGCCGACGGCAAGATCACCTCGTACGACGGTGTCCTGTCCACGACCGTCACCGAGGCGATGGACGGCAAGGAACTCTGGGCCACCGCCCAGTGCCGCCCGCACCCCACCGAGCCGCTGGACGAGACGGGCCAGGGCGACGCCTTCGTGGGCCTTGCCTTCTGCGCCATCCGCGCGGTGGTCGACGTGGACGTGGAGCTCGGCTCCATCCGCGTCGTCGAGCTCGCCGTGGCCCAGGACGTCGGCCGTGTGCTCAACCCCGCCCAGCTGGCGGCCCGCATCGAAGCGGGCGTGACCCAGGGCGTCGGCGCGGCGCTGACGGAGAACCTCCGCACCCCGCGCGGCGTGGTCCGCCATCCGGACCTGACGGGCTACGCACTGCCGACCGCCCTGGACGCGCCCGATATCCGCATCGTCAAGCTCGTCGAGGAGCGCGACGTGGTGGCCCCCTTCGGCGCCAAGGCCGCCTCGGCGGTCCCGGTGGTCACGGCGCCGGCGGCGGTCGCGGGAGCCGTACGGGCGGCCACGGGCCGCCCGGTGAACCGGCTGCCGATCAGGCCGCAGGCGGCGGTGGCCTCCTCCTGAGTCCGGTCAGAACTGCCCGACCACGTACGACCCGGCCGGGTTCCGGACCGTCACATTGAGGCGGTTCATCGCGTTCATCAGGGCGATCAGCGAGACCAGGCCCGCCAGTTCGTCCTCCGTGTAGTACTTGGCCGCGTGAGCCCACGCCTCGTCCGAGACGCCGCCCGCCGCGTCCGCGATGCGGGTTGCCTGCTCCGCGAGTTCCAGGGCGGCGCGTTCCGCGTCCGTGTACACCGTGGCCTCGCGCCAGGCCGGGACCAGGTTGATACGGACCGCGTCCTCGCCCTCGTGCGCCAGGTGCTTGGTGTGGATGTCGACGCACATCGCGCAGCCGTTGATCTGGCTGACCCGCAGCGAGACGAGCTCCTGGAGGGAGGTCGGCAGCGACGAGTCGGTGAGGACCTTGCCCGCGGAGACCAGGTACTTGAGGTGCTTCGCGGCGAGTTCGTTGGTGAAGAGGTTCAGTCGTGCGGTCATGGCGGGCTCCTCGTATGCGGTGGTGTGAGCTGCTGACAACCACGAGATGCCGCCGGGTCCGAAGCTGTGACAGGGCAGTTGATGTGACCCGGCTCACCCGTGCGGGAGCGCACGTATGCTCCGTAGCAGAAACAGGCTCTGAGCTGAGGGAGGGGCCCGCGTGACTGTCGTGAGCGGGGATGCCGTGGTCGTCGAAGGGGACGGGCTCGTGCTGCGGGAATGGCGTGACGACGACGTCGACGCCATGGTGAAGATCTTCGACAACGACGACGTCGCCCGGTTCACGCCCCTTCCCGTGCCCTTCGGTGCTGCGCAGGCCGAGGCGCATCTGGCGACCGCACGCGAGAAGCGCGCGGCCGGCACCCGGCTGCGGTTCGCGGTCACCACCGACGGCGGACTGCCGCTCGGCGAGGTCATGGTGAACCTGGAGGACGGCACCCTCGGCTACGCGATCGGGCCCGAGCACCGCGGCCGCGGCCTGGCCGTACGGGCCACGCGGCTGCTCACCTCGTACGCGCATGAGGAGTTGGGGCTGCGCGAGCTCAGGCTGCAGATCGACGAGGACAACCTCGCGAGCCGGGCCGTCGCGACCGCGACCGGTTACCGGATGGTCGAGGACGAGGCCGAGTGGATCGAGTCCGACGGGCGGCGGGTGCTGCTCACCAGCTGGCTGCACGAGGACACCGCCGACCGGCCGCACGGCCACGCCGCCGACCGGCCGCACGACCACACTGTCGACCGGCCGCACGCGGCCATCGCCGACCGGTCGTCGCATGAGGACACCGCTTGATACTCCGTGAACTGCGCACGCCCCGGCTGAGGTTGCTGCCGGTGAAGGCCGAGTACGCCGCCGAGATGGCGCGGGTGCTCGGGGATCCCGCGCTGCACACGTTCATCGGGGGCGCGCCCGAGGACGAGGGGGAGCTGCGGGCGCGGTACGAGCGGTGGGCGGCCGGTTCCCCGGACCCGCAGGTGACCTGGTGCAACTGGGTGGTCGAACTCTGCGCCCAGCGGCGGTTCGTGGGGGCGGTGCAGGCGACGGTCGGTCCCGCGCCGGCGCATCTGTCGGGTTACGCGGAGGACTCCCGTATCGCCGAGATCGCCTGGACCGTGGGCACCCCGTGGCAGGGGCGGGGCATCGCGCGGGAGGCGGCCTGCGCGCTGGTGGCGGCGCTGGCGCAGGAACCCGTCGAGCGCATCGCCGCCGTGATCGCCCATGTGCACCCGGATCATCACGCCTCCGCGGCGGTCGCCGCGGCTGCCGGGCTCGTCTCCACGGATGTCGTGCACGACGGGGAGATCATGTGGCGGCTCGAGCTGTCGGAGACTGGGGCGGGCTCGAGACAGTCGTGAGTACGGCGGGTCCCCGGGTGCTGAACACCAGGGTCCCGCCGTACGCGCTGCCGCACCGGAGGCCGTGGCGGGAATCGAACCCGCGTTACTTGCTTTGCAGGCAAGTCCCTGAACCACTCGGGCACACGGCCGTGTTGATGTGCTCGACGGTAGGCGGGCGTCGGACCGTGGCCAAGGGAACGGCGGGGGCCGCAATACGACTGCCATGCCGCGTTCACGCTCCGGCGCGGCTTCGGGACCGCCGCGGCGCCGCTCCGGGACCGCCGCGGCGCGGCTTCGGGACCGCCGCGGCGCGGCTTCGGGGCGTAGGACCAACGGACGAGGAAGGTCCCGTCCCTGGTCAGGCGCGGTTGTCAGTGCCGGACCGTACGGTTCTTCGCATGACCGCCGTCGAATCGCGCAGCGTTGCGCCCCCGAGCCTCGCCACCCCGGACGAAGGGGTGCTGGGGCGGCGCCTGCGCGCTCTGAGCGTCGGGATCGTCTCGGTCGTCGTCCTGATCGCCTTCGAGGCGACCGCCGTCGGCACCGCTATGCCGGTGGCGGCACGGGAGTTGGACGGGGTCGCGCTCTACGGCTTCGCGTTCTCGGGGTACTTCACGACCTCGCTCTTCGGCATGGTCCTGGCCGGCCAGTGGGCCGACCGGCGGGGACCTCTCGGGGCGCTGGCGGCGGGGATCGGCGCGTTCGCGGCGGGGCTGCTGCTGTCCGGGACGGCGGGGGCGATGTGGCTGTTCATCGCAGGGCGCGCGGTGCAGGGGTTCGGCGGTGGATTGGTGATCGTCGCGTTGTACGTGGTGGTCAGCCGCGCCTATCCGGAGCGGCTTCGGCCCGCGATCATGGCGGCGTTCGCGGCGGGCTGGGTCGTCCCGGCGATCGTCGGCCCGCTGGTGGCGGGGACGGTGACCGAACACCTCGGCTGGCGCTGGGTGTTCCTCGGCATCCCGGCCCTGGTGGCGCTCCCGCTGCTGCTCGCGCTGCCGGCGATACGGACCAACGCAGGGGGTCCGCCGGACGGCGCGCCCGCGCTCTTCGAGTCCCGCCGGATCCGTCTCGCGCTCGGCATCTCGCTCGGCGCGGGCCTCCTTCAGTACGCGGGCCAGGATCTGCGCCCGTTCTCGGTGCTGCCCGCGGCGGCCGGGCTCGCGGTGCTCGTCCCGTCGGTGCTCGCGCTGCTGCCGCCCGGCACGTTCCGTGCGGGGCGCGGGCTTCCTTCGGTGATCCTGCTGCGGGGGCTCGCGGCGGGCTCGTTCATCGCCGCGGAGTCCTTCATCCCGCTGATGCTGGTCTCACGGCGCGGTCTCTCCCTGACCATGGCAGGTCTCGCCCTCGCGGTCGGCGGCGCGACCTGGGCGCTCGGCTCGTACCTCCAGTCCCGTCCGCGCCTCGAAGACCGCCGCGAGCCGCTGGTCCGCCTCGGCATGGTCCTGGTCACCGCGGCGATAGCGACGGCCCCGGCCGTTCTGATCGACTCCGTCCCGGTCTGGATCATCGCGCTCGCCTGGGCCTGGGGCTGCTTCGGTATGGGCCTGGTGATCTCCTCGACGAGCGTCCTGCTCCTGAGCCTGTCCGCCCCGACGGAAGCGGGCTCGAATTCCGCGGCGCTCCAGATATCCGACGGCCTGTCCAACGCCCTGCTCCTCGCGGGCGGCGGCGCGGCCTTCGCGGCGCTGGGCGGGGGTGCGCTCTCCGGGCACGGGGCGGATGCGGCGACGGGCGGGCCCGCGGTGGCGTTCGCTTCGGTGTTCGTGCTGTCGGTGCTGGTCGCGGCGGTGGGGGTGTGGGTGGCGGGTCGGCTGCGTACGCCCGCTGTGCGGGGCTGACGGCTGCGTACTTCTGAGGAATCGCTCAGGTGACCCAAGCCGCCCCCTGTCGCGTGTGACCCATCTCGCACCCGGCTCCGACCCGGCTCGTTGCGCCCGGACCGAAACATCCGCCCCGGTAAGGTGGCCCGGTTGTCATACGGAGCCGGCACCCGTCCGTCGCCGGCCCCCGACCGTCAGTCCCACGCCGCCGACCTGCCGAACCGGAGACCGTGACTACCACCGCCACCAGCAGCTCGCACCACCTCTCACCTGCGTTCCCGGGCCGTGCCCCCTGGGGTACGGCCAACAAGCTGCGCGCCTGGCAGCAAGGGGCCCTCGAGCGGTATGTGCAGGAGCAGCCGAGGGACTTCCTCGCCGTCGCCACCCCCGGCGCCGGCAAGACGACCTTCGCGCTGACCCTCGCCTCCTGGCTGCTGCACCACCATGTGGTGCAGCAAGTGACCGTGGTCGCTCCGACCGAGCACCTGAAGAAGCAGTGGGCGGACGCCGCGGCCCGGATAGGGATCAAGCTGGACCCGGAGTACAGCGCGGGCCCGCTCAGCAAGGAGTACCACGGCGTCGCCGTGACCTATGCGGGTGTCGGCGTGCGGCCCATGCTGCACCGCAACCGCGTTGAGCAGCGCAAGACCCTGGTCATCCTCGACGAGATCCACCACGCCGGTGACTCCAAGTCCTGGGGCGAGGCCTGCCTGGAAGCCTTCGAGCCGGCCACCCGTCGCCTCGCGCTGACCGGCACCCCGTTCCGCTCGGACACCAACCCGATCCCCTTCGTCCAGTACGAAGAGGGCAGGGACGGCATCCGGCGCTCGTCTGCGGACTACACGTACGGCTACGGCAACGCGCTCGCCGACAGCGTCGTGCGGCCCGTCATCTTCCTCTCGTACAGCGGCAATATGCGCTGGCGTACGAAGGCGGGCGACGAGATCGCGGCCCGGCTCGGCGAGCCCATGACGAAGGACGCCATCAGCCAGGCCTGGCGCACGGCGCTCGACCCGCGCGGCGACTGGATGCCCAACGTGCTGCGCGCCGCCGATCAGCGCCTCACCGAAGTCCGTAAGTCCATCCATGACGCGGGCGGTCTGGTGATCGCCTCCGACCAGGAATCGGCGCGTGCGTACGCGAAGTTGATCCGCGAGATCACCGGGACCAAGGCCACCCTGGTGCTCTCCGACGACGCCGGGGCGTCGAAGAGGATCGACGACTTCAGCGAGGGCACCGACCGGTGGATGGTCGCGGTCCGCATGGTGTCCGAGGGCGTCGACGTGCCGCGCCTCGCGGTCGGGGTGTACGCCACGACCATCTCGACACCGCTGTTCTTCGCGCAGGCCGTCGGCCGTTTCGTACGGTCGCGTCGCCGCGGCGAGACCGCGTCCGTCTTCCTGCCCACCATCCCGGACCTGCTCGGCTTCGCCAACGAGATGGAGGTCGAGCGCGACCATGTGCTCGACAAGCCGAAGAAGGACGGCGAGGAGGACCCGTACGCGGAGTCCGAGGCCGAGATGGACGAGGCCAACAAGGAGCAGGACGAGGACACCGGCGAGCAGGACATGCTGCCGTTCGAGGCGCTGGAGTCCGACGCGGTCTTCGACCGGGTGATGTACAACGGCGCCGAGTTCGGCATGCAGGCCCACCCCGGCAGCGAGGAGGAGCAGGACTACCTCGGCATCCCCGGCCTGCTCGAACCCGACCAGGTCGAGCTGCTGCTGCAGAAGCGCCAGCAGCGGCAGATCGCGCACAGCCGCAAGAAGCCCGCCGAAGAGGCCGATCTGCTCGAGATGCCGGCGGAGCGCCGTCCGGTCGTCTCCCACAAGGAGATGCTCGAACTGCGCAAGCAGCTCAACACGATGGTCGGTGCGTACGTCCACCAGTCCGGCAAACCCCATGGCGTGATCCACACCGAGCTGCGCCGGACCTGCGGCGGCCCGCCGAGCGCGGAGGCCACGGCCGGTCAGCTGCGGCAGCGGATCGCCAAGGTGCAGGAGTGGGCGACCCGGATGAAGTGAGGACTCGTCGCGCGCGGTGTGCGGTGCGTATGGCCTCATTCGGGACCTTCGTCGCCACCCGGCCCGGGACCTTTGCTCCCGGGCCCGGGACTTCCGCTGCTCGATGGGCCCTTATTTGATCATTACGTTGGTGTCGGGACCGGCCGGGCGAGCCGCGGCCGCCCGCCGACTCCGCCGTCCCCGCCGACCGAGGTCCTGCCATGAAGTACCGCCGCACCACGCTCGCCGCCCTGTGTGCCGTGCTCGTCGTGGCGGTGTTCCTGGTCTCGCCCCTGATGCCCGGGCTCTGGACCGTGGTGGGAGCGCTGCTCATCCTCGGTGTGGGTGCGGCGATGGTGGTCATCGGGCGGAAACTCGGGTCGGGGGCCTGAGGACCAAGGGCCTCGCCGCCGCGGGATCTTCCCGGCAAACAGCCCGTACCTCCCGGCCCTTCGTCGCCGAGTGCCCGGATTCTGGACGGAGTCTTCCGCTCAGCGGACCCGCTCGCTACTGTCCCGGCAACGCACACGCCCCGTGGCAGCGCCGCCGCGGAGCGCAGCCGGTGCGTGAGCTCGACGGGGGAGTCAGGCCTTCCGTGGAGCTGATGACCGGCGGCCTCTGACGCGCGTCGCCGACGGGACCGGCGACGGGGTGACCCGCTCATCGCGGACACCGCCGCGTACAAGGCCGTCGCCACTCACCTTAAGGAGAGGGCGTCGTGACCGCGGAGACCTCCCAGACGCTCGACCGGGGACTGCGTGTCCTCAAGCTGCTCGCCGACACGGACCACGGACTGACCGTCACCGAACTGTCCACCAAGCTCGGTGTCAACCGCACCGTCGTCTACCGCCTCCTTGCCACGCTCGAGCAACACGCGCTGGTACGCCGCGACTTGGGCGGCCGCGCCCGCGTCGGACTCGGTGTCCTGAGCCTCGGCCGCCAGGTGCACCCGCTGGTGCGCGAGGCCGCGCTGCCGGCGCTGCGCTCGCTGGCCGAAGACATAGGCGCCACCGCTCACTTGACGCTCGCCGACGGCACGGAGGCCCTCGCGGTCGCGGTCGTCGAACCGACCTGGACGGACTACCACGTCGCGTACCGCACGGGTTTCCGTCATCCGCTGGACCGCGGCGCGGCCGGCAAGGCGATACTCGCCGCCCGCCAGGGACTCGTCGACGACCCCGGCTTCACCCTCACCCACGGCGAGTTGGAGGCCGGCGCGAGCGGCGCCGCGGCACCGCTGCTCGGGGTGACCGGCATAGAGGGCAGCGTCGGCGTGGTCATGCTGTCCGACTCGGTCCCGGAGCGGGTCGGGCCCCGTGTCCTGGACGCGGCCCGCGAGGTCGCGGACGCGCTCCGGTAGCGGGATCGCCGTGTGATCTGCTGGGGGACACGCCCGCACGGACCGACCCCCAGCAGGAGCAGCAGTGACGCCCGACCTTGATCTGACCGCCGATGTGGTCGCGCTGACCCGCGCGTTGGTGGACCTCCCCTCCGAGAGCGGCGCCGAGGGCCCGCTCGCCGACGCGGTCGAGTCGGCTCTCGCCGCACTGCCGCACCTCGCCGTCGAGCGGTTCGGCAACACGGTCGTGGCTTGTACCGACCTCGGCCGCCCGGAACGCGTGATCGTCGCCGGCCACTTGGACACCGTTCCGGCCGCGGACAATCTCCCCTCCCGTCTGGAGGGCGAACGGATCCACGGCCTGGGCGCCTGCGACATGAAGGGCGGCGTCGCCGTCGCGCTGCGCCTGGCGGCCGAACTCACCGCGCCCGCACGGGACATCACGTACATCTTCTACGAGTGCGAGGAGGTCGAGGGCGAGCGCAATGGTCTGCGCCGGCTCGCCCTTCACCGCCCCGACCTGCTCACGGCCGACTTCGCCCTCCTCATGGAGCCCTCCGACGCGGGCGTGGAGGCCGGCTGCCAGGGCTACCTCGAGGCCGACATCGTGGTCCGCGGCACGCGTGCCCACACCGCCCGCGCCTGGATGGGTGTCAACGCGGTCCACCGCTCGGCGGCGATCCTGCAGTGTCTCGCCGACCACGAGCCCGAGCGGGTGGTGATCGACGGACTCGAGTACCGAGAGGGCCTCGGCGCCGTCGCCGTACGTGCCGGGGTCGCCGGCAACGTCGTCCCCGACGAGTGCGTGATCACGGTCAACGCCCGCTTCGCACCGCACCGTTCACCGAAGGAGGCGGAGGAGTACGTACGCGGTCTCTTCCCGTCCTCGGCCTACGACGAGTTCCTCGTCACCGACGCCGCGCCGGGCGCCCTGCCGGGCCTCGCCCGCCCGGCGATCGCCTCCCTGGTGGCCTTCCTCGGCGCGACACCCCGTCCCAAACTCGGCTGGACAGACGTCGCCCGCTTCACCGAACTCGGTGTCCCCGCCCTGAACTTCGGCCCCGGCGACCCCGCTTTGGCCCATACGGCGGGAGAGTTCGTCCCGGTGGAGCAGCTGCGGGCGTGCGAGCGGAAGCTGGGGGAGTGGCTGCGATGAGGTGGCGCGTGGTGTGAGCCGGGCCGGGTCCAGGGGCCCGGCCGCACGCTGGACGTCAGAAGAGCTCCAGGAGCTCGGACAGCGAGCCGATCGAGGCGACCCCGGCCGGAGCCGCCCCACCCGCCGGAGCCCCGGGCCGGCTCACCGCGAGCCCTTCGTAGCCCAGCGCGATCGCCGCCGCGACCAGCTCCGGATCGTCGTCCAGGAACAGGCACTGCGCGGGTGCGAGCCCGAGCGCTTCGCTCGCGTGGTGGTACATCCGGGGGTCCGGCTTGTTGCAGCCGAGCACCGCCGAGATCGCATACGCCTCGAAGTAACCGCCCAGACCGAGCCGGTCGTGCAGTGCGGGGAGCTCCGGCCAGGCATCCGACACCACCGCCATCCGCACCCCGCGGCGCCCCAGTTCGTCCAGGGTGCCCAGGACGTCGGGAAAGACCTCCAGGACCGTGGCGGGGTCGACTTCACGGCTGAGCTCCGCGAGCAGTCCGGGTGTCCCCTCGATGCCGAGGTGATCCAGCAGGATCCGGTGGTAGTCGTCGTACGGGGGTGTGTCGGTCGCCGCGTCCAGGAACCGGTCACCGGCCGCGACGGCCTCGGCGAACTGCCCGTCGGTGATCCCGGGGGAGTGGGCCAGGACCGTCGGCTCGAAGTCGGCGCGCGGGTTCCAGCGGCCACCCAGGGGCTGCATCAGCACGCCACCGGAGTCGAACAACACCGCGCTTACACCGGGCAGTTGGGCGTCTGAAGGCATCGGGTCAGTCTGGCGTCGCTGGTGCGGGGGCTCAAGGACGCAGGGGGGCCGGTCATGTTCGACGGCACAATTGGGACATGACCGTCACCGTCCGTACCGTGCACGACGTGGCCGGGATCGCCGCTGTCGCCGACTTCTTCTGCGACGTGTGGCGGACGCCCCGCAGCATGCCGCCCTATCCGGCCGAGGTCCTGCACAGCCTGGAGCACGCCGGGGGTGCCGTGCACGCCGCGTACAACACGGGTGGTGAGCTGCTCGGGGCGGCCGTCGCCGTGTTCGGGGAGCCGGGCACGCGGGACTGCTACTCGTTCGTGGCGGCCGCGCGCACCAGCGACCGTGGCGTCGGGTTCGTCGTGAAGCGGGCGCAGCGGGACTGGGCGGTGCAGCGCGGTGCGCGGACCATGCGGTGGACGTTCGACCCGCTGGTCGGACGTAACGCCCGCTTCAATCTGGTCAAGCTCGGCGGCACGGGCACCGAGTACCTCGTCGACTTCTACGGACCGATGGCCGACGGCCTGAACGACGGCGACGAGAGCGACCGGCTCACCGTCACCTGGGACCTGACCCGGTCCGATGCGGAGCTCCATGAGCCCGCGCGCCCTACCGGCGAGGTCCTCGCCACGGCCCCCGACGGCGACCCGCTCGCGAGATACGACGGCACCGGCACTCTCTGGTGCCGCGTCCCCGACGACATCGTGAAGCTGAGGGCGGCCGACCCGGAGCTCGGACTGCGCTGGCGGCATGCGGTACGGGAGGTCTTCACCGAGGCCTTCGCCGAGGGGTACGCCGCCACCTCGATGTCCCGCGACGGCTGGTACACCCTGGAAAGGACCCGGGCGTGAAGCTCGAACGCGTCGAACTCCTCCACGTGGCCATCCCGCTGGTCACCCCCTTCCGTACGTCCTTCGGGACGATGACGGCGAAGGACACCTTCCTGCTGCGGGTGGTCACGGACGAGGCCGAGGGCTGGTCGGAGTTCGCGGCCGATCCGGCGCCCGACTACTGCTCGGAGTTCCTGGCCGGCGCCGAGACCGTCATCCGCGACTTCCTGCTGCCGAGGATCGCCGAGCTCCCCGTGCCCGCCGTCGCGGCCCTCGCCCCCGTGATGGCGAAGGTCAAGGGCCACGAGCTGGCCAAGGCCGCGGTCGAGACGGCCTTCCTCGACGCCGAGCTGCGGGCGTACGGGATGTCGCTCGCCACCTTCCTCGGCGCGGTGCGCGAGCGCGTGCCCGCCGGGGTCTCGGTCGGCATCAAGGACTCGGTCCCCGAACTGCTCGACGACGTCGAGCGCTACCTCGCCGAGGGGTACGTACGCATCAAGCTGAAGATCGAGCCCGGTTGGGACGTCGAGCCCGTACGGGCCGTGCGCGAGCGCTTCGGTGACGCGCTGCCGCTGCAGGTCGACGCCAACACGGCGTACAGCCTGGCCGACGCCGAGCAGCTGAGGAAACTGGACGCGTTCGGGCTGCTGCTCATCGAGGAGCCCCTGGACGAGAACAACCTGCACGCGCACGCCCTGCTGCAGCAGCGCATCACCACCCCCGTCTGCCTGGACGAGTCCCTGCACAACGCCCGCGACACGGCCTCCGCGATCGCCATGGACGCCTGCCGCGTGGTCAATGTGAAGCCGGCCCGCGTCGGCGGCTACCTGGAGGCCCGCCGTCTCCATGACGTCGCCGCCGCGCACGGGGTGCCGGCGTGGGTCGGCGGCATGCTGGAGACCGGGATCGGCCGCGCGCCCAACCTGGCGCTTGCCGCCCTGCCGGGCTTCACGCTGCCCGGCGACACCTCGGCCTCGAGCCGCTACTTCGCCGAGGACCTCACCGAGCCGTTCGTCCTCGACGACGGCCATCTGTCCGTGCCGACCGGCCCGGGCATCGGGACCGCCCCGCGGCCGGACGCGCTGCGGCGCTTCACCGTCGCCCGGCGCGACCTGTTCGCCGGGTGACCGGGCCGCCCACGTTAGATTGACCCCGTGCTCATTCGCCTCAGCCGCCGCACGGCCCTCGCCCTCAGCGCCGTCCCCGTCGCCGCGCTGCTCGCCGTCGCCGGACTCGCCCCGCTCCCGTTCACCGTGGCCCAGCCCGGCGGGACCTCGGACGTGCTCGGTGAGCACGACGGCAAGCCGGTGATCACCATCGAGGGTGCACCGACCCGCGAGACGGACGGCGAGCTGCGGATGACCACGATCCTCGCGACCGGACCGGACGCCGACGTCGACTTCGGTGACGTGGTCGACGGCTGGTTCCGCACCGACCGCGCGGTGATGCCGCGCGACGCCGTCTATCCGAGCGGCGGCAGCGTCGAGGAGATCGAGGAGCACAACGTCGCCGAGATGCGGAAGTCGCAGAACTCCGCGGTCGCGGCGGCCCTGAACTACCTGGACGAGGACCCCGGCAAGGTCAAGGTCGACCTCGAACTCGCCGGCATCGGAGGCCCGAGCGCGGGCCTGCTCTTCTCCCTGGGCATCGTCGACAAGCTCGACGGCAACGGTGCGGGCGGCGATCTGACCGGCGGCCGCTCTATCGCCGGTACGGGCACGATCGACGCGGACGGCAAGGTGGGCCCGGTCGGCGGGGTCTCGCTCAAGACCCAGGCGGCCAAGCGTGACGGCGCCACGGTCTTCCTGGTCCCGAAGGCCGAGTGCTCGGACGCTCAGGCCGAGCTGCCGAAGGGCCTCCGGCTGATCCCGGTCACCACCCTGGAGCAGACGGTGGAGGCGCTCAGGGCGCTGGACAAGGGCGGGGACGTCCCTAGCTGCTGAACGCGGGGGCGGTCCGCGCCGGGACGGCCAGGCGCAGGCCCACGTGAACCAGGGTCCAGCCGAGGCGGACACGCATCCCGGACGGCTGCTCGACGGACTTGAACTCCGCGGCGGAGTACGGGAGTTCGGTGGTGCGCTGCTGATGTACGTACAGATGCGCTTCGGGTATCACTTCGAGTCCTCCTCGTCGGTACGGGGGAACGCGTGCAGCTGCACGCGGAACGCTCGCTCGCCCGGCCCCCGTTCGCCCGGCATGTCGCGCTTATAGCTCTCGATCACTTCCATCAGCCGTTCACTCAGCTCGCGCGCCTGATCGGGCGTGAGACTGAGTCGCCAGCCGCTCATGTCGGCCGCGTCGCGCCATTCCTCGGGGAGTTGGTACCGCGTGCCCAGGAACGTGTTGAGTTCCGAGGTGTGCTGGTCGGCCATCATGTGCAGCATCGACTCGACCGCTCCGCGCACCGTGGGGTCCGGGTCGTGGATCAGCTCGGACGTCATCCGTGTGCCGACGTGCACCGCTTTCCACCAGCGCTCCCGCCCCTTCCCGTGCTCCGGCGCGTCCTGCACGAACCCATGCGCGGCGAGCTGCCGCAGGTGATAGCTGGTCGCCCCGCTCGACTCGCCCAGCCGGTCGGCCAGTTGGGACGCGGTGGCAGGACCGAAGCGGCGTAGAGCATCCAGCAGCTGCATCCGCAGCGGATGCGCGAGCCCCCGCAAGGACCGCGGGTCCAGATCGCGTATCGCGGGGTCGGTCTTCGGATGCTTCTCCGGTTCGGCCATGCCCCCACCGTAGCGATGCAAAGACTTGCTTGCAACGGTTTCTTTGCAACCAAGTCTTTGTAACTGACGGATGGCCGAAACGGGCCCTAGCTCTTGGTGACAAACCCCTCCGAAACCAACCAGTCCAACGCCACCTGATGCGGATCCTGCCCCTCCACATCCACCTTGGCGTTCAGATCCTGCGCCACCGAGTTCGTCAGCTTCTTCGTGATCGGGTCGAGGATGTCCGCGATCTCGGGGTGTTCCTTCATCGTCTCGGTGTTCATCATCGGCGCCGCGTTGTACGACGGGAAGAAGTGCTTGTCGTCCTCCATCACGACCAGATCCATCGCCTTGATCCGGCCGTCGGTCGTGAACACCAGGCCGAACGTGCAGGCCGTGCCGCCCGACACCTGGGTGTAGACGATCCCGGAGTCCATCGTCTGCACCTGGGACGGCGGGATCTTCATGCCGTACGCCTTCTCCATGCCCGGCAGTCCGTCGTCGCGCGAGGCGAACTCCTGGTTGACGCAGAGCGTCACCGCCGACGGGTCGGACTTGGAGAGCGCGGCCACGTCGGAGAGTGTCTTGGTGCCGTACTTCTTCTCGTTGGCCTGGTTCACGGCGAGGGCGTACGTGTTGTTGAGCTCGGCGGGCGGCAGCCAGTCGATGCCGTTCTTCAGGTCCGCCTCGTGTACGGCCTTCCACTGCGCCTCGGCGCCGACGACCGGCTCCGTGTTGCCGAGATACGTGATCCAGCCGGTGCCCGTGTACTCGTACATCCCGTCCGCGTCACCGGACTTGACGGCCTCGCGGGCACCGATGGAGCCCTGGATGCCGGTGCGGTCGAGCACGTCGGCGCCGGCGGCCTTGAGCGCGATGCCCATGATCTGGCCGAGGACCAGCTGTTCGGTGAACTCCTTGGAGGTGACCGTGAGATCGACCCCGTCGAGCGGTTTGCCCTTGCCGATCGAACCCGGCGCGACATCCGCGACCAGTGGGCTGCCGCTGTGCAGACCGCAGCCGGCCGCGAGCAACGCGAGGGCCGCGCACACCCCGTAGAGCCGCCGCTTCATGAGCGCACCTCCAGGCCGCGCGGCCTGAGCATGATCTCCGCGAGCGAGGCCAGCCAGTCCACCAGGAGCGCGAGCGCGACCGTGAGGATCGAGCCGAGGACCAGGACCGGCATGCGCTGGGTCGTGATGCCGGTGGAGATCAGGTCGCCGAGCCCGCCACCGCCGCCGAAGGTCGCGAGCGTCGCCGTGCCCACGTTCAGGACCAGTGCCGTCCGTACGCCCGCGAGGATCAGCGGTACGGCGAGGGGGAGTTCGACCTTGCCGAGGACCCCCATCGGGGACATCCCGATCCCGCGCGCGGCCTCGAGGAGGGTCGGGTCGTTGGCCTTGAGGCCCGCGATGGTGTTGGAGAGGACGGGCAGCACCGCGTAGATCACCATGCCGACCAGGGCGGCCTTCATGCCGATGCCCATCCAGATGACCAGCAGCGCCAGCAGACCGATGGCGGGGGTCGCCTGGCCGATGTTGGCGAGCGCCATCGCGAAGGGGGCGGCCGGCCGCAGTCGCTTGCGGGTGAGCAGGATCCCGAGCGGGATCGCGATGAGCAGCACGAAGAACGTGGAGATCACGGTGAGTTCGATGTGCTGCTTCAGGCGCACCCAGACGTTTCCGTCCGCGAGCGCGTTCTGCGAGATCGAGTCGAGCTCGGCGTTGCGGAACCACAGCCAGGTGATCAGCAGCACCACGAACAGCGTCACCGGCAGAAAGGTCAGTTTCTGCCAGGTCAGGCGCCGCGGCTCGCGCGTGGCGGAGACGACCGGGGTGGCCTCCGGCTCGCCGTCGCCGGTGTCACGGAAGGTGTGTCCCTTGAGCTCGTGCTCGCCGTCCGGGCGGCGCGGTTCGGTCGGATGGGGTCCGAGCGGTGGCTCCTGCGGTGGCGTCACGACTCCTCCTCCCGGAACCCGGCCCCCTCGCCCTCCTGTGCGCGATGGGTCTGCTCGGCACGCTGGTCCTGGAGGTCGTGCTGGTGCTCGATGGCGTCGAGGCGGTCCTGTTCGAGGAGTTCGTGCACGGAGTTCATCAGCGTCTCCATGTCCACGACGCCCGTGTACTCACCGCGCCGCCCGGTCACCGCGACCCGCCCCGCACTCTCGGTGAGCACGGCCTCCAGGGCGTCGCGCAGTGTGGCGTCGCGCGTCACCGTGTCGTGCACGAGCGCGCCCGCCCGGGCCAGCGAACCGCGCGCCCGCATCAGGTCGCCGCGCCGGAGCCACTTGTAGGGCCGGCCGCGCTTGTCCAGGAGCAGCAGCTCGTTGGTGGTGCCGTCGCGCAGCTTGTTGAAGATCTCCTGGAGCGGATCGTCCACGGTCACGGTCGGGTAGTCGCGGATCTCCACATCCCGTACGCGGGTGAGGTTGAGCCGCTTCAGGGCCGCGCCCGCGCCCACGAAACCGGACACGAAGTCATCGGCGGGATTCGTCAGGATCGCTTCCGGGGTGTCGAACTGCGCGATGTGCGAGCGTTCGCGCAGGACCGCGATCCGGTCGCCGAGCTTGATGGCCTCGTCGAAGTCGTGCGTGACGAAGACGATCGTCTTGTGCAGCTCGTGCTGGAGCCGGATCAGCTCGTCCTGGAGGTGGTCACGGGTGATCGGGTCGACCGCGCCGAACGGCTCGTCCATCAGGAGTACGGGCGGATCGGCCGCCAACGCCCGCGCCACGCCCACCCGTTGCTGCTGCCCACCGGACAGCTGGCGCGGATAGCGCCCCCGGAACTCGGCCGGATCCAGACCCACCAGATCGAGCATCTCCTCGACCCGGTCCTTGATCCTGGGCTTCGACCAGCCGATCATCTTCGGCACCAAAGCGATGTTCTGCGCGACGGTCATATGCGGGAAGAGCCCGGAGGACTGGATCGCATAGCCGACCTTGCGGCGCAGCTTCACCGGGTCCATGTCCGTGACGTCCTCGCCGTCGATCCGGATCCGGCCGCCGGTCGGCTCGATCAGACGGTTGATCATCTTCAGTGTCGTGGACTTCCCGCAGCCCGAAGGCCCCACGAAGATGACCAGTTCACCGGCCTTGATCTCCATGTTCACGCTGTCCACCGCGGGCTCCGGACTGCCCGGGTAGCGCTTGGTGAGGTTCTCCAGCTCGATCGTCGCGCCGGTGGTCTGCTGGACGGCGCTCGGAGCGGTGGCCTCGGTCGTGGTCGTCTCAGACACGGATACCCCTAGAGATGGTCAGCCGTCCGATCAGTACGTAGGCGGCGTCGAAGAGCAGCGCGAGGACGACGATCCCGAGCGTGCCGGCGAGTACCTGGTTGAGTGCGTTCTTGCTGCCGAGGGAGCCGATCCCGCGGAAGATCTCATTGCCGAGCCCGGGGCCCGAGGCGTACGCGGCGATCGCGGCGATGCCCATCAGCATCTGCGTGGAGACCCGGATACCGGTCAGGATCGGCGGCCACGCGAGCGGCAGCTCGACCTTGAAGAGCCGGGCCGTACGCGACATCCCGATGCCCTTGGCCGCGTCCACCAGGGCCGGATCGACCCCGCGCAGACCCACGATCGAGTTCCGCACGATCGGAAGGAGCCCGTACAGGGTCAGCGCGATCACCGTCGGCGGCACACCCAGACCCACGATCGGGATCAGCAGACCGATCAGGGCCAGGGAGGGGACGGTCAGGATCGTCGAGGTCGTGAGCGTGGCGAGGTTGCCCGCCCATTCGCTGCGGTAGGTGACGACGCCGATCACGATGCCGAGGAGCGTCGCGATGACCATGCACTGGAAGACGGCGCTGGCGTGCTGGAACGCGTCCGCCAGGAGCTGCTCGTGCCGGCTGCTCAGGTAGTCCCAGAAGTTCACACGTGCTCACCTCTCGGGATCAGGGCCGGCTCGGCTCAGGTGCCGCTGTCCTCCCAGGCCGCCGCCTGCTCCACCAACGGGATGATCCGCAGCGGAACGGGATTTTCCATGACGATCGCCGTGGAGGCCCGGACGATGCCATCAAAACCCACAACCCGGTCGATCACACGTTGAAGATCCGCGTTGGAACGGGCCACCAGACGGCACAGCATGTCCCCGTGCCCGGTCGTGGTGTGCAGTTCCAGCACTTCGGGAACGCCGGCCAAATGCGCCCGTACCTCCGTGCCCTGGCCCTGTTTGATCTCCAGCGTCGCGAAGGCCGTCACCGGGTAGCCGAGCGCCGCCGGGTCCACATCGGGGCCGAAGCCCCGGATGACTCCATTCGACTGAAGCCGGTCCATCCGCGCCTGCACCGTCCCGCGCGCGACCCCGAGCCGCCGCGAGGCCTCCAGGACGCCGATACGGGGTTCGCGGGCGAGCAGCACGATGAGGCGGCCGTCGAGCTGGTCGATGCCGGAGGAGCCGGGCGAGGGCGACGAGGGCGGGGCCATGGCGTGGGTCACACTCCGACTGGTCATCATGTACAGATCGTCCGGCCATCCTGGCGTACGACTGTGCAGATTGCCCAGTGGATTCACCAACTATTGCGCACCTTGCGGGCCGGAGAGACCCTACGGCCATGACTGAGACCATGCACCAGACTCCCGAAACCGCCCGGCAGGCCGACCCCTTCCCGGTGAAGGGAATGGACGCGGTCGTCTTCGCCGTGGGCAATGCCAAGCAGGCCGCGCACTACTACTCGACCGCCTTCGGCATGCAGCTGGTCGCGTACTCCGGACCGGAGAACGGCAGCCGCGAGACCGCCAGTTACGTGCTCAAGAACGGCTCGGCCCGTTTCGTCTTCACCTCCGTCATCAAGGCCTCCACCGACTGGGGCCGCTTCCTCGAGGCCCATGTCGCCGAGCACGGCGACGGCGTGATCGACCTCGCCATCGAGGTCCCGGACGCGCGCGCCGCCTACGCGTACGCGATCGAGCACGGCGCCCGCGGGATCGACGAGCCGTACGAGACGAAGGACGAGCACGGCACCGTCGTGCGCGCCGCGATCGCCACGTACGGCAAGACCCGTCACACGCTGGTCGAGCGCACCGGCTACGACGGCGTGTACCTGCCCGGCTTCGCGGCCGCGGACCCGATGGTCGAGCCGCCGGCCAAGCGCACCTTCCAGGCCATCGACCACTGCGTCGGCAACGTCGAGCTCGGCAAGATGAACGAGTGGGTGGCCTTCTACAACAAGGTCATGGGCTTCACGAACATGAAGGAGTTCGTGGGCGACGACATCGCCACCGAGTACTCCGCACTCATGTCGAAGGTCGTCGCGGACGGCACGCTCAAGGTCAAGTTCCCGATCAACGAGCCGGCGATCGCGAAGAAGAAGTCGCAGATCGACGAGTACCTGGAGTTCTACGGCGGCGCCGGTGTCCAGCACATCGCGCTCGCCACGAACGACATCGTCGCCACGGTCCGCTCCATGCGCGCGAACGGTGTCCAGTTCCTCGACACCCCGGACTCGTACTACGACACCCTCGGCGAGTGGGCGGGCGAGACCCGCGTCCCGGTCGAGACCCTGCGCGAGCTGAAGATCCTCGTCGACCGCGACGAGGACGGCTATCTGTTGCAGATCTTCACCAAGCCGGTCCAGGACCGTCCGACCGTCTTCTTCGAGATGATCGAGCGCCATGGCTCGATGGGCTTCGGCAAGGGCAACTTCAAGGCCCTGTTCGAGGCGATCGAGCGCGAGCAGGAGAAGCGCGGCAACCTGTAACCACGGGCGGGGGCGGGACCTTTCGAGGTCCCGCCCCCTTTCGTGCCCGGAGCCGGAGCCGGAGCCGGAGCCGGAGCCGGTGTCGGCTTCAGCGGGCGGTGCGCTTGGGCGTCGGCTTCGTGCCGCCGCCGCTGCCACTCCCGCCGCTGCCACTCCCGCTGCCGCCGCTCTGCTTGCGCGGAGTCGTCCGCTGCGGCGCCTGCTCCCGCGTACGCGGAGTCTGCTTCTTGTACGTGGACGAGCCCGAGCCCTTGCGCGAGGAACTCCCGCCCTGCTGAGAGGACTTGGGTCCACCGCGGCCCGTGGGCGCGACCTGCTGACGCGACCCGGACGGCCGGCCGAGCGACGGCGCCTGCGGCTTCTCGCCGGTGACGTTCGCCGGTCCGCCCGGCGGCGGCTCGCCCAGCGCGTCCAGGGCCTCCTGCGCGGCCGGTGCGTGCACCTGCGAGAAGTGCGGATTGACCTTCAGGGCCTCAGTGAGGAAGCGCCGTGCCGCCCCGTACTCGCCGACGGCCCGCTCGATCTGTCCCCGGTGATACGCGAACAGCGCGCTGCGCGGAGCGTCCTTGTCCATCGCGCGCTTCGCGTACGCGAGTGCCTGCTTGTTGTCCCCGGCCCGGTAGTGGGCCCACCCCAGCGCGTCCGTGACCTGCCGCCCCGGATGCCGCCTGAACTCCGCCGTCAGCCGCACGACCGCCGCGTCCGCGTCCCCGTGGTCCGCCTCGAAGAGCCCAAGGACCAGCTGATCCGCACCCGGATCCGCCAACTGCCGCCGTACGACGTCGTACTGGGCGTTCGCGGCGGCGTCGAGCCCGATCGACTCGTACAGCTCGCCCAGTTCCACCGCGTACTGCGGCAGCGGCAGCTTGCGCAGCACGTCCTGGTACGTCGCCAGGGCGTCCGTGGTCCGCCCGAGCGCGGCGAGCGCACGCGCCCTGCCGCCGATGGCCGGATAGTGCTCGGGGTCGGTGCGCAGCGCCGTCTCGAACCAGCGCAGCGCCTCCGCCGGCTCACCGCGCTCCCACGCGTGCTCGCCCACGCTGTGCTGGTAGGCGGCCTGTTCGGCGGGGGCGTCCGCGAGCGCGGCGGCGTCCACGATCGCGGCGGCCGCGTTCTCGCGCCAGCCGCGGTCCACGTAGAGCTCGGCGGAACGCGCCATGATCGCCGCGTTGTTGTGCAGCTCCTGGAGCTTCTCCAGGGCCTTGTCCGCCGCCTTGTAGTCGCCGAGGCGGTCGTACGTGTCGATCAGCACGGGGTAGAGGTTCCAGCGCCCCGGCTTCTGCATCACCGCCAGCTCGCCCCACTTCTTCGCGGCCCGGTAGTCGTGCCGAGCGTTCGCCAGGGCGGCCATCGCGGCCAGCGCCTCGATATTGCCCTGGTCGGCGGGGCGTGCGGCCAGCGAACGGTTCAGCGCCTGCTCGGCCTGCGTGTAGAGCCCGCGGTCGGCGGTCCGCTTCCCGTGCTCCACGTAGGCGCCGCCGAGCACCGCCCAGGACTCCTCGTCCCCGGGGTGCTTCGCCAGGTGCGCCTCGCGATCGGCGATCAGCGCACCGAGATCGGTCAGCGAGGCCGGCGCCCCCGCGCCCACCGCCTGCATCGCCCGGCCGACAGGGCCGGGCGCGGGCTCGGGGCCGTGCTCCACGACGAGCGGGAGCGCGAACACGGAGCAGGACAGGACGACCGAGCCGATGACGGACGTGATCACGGTCCGGCGCAGGGCGTGGGCGCTGTCCCGCCGGGGCGGAGTGCGGCGGCCTTCCGTGGTGACCGGCTCAGAGGTGAACGGCTCAGAGGTGAACGGCTCCGAGGGCCCGGGCCCGGCGGCCTCGGGCCCGGCCCACGCGCCGAGCGGCCTCGCATCGGGCGTGGCCCACCGGTCCTCGGGCTCCCGCTGTGTCCCGTATCCCGCTGTCCGTTCTGTTCCCTGTCCCGTCCCCTGCCCGAACGGCGGCGGCCAATCGGAGCCCGGAGCCTCACGTTCCTGTTCGTTCGCCATGGCGCAACTGTGCGCCCATATGAAGAGCACACGGATGTACGGCAAGCGGTTGAGTGGACGGGTTCACACCGATGGCCCCGGGTGCCAGTCTGGGGATCATGACCGCCGCACCCGAGCTCCTCCAGCGCCTGCAGGACGTACTCCCCGCCGAAGCGATCCTCACCGACCCCGATGTCACCGCCTCGTACGCGCATGACATGGCGAGCTTCTGCGAGGCCGGCGCACCCGCGGTCGTGGTGCTCCCGCGCACCGTCGAAGAGGTGCAGCACGTCATGCGCACGGCGACCGCGCTGCGGGTGCCGGTCGTCCCGCAGGGTGCGCGCACCGGCCTCTCGGGCGCGGCGAACGCGAGCGACGGCTGCATCGTGCTCTCGCTGGTCAAGATGGACCGGATCCTCGAGATCAACCCCGTGGACCGTATCGCCGTGGTCGAACCCGGCGTCATCAACGCCGTGCTGTCCCGCGCGGTGGGGGAGCGGGGTCTGTACTACCCGCCGGATCCGTCCAGTTGGGAGATGTGCACGATCGGCGGCAACATCGGCACGGCCTCGGGCGGCCTGTGCTGCGTCAAGTACGGGGTCACCGCCGAGTACGTGCTCGGCCTCGACGTCGTCCTCGCCGACGGCCGGCTGCTCAGCACGGGCCGCCGTACGGCGAAGGGGGTCGCGGGCTACGACCTCACGCGGCTCTTCGTCGGCTCCGAGGGCAGCCTCGGCATCGTGGTCCGCGCGGTGCTCGCGCTCAAGCCGCAGCCGCCCCAACAGCTGGTCCTGGCAGCCGAGTTCGCCTCGACGGCGGCCGCCTGTGACGCCGTATGCAAGATCATGGAAGCCGGCCATGTGCCGTCGCTGCTCGAACTCATGGACCGTACGACGGTACGCGCCGTCAACGACATGGCGCGGATGGGCCTGCCCGAGACCACCGAGGCGCTCCTTCTCGCCGCCTTCGACACCCCCGACCCGTCCGCCGACCTGGCGGCCGTGGGCGAGCTGTGCGCGGCGGCGGGCGCCACCGAAGTGGTACCGGCGGAGGACCACGCCGAGTCCGAACTGCTGCTCCAGGCGCGTCGGTTGTCGCTCACCGCGCTCGAGGCGATCAAGGGGTCGAGCATGATCGACGACGTCTGCGTGCCGCGCTCACAGCTCGGCGCCCTGCTCGAAGGCACCGCGCGGATCGCGGAGAAGTACGACCTGACGATCGGGGTCTGCGCCCACGCGGGGGACGGCAACACCCATCCCACGGTCTGCTTCGACGCGCAGGACCCCGACGAGTCCAGGCGCGCCCGCGAATCCTTCGACGAGATCATGGCCCTCGGCCTGGAACTCGGCGGCACGATCACCGGCGAGCACGGTGTGGGCGTCCTCAAGAAGGAGTGGCTGGCGCGCGAAATCGGCCCGGTGGGCGTCGAGTTGCAGCGGGGCATCAAGCAGACCTTCGACCCGCTGGGCATCCTCAACCCGGGCAAGCTGTTCTAGCGCTCTCATGTACGGCAGTACGGCGATGGACGGGCACGTACGGGATCACTCACCGTCCTTGGACTCGTCCGAGGGCCAGGGGTCGCTCAGCCACAGATCGTCGTGACCGCGCGGTGCGGGGGCGAGCAGCTCGGCCAGGCCCTCGTCGATGCCGAGCTGCTCGGATTCAGCACCCGGCGGGACCACCCGCAGTGTGCGCTCGAGCCAGGCGGACACGGCGGCGGCGGGCGCTTCGAGCAGCGCGTCACCGTCGGGTGAACTCAGCGCCATGAGCACCACGCTGCGGCCCTCGACCTTGGTCGGCCAGACCCTGACGTCCCCGTGTCCGCACGGCCTGAACACCCCCTCGACCAGGAGCTCCCTGGCGAAGGTCCAGTTCACGGGCAGATCGGTGTTGACATGGAAGGTGATGTGCACGGCGTACGGATCGTCCGTGCGATAAGTGAGCCTGGCCGGCACCGGGATCGTCCGCTCCGGCGACAGCACCAGCCTCAGCTCCAGCTCGCGTTCCACCACGGTGTGCATGTGCGTCAGCTTCCTTTCCTCCTGCGGGCTCCGAAGCGGCCCACGGAAGGAGAGAGCGCGGTGGGGCGGATTGATTACGCGACTTTCTTCAGCTTTCTTGCGGCAGTTGGAGGTGACCTGGGTCACTGTGGCGGCCGGTCGCGTGCGTGCTCGAAAGGGGCCGATGAAGCGGGACGGGCCCGGGTGCGGCCGGAGGTCTGATAGATGTGGACCCACTACCCCAAGACCCCCGAGCAGATACGGGACGACGGACCATGAGCGCGCCCACCCCGGCACCCGGCGACACCAGCCCGCGCGCGGGCTACTACCCCGATCCGTCCATTCCCGGATATGTCCGGTACTGGAACGGAGTTGCCTGGGTCCCCGGCACCAGCCGCCCCGCCCCGTCCGAGGGCGAGGCCATGCCGGCACCGCCCGGTGGCGGCGCGGCACCCTCGGTACCGGCCCAGCAGGGACCGCGGGCGGACGAGACGGGCCCCATGTTCTTCGACGAGGAGCCGGCGGACGCGGTGCCGGCGGACGCGATCCCGGCCACTTCCGCCCAGGCTGCTCAGTCCGCGCCCTCGCCCGCGCCCGCGCCTTCGGCTCCGACGGCATCTGCGGCGGCGCCCGCCGCGTCCGTGGCCTCGGACGCACCTGCCGACGCCGTACCCTCCGCGCCCTCCGCGCCCTCCGCGCCCTCCGAGCCGGAGGACCTGCACGGTGCCCGCCCCGAACCGGCCTCCGCGTGGCAGGCCGACGCGGGACGGCAGTCCGGGTTCGGCGGGGAGCAGGACCGCCGGGTGTCGTGGGGTGCGCCGGCCGGCTCGGGCCAGGACCCGCGAGTCGCCGCGTCCGCCCCTTCTCCTGCTCCTTCGGCTTCCTCCTCTGCTGCGGGCTCTTCCGATACGGAGAAGGGGGCCGAGTCCGCCGCATCCTCGGCGCCCTCCGCGGATGTCCCGTCCGACGGGACCATGACGATGCGCGCCCTGCGCCCGCGCGCGGGCCAGGCCGGTACGGCGGCACCTCAGGGACCGTCGCACCGCACCGACGGCACGATGTCGATCCGCCGCGTCGAAGCCGCCGGCTCCGCCCCGAAGGCTCAGGCCGCCGCACCGCCGGCTCGGGCCGCCGCACCGCCGGCTCAGCCGAGCGCGCCTGCCGGGCCGACGGCTCCCGCCCAGCCCGCGCCCCAGCCCCCGGCCCCCGCCGTCCCGCAGTCCGGCTACGGCTACCCGCAGCCCGCCGCTCCCGCGACGCCGCAGGCGGGCCCGCCCGCGCAGTCCGGTTACGGCTACCCGCAGCCGGGCTCGCCCGTGACTCCGGGCCCCGGCGGCGGCAACGTCTCTTGGGCCCAGCAGGCGCACCAGCTCGCGCAGCCGCCCGCGGCCGAGGGTCAGCCGGTGACGCCGTTCAAGCCGGTGGCCGAGGACCCGTTCCTCGCCATGGCGAGCGCGCAGGCCTCGGCCCGGCCCGCCGGGCTCGGCAAACGGCTCGCGGCCCGCCTCGTCGACACCCTGGTCGTCGGCGGTGTCACCGCGGCCGCGGCGATCCCCGTCGTACCGAAGGCGCTCGACCACATCGAGGCGAAGATCGACGAGGCCAAGCTGTCGGGTCTGAAGACCACGGTCTGGCTGCTCGACGGCACGACCGCCGGATACCTCGGCATCGTCCTCGGCGTCCTGCTCGTCGTCGGCCTGCTCTACGAGGCGCTGCCGACCGCCAAGTGGGGCCGCACCCTGGGCAAGAAGCTCTGCGGCATCGAGGTCCGCGATATCGAGGAGCACGAGCCCCCGACGTTCGGCGCGGCCCTGAAGCGCTGGCTCGTCTACACGATTCCGGGCCTGCTGGTGATCGGCGTCGTCGGCATCATCTGGTGCCTCTTCGACCGCCCTTGGCGCCAGTGCTGGCACGACAAGGCCGCGCGTACGTTCGTGGCGGGCTGAGTTCCCCCACCCAACCCCAAGCTCTCAACTTCGTTCGAGCAGGGGAGACCCCTCTCTTCCTGAGACCGGGGGCTTCGCCCCCTGACCCCCGTATCCGGCGGGCCTGGTTCGTAACCCGGACGGCCCACACCCGGATGCGCCGACCCGGCCCACGCGGTCGACTCGGGCCATGACGACGAACCCGCCGCCCCCGGGCTCAGGCTCGGGCCCGGACGACGATCCGTTCCAGAAGCAGCCGCCGTCCGGCAGTGGCAGCGGCTCCCCCTACGACAGCCCGCAGGGCCAGGGCACCCCGCCCCCGAGCGACCCCTACGGCACCCCGCAGGGCGGCACCCCGCCGCCGAGCGGCGACCCCTACGGCACCCCGCCGCCCCCGCCGCCCTCGGGCGGCAACCCGTACGGGGGCGGCGCCCAAGGCCCGTACAACACCCCGCCCCCACCGCCTCCTCCCGGAGGCGGCGACCCGTACGGCGGAGGCGGTGGCGCCTTCGGCGGCTACGGCGGCGGCCCCGACCCGCTGCAGGGCATGCCCCCGCTCGCCGACATGGGCAAGCGCGTCGCGGCCCGGATCATCGACGCACTGATCATCGGTATCCCGCTGGCCGTGATCCAGCTGCCGTTCCGCAAGGTCGAGACGGACACGGACGACCTCGGTGACGTGGTCAGCCAGAGCTACAGCGGCTCGTCCTTCATCTGGACGCTCATCGCGTGCGTGGCCTTCGTCGGCTACGAGTGGTTCATGGTCAAGAAGAACGGCCAGACCGTCGGCAAGAAGCTGATGAACCTGCGCGTGGCGAACCTCCAGGACGGCTCCACCCCGGAGTCCAACGCGGCGCTGATGCGCGGCGCCGTGCTCTGGCTGCCGGCGCTCCTGTGCTGCCCGTGTGTGTGGTGGCTGATCCTGATCGTGATGATGTCCGTCGACAAGCCCTACAAGCAGGGCCTGCACGACAAGGCCGCGAAGACCGTGGTGGTCAGCACCGTCTGACCGGCGGGACGGCGGAACACAGGCGGCGGGACCGTGCGCATCGCACGGTCCCCCCGCGGCGGTAGAAATAGGGGCCGCCCCGGCGGGGGGGGGGCGCGGGGGGGGGGCCCGCCCGCCCCCGCCGGGTAGGCGAGGGTGGAGACCC
>NZ_JBEPEW010000032.1:0-67644 GCF_040300965.1 Streptomyces mesophilus | reverse complement strand
CGCTGTCCGACCGGGCCTGCTGCACGCAGGCGCTCGTCCGCGCCCAGCGGCTGTTCGGGCGGGGGCCCTCGGAGGCCGACCCCGAGTGGATGACCTTCTTCGGCGCGGCCGAACTGGCGGGCCTCGAGGCCCAGTGCTGGTCCGCGCTTGGCGAGTGGTCGAGGGCCGCCTCCCATGCGCGCACCGCCGTCGCGCTCCAGGATCCGCACTTCACCCGCAACACCGCGCTCTACACCGCCGAACTCGCCGACGACCTGGCCCGGGCGGGCCGCCCCGACGAGGCGGCATCGGCGGGCCGCAAGGTCCTCGACCTCCTCGGCGAGGTCCAGTCGAGCCGCGTGCAGTCGATACTGCGCGCCACGGCGCGCGTCCTGCTCCCGCACCGCCGGGCAGCCGGGGTGGCGACGTTCCTGGAGCGCCATCAGGGTCTGGGACGGACCGCATAGGGGACAGGGGGGCCCGGCGTCCACCACAAAGGCGGCAAACCGGACGTGGCGATGAACAGAGGGTCCCTTTGTCGGGGGCCCACCGGTGCAGCGGCCGGGGCTAGCGGTCCAGGTGGCCCGTTTCGTTCCATGACTCGATGGCCGGGGCGTCGTAGGCCCAGCCCAGGATCGAGAGGGACGTCGGGTTGAGGCGGATGCGGGCGGCGAAGTCGAGGGGGAGGCCGAGCCAGCGGGCGCCGATGGAGCGCAGGATGTGGCCGTGGGCGAAGACGAGGACATCGCGGTCCGCGGAGCGGGCCCACTCGACCACCTCGTCCGCGCGGGCGGACACCTCGGCCAGCGTCTCGCCGTCCGGGACGCCGTCCCGCCAGATGAACCAGCCCGGACGGACCGCCTGGATCTCGGCCGGGGTCATCCCCTCGTACGCCCCGTAATCCCACTCCATGAGGGTGTCCCAGCGTTCGGCCCGGTCGCCGAACCCGGCGATCTCGCAGGTCTCGGACGCGCGCACGAGCGGCGAGGTGCGCACCTCGACCTCCGGCAGACCGTCGTACGGCGCCCGACGCAGCCGCTCGCCGAGCAGCTTCGCGCCGGTCCGGCCCTCGTCGAGCAGCGGGATGTCCGTCCGGCCGGTGTGTTTGCCGGACAGGGACCAGGAGGTCTGTCCGTGCCGGGCCAGGAGGATGCGGGCTGCCATGGGTCGCTCCAGAACTACGGAATGTGTACGTAAGGGGCGTATCGCCGTTGATCGCCTCGCTTGTCCATCATCGCTCACCGGGGGCGCGGCTACCGGCGGGGCCCGGATCCGGGGCCCCCCGCGGGGCCCGGATCCGGGTCCGGTCGGTGCCTGGATCCGCAGTCGGCCGGTGCCTGGCTCCGGGTCCGGTCGGTGCCTGGATCCGCAGTCGGCCGGTGCCTGGATCCAGGCCCGACGGGCCCAGTGCCCGCCCCTGCCCGCTCGCAGCGCGGGTCCGGCCCGTGCGGCCGCATAATGGCCAGATGGCCCGAAGGAAAAGCGCAGCTCAGGCCGTGGTCGAGACGGTCGACGGGGGGCTCGCGGAGCTGATACCCGATCCGGACCGGCCGCGCGCCTGGACCCTGCTCGTGGACGGCGCACCCCAGTCCCATGTGGACCTCGACGACCCCAGGTATCTTGACTTCTCCTACCAGCGCCGCCTCGGCCATGTCATCGATCTGGTCGCCCCGCCCGGCAAGCCGCTGCAGGTGGTGCATCTCGGTGGGGGCGGGTTCACGCTGGCCCGCTATGTGGCCGGTACGAGGCCGCGCTCCTCGCAGCAGATCGTGGAGCGCGATGCGGCGCTCGTCCAACTGGTGCGCAGGGAGCTTCCGTTGGACTCCACCGCACGGATCCGCGTACGGTCCACCGACGCCCGCGAGGGGCTCCTGAAGATCCCCGACGGCTGGGCGGACCTGCTGATCGCCGATGTGTTCAGCGCGGCGCGCACGCCCGCGCATCTGACGAGCGTCGAATTCCTCGAAGAGGTACGCAGAGTCGTCAGGCCGGGCGGCCACTATGCCGCCAACCTCGCGGACGGCCCGCCGCTCGCCCATCTGCGCGGCCAGATCGCGACCGTGGCGGCGGTCTTCGGGGAACTGGCCCTGGCCATCGACCCGGCCGTGCTGCGCGGCAAGCGGTTCGGCAACGCGGTCCTCGTCGCCTCCGACACCGAGCTCCCGGTCGCGGAACTCACCCGCCGTATCGCCTCCGACCCGCACCCGGGCCGCGTCGAACACGGCCGCGCCCTGGCCGACTTCACCGGCGGCGCCACCCCCGTACGCGACGCGGCGGCCGTGGCCTCCCCGGCACCGCCACCAGGGGTCTTCCGCTGACCGGACCGGACCAGACCGGACCGGACCAGACCGGACCGGACCAGACCGGACCGGACCAGACCGGACCGGTCTGACCTGACCTGACCGGACCTGGCCATGGGCTGGTGAGGCGCCCGTGGGCTGAAGTCCCGGAACGCGGCAGCGGGGGGCTGGCGCGCCGAGGCGTTCGCCTTCGACGTGGCGAGGGACGGTGCTCGCGCCACGGTCGACGTCAACCTGAAGGTGACTCCTTACACGACGAACGCATCCGGCGGCGATCTCCGCGCCGAGGTGCCGGCCATGGCGAGCCGCGTCCTCGTCTTCGTGTCCGAAGGTGACGACTGGCGCATGGTCGAGGACCTCACCGAGCGGTATCGCGACGACCCCTTCTGACCGGCGCCGGACACCCGCGGGTCACGGATCGTCGATCTCCACCTGCGGCGCATGGTCGTGCCAGGTGCAGAAGACCGAGACCTCGCGGGTGCCCTGGGTGAACGTCACCCGGATCCAGTCCTGCTGCGGCTGCTTCCAGATCTGCATCTCCCAGCCCGTCTTGGGCGTGGCCGAGACCAGCTCGGCGGAGGCGGCGTGGATCTCGAAGACGACCCGGCCGCCCGAGACGCTGTAGGGCTTCACGTCGCCCGCCGCGGCCGAGGACGAGGGCGACGAACTGCCCGACTTGCTCGGTGAGCTGCTCGGGGAGGAGGACCCCTTCCCGTCCGGCCGCGAGGACTCGGATGGTTTGCCCGAATTGGAGTCCTTGCCTGAATCGCCGGACTTCGAGGGCTCCTTGGGGCGGCGGGTGGAGGACGCCTTCGGGTCCACCGCCTGCTGGGTCGTCTCGTGGGAAGCGGTCAACGGGAGTGCGCGGGGCGGGTCATAGGCCGTTCCGGACATCACCGTGTGCACCCCCCACCAGGACAGCGTCACCGCTGCCCCGGTGGCGCATGTCCACGCCGCTGCATGTACCAAGCCTCTGTGCATCGCGGGCCATCCTGCACCATCCGGCCCACTGGTGTCCCGGGGGTGCGGGAACGCCGGTGTCAGGACCGGCGTCTCCGATGTGCCATGACCGGCGTCCCCCGTATGGCGTACGGTGCGGGCCATGGCAAGTGTGCTCGTGGTCGAGGACGACCAGTTCGTACGCTCGGCCCTCATCCGGCATCTGACCGACGCCTCGCACACCGTGCGCAGTGTCGGGACGGCCCTCGAGGCGCTGCGTGAGGTCGCTCATTTCCGCTTCGACGTGGTCATTCTCGATCTCGGTCTGCCCGATCTGGACGGGGCCGAGGCGCTGAAGATGCTGCGCGGGATCACCGACGTCCCCGTGATCATCGCCACTGCGCGCGACGACGAGACGGAGATCGTCCGGCTCCTCAACGACGGCGCCGACGACTATCTGACCAAGCCCTTCTCCGTCGAGCATCTGTCGGCCCGGATGGCCGCGGTGCTGCGCCGGGCGGGAGCCGGCGGCGGGGGCGAGGCGGCGGTGTCCAGCGTGCTGCGCGTCGGCGGGCTCGCCATCGACCCGCTCAGGCGCCAGGCCTCGCTCGACGGTGCCACGCTCGATCTCACCCGGCGTGAGTTCGATCTCCTCGCCTTCCTCGCCGGGCGGCCCGGAGTGGTCGTACCGCGCAAGGAACTGCTCGCCGAGGTCTGGCAGCAGTCGTACGGTGACGACCAGACCATCGACGTACATCTGTCGTGGCTTCGCCGGAAGTTGGGTGAAACCGCGGCGAAACCACGCTATCTGCACACGCTGCGCGGTGTCGGTGTGAAGCTGGAGCCCCCGCGGTGAGGTGGGCCCTCGTCAAGGTGTGCCTCGCGGTCACCACGATGGTCGTCGTCGCGTTCGCGGTCCCGCTGGCCCTGGTCATCAAGGAGATGGCCAGCGACCGCGCCATCTCCAACGCCGAACGCCAGGCCGCCAACATCGCGCCGACCCTCTCCATCACCACCGACCGCGTGGAGCTCGAGCGGGCCATCGCGATCACCGACGCGGGCGGCGAGGGGCGGATGGCCGTACATCTGCCGGCCACCGATGGACAGGCCGCGAACGAGATCGGCGTCCAGCGCGCCACCGACGGCGATGTCGAGACGGCCCGCCGCAAGAGCCGCGCCTTCATCGCCCAGGCGCCCGGCGGCTCCGTACTCCTGCAGCCCACCGCGCTGAGCTCGGGCGGCAACGCGGTCGTCGAGATCTTCGTGCCCGAGGGTGATGTCACCAACGGGGTCACCACGGCCTGGGTGGTGCTCGCGGGCGTGGGCGTCGCGCTGATCATCGGCTCCGTCGCGGTGGCGGACCGGCTCGGCGTACGGCTCATCCAGCCGGCCAAGCGCCTCGCGGGCGCCGCGCACGACCTCGGCGAGGGGAAGCTGGGCGCGCGGGTGCCCGAGGAAGGGCCGACCGAACTCAAGTCGGCCGCCGTGGCCTTCAACTCGATGGCCGACCAGGTGGTCCAACTGCTCGCCAACGAACGCGAGTTGGCGGCCGATCTGTCCCACCGTCTGCGGACACCGCTGACGGTCCTGCGCCTGAACGCCGCCTCCCTGGGCGACGGGGCCGCGGCCGACCAGACCCGCTCCGCGGTCGAGCAGCTGGAACGCGAGGTCGACACGATCATCCGTACCGCCCGCGAGGCCAAGCCGCAGACCGCGCACGGCGGTGGCGCCGGGTGCGACGCGGCCGAGGTGATCAGGGAGCGGATGGCGTTCTGGTCGGCGCTCGCCGAGGACGAGGCGCGCAAGGTACGGGTCGCGGGCGTGGACCGGCCGGTCCATATCCCCGTTGCGCGCGCCGACTTGGTCGCGTCCCTCGACGCGCTGCTCGGCAATGTCTTCCGGCACACCGCCGAGGGCACCGCCTTCGCGGTCGACGTCCACAACGGCGAGGACGCCGTGATCGTCCTCGTCTCGGACGCGGGACCGGGCATCACCGACCCGGAAGCGGCGCTGCGCCGGGGCGGCGGCTCGGGAGCCGCCGGATCGACCGGGCTCGGCCTGGACATCGTGCGGCAGATGGCCGAGGCGACCGGCGGCGATCTGCGGATCGGGTCGTCGGTGCTCGGGGGCACGGAGGTCCGGATCTGGATCCAGCTGGACGCCCGCCGGCCCACCGAGGGGCGGCGCCGGCACCGGGGGGCCGCGGTGCGGCGAAGGAAGAAGGGGCAGCAGGCGAGTCCTTCGGGGGTGTGAGCCCGACTCTTACGGGTCCCGCCGGCAGCCCCGGCTCCCACCTGCGCCTCCACCTCTCGCCTCCCTCCACCTTTCACCTCTCACTTCCACCTCCAGCAACACCCGTACCTTTAATCGCTCCCCATCCCTCCCTTAACGCCGCCCTAAGAACCCCAACCCCCGCCCGCCTCGCCCGATTTGCCGGATCCGAGATCGCTAGCGTGCTGCCGCACCCCACCCCCACGTACAACGAAGGCAGGCACGTCCATGAGCAACTCGCACCGGCGCACACTCGGCGGCAAGGCGAAGGCGATCGGTGCGGTCGTGGCCGCGGCGGCCGTCGGCACCACGGTGATGGTTCTGTCGGGTACGGCGCAGGCCGCGGGGGCCGGGGCCGCGTACACGAAGACCAGCTCGTGGTCGGGCGGCTACACCGGTCAGTACGTGATCACCAACGACTCGGACAAGTCGCTGGGCGACTGGACGCTCGAGTTCGACCTCCCCGCGGGTACGGAGCTCAGCTCGCTGTGGAACGGTGACCACACCGTCGAGGACGGCCATGTCACCGTGCGCCCCTCGGCCTGGGACAGGGACCTCGCGCCCGGCAAGGCCGTCACCGTCGGCTTCGTCGCCAGTGGCAAGGGCGCCGACCCGAGCTCCTGCACGATCGACGGCCAGGACTGTTCCACGGAGGCGGAGCCCGCACCGAGCACCGATGCCCCCACGCCGTCCGCCGGGCCCACGGACGAACCGACCTCGCAGCCGACCTCGAAGCCGAGCGAGACCTCCCCGGCCGAGCCCACCGAACCCGCCGAGCCCACTCAGCCGTCCGGCTCCACCACCCGCTTCGCCCCCTTCGTCGACACCTCGCTCGCCCCCGCGTACGACCTCGTGGGCACGGCGGACAAGACCGGGGTGAAGGAGTTCAACCTCGCCTTCGTCACCGCGGGCAACGGCAGTTGCACCCCGCTGTGGGGCGGCTCGACCGCGCTCGGCGAGGACAAGGTCGCCTCGCAGATAGGCGCCCTGCGCGCCAAGGGCGGCGATGTCCGGGTCTCCTTCGGCGGCGCGGCGGGCAGCGAGCTCGCCCTCAACTGCGCGTCCGCGGACGACCTGGCGGCCGCGTACGGCAAGGTCGTGGACGCGTACAAGCTCACCAAGGTCGACTTCGACATCGAGGGCGCCGCTCTGCCCGACACCGCCGCCAACACGCGCCGCGCCCAGGCGATCGCGCAGCTGCAGAAGGAACACCCGGGCCTCGACGTCTCGTTCACGCTTCCGGTGATGCCTGAGGGCCTGACCCAGCCGGGCGTGGACCTGCTCGCCGACGCGAAGAAGAACGGGGTCGCGATCAACGCCGTGAACATCATGGCGATGGACTACGGGCCCTCGTACAGCGGCGACATGGGGACGTACGCCGAGCAGGCAGCGACCGCCACACAGGCTCAGATCAAGGGCGTGCTCGGGCTCGGCGACAGCGAGGCGTGGAAGGCGGTCGCCGTGACCCCGATGATCGGGGTCAACGACGTCACCACGGAGATCTTCAAGGTGGACGACGCCGCGCAGCTGGTGAAGTTCGCCGAGGCCAAGGGGCTCGGCTGGCTGTCGATGTGGTCCTCGACCCGCGACAAGGCCTGCGAGGGCGGCTCGACGGCGGTCTCGCCCACGTGCAGCTCGATCAGCCAGGAGCCGCTGGCCTTCACGAAGGCGTTCGCGGCGTACAAGTAACAGTCCCCGCATCTCCTGTAGCCCCCGGGATCCACCCCCCACCCAGCGCGCCCCGACCGGTCTTCCCCCATCCGGCCGGGGCGCGCGTCTTGGTGGTCCGTGGTGTACGGGTCAGTCCAGCGGCGGCAGTGCTCCTTCGCGGGCCGCCTGCCCGTACCACCGCGCACTGGACTTGGGCGTGCGCTCCTGCGTCTCGTAGTCGACGTACACCGCGCCGAAGCGCTTGCTGTAGCCGTACGCCCACTCGAAGTTGTCCATCAGCGACCACAGGAAGTACCCGCGTACGTCGGCACCCCGGCGCATCGCCTCGTGCACCGCCGACAGGTGGCTGTGCAGATACCGGATGCGGTCCGGGTCGTGGACGCTGCCGTCCTCGCCGACCTGGTCGTCGAAGGCCGCACCGTTCTCCGTCACGAAGAGCGGAACCCCGGGGGCTTCGGCGGTGTATTGAAGGAGAAGGTCCGTGAGGCCGGTCGGATCCACCGGCCAGTCCATCGCGGTCAGTTCGCCCGGCGCCCGGTGGAAGGCCACACCGTCGGCGCCCGGCCAGGGGGAGTGGGAGCCGGCGTTGTGGCCGTCGCGGCGCGGGGCGGTGGGATCGCTCGTGGCCGAGACGATCGCGGGTGTGTAGTAGTTGATGCCGAGGAAGTCCAGGGGGTGCTTGATGACGGCGAGGTCTTCGGGGCGTACGAAGGACCAGTCGGTGATATGCGAGGTGTCGGCGATGAGGTCCGACGGGTAGGCGCCCTTGAGCAGGGGGCCGGTGAAGATCCGGTTGGCGAGCGCGTCGATCCGGCGCTGGGCGTCGCGGTCCTCGGGCGCCTCGGTCAGGGGGCGTACGGCGTGCGGATTGAGCGCGATGCCGATACGGGCCCGTGCGGGCAGGGCGGCACGCAGCGCGCGGGCGGCGAGACCGTGTCCGAGGTTGAGGTGGTGGGCCGCGCGCAGGGCCGCCACATCGTCGGTGCGGCCCGGGGCGTGCACCCCCGCGCCGTAGCCCAGAAAGGCGCTGCACCACGGCTCGTTGAGGGTGGTCCACAGCTCGACCCGGTCGCCGAGCGCCTCGGCCATGATCCCGGCGTACTCGGCGAACCGCTCGGCGGTGTCCCGCTCGGGCCAGCCGCCGCCCGCGGACGAGCCGCTGGGGAAGGCCGTCTCCAGGTCCTGGGGAAGATCCCAGTGGTAGAGCGTGGCCATCGGCGTGATGCCCTGCTCGAGGAGCTCGTCGACCAGGGCGCGGTAGAAGTCGAGCCCGCGCTGTACGGCGGGGCCGCGCCCGGTGGGCTGCACGCGGGGCCAGGAGACGGAGAACCGGTAGGCGCCGAGGCCGAGTTCGGCCATCAGCCGGACGTCGTCGCGGAAGCGATGGTAGTGGTCGCAGGCCACGTCCCCGGTGTCGCCACCGAGCACCTTGCCCGGCGTCCGGCTGAAGGTGTCCCAGATGGACGGCGTGCGCCCGTCCTCCTGGGCGGCGCCCTCGATCTGATACGCGGCGGTGGCGGCACCCCAGAGGAAGCCTGGTGGAAAGGTGGTGGAGCCGGCGGATGCCGGCTGGGTTGCGGTGTCCGAAGACGCTTCGGCCGTGGTGACGGCTGAAGCTGCGGACGCTTCGACTGCGGGCACGGGAGCGCTCCCATTCTTGATACGGGAAAGGGGAGTTGACGAGTTGGGGGTGCGGGCGGCGGCGCCGGCGGTGCGTCGGCGAGCGGAATGTGCGCAAGCGGAACGTGCACGAGCGGAACGTGCACGAGCGGAACGTACGCAAGGGGAACGTACGCAAGGGGGAGGGCCAGGCCCGAAGGCTCAGCCCTTGACCGCCCCCTGCATGATTCCGCCCACGATCTGCTTGCCGAACACGACGAACGCGAGGAGCAGCGGCAGCGTGCCGAGCAGCGCGCCCGCCATGATCACCGACTGGTCGGGGATATACCCGCGACCGAGGCCGGTCAGGGCGACCTGCACCGTCGGATTGCCGTTCTGGGTGAGCGCGATGATCGGCCAGAAGAAGTCGTTCCAGGCCTGTACGAAGGTGAGCATCCCGAGCACCGCCATGGCCGGCCGCGCCGCGGGGAACACCACGTGCCAGATCACCCGCCAACTGCTCGCGCCGTCCACCCTGGCCGCCTCGACCAGCTCGTTCGGCAGCGCCTGCACCAGGTATTGGCGCATGAAGAACACCCCGAAGGCGCAGACGAAGAACGGCATGATCACCGCCTGCAGCTGATCGGTCCAGGACAGCTCGGCGATCAGCATGTACAGCGGTACGACGCTCAGCTGCGGCGGCACCATCATGGTGGCGATCACGAAGAAGAGCAGGAAGTTCTTCCAGCGGAACCGCAGCTTGGCGAAGGCGAACCCGGCGAGCGTCGAGATCAGCACGGTCCCGGCGGACGCGATGGTCGCCACGATCGTGGTGTTCAGCAACGCCATGCCCATGTTGGCGTCGGTCCAGGCGATCTCGAGGTTCTTGAAGAGATTCCCGCCGAACCAGAAAGGCGGCGGGGTCTGGGCGAGCCGCTCGTTGTTGCGCGAAGCCGCGATCGCCGTCCACACCAGCGGGAACAAGGACAGGACGGTGACCACGATCAGGACCAGATACGTCCACTTGCCGCCGTACAGCGTCTTGCCGGCCTTGCTCTTGCGCGGCTTCTTCACAGGACGGCTCTGCTGCTCATCCGTGGGCACCCGGTCGGTGACGATGGCGCTCATCAGGCCCTCCCTTCGCTCTTGCGCAGCCGCCATGAGATCAGCCAGTTGACCGCGGCGACCAGCAGCAGGATCAGGAACATCGCCCAGGCGATGGCCGAGGCACGGCCCAGATGCAGATTCACCCAGCCCTGCTCGTACAGATAAAGCCCCAGCGTCTGGAACTGATGGTCCGAGCCGCCGGTCGGCGAGGCCCCGTCGTTGAACAGCAGCGGCTCACCGAAGAGCTGCGTCGCGCCGATCGTCGAGACCACACAGGTGAACAGGATCGTGGGCCGCAGCGACGGCAGCGTCACATGGAAGAACTGCTGCCAGCGCGTGGCCCCGTCGAGCGCCGCCGACTCGTACAGATCGTTGGGGATGGACTGCATCGCGGCCAGATAGATCAGCGCGTTGTAGCCCGTCCAGCGCCAGATCACGATCGTGGACACCGCGAGCTGCGAGGTCCATGTCCCGTTCTTCCAGTCGATGTTGTCGATCCCGACCAGGCCGAGGCCCCAGTTGATCATCCCGTAGTCGCGTCCGAAGAGCAGGACGAAGACCAGGGTCGCCGCGGCCACCGAGGTGGCGTACGGGGTCAGGACCGCGACCCGGAAGAACCAGGAGCCGCGCAGCTTGTAGTTGAGCAGATGCGCGATCCCCAGGGCCATGACCAGCTGCGGCACGGTGGAGATCAGGCCGATGGTGACGGTGTTCTTCAGCGCGTTCCAGAAGAACTCGTCCTCGAGCAGCCGGGTGAAGTTCTTGAACCCCAGCCACTCCATGTTGTTGGGGTCGGTCAGCGAGACCCGGTGCAGAGAGGCCCAGCCGGTGTAGAGCAGCGGGAAGAGCCCGAAGGCGAGGAAGAAGAGGAAGAACGGGAGGAGCATCGCGTACGGGCTGAACTTCATGTCCCAGCGGTAGCGACGGCTGCGCCACGTCCGCGACTTCTGCTCCTTGGCGCTCGGCGGCGCCTTGTCGACGCGCGGGGCCGCGGCCCCCTCCCCCCGGGGGGCCGCGGTGGTCTCGTACTGATTCACCATTTACTGATCCAGCGCGTTGTCGATCGACTTCACTGCCTTGTCCCAGGCCGCATCGGGGTCTGTGCCCTTCTGGTCGACCTGGAGCATGCCCACATCCGCGAGGTTCTGCGCGATGATCAGGTCCTTCGGACCGAGGATCTGCACCGGGGTGCCTTCCGCGGCCTTCGCGAAGATCTCACCGATGGGAGCGTTGCCGAAGTACGCGTGCTTGGCGTCCTTGACCTCGGGCAGCTCGTACGCGGCCTTGGCGCTCGGGAAGCTGGCCCGCTCGGCGAAGAACTTGGCCTGCTGCTCGGGAGCCGTCAGCCAGGCGGCGAGCTTGGCCGCCTCTTCCTTGTTCTTGCCGGCCTCGGGCACGGTGAGGAAGGAGCCGCCCCAGTTGCTGGGCTTGGGCGCCGCGGCGACGTCCCACTTGCCCTCGGCCTTGGCGCCGCCCTTGTCCTTGATGTAGCCGAGCATCCACGCCGGGCAGGAGATCGTGGCGAAGTCACCGTTGGCGAAGCCCGAGTCCCATCCGGGGGTGAAGCTCTGCAGCTTCGCCGACAGGCCCGCCTCGGCGAACTCGGCGGCGAGGTCCCAGCCTTCCTTGACGACCGGGTTGGTCTTGTAGATGACCTCGCCGCTCTTGTCGTAGAAGCGGTTCTCGCTGCTGCCGTGCACGGCGGCCATCACGTTCTGCGCGCCGTCGACGAAGGCGGCGTCCTTCACCTTCGCCTTGAACTGCTTGCCGACCTCGAGGTACTTGTTCCAGTCGCCGGCCCACAGCGCGCCGACCTTCTCACGGTCGGTGGGCAGCCCGGCCTTCTGGAACAGGTCCTTGCGGTAGCAGATCCCCTGCGGGCCGACATCCGTGCCGAGGGCGACCGTCTTGCCGTCCTTGCTGGTGCCCTGCGCCCACTTCCAGTCAAGGAAGTTGTTCTTGTCGACGCCGCTGACCTTGCCGAGGTCCATGAGCTTGTCGGACTGCGTCGCGGTGATCTCCGCGATGTTGTTGACCTCGATGGCCTGGATATCGGCGAGTCCGCTGCCCGAGGCGAGGTGCGTGAGCAGTGCGGGGTAGTAGTTCTCGTTCCGCTCCACCGACGTCTGCTCGATGACGATGTCGGGGTTTTCCTTCATGTACTGGTCGTAGAGACCGGCCTCCTTGAGGCCGAAGGCGCCGAAGACACCCACCGTGATGGTGGTCTTGCCCTTCGCGTCCTTCTTGCCCGAGTCGCCGGAACCGCCGGGCTCTTTCGAGTCCTCGGCGCAGCCGGCCAGCAGCCCCACGCCCAACGCTGCTACGGCCGCGAAGGCCACAGCCTGACGGGACGTTCGGTGCCTCATGCGCATTGCGTCCTCCTTGTGCCCTGACGTGCCGACTCCCGGCCAACTCTCTCGTGCTGTGGGGGGATTTCATTGTGCGGCTCGGGCGGGAACGTGCGGGTTGTGTATGAGCCAGGTACGGTGGGAGCGCTCCCATGTGTGATGAGTTGAAGAGTCCCGGCTGGGCCGGAGAGTGTCAAGAGACCGGACGGACGGAGCCGAATCGGTTATCCGGCTGTTAGTTTTCGCCCGGGTGGTCGAAGTTTCGGGCATACGCACGATGGTCCATGCACGGGTCGTCGAGCGCGCCGATGGTTCATACGCCGATGGGGAGGCACGCATGACGATCCGTCAACCTCGGGTGGGGGGACGGGCCAGGAGCGGGGGCAGGCCCACGCTCGAGGAGGTCGCGGCCCGTGCCGGCGTCGGCCGTGGCACGGTCTCCCGGGTCATCAACGGCTCGCCTCGCGTCAGTGAACGGACGCGCGCGGCCGTCGAGGCGGCCGTGGCCGAGCTCGGTTATGTTCCGAACACGGCGGCCCGTGCGCTGGCCGCGAACCGTACGGACGCGATCGCCCTGGTGGTCCCGGAACCCGAGGGCCGTTTCTTCGCCGAGCCCTACTTCTCGGACATCATCCACGGGGTGGGCGTCGCCCTCGCCGAGACCGAGGTCCAGCTGCTTCTGACGTTTGCGAGCAAAGACCGCGAACGTCGGCGCCTGGCACAGTACTTGGCGGCCCAGCGCGTCGACGGTGTGCTCCTCGTCTCCGTCCACGCGGACGATCCGCTGCCCGACCTGATCGAGGATCTCCATATCCCCGCCGTGGTCAGCGGCCGCCGTTCGGCCTCCGAACCCCTGGCCTCCGTCGACTCGGACAACTTCGAAGGCGCGAAGGCGGCCATCGGCCACCTCTTCGGCCGCGGCCGCACCCGGATCGCCACGATCACCGGCCGCCTGGACGTCTACGGCGCCCAGCGCCGCCTTGACGGCTACCGCGCGGCGCTCTCCGAGGCCGGTCTCGAGGAGGACGAGAGCCTCGTCGAGCCGGCCGACTTCACGGAGGAGGGCGGCCGTCGCGCGATGTCCGAACTGCTGCGCCGCCGCCCGGACCTGGACGCCGTCTTCGCCGCGTCCGACGTGATGGCCTCGGGTGCCCGCCAGATCCTGCGCGAGCAGGGACGGCGTATCCCCGAGGACGTGTCCCTGGTCGGCTTCGACGACTCGGCGATCGCCCGCCATATGGACCCGCCGCTGACCAGCGTCCGCCAGCCCATCGAGGAGATGGGCCGCGAGATGACCCGGCTGCTCCTCGCGGAGATCGCCTCGGTGGACGCGCACCAGCCGCGGTCGGCCCGCCAGCTGACCCGTGAGCAGGTCGTCCTGCCCACGGAGTTGGTCGTACGGGCGTCGTCCTGACGAGAGGTGTGGCGGGCGTCACATCCGCCCCGTGTCACGTTCGGGCCGCCCGCTCCCATCTGGTGGTCGTCAGCACGACGGAGCCGGAAGGGGACAGCGATGAACGCACGGGAGAACGGAACGCACCGAGTGGTGATCCTGGGCGCGGGGTACGCGGGAACGGCCGCGGCCGTCCAGCTCGCCGCCCGTGCGCACAAGCGCGGCGGCGTACAGATCACCGTCGTGAACGCCACGGAGCGCTTCACCGAGCGGATGCGGCTGCACATGACGGCCACCGGTCAGCCGACTGCCGAACTCGCCGTCCCCGAGCTGCTCGACGGCACCGGCGCGCGGTTCGTGCGCGGCTGGGTTACCGCGATCGACGCGGCCGCGAAGACCGTACGCATCGACGACGACCGCGAACTCGCCTACGACACCCTCGTGTACGGACTCGGAACCGTGGCCGACACGGCTTCGGTCCCGGGGGCCGAGGACCACGCGTACACCCTGGACGGGGCGCAGGACGCGGAGCTGCTCGCCGACCGCCTCGCCCGGATCGGCGACGGCGGCACGGTGGTCGTCGCGGGCGCGGGTCTGACCGGCATCGAGTCGGCCGCCGAACTCGCCGAACGACACCCGCAGTTGAAGGTGATCCTCGTCGGCCGTACGGAGCCGGGTGCGGACCTGGGCCGCAAGGCCCGCACGTACCTCCGGGCCGCCCTCGACCGCCTCGGCATCGAGGTCCGCGCCGGCGCCGAGCTGGCGAAGGTGCTCCCCGGTGCCGTGGAACTCGCCGGCGGGGAATCGCTCGCGGCGGACGCGGTGCTTTGGGTGGGCGGCACCCGGGCCGCGCCCCTGGCCGCCGCGGCCGGACTCGACGTGGACGAGCGCGGCCGGATCGTCACCGACCGCTCCCTGCGCTCGACTTCGCACCCGGACGTCTACGCGATCGGCGACGCGGCCGCCGTCCGCCAGGGGTACGGCGTGATGCACGGCACCTGCCAGGGCGGCATGCCCACAGGCGTGCACGCGGCGCTCGGCATCGACCGGATGCTCAGGGGCCGGGACCCCAAGCCCTTCCGCTTCGGCTACTACCACACGCCCGTCAGCCTCGGCCGCGGTGACGCGGTGGTGCAGTTCACGCGGCCCGACGGCAGCGCACGGCGGATCTCCCTGACCGGGCGCACGGCCGTGCGCTACAAGGAGACGGTGACCGCCTCGCCGTGGCCGACGTACGCCCGGATGAGGAAGATGCCCGCGTCGGGCGCCTTCTGGCCGCGCGGCGGCCGCTTCACACGCACCAAGTGAGAGTTGACGTACGGCAGTTGAAAGCCGGCGAAGCTCGTGCAATCCGAAGAAGCCCTCGACCGCACAGGAGAAGACCAGCCATGAGCGCGCACCAGGCGCCGACCACCGACACCTTCCAGGAGCACCGCCGGCTGCTCTTCTCCATCGCCTACCGGCTGCTCGGCAGCGCGGCCGACGCCGAGGACGCCGTGCAGGACGCGTGGCTGAAGTGGTCGGCCGCGGACCGCGCGCAGGTCGCGGACCCCAAGGCGTATCTGACGCGCATCGTCTCCAACGTGGCCCTCGAACGGCTGCGCTCCGCACGCCACAAGCGCGAGACGTACGTGGGCCCCTGGCTGCCGGAGCCGATCCTCACGCAGCCCGACGCGTCCGAGGCGGTGACGGACGCCGAATCCGTCTCCATGGCGATGCTGGTCGTCCTGGAGACGCTCTCTCCCCTGGAGCGCGCGGTGTTCGTGCTCAAGGAGGTCTTCGCCTTCAGCCACGCCGAAATAGCCGAGGCGCTCGACCGTTCCGAGCCTTCGGTACGGCAGGCCGCGCATCGCGCCCGCGAACACGTCGCGGCCCGCCGCCCCCGCTTCCGCGCCGACCCGTCCCGGCAGCGCGCCGCCACCGAACGCTTCCTGGCCGCGGCGACGGGCGGCGACATGAACACCCTCATGGAACTGCTCTCCCCGGACGTCACCCTGTGGACCGACGGCGGCGGCAAGGTCCGCCAGGCCCTGAAGCCGGTCGTCGGCGCGGCCACGGTGGCCTCGTGGTTCGCGGCGATCGGCACGGTCAGCTACCAGGGTGTCGCGCCGGCCGACATGACCGCCCGCCTCGCGGAGATCAACGGCGCCCCGGGCATGCTCTTCACGTCCCCGGACCGCGTGATCGCCACGGTCACCTTCGACTTCGACGAGGTGGGCCGCATCTCGGCCATCCACAATGTCGCCAATCCGCAGAAGCTGGGGGCGGTGGGGGAGGGGAGAGCGTACGACGTGGGGGTCTGAGGTGCGCCCCGTGCGGGGTTGTCGAGCGATCGAAGTCGGCAATCCCGCACGGGCGTTGTCAGTCGCCGATGGCAGGCTGCGGACATGCGCATCAAGGGATACGAGGGCGGGCCGCTGACAGCTGGTGAACCGCTCCTGAAGCGGCCGGGCTTCTGGTCGACCCACCTGCTCGGGCTGTGCCCCCGCGCGCCCGGCGCGGAGCGGCCTGTTCCCGAGTGGTTCGGTGACGACGGCGCCGACGTCGATGAGCTCCAGGAGACCCTGTGCGACCCCGAGCGCTGGCCGGTGTTCCGGGTGCGGGCGGCGGACGGGTCCGGCGTGGTGGTCGTGTACCGGAACCTCGAGGGGGACGAGGGCATCGACTTCTTGGCCACGTATCCGGGCCGGCCGCACGCCCAGCAGTTCGCTCAGTGGGAAGGGGAGCGAGTGGGACCCGGACTGCCGTGGACGGAAATCGTCAGGATCGCGGACGCCCCCGCGCTCGACGCCGCCGGAGCCCGGGACCCGCACGCCCGGCTCCTGTTGCTGCTGCCCCTCCTCGACGAACCGCACGTACCCGCCGAGGCACCGCCCCGCCTCACGGCCGCCCTGACCGCGACGGGCACACCACCCGCCACGGCCCCGCACACCGCGCGCCGTCTCCTCGCCGGCTTGACGAGCGGTCCCTGGCACGACCCGGCCTGGGGTCCGTCGTGGGGCGGCGGGCAGCACCTCGCAGGCGAGGCTCCGAGCCCGTAGCGCGTGGCCGGCGGGGACACCGGGGCCCGGCGTGCGGCGTGCGGCGGGTGGGGGACCAGGGGACACGATTGGCCGGGCTCCGGATGTGGCGGCTGCGATCTCGTCGCACGCTGGAGGCCCGTCCACGAAAGGGACTTCATGATCCTGCGTATCGCCGTGACCGCCGCGAGCCTCGCCGCCATGGGCCTTGCGGTGGCGTCTCCCGCGTCCGCGGTCTCAGCAGAGCCGAACGCCTGCGAGCCGCGCGCCGCGGTGAGCATCGGCATCAGCATCGGCGGCGACGCCGAGCAGGAGCTGGTGCCCATCCATATCAAGACCCTCACGGGCAAGACGATCACCGTGTGCACCGAGCTCGGCTCCACGGTCGAGCAGGTCAAGGCGCTGATCCAGGACAGCGAAGGCATTCCGCCGGACCAGCAGCGCCTGATCTTCGCGGGCAAGCAGCTGGAGGACGGACGCACCCTGGCCGACTACGGCATCGTGGCGGAGAGCACACTCCACCTCGTACTGCGGCTGCGCTGATCACCCCGGACAGCCGCACGCACGAAAAAGATCGGGGCCCGGTCCGCTTGCGCGAACCGGGCCCCGATCCATCAGGGTGAGTGACGGGACTTGAACCCGCGGCCACCTGGACCACAATTCGGTAGGACGAGATCCGCGACGTGCACGCTTCTCTATTTGTGCAGGTCAAGGCATTGGCGTGCGTTGGTCAATGTCGGTGCTGCCTGGTGCAGTTTCCTTGATCCACTCCCAGCTCACTCCCTGCAGTAAGCGCACGCTGAAATCGCAGGTCCACCGGTGAGGCAATGCAGCCTGGTCGGTACGGCCAGTCAGGCAAAGAGGCCTCCGTCTCCAGTTGCTCGCGACCGACAGAAACTTCACGGTTCTGCCCCACGCCCCAAGAGGGTCGCAGGACAGAACCGTTGTCACCAATGCGAACCGAGTGCTGCTTTGTGCTGCTCGGTGCTGCGGGTGAGGGCGACGGTTTTAGGTGTTCCGGGGGTAGCCGACCCCCTGTGAGCGCAGGCTCTACACCCTGACTGTCATCCTCCATGCTGTGTTCGGGCGCTAGTTGACGCTGTCCTGCCACTGCTTGACCGGTGCGTTGATCGCGGGGCCGGTGCTGGTGAATGTGAACAGGGAATCGACCTTGCGGCCGTCAGCCGTTGTGCCGTTGTCGTACAGGATGCCGACGTCGGCCTTCTTGTCGCCGGTGTAGTCGCCCGAGGTCAGCTTGCTGGCGTCCCAGCTGAAGCTGCCGGTGCTGGCCCACTGCTTGGCCGGTGCGTTGAAGCCGGTTCCGGTGCTGGTGAACGTGAACAGCGAGGAGAGCTTCTTGCCGTCCGTGGCGGTGCCGTTGTCGTACAGGATGCCGACGTCGGCCTTCTTGTCGCCGGTGTAGTCGCCCGAGGTCAGCTTGCTGGCGTCCCAGCTGAAGCTGCCGCTACTGGTCCACTCCTTTACTGCGGCGTTGAAGCCGGTGCCGGAGCTGCTGAGGGTGAACAGCGAGGTGGTGCTCTTCCCGTCAACGGTCCCACCGTTGTACAGGATGCCGACGTCGGCCTTGCCGTCGCCGGTGTAGTCGCCCGAGGTGACCTTGCTGGCATCCCAGCTGAAGTTGCCCGGGCTGGTCCACGCCTTTACCGCGGCGTTGAAGCCGGTGCCGGAGCTGCTGAGGGTGAACAGCGAGGTGGTGCTCTTCCCGTCAACGGTCCCACCGTTGTACAGGATGCCGACGTCGGCCTTGCCGTCGCCGGTGTAGTCGCCCGAGGTGACCTTGCTGGCGTCCCAGCTGAAGTTGCCCGGGCTGGTCCACGCCTTCACCGGCGCCTTGAACCCGGAACCAGTGCTCGTGAACGTGTAGAGCGAGGTGGTGCTCTTCCCGTCAACGGTCCCACCGTCGTACAGGATGCCGACGTCGGCCTTGCCGTCGCCGGTGTAGTCGCCCGAGGTCAGCTTGCTGGCGTCCCAGCTGAAGCTGCCCGTACTGGTCCACGCCTTCACCGGCGCCTTGAACCCGGAACCGGTGCTCGTGAATATGTAGAGGGAGGAGAGCTTCTTCCCGTCCGCAGCTGTTCCGTTGTTGTAGAACGCGGCGATGTCTTCCTTGCCGTCGCCGTTGAAGTCCCCCGAGGTGGTCTGGGACTCCTGCGGGAGGGCTCGAATCTGCCGGATCCAGCTGCCGATGTCATCGACGCGGGTTTCCAAGGCGCCGGTGCGGGTCTCCTCGGATCCGAAGCACCCGCCCTGCCAGGAACGGGTGTTGAGAGCGACGAGCTCGACCTTGCCGTCCTTCTCGCGCAGAGCGGGACCGCCGGTGTCACCCGCACAGATCGCGTCGGTGGCGCTCTTGCCCGAGATGGCAAGCGTGGTCGCGTCGGCAGAGTCCACACCGAAGGCGGCAGTATGAAGCCCCGACGGTGCCCACTCCGTCTTGGTGCGCCCGAATCCGGCGACCCGTAGTTGCTCACCAGCGGTCGGGGCTGTGCTGCCGACGACGACTGGAGGGATGTCGCCTACAGGGGTGGCAAGTTTGGCCATCACCACATCCCGGTCGGTGCGAGGCACGAGCTCAGTCACCGGAATGGCAGTACCCGCAGCAGTGCCCACGGTGACCGTGGTGGCCTTGGCCGGGACGCCTGCCGGTATGTCGAAGCCGGCCTGCGGGTCAGCAGCGAAGCAGCTCGCTGCGGTCAGAACCCACTGCGGATCCACCAGCGCGCCTGAACAGGCGCGCTCGCCATCGCCAATGGAAAGGCGAGCGGTAAAAGCGAAATCGGCACCCGTGGCAGGGACGCCCACGACGGCCTGGGCAGAGTAGCCGGCGAGGACGCCGGAGCCGACGGCGGCCGCGAGCGCGGCAGCCATCAACACTATGCGCGGACGAGACTTAGACACGTTCAAGTTCCTTGATCTGATTCCCGACCGGTAACCCGCACTTGGGTCGCCGGTGGCTCGATAGTGGCCCATCGCCGCAACTCACCTGTTGAGACCGCGCTCGAATTCAGGAGGGCGGCCTGCGGCTGCGGTGGAAGAGGACGGACGTCTCCGCGACTTCGTCGGCATGTAGCCGTCGGTGCCGGTCGCACGGACGTAGAACCAGCGAAGCCTGAGGCCCTTGATTACCCTCGATGTAACCGCGGTAACAGATGCAGGAGCGACGGATGCATGCTGAGTGACGGCGTACCTGCTGCCTGCCATACAGAAGGAGCGTGCCCCCTCTGACGGCGGGCCTGCCTACTACATCCCGAGGTTGGTGACGCAGGGCCCGGCGAAGACAGCAGCCCGCCAAGGATCAGCTGTTGACGCGTAGTTCGATGAGAGTGCTGACCTCACCGGTGCTGCCAGACTCGCCGAAACCTGTGGTCTTGTTGGGAACTGCATCAAAGACGGTTTCCGTACCGCTGTCGCGGCCCTTGATGGTGGTCTCCACCGTGTCGGTCTCGGGACGGATGGAGTACGCCTCGGGGATCTCAAGGGTGAGGAAGGCCGGCTTGGCCGTGACGTCGAAGCAGAACTCGTTCTGCCCCACGAGGGGGCGGGCACGGATAAGGATGTCCTCGGTTCCGTCGCAGGCCGTCATGATGAGGTGACCGTCGCCTCGCTTCAGGATGGCGCCAGTCTCCTCCTGGATCTTGGCCGCGCCTGGGTAGTTGAAGTCCTCTACCGCGACAGGCATTTCGGCCACTTCAGCCGCCGACGCACCGTTGCTGGTGCCAGCCTGCGCCACACCGAAGGACGTAGCTGCGACGACCAGGGCTGAGGACACGCCAAGAAATAGAAGTTTGCGCGAGAGCACCGCTTTGCACCTTTCGCATGGGGCGGGGGTGTTGGTCCCGCCAATTTTTGAAGCGAAGTCAATCACGCCTTCAAGTGCGAGCAACTCGGGGGATGTGACTCATGCCACACGGGAATTCAGGGGTGTAGTACAACCATTTACCACCCGTCATCCGAGGGGTTGATCTTTACTTGTCGAGAGCGGCTTCAAAGCCTGACAGATAGGGCCGAAGACGGGCTTGCAGACAATGGCGACACTCGACCCCAAGTGGGGCAAGTAGTCGCAGGTAACGATTCGGGATCACCTGGAACTGCCCCCGCTTGAACTAGAGTTAGTGCACGTGGCAGGCGTCGGCCAGCAGAATGTGCGGTGTACGCTCGGGCGGCTCCAGCCAAGCGCGGATACAGCAATGGGACGTCCGATTCCTTGCTTGTCGAACGAATTCACAGGGTTCTTTCTGTCCATTTCGTTGCCGCTGCGCTATGACCGGCTGGGCCTTTCCGAATATTGAAGGAGGGGTCGCCGAGTGAAACGGCGAATACATGGTCGGGCCTCTGGCTCGAGACCGTTGCACAGATTTTCCGCAAGAAGAATGGGACTTCGGGCTCTACTCTCTGCGGTCATGCTGTCGGGATTGCTCGGTGCGCCGGCGGCTGTGGCCGCCGAGGCGCCTGCGGCGTCCTCCGCAGACCTTCGCGCCCAGATCGTCGCGTACTGGGAAACCGGTGGCCCTGGCCTTCAAGCGGCCGCGGAGCAGGCCCTGTTGGGCGATGACACGGCGATTCAGAAGTTCTTTGAGGATGCTCCGGCCATCCAGCATTCGGACAACCTTGTCGAGACCGTTCGGCTGGTAATGACGGGTGGTCGCGGTCTTCGGGAGGAAGCCGAGACTGCCCTTACAAAATCGCCTGCCGAGCTGGAGCAGTTTCTCTTCGACGGCTTCGAGGCCCCGTTGGACGAGGACCGCAAGGTCGACATCGTCCGCATGATCAATAGCGGCGGCCGGGGTGTGCGGGAGGCAGGCGAAGCCGCTCTCAAGGGCACCTACGACGATCGCGAGCTGTTCCTTTCGACGGGTTACTCCGAGGCGGAAGAGCAGGACAACCTCGTCGAGGTGACCCGGCTGGCCACATCGGGGGGTCCAAATGTGCAGGCGGCCGCGGAAGTTGCGTTGGAGGGCACGCCTGAGGACATCTTCGAGTTCCTGAACATCGGGCAGTTCATTGCCCGCGACAGGGACACGGAGCATGCTTCGATCGCAGACTTGATCAAGCAGGCCGAACAGGCAGGCAAGCAGGCCGAAGACGCTACGAAGGAGGCACAGGAAGCTTCCGCGAAGGCCGTCAAGGCGTCCGACTTGGCCAGGGAGGCAGCGGTCAAGGCCGCTGACGAGGCCGAGGCGGCCAAGGACGACTCGAAGACGGCCGCCATCAAGTCCAAGCAGGCCGCCGATGCGGCGCGCGGTGCGGCGGAAGCGGCCCAGGAAGCCATCGGTGCTGCGGATGCTGCAAGCCGTGCGGCCTGGCGTGCTGCGATCGCTGCCGCGCAGACTGCATCGGCCGCTGGTCTTGCATCGGATGCCGCGAATAAGGCACATAATGCGGCGATCGCCGCTGCCAAGGACGAGGGCAACGCGGACGAGGCCAACGCGGCAGCGGTTGAGGCCCGTGCCGCAGCCGATGCAGCCCGCAAGTCCGCTGTCGCAGCGGAGAACGCCGGCATAGCGTCCGCCGCCGCTGCCGTTGCCTCGGATGCGGCCAAGGGCGCCTCTGACAACGCACGCGCGGCGGCAGATGCCGCCGAGGAGGCAAACACACACGCGGACGCCGCAGGCGCGCACTCCGAGGAGGCGCGCCTGGCGGCTGCCGAGGCGCGTCGTCACGCCGATGCTGCCGACCGCGCGGCTGACCGCTCGGCCGCTCTGGCGCGCCGCGCGGCCACCGCTGCCTATGGGGCTCGTGACGCCGCCAACTCGGCCGCAGGGCACGCGGACAAGGCCGCTGATTACGCCGAAGACGCCGCCAAGTACGCCGGTGACGCCACCAGATACGCCGCAACAGCGCAGAAGAACGCCGATGCGGCAAAGGTTGCGGCTGACGCTTCAACGGCTGCCGTGAACAAGGCCAAGGACGTCTTCGCTCTGGCGCGGGAGACCGAGGCCGCCAACCTGGAGACGCGCAGGGACGCGGCGGTTGAACGAGCGCGATCGCAGAAGACCAAGTCGGAAGCGGAGATCTCCACATCCGCAGCTGAGCAGGTCAAGGCCTTGTCGCTGGATGGGAAAGCCGCAGAGCTCGCTGTGGAGGCCGCCCGCCCCGACGTCGACATCGCAGCGACCGCGGACAAGGGCCGCGAACTGGCGATGCAAGCCCTGAAGTTGCTCGGTCCCTGGCATCGAGAGGCGGCCGCCCGCGCGTTGTCGGGAACTGACCAGGATGTTCTCGACTACCTGCGCACCCGGTGGAAAGAGGCCAACCACAGCGACGTGCGCGAGCGCGTTGTCGCCCTGAGCACCCAAAGCCCGTATGAACCCGTGCGCACGGCAGCAGCTGAAGCGCTCAAGGGCACACAGGAGCAGATCGAGGCCTTCTACACCACCGGACAGTACGACGCCGGCCGAATCGACATGAGTGTCGAGGTCACCCGACTGACCAACACCGGCGGCCCAGGCGTTCAGAAGGCAGCTGAAGCCGCGCTTGCCGACGGCACCGGCAAGGCGCTCGCGTCATTCCTGCACATCGGTCAGTACGATCAGCGACTCAACGATGAGAAGGTCGTCACCGCCGAACGGGCCACTCACGGCGGCCCCGAGGTCAAGGCGGCCGCCGAGATCGCACTCGCCGGCCCGCCCGAGCTGATCCACGAATTCGTCACCACCGGCCAGTACACCGCCCAACGCAAAGACGACCTCGCCACCACCCACATCCATCAGGTCGCAGGTCTTCTGCACCAGGGCGACCTGATCCAGGCCAAAGCCCATGAGAACGCCTGGAAAGCCGCCCAAGCCGCAGCGCTTGCCCGCAACGCCGCTGACGAGGCAAACGACGCCAAGGCCAGGGCAGACAAGTCCGCCGCCGATGCCAAGGGCTATGCGGACCAAGCCGATGCCTCCGCGGATGACGCAGAACAAAGTGCAGCCGACGCAGCCGCCTCGGCAGCCACTGCACGCAATGCTGCCAACCGCGCCGATGCAGATGCCGACGCAGCGGCGGACTCGGCTGCAGATGCCGAATTCTCTGCCTCCTACGCCCGCGACTCGGCACGCAGAGCCCAGGACTCCGCCGACGCGGCCCTCGAGTCTGCTCTCGCCGCAGGTATGACTGCGGAGCAGGCCGCCAGGGAGGCCGCGGCCGCCTGGACGAAAACCCGCGAACTGGCCGAGCAGGAAATGGAGGCCCAACGCAAGGCCGCAGAAGAAGATCGGAAATCCCAAGAAAAACCCAAGGAGCGCTGCTACCAGCACCCTTGGGTCCCTCTTCCCCCAATGTGCGCGACGCTGTGGGGGCGGACCGTGCAATGGTTCACGAAGCCCAGCAACATCAAGGGTCTCGTCTGGGACATGTCGAGCATGGCCGACATTCAGGCCTGCATCGATAAACCAACGGCCGCTGGCTGCATCATGGCCGTCGTCGGCGCTACTCCAGTAGGCAAAGCCAAACTCGTCGGCAAGGCAATCGACGACGCCGTCGACTGGCTCAAGAATTGGCGCGCCACCCGTAAGGCTGTCGCCTGCGCTACAGGCGCAGTGCAGCGAGCAGCGGCAAGCAGTGATGATCTTTGCAGCAAAATGCGGAAGATCCTCGACCGCCTCCCCGGGTGGAATGCTGGCGACAGGACCGTCGGGGAACTGTTCGACGCCGATGGAAATCCAATCCCTGATCTGCCGCCAGGTATTGAGCAACTGAAAAGCGGTGAGAAGTGGTATGATGGCGAAGGTAATTCCTACGACGATCCGCTTTTTGTTGAGGCGCAAAGGATGCTGCGCGGAAAGCCAGGGTTCCCACCAGGTAAGGCCAAGTACCCCCCAGCCTCCCACGTGGAAACCAAGTATGCGGTCTGGATGCAGCAGAATGGAATACAGCATGCAGTAGTCGCAATCAATAACAATCGCGGCGTATGCAGTAAGGCGATGAACTGCGAGATGGCGGTAGCGCAGATCCTCCCGCTCGGCTCGACACTGACTGTGTACTACCCCGGAGGGAAGGTTGTTTTGCGAGGAATTAGGGTGACGTCTCCATGACACTGAAGGTACTCGGGCGAGACCCCCTGTACTTGGGCACCGAAAGGGAGATGTGCCAGTACCTTGACAAGGTTTTCTCCCCACACCCCAACTCCGCCCCCTTCGTAGATGTCGCCCTTCAAGTCGTCGATGGAGTTCGGGTCCCGTATAACGCGATGTCGGTGCCAGATAATGTGCTTTCGATTAGCGTTGACCATTCCGTAGGGTACGGCGGTGTCCTATGGTACTGCGATGGCCAACTCGCCCAGCGGATAAGTGAATCGGCTGGCGTTGATGTCGCTAGCCATCCGTGGGTCTCACTGAACCCGAGCCCGCCAGAGTCGGACCCTCGAGTCCTGGCTGATCCGGATTGCCCTACCTATTTTAACCGGATCAGCGCATTGCCCCTTCCGGTCATTCGGGCAACAGTGGAAGAATACTTTCACGCAGGAACCGGCTTCAGGCCGACGCGAATCCAATGGGTGAAGGGGCATTTCACCGGAGAACTCTACGAAGAAGAGCCCGGAGTGTAGCGGCGTTCCGCGGAACCTGGAAGCATGCTCACCGGGCAATAGCCGTGAGGCTCTAACCGGTCAATGGTGCCCCTGCGAAAATTATTGCGGGGGCACCATCTGCTTCGCAGGCTGCTTCCCACCCTGAAGCGTCACCGCTGAATAAGCTCAACGATCGTCGATCGAGCACCCTCGAGACTAGCCGCCTTGTGTCGTCAGAGAAGGGAAGCAGTGGAGGCGACCAACCAGCAAGAGTCTGGGCGTGCCACCCTTGACTCTCATGACTTGTCTGGATCCGGCAGGAGGGGTGAGCGAGTGACGCAGCAGGTGAGCCCACGGGGGACTTTCCTGGAGATCGCGGCGGAAGTGCAGGCTCTGGTCGCACGGAATCCGGAGATGGAGAAGCTGCCGGCGGTCGCCGACCTCATGAAGCGCCACGGGGTCTCGCGCGGGGTTGTCCTCCGGGCGTTTGAAGTACTCCGGCAGGAGGGCGTTGCCGAGCCCGTACCAGGTGGACGGTGGCGTGTTGTACGGGCAGGCGAGCACGTGGACCGCCGCCCTCTCCATGAACGCATCGTCGACGTCGTCGCGGAGGACGGGCTCAAAGAGGGGGACGCCTTCCACAGCGCGTCCGCTCTGGCCGATCGATTCGGGGTCTCGCGTCCCACCGTGACCAAGGCGCTCGACAAACTGGAAGCCGCTGGCGTTCTGGCGAGCACCGGGCAGGGCAGGGTGCGGACCGTCCGGACCGTGCCGAATCGAAAGGGGCGGTCTTAGCTTGTCGAACCTCACGGAATGGGCCTACGACCTCGCCAAGTCGCTGCTCGCCGAGCCGTTGCCCCGACGGTGGGAGCACTCCCGCGGGGTAGCCCAGCGAGCGCGGTCCATCGCGCTCATCCTCGGACGAGACGCCGAGCTGTTGGAGGCTGCCGCCGTGCTCCATGACATCGGTTACTCGCCGGACTTGGTCAAGACGGGCCTGCACCCGCTGGACGGGGCCCGATATCTCCGGGACGTAGCGCACGCCGACCCGCGAATCATCAATCTCGTCGCCCACCACTCCTGTGCGTGGATGGAAGCCGAAGCTCGCGGACTGCGTGCGGAGTTGGAAGCCGAGTTCCCTCGTGAAAGCGAGCAGCTGAACGACGCGCTCTGCTACTGCGACATGAACACCACGCCGGGCGGCACATCGACCAACCCGATCGACCGGATCAACGAGATCGCCGGGCGGTACGGCCCAGACAGCCTGATCGGCACATTCATCCGCCGGGCCGAGCCGGAGATCCTCGCATGCACCTCGCGCGTGCTCGAGCAACTCACCGCGGCTAAGCGTCAGCCGATGTAGGGCGCCTGCCGCGTCCGGTCCATCCCGTGCTCGATGCGCAACCGCATGGTGGGGTGGACGTCGAGCTTCGACAGGTCCGCTGGGTCTACCCAGCGGACCTCCGTCGTCTCGTTGCTCGTACGCAGCTCGCCGCCGATCGGTCGCGCGCGGAAGCAGATGCTGAACTGCTGACGGATCTCGCCATCGTCGTACTGCATCACGTGGCCCGGGTCGGTGTAGATGCCGGACATCTCGATGACTTCGGTCTTGATGCCCGTCTCTTCCCACACCTCACGTACGACGGTGTCGCTGATGGACTCCCCCACATCGTGTCCGCCACCCGGCAGCGCCCAACGGCCGTTATCGGACCGCCGGATCATCAGCACCTGGCCCGCCTCGTTCTGCACGAAGGCCACCACAGAGGGGACGACCGAGTTGGCCGGCGGGGCATCCGGATCGTGCAGGTAATCGATACGTCCCATGGCTCACGCTCCTGTGATGTCTGCGTCGGTCACTGGCCTTGCGCCTTCCCAGGTCTGATGGAGGCTATTGGCGAAGGTGTCGAACAGCCCGCCCCCAGGGAGTCGCCGTAAGTGGAGGACCGGAGCCATGTAGGCGCCGATGCCGTACACATGCGTGTTGACCAGCATCTCGTCATCCACACGGTAGATCGAGTTGTACAGCACGGTGTCATGCAGTCGGAATGTGATCTCCGGATGACTGGTGAACAGCGGGCGGTAGTTGAACAGTGCGTTGCGGATCTTGCCGTCCATGATGCGGTGGCCCTCGTCGATGCCGCGTCGGATCACGGCCTCGCAGGTTGGGTCGCCCATGAGGACGCGTATGGGCACGTCCTTCGACTTGGCCTTGAGAACCGTCAGGAAGCGTGGGTCCTCCGCCAGCCCGATGCCTGCGTACACGAGGATGTCGATGCGCTCTCGGGCCCGCTCGCACATCTCTCGCCACAGGTCGGTCGGTACGACGTGGCGGTGTGGATAGACCGTGACGATCTCCGCTTTGGACAGGTCGGTGACGCTGTCGAGTGAGCGCGTGTCATCCCACAGCGTCATCACATCGACGCGCAGCACGGACGCCGTGGCGTACTGATGACGCCGGTAAGGGACCTTCCCCTGCGTAATCCAGCGCTCGACCGTCTTCGGGTTGACCTGGATCTCTTCCGCGAGCTGCTGAACCGTCATGTTCTGCGCCAGGAGGGCTGAACGCAGTCGCTCGTTGGACATCTCCACCCCCGAGGGGACGTCTAGGGAGCTCTTGACGGTAGCCAGATGAACCTGAGCTGTCCATGCATTGGGTGACCAAGTCCCCTGACCTGCACCGATGCTGATGGTGCATCAAGAAGTCCTCGGTGCGAAGCCAAGAAGTTCCGGCGGCGCACTTGACGCACCCCGATGCAGTACCTGTAAAACAGGTACTGCATCAACGCCCGGAGAGCTCCCTGAGAAGGGCTCGAAGGAAGCGATGGATGTTTGAGAACTGAACAGTGAGTTGTCTTGACGGGGTTCGAATCCCGTCTCCGCATGGCCCGGGTGATGGCCGTTGGCGGCCACTTCGTGGCAGGCAACTTGTCCTGTCCCGCGTGTCAGCTCTGGAGAACGTTCTTGGGGATCACGCCTTCATTGCGTGGAGGACAGCCCCTTGGGCGCCACCTGATGCGCGCCGCCCTGCTGGCGTCAGAGCAGTGACGATGACGCACCCGATCTTCCCGGCTCGGGGCCGGTACGCCGCGGCAGTGGCGTGCCGGTGAAAGCCGCGTCCCTTCACCTGTGAGGGGGTCGGTCGTGAGCCGATGGCATCTTCGGGCGCTGCCGTGGTGGACCGGCTCGGCAGCGGCGCAACTCCCGTCCCCGGTCCGCTTCCTCCGGCCTCGCGGTTGCCTACGCCGCGCCGGCTGCCTCCTCCGTCCGTCCGCCAGCCTTTCGGGGCTGGGCTTACGGCCGGGGTGGCAGGGAGCCGGGACCGCCCCGCAACTCCACATCCACCAGGGGGAACCCCATGAACCAGGAACAGCTTGACGCCATCGCTCAGCGCATCGCCTCTGCTGCTGCACAGTTCGCCCCCGCCTGTCGCCCCACCTCGGCACAGATCGCAGATGGTGCGGCGGTGCTGCACCAGATGCTCGAAGGAGCCGCCAAGTACGGCGTGACCTTCGCCGACCTCGACAGCGTGGCGGACTTCCCGCGCATGGCCCTTCAGCTCGTGCAGTCCCGCGACGAGCGCGGTCAGTGGTCGTGACCGCGCAGAGCGCCTCGGTCTTCGCCGCGGTGTTCGCGGCCCTGTTCGTCGCGCACAGCGTGGGTGATCACTGGGTGCAGACCTCGCATCAGTCCGCGCACAAGGGCCTGCCCGGCTGGGCCGGCCGCCTCGCGGACGCCAAGCACGTCGCCACCCTGACCGCAACGAAGCTCGTACTGCTGCTCCCGGTGGTGGCGCTGCTCGAGCTGAACGTGTCGGTGCTCGGCATGCTGCTCGGACTCGCTATCGACGCCGTCACGCACTGGTGGGCCGACCGCCGCACCACCCTCGCGCGACTCGCTTCGGCCCTCGGGCTGGGTGGCTTCTACCGGCTTGGCGCCCAACGTAACGGCATGGGCGACAACCCCAGCCTCGGCACTGGCGCCTACGCCCTTGACCAGTCCTTTCACCACCTCTGGCTGTTCGTGGCCGCGCTGGTCATCTCCACCGTCTGACCCATCTCGCTTCCCCCGGGGCGGCGGTCCTCCCGTGCAAGGACACTGCCGCCGCCCCGGGCTCTCCCCGCACCCCCACCTCTACTTCGAGATTTGGAGAACACCGCCATGAAGAACTTCATCAACGGCCACCAGGTCGTCACCCTCGGCGACGCCCTCGAACTGGCCCTGGGCACACCGCTGGAGCTGTGGCTCGGCGTGGACGGCGAGAGCGACGCCGAGCGTGCCGCCCGCCAGGACGCGGCGCGCGACATCCTCGCCGACGACCCCGCCTTGTACGACCGCGTCACCAAGGTCGCCGCCGAGACCACCGCCGAGCACGCTGACAGGCTGCTGCACCTGGCGCCGCTCATCGGCGGCACCCTGCGCATGGGTAAGGCCCGTCTCCACAGCGTGCTGAAGGCGGTGGCGTGATGCGTGCCGCGCTGCGTGACTGGCTCGCGCACCTCGCCTTCTACGTCCTGGTGCGCCTGCCGGGCCCGCTCCGTGCTCCCATCGCGGTGTGGGCGGACCGGGTGGCGGACTGGGCCGGTTGGCGCTGGACGCTCACCGAGCCTGTGCAGGTCCACATCGTCGATGAGGCGAGCTACTACTTCGCCCTCGCTTCGTCCGGCGAGGGGCCCGTGCCCAGCGACTCCATCGCGGCAACCGTCGCTGAGCTGCACCTGCTGCGGGATGCGATGGACCGTCGGGCGGGGGGTGCCGCATGAGCAGCGAGCACATCGAAACGCACGCGGCGGTTCCGCCGCTGACGCGTCCGGAGATGGGCCTGGCCGGAGTCGGGGCCGCCGCGGCGGCCGGGGTCGGCGCACTGGGTCTGATCATGTCCTACGACTCGGTTTCAACGGCCGCCGCAGGCTGGGGCTTTGGCGCTCCGTGGATGCTGCCGGTCGGTATCGACTTGGCCATCCCGGCGTTCACCCTGGCCAACCTGCTGCTGATCCGGATGGACATGGCGCTCGCCTGGGTGCGGTTCGTGCCCTGGGCCCTGACCCTGGTCACCTGCGGCCTCAACATCGCGGCCGGGCACGGGCCGATGGCCAAGCTCGCGCACGGCACGATGCCGCTGCTGTGGGTGGTGTTCTCCGAGATTGGCGCCCACATCTACGCCGTCCGGATCGGTGTCGCCACCGGCCGCCGTATGGAGAAAGTCCGATTCTCGCGCTGGCTGCTCGCTCCCATCTCCACGTTCGGCCTGTGGCGCCGCATGACCTTGTGGGAGATCACCTCCTATCCGGAGGCGTTGCGCCGGGAGCGCGAGCGGCAGATGGCCCGCGCCGAGCTGCGCGAGCGGCGCGGGTTCTGGTGGCGCTTGAAGACTCCGCGCCCCGAACGCGTGCTGCTCAAGCTCGGCGAGCTCGCCCCTGCAAGCGAACCACTCCCGCGCCCGCCGGCCGATCCCGAGCCGCCCATCGAGCAGGCCCCGAAGGAGTCGCGCAAGCGCGGCCCACGGCCCCCTAAAGGGCCGAAGGCGCCGCGGTCGCAGACGGAGTTGCTGGCCGAGGCCCGCAAGCTCACCGCCGAGTGGACCGATGCGGACCTGAACGCCGAGGCCCTGCGCAAGGAGCTCCGGATCGGCTCCAAGCCCGCCCGGGAGCTGCGCGACACCTTGCAGGCCGAGCGTGCCGAGGCAGCCCGGTTCCGCCTCAACCCCCCGATGGCCGAAGGAGATGCGGCATGAGCGCGAAGACCCTGAACGACCAGATGAGTGCCATCAACGCGCTGGTCGCCCTCGCGGAGTGGTTCGGGCACCTTCCGGTGGCCCGCTTGGAGATCACCACCGTTGTCGGGCCGCTGGGCGCCTTCGACGGCATCGAGGTCAGCCTGCACCGCAGGCTTGGCGACTTCGAGCAGTGGCGCCAGGCGCTCGGCATCAGCCCGAGCGAGATCAAGCTCAAGGACCTCACCACCTGCATGGCACTCAAGGGCTACGCCGTCTTCGAGGGCGTGGTGGTGGAGCTGACCGGCTACGGCCTGCCGCTTCCCACGCTTCAGGCGGTGGCGGCATGAGCGAACCCATCGTCGGCGCGGCCCTGTTCAACGCTGTCATGCAGGCGGCGGATTCGCGATGCGAGTGCACCGGGCAGTGCGGCCAGCCGCACGCCAAGAGCGAGGGCCGTTGCCCGCACAAGCACGACGGCTACATCGCCAAACGCCACGGCCCGGTGCGCCTGATGGCCGCGCCCGCCGACCCGCTCATGTCGCCGGTCGCGGCGGCGGCCCTGCCGCCCGCCGAGCTCATGGCGTGGTGCCCCGGTTGCTTCAACCAGACCCGCAACGCCGCCCGCCGCTCACAGCGCACTGAGCTCGCCCCGGCGGATGCCCTGTTCGACCTCTAACCCGTCCCCGCAAAGGAGATCGTCGTGAAGGTCACCGCACACCGCCTGTTCGGGCACCGGCACATACTGCGCGAGATCCAGCATGTGGCGCCGTCCGCCGCCGAGTTGGTACGGCGCAGCGTGCGCGGCCGGCTGCCGCGTACGAACATCGTGCTCACCACCCCGCAGGGCTTGACCGAGCTCTCCGTCCAGACCGAGATCGCGCTCCTCGGCGGCACGGTCACACCGAAGGCCCGCACACAGGCCGAGCGCGAAATGCGCTGGGCCGACCGGAGCGTCTTCGGCAAGGCCGTCCTCGCTCCCAAGGGCGCCGTCCTGGTGCTGCTGAACGCCCGCAAGGTCAACCACGGCAACCAGGTCGCCCCGACCCTTGTGCACGAGCTCGTGCACGCCATGCAGTTCACCCGCCCCGGCATCACCGACCTGATCCTCGCCGGTCTGCGCGACAGCTACGGCCTCGAGCCCATGCTCCGCCGCGACGAGCGCCGCTACGAGCGGCAGCTCAAGGCCCACGAAGACGAGGCGTACCGCATGGAAGACCGCCTCACCCCGCAGCTCAACGCGTACCCAGCCTGAAGGCGCGATCAGGACCGGGCGCTTAGGACGTCTCTGGCAGCCGTGCGAAAGCCCTTCACCGCCTCGTAGAGGACACGCTCTCGCTCGGTCGCCAAGGCATTGTCTGCGTCTTTGGTCGAGACATCCCCTGCGTGGGCGTTCTTTACCAGCCGCTGCATCACTTCGGAGAAGCCGGCAGATGCGCGCGCCACGTCGTCGGCCGCCTTCGTCAAGGAAGCCGGCCCCTCGATATGGACCACCTCAGTGGCGCGATGTACCTCGCGCGCCAGGTTGATGAAGTGCTGGACCTTCTCGTCAACGCACTGCAGATCAGGACCGTCGGACCGGAGGGCATCAAGAATCGCGTCCATGGCTATGTCGCGATCGTGCAGGGCGCTCAGGTAGTTCCCGTAGGCGTCCCTGCGCTGCTGTCTGCGCCACTGGTCGAACTGCGAGCGTGCTGTTGCATGCCCGTTCACGATCGCCGCGCCAAGCGTGGCGAGGGAGCCAACAACGGCACCAAGCACTGCGGCCAGTCCAGCGTCCATGCCCGCATTCTGCCGACATGCGGCTACAGGCTGTCGAGGAACCGGACGATCACGGAAACCAAGCCCTTCTTGCCACGGCAAGCTCGGCTGCAATACCGGCGACGAAGCCAACGGCCCCGCTGCTCAACCGGCTTGTCACACCACCGGCATGGACGCGTGCGCACGCGTCGGCCGAACCCCCACCACCCCATGCCGCGACTGTAGCGGCGCCTCCCAGCGGCCCGGTCTCCTTCAGGGAGTCGGGGGTTGTTGCGCGGGGCAATCCCAGTCGGCCGCGTCGATGGCATTGCCGTCCTGGTCGCTCAGGTGGAAGCAGTTCCCATTGGCCCACACGGTGACCGAATCGGGGTGGTGGTCAACCCCGAACGCCTCGCCCTCGCACTTCGAACCGGGCCACACACCCCCGCGGGTGGGCGCGTGGGTCACGACCGAGACGGTCTCGCCCGGCGGAATGCGATGGACCTCCGCCCACGGCTCCACGGTCAACTCCAGTGGCTCCGCCCCGGTGTTCCGGACCGCCAGCCGAGCCACCCCAACAGCTCTCATCCCCGCCCCACTTGCTCATCCTCACGGTGCCCGGCCGCCCACCTCTCACAGCGACGGCCGGGCCCCTTCATCCCTCACAGAGAAGGACACCCCCAGTGAAACACCCTGATGACGACCCTGAACTGTTCAACCGACTCGAAGCGGAGATGGCGGCCGAGAAGTCGACCGACTCCGACGGCAAGGTAGTCGACTTGGAGTCGGCCCGATCCGCGCGTAAGGAGTCGGCCGACTCCAAGGGCGCTGAGTCGGGCGACCGGTCGGCGGCCGGGTCGGCCGACCCGGATGATGACGAGTCGCTCCGACCGGTCGACGGCCCGCAGCCTAAAGTGCCCGGATTGCTGGGTCAGTCACGGGAGGCGAAGCGCCGCCAGGTGCTGCCCTCTTGGCTGCGCTCGCGCAGCGAGCTGAGGGGCGCCGCGCTGTGGCTGGTCGGCTACCTGTGGCACATCTTCGCCTTCCACACCGTGCGCACCCCGGTCTATGCGGGCCGACTTCTCGCGCGCACGCCGCGCGGGATGGGGCGTTCGCTTAGGGGCTGGCAGCGGTGGGTGGCGGACATAGAGTCGGCGCCGCTTCGGCATGCGGAGGCGTTCAAGGAGAACACCGCCGAATACCTGAAGCTCTCCCGCCAGCGCGACCGTCGGGTCAGGTGGCGGGGCACCGTCTCCGCAGTCGTCTTTCCCCTCGCCCTGGTCGCCGTCCTGCTGCTGACGTTCGCTGCTCCGCTGTGGCTGCAACTGCTCGCCGTGGCCGTGGCTGTCACGGTGTTCGGTGTGGTCGGGACGCCGGCCGATGCGCCGCTGAAGCAGCACGCAGTGGTCAAGGCCGAAGCGCCGAAGCTGACCGCCACGATGGTGGTGGCCGCGCTCGGAGCCCTGGGCAACGACAAGCTGAACGCCGCGGTCAAGACCGGCACCGGGATCCGGTTCACCTCGGAGATCCACCGCGACGGCCCCGGCTGGCGCGCGGACATCGAGCTGCCGCTCGGTGTGACCCCGGACGACATCATGAACAAGCGCGAGGCCCTCGCCTCGGGCCTGCGCCGCAAGCTCGGGTGTGTGTGGCCGATGCCCAACCCGGACGACCACGAGGGCACCCTGATCCTGTGGGTCGGGGACAAACCGATGAACGAGGCCAAGCGCCCCGCCTGGCCGCTCGCCAAGTCTGGTGCGGTCGACCTGTTCAAGCCCGTTGAGTTCGGCAACAACCAGCAAATGCGCTGGGTGTCGGTCACGCTCATGTTCGTCTCGATCGTGGTCGGCTCCATCCCGCGCATGGGCAAGACATACCTGATGCGACTGTTCATGCTGATCGCCGCACTCGATCCACGCGCCTGGCTGTACATCTTCGACTTCAAGGGCGGATCCGACTACAAGCCCCTGGAGCGCGTCTCGCACCGGTGGCGCTCCGGTGAGGACGACGAGGACGTCAAGTACTGCCTGGACTCCCTCATCGAGATCCAGGAAGAGCTCACCCGGCGCGCGAAAGTCATCAAGTCGCTGCCGCTGAAGCGCTGCCCGGAGTCGAAGGTGACCCCGGAGCTGGCCAGCGACAAGACGCTGGGGCTGCATCCGATCGTGGTGTGCCTGGATGAATGCCAGAAGGGCTTCGAGCACAAGAAGTACGGCGCGAAGATCACCGAGATCGGGGAAGACCTGGTCAGGCGCGGTCCGGCCTACGGCATCATCGCGATGTTCGGCACCCAGCGGCCGGACAAGTCCTCCATCCCCACCGGGATCAGCGCCAACGCCGTGTTGCGGTTCGCGCTGAAGGTGACCGGCCAGATGGAGAACGACATGATCCTCGGTACCTCGATGTACAAGGCCGGATACAAGGCCACCATGTTCTCCTTCAAGCGCGACAAGGGCGTTGCCTGGATGGCCGGAGAGCTGGACGAGCCCGCGATCGTGTGCGGCACCGAGGTCGACATGGTCGGCGCGGAGAACATCGCGCTGCGGGCCCGCAAGCTGCGCGAGGACTACGGCAACATCACCGGCTACGCCAGCGGCCAGGACATGGCCGAAGACCCGACCGCCGGCCTCGATCTGCTCGCGGACATCGCCGCGGTGACCCCGGCTGACGAGGCCAAGGCCTGGAACGAGAACACGGTGGACCGGCTGGCCGACTACCGGCCCGAAGCGTATGGGCCGTGGGGTGAGTTGAAGCCGGAGGAGAAGACCGCCCACCTGACCGCGATGCTCAAGCCGTACGGCATCAAGACCGATCAGGTCGGCCGCCGCGTGGACGGAAAGATCGTGAACAAGAAGGGCTTCGTCCGCGCCCACATCACCACCGCGATTGCGGAGCGTGACCACAAGAGGGACGCGTCCTGACCCTCCGGGGCCGCTAACGATAGCGGGCACCCCCGCTAACCGTTAGCGGCCCCGATAGCGACCCAAACCCTTCTTGATCAGGCCGTTAGCCGATAGCGGCCCCATCTGCGAAAACCCCTGAAACCCGCCTGGGAGGGCCCGTGATACCCCCTGCCCTGCTCGCTATCGCATTGCTCGCGTTCATCACAAGCTGTTACTGCCTGATGTGTGCGGTCTCGCCGTTCGGGACCTGCCGCAAGTGCCGCGGCATGGGCGGACTCGTCAAGACAACGATCTTCGGACGGATCAAGGCCAGCAAGAACTGCCCGCGCTGCAAAGGCCACGGCAAGCGCATCCGCGTCGGCCGCTGGATCTACAACCGCGCCGCCCGCATCTACCGCGACTCCCACCCGGAGGCCACCTCGAAGGCCCGTGTCCGAGCGCCACGGTGACCCCGGGCGGCCGACCCCAAGTGCTGAAAGGAGCACCGCCATGACCGTCACGGTCTCAGTCGTTCTGGTGTTCGGCATCGCCGTCACCGTGCTGATCAAGTACAAGGCCGTCGGCCTCGTTGCCGCCGTGATCCTCATCCTCTTCGGCTTCTACCTCGCCGACACGAGCGCCCGCACCACGATCAACCAGAGCGTCAGCGCGTTCCTCGCCACCATCCGCGACATCGACAGCTAGGACGCGATGTCAGCGCGACCGGCGGCCGCCCGCCATAAGGCGAATCCCGCGCCTAGCTGGCGCTAGATCGGCGCGGCCGCCGGTCTCCCTTTGAACTTGCCAGCGCCCAAAGGTGAGCGGAGTTTAGTCCGCCGCCTCGGGACCGAGCTAGGAGTTTCCATGCCCCAGCAATCCATCGTCGCCAAGCACTGGCTCGCCCTCGCCGTCCCCAAGGCAGCGCCCGCGCTCGCCACGTCGACAGTGCTGATCCTCGCCCGGATCTGGAACGCCAACGGCGCCGAACACAGCGCCGGTGGCGCCATGTTGATGGGCACGCTCGCCGCCACGAGCGCGGCGGCCGGCATCTACTGCGGGGACCGCCTTGGAGACACCACCGTCACGGTCACCGCATTCACCGGCTCCGCTGCACTCACCCTCGCCGCGGTCGCCGCCTACAGCGACGGGCTGTCCTTGCCGCTGCTCCTGTGGGCCATAGCCACCCTCATCGGCTACGGCCTCGCCGCACGCCTGTGGCGCAAGGAACGGCGCGAGCAAGCGCACTTCGAGCGCCAGCGCTCGGAACGGCAAGAAGAGCACGCTCATGTGGAGCGCGTGACGGCCATCGAGGCGGGATCGCGCATCGAGGTGGCCCGCGCCGCGTACGCGGAACAGCTCGCCACCGCGCTCATCCACCGCGCCGGACAGCCCGCCTTCGACCCGGCCGCGCTCGCCGAGGCCGGCCTGCCCCAACTCCCCGCCCTCGACACCTTCAAGGAGAACTGACGTGACCGGACCTGAGCACTTCCGCGAGGCTGAGGAGCTCCTCGACTTCGCAAGCGGCTTCGAGACTGGATCCCTCATCGCCACGGACGCGGTCGCCGGGGCGCAAGTCCATGCCGCGCTCGCCCACACGGCCGCGACCGCACTCGCGGGTGCCGGTGAGGGCATGCCCATGGGGGACAAGGCGTGGCGCGCGGTGGTGGGCGTTCAGTCCAACGGGGGTGCGGCATGAGCGCCGCCCTGTGGCCGATCACGGCCCGGATCGCCGCCCTGCTGAACCAGGCCAATGGCAGCGACCAGCACGAGACGGCGATGCGGTTGCTGAAGGTCGTGGAGGAGGCCGGTGAAGCCTCCGCCGGGTACATCGGCATGACCGGCCAGAACCCCCGCAAGGGCACCACCCACGCCCCGGAAGACGTTGCCGACGAACTATGCGACGTCATCATCGCCGCCGCCGTCGCTCTTCACTCCTTCACCCCGCACGCGCCGCACCGGCTGGAGTCCAAGCTCCGCGCCGCCGCGCGACGCCTCCAGTCCGCCCACGCGGTGAAGGAGCGCTGAGCTGTGTTCGAGATCCGGATCATCTGCGACCCCGAACACACCGACGACGCCACCGACGCCCTGCGCGAGGGCTTCGTCACCGGCCCCGTACGCCGCTACGAGGCCCGCAACGGCCGCGCCCGGCTCTACGTCACTGCGGCGCTGCGTACGAACGTCACGGAGCTGCCCGAGCGGTAGCTGTGCCCGGGGCGGCGGTCCTCCCGTGCAAAGGACACCGCCGCCGCCCCGGCTCTCCCCACCCACCGCCAAAACACCTCAGGAGTAGGGCTGATGAGCCTGACCTTCACCGATCTGTTCTGTGGCGCAGGAGGGTCCTCCACGGGCCTGGTCGCCGCCGGCCTGGAGCTCACCCTCGCCGCGAACCACTGGCAGCGCGCCATCGAGACGCACGCCGCCAACCACCGCGACGCCGACCACCTGTGCGCCAACATCGACAACTACGACATGCGGCGCCTGCCGCGCACCGACGTGCTGTGGGCCTCGCCGATCTGCACCGAGCTCTCCCCGGCCGGCGGACGCCCCCGCAAGCGGCCCAAGAAGGGCGCCGGTCCGGGGCAGGGCATGTTCGAGCTGGAAGCCGAGGGCGCCGTCGCGTCGGCCGCGTACGAGCGCACCCGGGCCACGTTCTGGGACGTGATCCGGGCGACCGAGATCCACCGCTATCAGGCGGTGATAGTGGAGAACGTCGCCGAGGCCGCGGACTGGGAGCTGTTCGACATCTGGCTCGCCGGGATGCGCACCCTCGGCTACCGCCACCAGTTCGTCTCCGTGTCCTCCGCCCACGTCGGCGGCACGGACAACACCCCGGCCCCGCAGTGGCGCGACCGGATCTACGTGCTGCTGACCCGCGAAGGCGTGCCCCTGCCCGATGTGGCGCCGCGTCCCATCGCGTGGTGCCCGGTCTGTGAGCAGGACGTGGCCGCGTTCCAGTCCTGGAAGAAGCCCGGGGCACGGCAGTTGGGCAAGTACGGGCAGCAGTACGTCTACCGCTGCCCCAACGGCCCGGTCTGCCGCCACCAGGTCGTGGAGCCGTATGTCCGCCCGGCCGCCGACATCATCGACTGGACCAACCTCGGCGTCAGGATCGCGGACCGCCCGCAGCACAAGCTGCCGCCGCTCGCCGCCTCCACCCTCCGCCGCATCACCGCCGGGCTCGCCGCACTCGGCGAGCGCCGCATGCTCCTCACCGTCAGCCACGGCGGGCACAACGGCCGCCCCGTCCCGGTGGATTCGGCGCCGCTCGCAGCCCGCACCGCGAAGATCGGTGACGCGCTGCTCGTGCCCGACGGCGCGTTCTACGTCAAGAACTACGGCGGCAACGCCCGCCCGTCGGACCTGGTGCGCAGCATCTCCGAACCGTTCGGGACCGTCACCGCCCGGGACAGCCACGCACTCGCCGTACCGCCCCAGGCCGAGGACGCGTTCGTGGTGACCCTGCGCCGCAACGCCACCGCCGAACCCGTCTCCGCCCCGGTCGACACCGTCACCACCGGACGGCATCACTGGCTGGTCATCCCGTACCGCAACGCCGCGCCCAAGACGACCGGTGAACCGCTGCACACGCTCGGCACCATCGACTCGGCCGCCATCGCCAGCCCGGCCCCGGTGCTGGAGGAGTGCCACTACCGGATGATCCAGCCGCGCGAACAGCTGCTCGCGCAACGCTTCCCAACCGACTACATCGTCCACGGCACCAAGGGTGAGCAGACGATGCAGGCCGGAAACGCGGTCTCCTGCAACGTCGCCCAATGGCTCGGCGAACGCCTCCACGCAGCCCTCGCCCGCACTGCCACGGCTGGCTGACACCCGCCGAATCCCTGCCCTGCGGGAGGCCCGGGCCCTTCCTCGCCCTCGCGCTCGGAGCGGCGTCGGGCTGCCCCGTATGACGCCCAACCCAACCGTCTCGTATCGACCCGATCAGGAGATCCGTCATGTCCGTGGGAGACACCACGATCACCATCGTCGGCAACCTCGCCAGCGACCCCGAACTCCGCTTCACCCCGGCTGGCGCCGCGCTGGTGAAGTTCTCTGTCGCCTCCACTCCGCGCAGCTACGACAAGAACAGCGGGCAGTGGAAGGACGGCACCGCGATGTTCATGCGCTGCACCGCCTGGCGCGACATCGCCCAGCACATCGCCGACACCCTCACCAAGGGCATGCGCGTGGTGGTCACCGGCCGTCTGCGTCAGCACGACTGGCAGACGCCGGAAGGCGAGAAGCGCTCGATGCTCGCGCTCGAAGTCGACGACATCGGCCCGTCGCTGCGCTTCGCCACGGCCAAGGTCGAACGCATCGCCCGCACCACGAACTCAGTTGGACAGGCGCCGAGTTCGGACCCGCGGAACACCGCCACACCGACCGAACCCGCCGCACCCGCTGGGTCTGCGGTGAGTGGCGACGAACCGCCGTTCTAGACGCGCCGTGGGGCGGCGGCCTCCCGTGCAAGGACCCCGCCGCCCCCGGCTCTCCCCAACCCCGCCAGAAGACGAGACAGGAGACATCCAGGATGACACCTCCCCGCACCACCACGCTGCCCCCCGGCGTCGACTGTGCGTCCCCGCACCTGGCCACCGCGCTGCGCCTCGCGTCGGCCGGCGTGCCCGTGATGCCGCTGCGCGTGAACAAGGCGCCCTTCGGGAACTGCCCCGCCTGCACCCGCAACGCGTGCGGCGGACGCCCGAACATGAAGACCCCGGGCCCCTGCCAGTGCCCGCTCCCGTGCCACGCATGGGCCGCCGCCACCACCAACCCCCAGGTGCTCACCTCCGCGCCGTGGCTGGCGCTGTGGCGGCAGGCGACCGCCGTCGCCTACCACCCCGGCGGGGCCCGGGTCACTGTGGTGGACCTCGATAGCGAGGCAGCCATCATCTGGGCCCAAGAGCACCTGCCCGCGACCCGGACCGTAGCGACCACGCGCGGTCAGCACTGGATCTACCAGGGCACGATGCGTTCAGCGAACACGGTCCGACGCGGCGTGGACGTCAAGTCCCGTATGTCCTACGCCCGCTGGCTGGGCCCCGGCACGGGGCGGATGGTGGCGCTGCCCGAGGCCGTGCGCGCCCTGGTCGTACGAGAAGAGGCCACCCCGGGCCGGGGGAGGGTGGCCTCTTCTGCCACAGCCCGAGCGCCCTGGGACCGTACGGTCGCCGCTGGCTGTCGTCACACCGAGCGCTACGTCCGCACCGGACTGGAGCGAGGCCTTGCCCTGGTGCGCGAGCACACCGAATCCGGCGCCGGATCCCAGGCCTTTCAGGTCGCCGGTTTCCTCGCCAAGCAGCATCTCGAATGCCCCGGGCCGTGCGGGCTCGAGGTGCTCGCCGAGGACATCGTGACCGCCGCCGTCACCGTCGGTGTGCCCGAACCGTACGCACGCCGAGCCGTCGCCAACGGCCTGACGCTCATCGCCGCCGACGCGGCATGAACCACCCCGTACGCACCCCTACGGAAGGGAGGGGCCTTGCATGAACACCACAGCGCAGCCGCTCGCGCCCTCCACGTCCACGACCCAGTTCACCGACGACGAACTCGCGCACACCATGGCGCCTGATGAAGTCACCGAGCAGCCGGTGTGGGAGGAGCCGATCCCGCTCAGTGGGCCGCGGCACCTGCCGCCCTTCCCTGTGCATGTCTTCCCGGCCTGGCTCGGCGAGTTCGTCACGGCGGTCGCCGAGGAGACCCAGACCCCGCTGGATCTTCCGGGCTCCATCGCCCTGTCCGTTCTCGCGGCGGCGGCCGGCGGACGGGCCGTGGTCCACGTGCGTGGCAACTGGCGCGAGCCCACCAATCTCTACGTGGTGTGCGCGCTGCCCCCGGCCAACCGCAAGTCCGCCGTCTTCGCTCTGCTTACCGACCCGTTGTATGAGGCCGAGCGGCAGCTCAAGGCGCAGATGGCCCCGGCCATCGTAGAGGCCGCGCTCACCGCACGGCTGGCCAGGGAAGCCGCCGACAAGGCCGCGGCTAAGGCGGCGGGCGCGGACGCGGACAAGCGCGAACAACTCGTCTCCGATGCCGTGGGGTTGGCGCAGACCGCCGAATCCCTCACGGTGCCGGTCGAACCGCTGCTCCTTGCGGACGACTCCACCTCCGAGACGGTCACCTCGCTCATCTCGGAGCAGGGCGGGCGCCTGGCGGTCATGTCGGCGGAGGGCGGCATCTTCGACATCATCGCGGGCCGCTACTCCGGGGCACCGAACATGGAGGTCTTCCTCAAGGGCCATGCCGGTGACCGGCTTCGGGTCAACCGGCAGACCCGCCGCGAGTACATCGACCACCCCGCGCTCACCATCGGCCTGGCCGTCCAGCCGGACGTGCTGCGCGACATCGCCAAGGTTCGGGGCTTCGACGGGCGGGGGCTGCTGGCCCGGTTCCTGTACTCGATGCCCGTCTCCCTGGTTGGCGAGCGAGAGATCGTCACCGACCCGATCCCTGAATCGGTCCGGATCCGATACGAGAGGAACGTCGTCACGCTCACCCTCGCCCTGGCCGAATGGACTGACCCTGCCGTCATCCAGCTCAGTCCCGAGGCGGACAAGGCCCTCATCGCCTACCAGCAGCGAGTGGAGCCGCAACTCAAGGTCCGTGGCGGAGCGTTGGGGCACATCGCCAACTGGGCAGGCAAACTCGCCGGTGCCGTCGTCCGCACGGCCGCCCTGCTGCACCTTGCCGAACATCTCGACACCGGCCACACCAAGCCGGTCACCGTGGACACCATGCAAGCGGCAATCAGCATCGGCGAGTACTTCACCGCCCACGCCCTCGCGGTCTTCGACGTCATGGGAGCTGATCCCACCGTCGCCCGCGCTCGCGCCGTCCTCGAAGTCCTGCGCACCGAGGGCTGGCAGGACGTCAGCCGGCGGGACCTGTTCACCAAGCTGTCCCGCAGCGAGTTCCCGAACGTCACCGACCTCGAACCCGCCACCACGCTGCTCGAGGAGCACGGCTACCTGCGCGCCTATCAACCTGAGCGCACCGGCGCCCGCGGGCGACCGCCCGCACCCCGCTACCGAGTCCACCCGGCCCTGATGGAGGTGACCGCGTGACCGTCACGGGCCCAACCCCCGCCGCACAAACCGCAAAAACGCAAAAACCTCAGGGCCCGGGCGGTGACCTGCGGGAACACCCCACCAGGGCCCCGCAGGGGGTGCCGCCGCACAAACACCCTGTAATTCCGCACAAATCCAGCACCCCTTACAGCCCAGCCGGGGCGCAGCGGCGAGCCCCTGAATATTGCGGAATTTCGCGGATTTTTGCGGGGCACCCCGCCGCACAAAACCCGCACCCCAACACCGCAGTTCAGCACCCCTCCGCAGCGGGCCGCGAAGATTTTGCGGTTTGTGCGGCGCCCATCCACCCCGAGCACGACCACCGGACCGGCAAGGAGGCCTCGCATGACCAGCCGTGGCGCACAGAGCGGCGTATCCGCTTTCGCCCTGGTTCGCCTGTATCGCCCGGCTGAAGTCGCCGAGGCCCTCGGCTGCTCCGAGTGGTGGGTGAAGGAACAGGCGCGCAAGGGCCGCATCCCGTTCACCCGGGCCGGCGGCTGCTACCGCTTCACCGCCGAGCACTACGAGGAGATCATCCGCGTCTTCGAAGAGCGTCCGCTTCGGAGGGCGGAGCCCAGCACAGCCGAACGTGGGCGCGTTGCCCAGCCCGTTCCTGTCTCAGAGCGACCGGCTGCTCGCCTGCGTGCACGTCGTCCACAGCGTGCACAGCGACCTGGTGCCCCCGCGGCATGACCTACCGGAAAGGAGAGGAACCGTATGGCCTTCGCTGAGAAGCGCGGTGACTACTACAGGGCCCGCTACTGGATTGCTCCAGGCAAGCTGCGCACCGTTGTGGACACCCATGGGCGAACGGTGAAGTTCCCCACCAAACGCCAGGCAGAAAAGGCCGCGAAGGAAGCGGAGGTCAAGGCGCGCGAAGCTGCCTGGCGGGATCCTTCGGCCGGGAAGGTCACGTTCGGGGAGTACGCCAACCGCTGGTACGCGGCGCAGGATCTCGCTCTGTCCACCATGGAGATTTACCGGGGGACCATCGAGCAGCATCTACTGCCGGACTTCGAAGATGTGGCCCTGGCCGACATCAGCCCCGCCGATGTGGGCGCCTGGGAGAAAGCAGAACAGGCGGTCTACGCCCAGTCCAGCGTCCGTAACCGCCGTGCCGTCCTGCACTTGATCCTCGCCGACGCCGTGGACGAGGGGCTCATCGCCGCCAATCCGGCAGCCAAGCGGCGTGGGCGTGGCCGCAAGGCCGGCCGCGCTCGCGCCCGCGGCCCCGAGAAGGTGGTGACCACACCGCTCGGCATCCTCCTGCTCGCCGAGCGAGCAGCACTTCTCTCCGGCCGCGACGACGAGTTCGTGGCCTGCGTGCAGCTGGGCTACACCGGCATGCGCTGGGGCGAATTGGTCGGGCTGGAGCGGGAGTTCGTTCGCCCCGACGCCTTCCGAGTCGAGTGGCAGCTATACGAGTTGGACAACGCGACCTTCGTCCGCTGCCCACCGAAGGACGACAGCTACCGCACCATCGACGCACCGGAATGGCTGGCGCAGCTCGTGGGGGAGCACTCGCGACGTAACCCGGCTGAGCCCTGTTCCTGCCACAGCCGCGAGTACGTCTACCGGGGCAACAGCGGCGCAGGCCTCGCACCGCTGGGGGCGAAGCTTGTGGACGTGGCGCGCCATGCAGGGGTGTCCATCGGCACCGCGTCGACTGTCCTCAACCACCCGGAACGAGTCCCGGAGCCGAAACGCGTCCGCGTCACTGACGCCATCGCCGCTCTCGGTTACGTCCGCAGCTTCCGGCCGCCCCGGCCGGCCGCGCACTGGCGCCGGTCGGGCTTCGCCACCTGGCTGTTCGCTCCCGCTGCGTCTGGCTGGTACCCGAAGAAGGGACAGCAGGACGGGACACGACCGGTGCCGCTGCTCGCCGACCCGTGGCCCGGCATCCCGGTGCGGGGCCGCAACGCGGCGGGCCGTGCGCAAGCGTGCTGGCTGCCGGTAGCTCGAGGGCTCACACCACACGGGCTGAGGCACACGCACCGGACGATGATGGAGGAGCTGGGTACGGAGAAGGTGCTCATCGACGAGCGCATGGGACACCTCGACGGTTCCATCTCGGCCAGGTACACCCACGTCACTCAGGCCATGAGGCGGCGACTGTGCCAGGGGCTGACGGAGCTGTGGGAGGGGGCACTCGCCGAGCGTCGGGCGATGGCTCCGAGTTCACCGGTAGCCGTCCTTGACCGGTTGCTGAAGGCGTCCGGGTAGGAGCGGATTCCTAGATCCACTCCCAGGACACTCCCAAACGGTCCGGAACAGCAGTCAGGCCCGGTACTTCTGTAAAGAAGTACCGGGCCTGACCTGCGTTTTCATCAGGGTGAGTGACGGGACTTGAACCCGCGGCCACCTGGACCACAACCAGGTGCTCTACCAACTGAGCTACACCCACCATGTCCGGTCGCTTTTCCGACCGGCCGAGAAAAAGTGTACAGGGTCCGAGCGGGTGCTCGCGCCCACCTTTTTCCCGGGGGGTTCAGGCGGTCGTCAGGACGGATCCGCAGGCAGGACGTACTTCGCCGCGATCGTGCGGGCCGTCTCCGAGTCCGGTCCCGGCTGCGGGACGAAGATCGCCTCGCGGTAGTAGCGCAGCTCGGCGATGGACTCACGGATGTCGGCGAGCGCCCGGTGGTTGCCGTTCTTCTCCGGGCTGTTGAAGTACGCCCGCGGGTACCAGCGCCGCGACAGCTCCTTGATCGAGGAGACGTCGACGATGCGGTAGTGCATGTAGTCCTCGAGGGTCGGCATGTCACGGAGCAGGAAGCCCCGGTCCGTGCCGACGGAGTTTCCGCACAGCGGGGCCTTGCCCGCGTCCTTGACGTGCTCACGTACGTATGCGAGCACCTGCTCCTCGGCGTCCGCCAGCGTCGTACCGCCCGCGAGCTCGTCGAGGAGGCCCGAGGCGGTGTGCATCTGGCGCACCACATCGGGCATCGTCTCCAGCGCGGCGTCGGGCGGACGGATCACGATGTCCACGCCTTCGCCGAGCACGTTCAGTTCCGAGTCGGTGACCAGTGCGGCCACCTCGATGAGTGCGTCGTCCGTCAACGAGAGCCCGGTCATCTCGCAGTCGATCCACACCATGCGATCGTTCATGCCCATCACCCTACGGGGCGCTCCCGCTGCCCGGGCAGCGTCGGACGTCCCGGAGCACCGGAAGTGCCCGGCGCATAGGCGTCGGAGCCCGGCTTGCCCGCCTCGGAGCCGCGGTCGGCCGGTGCCGATGCCGACGGCTGCCCCTGTGCGGCGGCCGCGGCCGTACGCCGGGACTGCGCCGGGATCGGACCGTCCGCCACCTCGACCGAGCGCTCGCTCTGCGGCCTCCGTGCCCGGTAGGCAGCCCGGTAGGCGGCGGGCGAGGAGCCCAGCTGGCGCCGGAAGTGCCCGCGCAGCGCGACCGGCGAACGGAAGCCGCAGCGGCCCGCGACCTCGTCGACCGAGTAGTCGGAGGTCTCGAGCAGCCGCTGTGCCTGCAGCACACGCTGCGTGATCAGCCATTGCAGCGGTGCCGAGCCCGTCAGGGAGCGGAAACGGCGGTCGAACGTACGGCGTGACATGTACGCGCGGGCCGCCAGCGTTTCGACGTCGAACTGCTCGTGGAGGTGCTCCAGTGCCCAGGAGACGACCTCGGCGAGCGGGTCCGCGCCGATCTCTTCTGGTAAAGACCTGTCGAGGTAGCGCTCCTGACCGCCGGAGCGGCGCGGCGGCACGACCAGACGGCGGGCCAGGGCCCCGGCCGCCTCGGTTCCGTGATCGCTGCGCACGATGTGCAGACAGAGGTCGATTCCGGCCGCGGTGCCGGCCGAGGTCAGTACGTCGCCGTCGTCGACGAAGAGCTCACGCGGGTCGACGTGGACGGACGGGTAGCGCTTGGCGAGCGTCGGCGCGTACATCCAGTGCGTGGTCGCGGGCCGGCCGTCGAGCAGTCCGGCCGCGGCGAGCACGAAGGCACCGGTGCACAGGCCGACGATCCGCGCGCCTTCCTCGTGCGCGCGACGCAGCGCGTCAAGGGCGTTCTGCGGCGGCGGTGCCGTGATCGAGCGCCAGGCCGGTACGACGACGGTGCCGGCCCGGGCGATCGCCTCCAGGCCGTGCGGAGCGGTCAGTTCGAGTCCGCCGGTGGTGCGCAGCGGTCCGTCCTCGCCCGCGCACACGAGCAGGCGGTAGCGCGGGACGCCGGCGTCCTGGCGGTCGACGCCGAACACGGACAGGGGAATGGAACTCTCGAAGATGGGACCGCCGCTGAACAGCAGCACGGCGACGATTTCCCTGCGCCGTCGCCCGGAGAGCTTGCGGCTCGTCTCCGGTGCGGCGGAGTCGTGGCTCATGGCGCTAAGCCCCCCTCGGTGGTTGCGGCACCCCTTGCATGTCGGCGTCCTGCTTTGCCGCAGCGTCGCTCCTGCACGTTTCCCCTCGCAACGAGTCCCCCGCCTGGACGGTCAAGATCGAATCTACTGTGTCCGATGGTGCCGGCGTGACCAGTTCGGCACCTACTGCATTGTCGACAAGGCAACTTGGCGTGAAGCATTCGATCACGAAGCGTTGCACTCCAGGGCGTTACTGGGAAGTGCGCCTTGCGCCCGTGGCCGGTCCACATAGGGTGCGCGGGGCCTCGGAAGGCCTTTTTCCGCTGGTGGTACGGGGGTTGGGGAGCCCGCACCGCAACCTGGCGGGCCATCCTGGACTTTGGCCGAAAAGCGACGGGGGCGTACGACGGTTTCCAGTCGGCGCCCGGCGTGAATCAGCCCCCGTGCCGCCCGCCCCTGTGAGCCCCCGCACCCGCACGCCCGTGCCGCGCCCGGTCACCGGTGTGCCTCTCCGTGCAAAGCCGCGCGGTCCCGCGCTCCGACCGGCGCAGCAGCACCCGGCAGGCGCCGGTCACGGCGGCCAGGCCGAGCGCGGCACCGCCCGCACCCGCGAGCGACGTTCCGTAGACGATGAGGACCACCGGCACCAGGACGCAACTGAACGCCGCCCAGCCCACCACATCTTTCACCGAGTGCGCGGATGTGGTCCGTGGGGGAGGTGTCAGCCAGGGGGTCGATGGTGCGCAAGGGGCCGCAGGTGCGGGTGGGGTGCGACGCCGACGGCCGCGTGTGGCGTTCGGCGGCGGGGCGACTGCGGGCACGGCGGGCTCCCTCGGGCTGCGATCTCGCAGGTTCAACGCGTGGTGGGGCGGCCGGTCACTGAGACCGGCGCTCCGGCCCGCCCTGACCGGTCCGGCAGGTCAACCTCGTATGACGCGGCCGGGTGTGGAGGTGTGTACGAGTCCGGGCGAAAAGCTGTAGGAGACAGGGACCATTGCCATACGGGGACCTGCTCATGCATGCTCCTGGAACGCCGCGGGACCCCCTGCGGACCAAGGCCCTGTCGTCAGACTCCCGTCTGCCGTGGGGCGTCTGGCACGCACGCTCGCGGCGTTGCCGAAAGGCCTGAGTGGCTCCGCTGCCAAGACCTTCCGGCGCCTTGTGATCGCACGCACCAGACGCCCCACGGCCGCCCTTCGGGCGACGACGGGAGTCTGACGACAGGACCTGGCAGGAGAGGAGTGTCGCCGTACCCTTGGGGTATACGGGTTGGGAAGATGATTCCCGGACACTGCTCCGTGACCGCCTTCCGCCGACCCTTGATCTTCGCTCCTCCGCAAGCCGTCCCTCTCCTTCGAGGATTCATTTTCAGAGACGACGATGGCCGGTCACGAATTTCCCGAACCCGCGCCCCGCAAGCGCCAGATCGAGCGCCAGGTCGCCGATCCCGCGGACCTCGCTGGCGAGCCCCTCGCCGCTGAAGAGCTCCGCAAGTCCTGTGATCCCGCGTTCCGGCACGGTGTCGTCGTCGGCTTCGACGGCTCGACCTCCAGTGAACGCGCCCTCGCGTACGCCATCGGCATGGCGCGGCGCTCGTCCTCGGCGCTGATCATCGTGCATGTGGCCAACCGGCTGCCCACCACCGTGTGGGCGGGCTGTGAACCGCCGGTCTTCGTGGACGTCCCCGACCACCGCACCGAGGTGCTCGGTCTCGAACTCGCCTGCGCCGACTATCTGGCGGAGGTCTCCTGGATCCTCGTCGAGCGCGGCGGTGACATCTGCCACGAACTCGAAGAGGTCGGCCGGGAGTACGAGGCGGACGCGATCGTCGTCGGCTCGACCCACGGCATCGTCGGCCGGATCTTCGGCTCGGTCGCGGGTCGCCTCGCCAAGCGTGCGCAGCGGCCCGTTGTGGTGATCCCGTAGCGCTTCGCCGTTGCCATTCCGTAACTCCCCGTTGTCCCAGGTGAGATGGGGCGTTCGAAGCGTCAACCTCCCTTTGACGGTGGATAAATCTACCGCTCGGTAGAGGTGGTTTGTGCCCTTGTGAAGGGTACATAAAGGTCGCTGGCTCAACTGCACGGCCCAGCACCACGCAGCACAACTGCACTTCGAAGGGAGCCCGCCGTGGACAACGAAGTCTCCGCGGGAAGCAGCACCACTTCCACCCTCGGCCACCTCGCGCTCGGCGTGACCCTGCTGGCCTTCGGCCTCGGGCACGCGGACGTGATCGACGGCGTGACGGCGGCGGACGCCATGTCCATCGCCACCTACGTCGGTGGTATCGCGCTGTTCATCGCAGGTCTGCTCGCATTCCGCGACCGTGACGCGTTCACGGGCACCGCGTTCGCCGGTCTCGGCGCCTTCTGGTTCACCTGGGGCACCGCGGACGCCGAAGTATCGACCAACGCCGCAGGGCTCTTCCTGCTGCTCTTCGCTCTTCTCGCACTCAGCCTGACCCTCGGAGCAGCCGGCGGCGGCCTGCTCGGCCAGGGCATGTACGGGCTGACCTTCCTGTCCCTCCTCCTCCTGGGCATCGCCTCCTTCGGCGAGACCGAAGCGCTCGCGAAGGTCGGCGGCTGGGCAGGCGTCGCCGCGGGTGCGGTCGCCTGGTACGGCGCCACGGCGGCCCTCGCCAAGTGGCCCGCATTCACCGGACGCGCTGCCGGCCGGGGGGTGACGGCCACCGGCTGAGCAGCCAACGGGCCGGAGTAATGGGCGACTTCGGCTCACACGAGAACGCCCCCCTGTGCGCTGGTGGCACACACAGGGGGGCGTTCGCGTACGTACGGGGTGACTACTCGACCGTGACCGACTTCGCGAGGTTACGCGGCTTGTCGATGTCCCGGCCCAGGGCAAGTGCCGTGTGGTACGCGAAGATCTGGAGCGGGATGCCCATCAGGATCGAGTCCAGCTCGGTCTCGTTCTTCGGCACCACGATGGTGTGGTCGGCCTTCTCCTGCTCCTGGTGCGCGACCGCGAGGATCTGGCCGCTGCGGGCCTTGATCTCCTCCAGGGCCGCGCGGTTCTTCTCGAGCAGATCGTCGTCCGGGATGATCGCGACGGTCGGCAGCGAAGGCTCGATGAGCGCCAGCGGTCCGTGCTTCAACTCCGAGGCCGGGTACGCCTCGGCGTGGATGTACGAGATCTCCTTCAGCTTCAGCGAAGCCTCGAGGGCGACCGGGTAGCCGCGGACTCGGCCGATGAACATCATCGACTTCGCGTCGGCGTACCGCTTCGCGAGCTTCTTGATCTCGTCCTCCTGCTTGAGGATCTCCTGGATCTGGCCGGGAAGCCGGCGCAGACCCTCGATGATCCGCTTGCCGTCGGCGACCGAGAGATCGCGGATGCGGCCGAGGTGCAGGGCGAGGAGAGCGAACGCGGTGACCGTGTTCGTGAAGCACTTCGTGGAGACCACGCAGACCTCGGGCCCGGCGTGCACGTACACGCCGCCGTCGGTCTCGCGGGCGATCGCGGAACCGACCACGTTCACGACACCGAGGACCCGGGCGCCCTTGCGCTTGAGCTCCTGCACGGCCGCGAGCACGTCGTAGGTCTCACCGGACTGCGAGACCGCGATGTACAGGGTGTCGGGGTCGACGACCGGGTTGCGGTAGCGGAACTCGGAGGCCGGCTCGGCGTCGGCGGGGATCCGGGCGAGCTCCTCGATCAGGCCCGCGCCGATGAGACCCGCGTGGTACGAGGTGCCGCAGCCGAGGATCTTGATCCGGCGGATCGTGCGGGCTTCGCGGGCGTCCAGGTTGAGGCCGCCCAGGTGCACGGTGGAGAAGCGGTCGTCGATCCGGCCGCGAAGGACGCGGTCGACCGCGTCGGGCTGCTCGCTGATCTCCTTGTGCATATACGTGTCGTGGCCGCCCATGTCGTACGACTCGGCCTCCCACTCGACGGTGGTGGGGGAGGCGGTCGTACGGGTGCCGGACGTCGTGTACGTACGGAAGTCGTCGGCCTTGATCGTGGCCATCTCGCCGTCGTCAAGGGTGACGACCTGGCGGGTGTGCGAGACGAGCGCGGCGACGTCGGAGGCGACGAACATCTCCTTCTCGCCGATGCCGAGGACCACTGGGGAGCCGTTGCGGGCGACCACGATGCGGTCGGCGAAGTCGGCGTGCAGTACGGCGATGCCGTACGTGCCCTCGATGAGGCGAAGGGCCTCGCGGACCTTCTCCTCCAGGGTGTCGGCCTGGGAGCGGGCGACGAGGTGGACGAGCACCTCGGTGTCGGTCTCGGAGGCGAACTCGACGCCGTCCGCGGTCAGCTTGGCGCGCAGGTCGTCCGCGTTGTCGATGATGCCGTTGTGGACGACGGCGACCTTGTTGTCCCCGGACATGTGCGGGTGCGCGTTCTCGTCGGAGGGCGCGCCGTGGGTGGCCCAGCGGGTGTGGGCGATACCGGTCGTGCCCTTGAAGCGGGCCGGCACCTTGGCCTCCAGGTCGCGTACGCGGCCCTTGGCCTTGACCATCTTCAGGCCCGTGGCCTTGGGGCCGGTGATGACGACGCCGGCCGAGTCGTAGCCGCGGTACTCCAGGCGCTGCAGGCCTTCGAGGAGGAGGGGGGCCACATCTCGCTTGCCGATATAACCGACGATTCCACACATATGAGGGTCCTCTGGCTTTCGGGTTCTGGCTTTCGGTGTCTGCCGGCTCTCGGTCTAGCCGTAGACGATGCGGCGCAACTGGCGGAGCGAGAGCTCCGGGGGTGCGACCGCGCGGTAGGTCAGGTCCGCCGAGATCTGTTCGAAGATCGCCGCGTTCACCAGGCCCTGACTCTGGAGTTCGCGGTGGCGGCGACGGACGAAGTCCTCGGTCGTCTCGTCGAAGTACGCGAGCACGTCCTGGATCACCCGCAGAGCCTCGCCCCGCTGGAGCGGGGTGCTGCGCGTGAGGTGATCAACGAGGTCGTCGTGCATTCGCAAGATCCTGGGGGAACGAGGCCGTGTCCGCAAGAAATCTGCCCGGTTTCGGGCAGGGAATGGATTTTTCCCCGCCCTGGGCCTTCCTGAAACCGGGGGCGATACCTACATACGACGCAAAACCGCCTGCTTGGCCATCGTGAACTCCTCGTCCGTGAGGATTCCGGCCTGGTGAAGTTCACCCAGTTCGCGCAGGCGGCGCAGGAGTGCGTCATGATCGTCGGCGGTCGGGGCGGGTGCCGCGGTCAGTGACTTCTGCGGCTCCGCGGGCGAGGTCTCCGCCGTCGGATGGGGCAGGCGGGCCTGTACGGCGGCGGCGATCAGGGACATCAAGGGGTCCTTCTTGAAGCCCCAGAGCTCGATCGCGTTCGGGTCGTACTTCGGCGGGGCCTTCGTCGAGGCGTTCCTGACCTTGAAGCGGAGGTAGCCGTTCTCCAGGCCGGCCGAGGGCTGCCACTCGACGGACTCGATGTCGTCCAGGGCGAGGGTGCGGGTGCCCGAGGCGGCCTTGGCCTCCTCGGTGTTCCACTTCCATTCGAGGCGGACGCGCTCACCGTCGAAACTCGCGGTGCCGTCCCCGGCGCTCACGGAGAGCGGGACGGGCGGCCCTGAGAGCAGATAGGCGGTGCAGGGGTCCGTCGGGACCTGCTCGATGAGATGGGCGTTGCGCACCTCGTCCACGAAGTACTCGGCGACGCCGTAGCGGTCCGCGTCCACGGTCAGCTGATACGGATCGGCCGCGTCCGCCAGCTTGCCGCCCGTGACGTGGGTCAGCGGATCGGAGCCCTCGCGCAGACGGAGCCTGAGCCGGCCCTGCTTCTTGCCGTGCTCGAAGGAGATCCCCGCCAACGCCTGTACGGGGACTTCCAGTTCACCCAGCGTCTTGCGGAGCAGCCCGACGTTCTTGTCGTGTCCGGGCACGAGCCGGAGCGTGTCGCCGTCGAAGGTCCAGGTCCCGTCGCGCTGGATGATTTCCGCCATGCCATTGATTCTGCATCAGGGGTCGGCCCGGCTCCGGGGCGCGGGCCGAGTTGCCCATCGCCACGGCTGTCCAAGTGGTCTACACCTTGACCGTCAGAGTGGGGCGCGGTACGCATGGTGACCGTTCGACTGCGCACAGGACTGGACCACACCCCGCCGAAGGGAAACAGACTTGTGAGACAGCAATGGACAACCCCCAGGCTGCTCGGCTCGCTGCTGCTCGTGGCGGTGGTCGGGATCTCCTGTGTCGGGGCGGCCCCGGCCGGCGAGGCGAAGGCGGCGCCGGCCGTCGTGCCGCTCGGCCAGGTGATCCCCGCTCCGGCCGAGGTCGACGCCGGTGGATCGCCGTACGAGATCACCGCCCGCACCCGGATCCGCGTCGCGGACGATTCGCGCGAGGCGCGGCGGATCGGCGAGCAGCTGGCCCAGGTGCTGAGGCCCTCGACGGGCTACCGGCTGCCGGTCACCGACGAGGGCGGGCGCGACGGAATCAGGCTCGAACTCTCCCGTAAGGCAAGGGAATTGGGGCCGGAGGGCTACCGGTTCGAGTCAGGCAGGGGCGGCGTCACCATCACCGCCAAGGAGCCCGCCGGACTGTTCCACGGCGTGCAGACGCTGCGCCAGCAGCTGCCGCCGCGGATCGAGTCGGACAGCGTGCAGAAGGGTCCGTGGAAGGTCGCGGGCGGACGGATCGAGGACACGCCGCGGTTCGCGTACCGCGGGGCCATGCTCGATGTGTCACGGCACTTCTTCACCGTCGACCAAGTCAAGCGCTACATCGACCAGATGGCGATGTACAAGGTCAACAAGCTGCATCTGCACATCAGCGACGACCAGGGCTGGCGGATCGCCATCGACTCCTGGCCGCGCCTGGCCGAGTACGGCGGGTCCACGCAGGTCGGCGGCGGCAAGGGCGGTTACTACACCAAGGCCCAGTACAAGGACATCGTGCGCTACGCCTCCGAGCGCTATCTCGAGGTCATCCCCGAGATCGACATGCCCGGCCACACCAACGCGGCGCTCGCCTCGTACGCCGAGCTGAACTGCGACGGGGTCGCACCGCCGCTCTACACGGGCACGAACGTCGGCTTCAGCTCGCTCTGCGTGCCCAAGGAGGTCACGTACGACTTCGTGGACGACGTGATCCGTGAGATCGCGGCCATCACCCCCGGCAAGTACTTCCACATCGGCGGGGACGAGGCGCACTCCACGCCGCACGAGGACTACGTGAAGTTCATGGACCGCGTGCAGCCGATCGTCGCCAAGTACGGCAAGACGGTGATGGGCTGGCACCAGCTGACCGGCGGGAACCCGGCGGAAGGCGCCATCGCCCAGTACTGGGGCTACGACCAGACCGGGCAGGCCGAGCGCGATCAGGTGGTGGCGGCGGCGAAGAAGGGCACCAAGCTGGTGCTCTCGCCGGCGGACCGCTCGTATCTCGACATGAAGTACACCAAGGACACCCCGCTGGGCCTGGCCTGGGCGGGTCTTGTCGAGGTGGACCGGTCCTACGACTGGGACCCGGGGACGTATCTGACCGGGGCGCCGGAGTCGTCGGTCTTCGGCGTCGAGGCGCCGCTGTGGTCGGAGACCATCTCGACCAGTGCGCATATCGAGTTCATGGCGTTCCCGCGACTGCCGGGGATCGCGGAGCTCGGCTGGTCGCCGGCGTCCACGCATGACTGGGAGGCGTACAAGGAGCGGCTCGCGGCGCACGGGCCGCGCTGGGACGCGCTCGGTATGGAGTACTACAAGTCGCCGAAGGTGCCCTGGCCGGCGAGTTGAGCACTCTGACAGCACAGTGAACATGCCGGCGCCCCGGGAGGACCGTCTCCCGGGGCGCCGGACGTCTTTGTGGGTCAGTCCTCTTCGGTGACCCCGGCGGCCGCCTCGTCGCGCAGCCGGTCCTCGCTGGCACCCTGGCGCCAGTAGCCCGTGAAGCTCACCGAACGGCGGTCGTAGCCGCGGTCGTTGATGAGGTGGCGGCGGATCAGCTTCATCGCGCCCGCCTCGCCCGCGAGCCAGATGTACGGGGCTCCGTCGGGCAGATCGGCGGCCTCCCGGATCGCGTCGAGAGCGTTCGCGCCGCTCTCCCGCGCGAGCCAGGCCGCCTTGAGGTCCGCGGCCGTCTCGAGCGCCAACTCATCCGCGGCGTACGGGACTTCGAAGAACGCGCGGACCGGAAGTTCGGCCGGCAGCGACTCCAGGACCGCGGACGCGGCCGGGAGCGCCGTCTCGTCGGCCCACAGCAGCACCCAGGGAGCCGAGTCGGGGAGCTTGAACCGTACGCCCGTGTTGTCGGCGTCCGCAGGACCGAGCACCTTCACCCGGTCACCGGGCGCTGCCTTCTCGGCCCAGACGCAGGCGGGCCCGCCGTCGGTGTGCAGCGCGAAGTCGATGTCGACCTCGCCCGCCTCGGGGCGCTGGGCCCGCACCGTGTACGAGCGCATCACGGCGCGCTCGTCGTCGGGCATCGAGCGGTACGCCATGTACCAGGCACCCGGCTCCTGCTCGGGCGGGAGCACCGGCTCGCTCTGGCCCGGCAGGGGCAGGAACAGCGAGCAGGACTGGTCGCGGCCGCCGGAGCGGAAGCCGGTCAGACCCGCGTCCTCGCCGTATCCGACGAACGTGACACGCGCCATGGACGGGGAGAGCCGCTCGGTCCGTATGACTTCGAGTCCGAAGAGACGGAAGGTCACTTGGTGACCTTCTTCGCGTTCTCGATCGCCGTCGCCAGGTCGTCGAGGACCGGCGCGCACTTCGCGTACGAGTAGATCGGCTCGGTCACGCGCGGGATGACCTGACCCGCCTTGACCGCGGGGAGCTGCTTCCAGGTCGGCTTGGACTTGTCCAGGTCGGCCGGCTGCAGGGTGCCCGTGCGGTTGTCCATCATGATCACGTCGGCCTTGTACTTGTCGACGTTCTCCCAGCTGAGCTCCTCGAAGAAGCCCTGCGTGTTCACCTTCGGCTTCACGAACTTCACGCCGAGGCTCTCGAAGTACGCGGTGTCCGCGGCGGTTTCGGCGAGCGTGACGTAGAACAGATCGGCGGAGCCCGAGCCGATCATGACCGTGATGTCCGGGTTGGCCTTGGCGGCCGAGCGCAGCCGGGCCGCGGCCTTCTCGAAGGCGGCCTTGGCGTCGGTGACCTTCTTGTCCTCGGCGTCGGCGCCGAGCGAGACGGCGAGGCCGAGGCGGCGGGCCAGGGCCTTGTCCATGGTGGTCTCGGCGGCCCACAGGGCGGCGGTCGGCACCTCGAGCTGGAGGATCTTCTTCTCGGCCGCGGTGCCGCTGATGTACCAGAGCTGGTCCTTGATCCACATGTCCGTGATCAGGAGGTCCGGGTTCAGGGACGCGTACTTCTCGACGCTGAACTTGTCGTACGCGTTGCCGATGATCTCGACCTTGCTGATGTCCATGTCGCCGGCCTGGACGTCGGGCTTGCCGTCGCTCGTCTCGGTCGGGCCGAAGACGCCCTTGACCTGGATCCCGTAGTCGTGGAGCGCGGCGGCGGTGCCGGTGAAGGCCACGATGTTCGACGGCTTCTTGTCCGCCTTCAGCTCGGTGCCGCGGTCGTCCTTGAACGACCAGGGGCCGGAGCCGGCCGCCTGCTCCGAACCGCCGTCCTTCTTCGAGCCCTTGTCGTCACCGCAGGCGACGAGCAGCGCGCCGAGGCCGGCGGCGCCGCCGGCGGCGAGGAGGCCACGCCGGGAGAGCCGGGACATCTTGGGGTGGGACATGCTTTTCTGCCTTCTCGGGACGGGCGGGGAGCGGACCGCGGATCCACTGTGAATCTTGGACCTTAGGCTAACCTAACCTAAGGTCCGCTCCCGACTCGCCCCCGGGCTCAGCCGACCAGCCCCAGCTCCCGCGCGATCAGCATCCGCTGCACCTCGCTCGTGCCCTCGCCGATCTCCAGGATCTTGGAGTCGCGCCACATCCGGGCTACCGGGAACTCGTTCATGAACCCGTATCCGCCGTGGATCTGCGTGGCCTCACGGGCGTTGTCCACGGCGATCGTCGACGAGTAGAGCTTGGCGAGCGCCGCCTCCTTCTTGAAGGACTCCCCGTGCACGAGACGGGAGGCCGCGTCGCGCCAGGCGAGGCGGGCCGTGTGGGCCTTCATCTCCATGTCGGCGAGCTTGAACTGGATGGCCTGGTTCGCGCCGATCGGCTTGCCGAACGCGTGCCGCTCCTTCGCGTACTTCACCGACTCGTCCACACAGCCCTGCGCGAGCCCGGTCGCGAGCGCCGAGATGGCGATCCGGCCCTCGTCGAGGATCCGCAGGAACTGGGCGTATCCGCGGCCGAGTTCACCGAGCAGGTTGGCGCGCGGGACGCGCACGTCGGCGAAGGAGAGCTCGCGGGTGTCCGAGGCGTTCCAGCCGACCTTGGAGTACGGGGCGGCGACGGTGAAGCCGGGGGTGCCGGACGGCACGATGATCGAGGAGATCAGCGGCTTGCCCGCGTCCGTACGACCCGTCACCGCGGTGACCGTGACCAGACCCGTGATGTCGGTGCCGGAGTTGGTGATGAAGCACTTGCTGCCGTTGATCACCCATTCGCCGGTCGCCTCGTCGAGCACGGCCGTCGTGCGCGTACCGCCCGCGTCCGAGCCGGCGCCCGGCTCGGTCAGGCCGAACGCGCCGAGCATCTCGCCGCTGCACAGCTTCGGCAGCCACTGCCGCTTCTGCTCCTCGGTCCCGTACAGGTGGAGCGGCATCGCGCCGAGCGAGACACCGGCCTCCAGGGTGATCGCCACCGAGGAGTCGACGCGGGCCAGCTCCTCCAGGGCGATCCCGAGCGCCAGGTAGTCGCCGCCCATCCCGCCGTACTCCTCGGGGAAGGGCAGTCCGAACAGGCCCATACGGCCCATCTCGCGGACGATCTCGTACGGGAATTCATGCCGCTCGTAGAAGTCGCCGATCTTCGGGGCGACGACGTCGTGCGCGAACTCCTCGACGGTACGGCGGAGTTCCTCGTGTTCGGCGGACAGCCGGTGGTCCAGGGTCATCCCTGATCACTCCAGGTGAGAGACGGGCTCAGTCCTTGTGGGAGAGCGCGCGGACGGTGCGGGAGGGGCTGGGACGGCCCAGCTGTTCGGCCAGCCACACGCTTGTGGCGGTGAGCGCGGCCAGGTCGACCCCGGTCTCGATGCCGAGGCCGTCGAGCATCCACACGAGATCCTCGGTGGCCAGATTGCCGGTGGCGCTCTTCGCGTACGGGCAGCCGCCGAGGCCGCCCGCGGACGCGTCCACCGTGGTGACGCCGTGCTTGAGCGCGGCGAGGGTGTTGGAGAGCGCCTGTCCGTACGTGTCGTGGAAGTGCACGCCGATGGCGCCGGTGGGCACGCCCGCCTCGTTGAGCGCGGCGAGCAGCGCCTGTACGTGGCCGGGGGTCGCGACGCCGATGGTGTCGCCGAGGCTCAGCTCGTCGCAGCCGAGGTCGAGCAACGCCTTGGCCGTACCGACGACTTGGTGGACCGGGACGGCGCCCTCCCACGGGTCGCCGAAGCACATCGACAGATAGCCGCGGACGTGCACCTTGTCGGCTTTCGCGCGGGCGATCACCGGCTCGAACATCGTGAGCGACTCGGCGACCGACCGGTTGAGGTTCTTCTGCGAGAAGGTCTCGGTCGCCGAACCGAAGACGGCGATACGGCGGGCGCCGAGCTCAAGGGCGCGGTCGAGGCCCCGCTCGTTGGGCACGAGCACCGGGAGGTCGACTCCCTCGATCCCGCTGATCTGCGGGAACAGGGCCTCCGCGTCGGCCAGTTGGGGCACCCACTTGGGGTGCACGAAGCTGGTCGCCTCGATGGTGGTGAGGCCGGCGGCGGCCAGGCGGCGGATGAACTCCGCCTTGATCTCGGTCGGTACGGTCGCCTTCTCGTTCTGCAGCCCGTCGCGCGCCCCGACCTCGTGGATGCGGACGCGGGGCGGGAGCTCCTGGGCCGGGACGACCATGGGCAGGTCCGTCATGACTGCTCCTCCACGTGCGGGGTGACCACCGCGAGGATCTGGTCCATCGCGACGGTCGTACCGGGCGTGACGTCGAGTTCGGTGACGGTGCCGGCGTGCGGGGCGGCGATGACGTGCTCCATCTTCATCGCCTCGACGACCAGCAGGCTCTGCCCGGCCGCCACCTCGTCCCCGACCGCCGCCTTCACCACGGTCACGGTGCCGGGCATGGGGGCGGCGAGCGTGTCGGCGCCTGCGTGGGCGGCCCCCGTGAGGGAGGCCTCCACGGGGTCGTACGACTGGACGTGCCAGGCGTCGCCGTCGCGTCCGAGCCAGTCGCCGGCGTAGGTGAACGTGTGGGTGAGGCCGTCGAGTTCGAGGGTGAGGCGCTCCTCGGTGCGGTCGATGAGACGGCCGCGTACGGGCCGGGACACCGGGTCCTGGCCGGACACCCTCAGGTGGTGGGTGACCTCGGCCGGTGTGCCGCCCATGCGCCAGCCGCTGGGCACGTCGAACGGGTCGGTCCAGCCGGTCGTGGCGGGCTCGAGCGAGGCCTGGCGCAGCAGCGCCGCCGCCTCGTACACCTCGTCCGGTACGGACGCGTCGACCAGACCGTCGACCTCGCGCTCGACCAGACCCGTGTCCATCTCGCCGGACACCACGTCCGGGTGGGCGAGGAGCCTGCGCAGGAACCCGGCGTTGGTCTGCACGCCGAGCGTGACCGTGTCGGCCAGCGCGCCCCTCAGCTTGCGCAGGGCGCTCGCGCGGTCCGGCCCGTACGCGATGACCTTGGACAGCATCGGGTCGTAGAGGCTGCCGACCTCGGTGCCCCGGGACAGACCGGAGTCCGTGCGGACACCGTTCCCCTGTGGCTCGTGCAGGGAGAGGACAGTGCCACCCGACGGCAGGAAGCCGCGCGCCGGGTCCTCGGCACAGATGCGCGCCTCGACCGCGTGCCCGGTGAGCGTGATGTCGTCCTGCACGAACGGGAGTTGCTCGCCCGACGCGACCCTGACCTGCCACTCCACCAGGTCGATCCCGGTGATCAGCTCGGTGACGGGGTGCTCGACCTGGAGACGCGTATTCATCTCCATGAAGTAGTACGAGGACGGATCGCCGCCCGGCACGATGAACTCGACCGTGCCCGCGCCCGAGTAGCCGCAGGAGCGCGCGGCCTGTACGGCCGCCTCGCCCATCGCGGCCCGGATCTCCTCGTCGAGCAGGACGCTGGGTGCCTCCTCGATGACCTTCTGGTGGCGGCGCTGCAGCGAGCACTCGCGCTCGCCGAGGTGCACCACATTGCCGTGGCCGTCGGCGAGCACCTGGATCTCGATATGCCGGGGCCGGTCCACCCACCGCTCGACGAGGAGGGTGTCGTCGCCGAAGGAGGCGCGTGCCTCGCGCCGGGCCGCGGCGATCTCCTCGTCGAGCACGCCGAGGTCGCGTACGAGCCGCATGCCCTTGCCGCCACCGCCCGCGGACGGCTTGAGGAGGACCGGGACTCCGATCTCCCGTGCGGCGTCCGCGAGTTGGGTATCGCTCAGCCCGCTGCCCGAGGAGCCGGGCACGACCGGGACTCCGGCCGCCTTCACCGTCTCCTTGGCGCGGATCTTGTCGCCCATGAGGTCGATCGCGGAGGCCGGCGGCCCGATGAAGACCAGACCGGCGTCCGCGCACGCCTGCGCGAAGCCCGCGTTCTCGGCGAGGAAGCCGTAGCCGGGGTGCACGGCCTGCGCGCCGGTGCGCCGGGCCGCCTCGATCAGGGCGTCCACCCGCAGATACGACTCGGACGCGGCGGGCGGACCGATCCGTACCGCCGTATCGGCCTCCCGTACGTGGCGGGCCTCCGCGTCGGCGTCGCTGTACACCGCGACCGAGCGGATCCCGAGGGCGCGCAGGGTGCGGATCACACGGACCGCGATCTCGCCGCGGTTCGCGACGAGCACTGTGTCGAACATCGTCATCTCAGCCATCTCGTGTTCGCCCCTCACATCCGGAAGACGCCGAACTCGGGGTCACCGAGCGGCGCGTGGGCGCAGGCGGTCAGGGCCAGACCCAGGACCTGGCGGGTCTCGAGCGGGTCGATCACACCGTCGTCCCAGAGGCGGGCCGTGGCGTAGTAAGCATTCCCCTGGGACTCGTACTGCTCGCGGATCGGCGCCTTGAACGTGTCCTCGTCCTCGGCCGACCACTCCTGACCGCGGCCCTCCAACTGGTCGCGCTTGACGGTCGCGAGCACCGAGGCGGCCTGCTCGCCGCCCATGACGGAGATCTTCGCGTTGGGCCACATCCACATGAAGCGCGGCGAGTAGGCCCGGCCGCACATCGAGTAGTTGCCCGCGCCGTACGAGCCGCCGACGACGACGGTCAGCTTCGGCACCCGCGTACAGGCGACGGCTGTGACCATCTTGGCGCCGTGCTTGGCGATACCGCCCGCCTCGTAGTCGCGGCCGACCATGAAGCCGGAGATGTTCTGGAGGAAGAGCAGCGGGATGCCGCGCTGGTCGCACAGCTCGATGAAGTGGGCGCCCTTCTGGGCGGATTCGGAGAACAGGATCCCGTTGTTCGCGACGATCCCGACCGGGTGGCCGTGGATGCGCGCGAAGCCGGTCACGAGCGTGGTGCCGAACTCGGACTTGAACTCCTGGAAACGCGAGCCGTCGACGATCCGCGCGATGACCTCGCGTACGTCATAAGGAGTGCGGGAATCGACCGGGACCGCGCCATAGAGCCCGTAGGGATCGACCTTCGGCTCCTCGGCGGGCTCCAACGACCAGGGGAACGGGCCGGGTTCGGGCAGCGTGGCGACGATGTTGCGGACGATGCGCAGCGCGTGCGGGTCGTCCTCGGCGAGGTGGTCGGTGACACCGGACGTACGGGAGTGCACCTCGCCGCCGCCCAGCTCCTCGGCCGTGACGACCTCACCGGTCGCGGCCTTCACCAGCGGGGGACCGCCCAGGAAGATCGTGCCCTGGTCGCGCACGATCACGGCCTCGTCGCTCATCGCGGGGACGTACGCGCCGCCCGCCGTGCACGAGCCCATGACCGCGGCGATCTGCGGGATGCCCGCGCCGGACATGCGGGCCTGGTTGTAGAAGATCCGCCCGAAGTGCTCGCGGTCGGGGAAGACCTCGTCCTGCATGGGCAGGAAGGCGCCGCCCGAGTCGACCAGGTAGACGCAGGGCAGGCGGTTCTCCAGGGCCACGGCCTGTGCGCGCAGATGCTTCTTGACCGTCATCGGGTAGTACGTGCCGCCCTTGACGGTCGCGTCATTGGCGACGACCACACAGGTGCGGCCGCTGACCCGGCCGATCCCGGCGATGACCCCGGCGGCCGGGGCGTCCCCGCCGTACAGGCCGTCGGCGGCGAGCGGGGCCAGCTCGAGGAACGGTGAACCCGGGTCGAGCAGACCGTCGACGCGGTCGCGCGGCAGCAGCTTGCCGCGGGCGACATGGCGGGCGCGGGCCTTCTCGCCGCCGCCCAGGCGGGCCGCGGCCAGCTTGGACCGCAGCTCATCGACGAGGGCGCGGTGCGCCGCCTCGTTCGACCGCCAGGCCTCGGACGCCGGATCGGCGCCGCTTCCCAGTACGGGTGCCTGCTGCATCGTGGTGAGCCCCCTTGCTCTGTCCATGAGCCGCTCGGTTAATGAGCGTTAACCCATTTCCGCCAGGTTAACGAGCGCTAACCGCGCTGTCTACAATGACTTCATGAGTACGACGACCGCGGGTGCGACCCGCCGCGAGCAGATCCTCAAGGAGGCTGCGCGGCTCTTCGCCGAGCGCGGGTTCCACGGGGTCGGTGTCGATGAGATAGGGGCCGCGGTCGGCATCAGCGGACCCGGCCTGTACCGGCACTTCGCGGGCAAGGACGCGATGCTCGCCGAGCTGCTCGTCGGGATCAGCGAGCAGCTCCTCACCGGCGGCAAGCGGCGCGTGGCCGAGGTGGAGGGCACGCCCGCCGAGCTGCTCGACTCGCTCATCGAGGGCCATATCGACTTCGCCCTCGACGACCGCCCGCTGATCACCCTGCACGACCGCGAGCTCGACCGGCTGCGCGACAGCGACCGCAAGCTGGTGCGCCAGTTGCAGCGCCAGTACGTGGAGCTCTGGGTCGAGGTCGTACGGAAGGTCTATCCGTCCTTGTCGGAGGCGGACGCGCGGGCGTCCGTGCACTCGGTCTTCGGCCTCCTGAACTCGACGCCGCACCTGAGCCGCCCTGGCGCGCTGCCGGGGCGTACGGCGATGGCGGGGCTGCTGCACCGGATGGCGCTGGGGGCCTTTGCTTCAGCGGCCTCTTAGCGGCTGCCTGAATGCGCACCGCGTGTGCGTGACACACATCTCTGGACGCGCGGGCCAACTGGCCGGTAACCTGAGCAAGCGCTTAGCCAGGGTGCGGCCCTTTGTCGAATGTGGGCGCCCCACCGACGTAAAAGGAGACCTCTGTGCGCCGCACCGTATTCACCGAGGACCACGAAGCGTTCCGCGAGACCATCCGCGCGTTCATCGAGAACGAGGTCGTCCCGGTCTACGACGAGTGGTACACGGCCGGTCAGGCCCCCCGCGACTTCTACTACAAGCTCGGTGAGCTGGGCGTCTTCGGTATCCGCGTCCCCGAGGAGTACGGCGGCGCCGGTATCGAGTCGCACAAGTACGAGGCCGTGATGTACGAGGAGACCGCCCGCGCCGGCGTCTCCTTCGGCGGCTCCGGGGTCCACGTGCTCCTCGGCCTTCCGTACATCGAGATGCTCGCCACCGACGAGCAGAAGAAGAAGTACCTGCCGAAGTTCGTCTCCGGCGAGGAGATGTGGGCCCTCGCGATGACCGAGCCGGGCACCGGCTCCGACGTCGCCGGCATGAAGACCACCGCGAAGCTCAACGAGGCCGGTACGCACTACGTCCTCAACGGTGCCAAGACCTTCATCACCGGCGGCGTGCACGCCGACCGCGTGATCGTCTGCGCCCGTACCTCCGCCCCGCGCGAGGACGACCGCCGCTTCGGCATCTCGCTGTTCGCCGTGGACACCAAGTCCGCGGGCTACTCGATCGGCCGCAAGCTCGACAAGCTGGGCCTGAAGACCTCCGACACCGCCGAGCTGGCGTTCGTCGACGTCGAGGTCCCCGTCGAGGATCTCCTGGGCGAGGAGAACAAGGGCTTCTACTACCTCGGCAAGAACCTCGCGAGCGAGCGCTGGGGCATCGCCTTCGGTGCGTACGCGCAGGCCAAGGCCGCTGTGCGGTTCGCCAAGGAGTACGTGCAGGAGCGCACCGTCTTCGGCAAGACCGTGGCGTCCTTCCAGAACACCAAGTTCGAACTGGCCGCCTGCCAGGCCGAGGTGGACGCCGCCGAGGCCGTCGTCGACCGCGCGCTCGAGGCGCTTGACCAGGGCGAGCTGACCGCCGCCGAGGCCGCGTCCGCGAAGCTGTTCGCCACCGAGGTCGCGCACCGCGTGATCGACCGCTGCCTCCAGCTGCACGGCGGCTACGGCTTCATGAACGAGTACCCGATCGCCCGCCTGTACGCGGACAACCGCGTCAACCGCATCTACGGCGGCACCAGCGAGGTCATGAAGACGATCATCGCGAAGGACATGGGTCTCTAGGACACCAGGGCTTCGGGATACCGTCTTGAACGACGAACTGCAGGGCCTGCTCGATCTGCTCGACCTGGAGCGGATCGAGCAGGACTATTTCCGCGGCCAGTCACGCTCCGCACTGGTGCCCAGGGTCTTCGGCGGGCAGGTCGCCGCCCAGGCCCTGGTCGCCGCGGGCCGCACCGTGCCCGAAGGGCGTGACGCACACTCGCTGCACGCGTACTTCCTGCGCACGGGCGATCCGGGCGCGCCGATCGTGTACGAGGTCGACCGCATCCGCGACGGCCGCTCCTTCACCACGCGCCGGGTCGTCGCGGTCCAGCACGGAAAGCCGATCTTCCACCTCTCGGCCTCCTTCCAGGCGTACGAGGAAGGTCTGGAGCACCAGGCCGGGATGCCGGCCTCGCCCGACCCCGAGACACTGCCGACCGCGGCCGAGATGCTGCCGCGGTACGCGCACAACTTCCGGGACCCGCGCATCGTGGACCGCATGATCAAGGAGCGCGGGGCGGTCGATCTGCGCTACGTGCAGGCCCCTCCGTACGGGACCGTGGGCGAACCGCGCGAGCCGCGCTCGCAGGTCTGGTTCCGCGCGAACGGCAAGCTGGGCGACGACCCGCTGCTCCACGTCTGCCTCGCCACTTACGTATCGGACATGACCCTGCTCGACTCGGTGCTGCTCGCGCACGGCCGCGGCGGCTGGACCGTCGGCGATGTGGTCGGGGCCTCCCTCGACCACGCGATGTGGTTCCACCGTCCGTTCCGCGCGGACGAATGGCTCCTCTACGACCAGGAGTCCCCGTCGGCCTCCGGCGGACGGGGCTTGGGGCAGGCGCGGATCTATACGCAGGACGGGCGGCTTGCGATCTCGGTGATCCAGGAAGGTGTGGTCCGGGTACCGCGCTGACCTCCGCACACGGCGGGCTCGCTCGCGGCGGACACCGTGCGGTGCTCCCGTATCGGACATAACGTCACTCCATGAGCGAGCTGGAGCCCACCGGAGAGTCATCCGAGTCCGTCGGGACAGTGATCGTCGCCGTTCTCACCAACCTCGGGATCGCCGTGGCCAAGGCGGTCGGCGGGATCATCAGCGGTTCCAGCGCGATGCTCTCCGAGGCCGCGCACTCGCTGGCCGACACGGTCACCGAGGTGATGCTGCTCGTCTCCCTCAAGAGCAGCGAGAAACCGGCCGACGAGGAGCATCCGCTCGGCTACGGCGGCCGGCGCTATGTCTGGGCACTGCTCGCGGCCGTCGCGACCTTCGTCGGCGGCGGGGTCTTCGCCGTGTACGACGGGATCCACACGCTCACGCACGGCGAGGAGCCGGGCAATCCGACGATCTCGTACCTCATCCTGGCCGTCGCCTTCCTCCTGGAGGGCTACTCGCTGCTTGTCGCCTGGCGCCAGGTGAAGGGCGAGGCGGCCCGCTTCCACACCCGGATCGGCCGCTATGTGCGCGAGACGCCGGACACGGCGGTCAAGGCGGTGCTCCTGGAGAACATCGCCGCCCTGATCGGCCTCGCGCTCGCGGCCGGCGGCCTGCTCGGCGGCCAGCTCACCGGCTCCGGGGTCTACGACGGCGTGGCGTCGATCCTGATCGGCGTACTCCTGGTGTGGGTGGCCTGGGAGCTGGGCCGCAGCAACGCCGAGCACCTGATCGGGCGTTCGCTGCCGCCGGAGATGCGGGCCGAGGTGCGGGCCGAACTCCTCGCCGTACCGCATGTGATGGAGGTCGTCGACCTGGTGACGCTCGTGCAGGGTCCCCATGAGGTCCTGATCGCGGCGAAGGCCGACTTCCGCGATGTGTCCACGGCCGCGGATGTGGAGTGGGCCTGCGAGGAGGCGGAACGGCGGCTGCGGACCCGGTTCCCGGCGGTGCGGCGGGTGTTCATCGATCCGACACCGCCCGCTGAGGCCACGGACTCCGCGTGAGGCTCTGTTCCACGGCCCCCGCGTGAGGCTCTGTTCCTCGGTCCCCGCGTGCGGCGCTACTCGAGACCGGCCGCGTCAAGGAGGAACGCCGTCATCGGCTCGTAGAACCGCGGGTCGAGCACGTGGTCGTCGAGCGGGACCGTGACCTGGACGATGCCCTCGGCCTCGCCGAGGAACAGGGCCGGGTCGTTGCAGTCCGCGTAACCCACCGAGTCGATCCCGCGCTGCCCGGCCCGCCCGGCCCAGCCGTGGTCGGCGACCACGAGGTCGGGCAGCGGACTGCCCTCGTGCTCCAGGGCGTCGAGGATCGCGTTCATCGGCTCGGGGGAGTGGGTGTGCCAGATGCTGGCGCCCCGCTCGAAGACCGCGATGTCGGCGAACTGGAAGACATATCCCTCATCGGCCACGAGCCCGCCGGGGATGCGTACGATCTCGCAGCCCGCGCGGCGCATCGCCTCGGCGGTCGCCCGGTGCACATCGAGCAGCGAGCCGGGGTGACCGGTCGCGAAGAGGACACGCTCCTCGGCATCGGCGGCCTTCCGCAGCCGCGCCGCCATCCGCTCGAGACCCGCCACGGTCAGCTCGGGGTCGATGGTGTCCTGACCATGACGGTGCGCGGGATCGTCGATCACTCCGCAGCGCTCGGCCATCACGGCGAGCACGTCCTGCTCGTCGGTCCACCGGTCGCCGAGGTCGATTCCCAGCCAGTAGTGGCGGTCGCCGTTGGAGAGCTTGCGGTAATGGCTCAGGTTGTTCTCGCGGGGTGTGGCGACATCACCGGCGATACGCGTACGGACGAGATGGTCGACGAGGGCTTCGCGGCTGGGTATCGGCATGGGTTCATTGTGCCTTCAGGGCGGAGGGAGCGGCTCGGCGTCCCGGTCGGTGGACGGCGCATGTGCCCCTCGAGGCCCCACCCGCACCACTCGCTGCCCCACCCGCGCCTCTCACTGCCCCACCCGCAACGCGAACCACAGCTCCATACGGACATCCGGATCGTCCAAGTCCGTGTCCAGGAGCGCGGCGCAGCGGGCCACGCGCTGGCGGACCGTGTTGCGGTGGACGCCCTGGGCGGTGGCCGTACGGTCCCAACTGCCGTGCAGGGAGAGCCAGGTGCGCAGGGTCTCGGTCAGCGCCTCGCCGTTCGGTGCCTGACGCAGCGGGGCGAGCAAGGTGCGGGCGTGGGCCTCGGCCTCGGCCGGCGGGACGAGCTCCTTGAGCCCTGCCCGTACGCCATGCCGTACGAAGGGGGAGCGGATGGCTTCCGCGCGGCCCAGCGCGCGCAGGGCCTGGACGTCCGCGGTGGCCAGGTCGTCGGGGACGCCGAGCCCGCCGCTCAACCCGGCTGGACCCTCGGGGCCGGCGCCCCCGTCGCCCCCGACGACCTGGCCACCGCGG
>NZ_JBEPEW010000031.1:0-68789 GCF_040300965.1 Streptomyces mesophilus | reverse complement strand
CTCGGCGCCGGCTGGGCGGCCGGGCGCAGGCCCGCGAAGACCAAGCCCGGCCAGGCGCTTGCCGAGGCGTCCGTGGAGCGGCTGCGCCCGGGTCTCATCCGTACCGTCCTCGGGCTCGGCGCCCTGGGCGGTGGCGCGGCCCTCGCCGGCGTCGCCGCCTCCACCGCCGGAGCGGACGCGGCCAACGCCTCCCTCGGCGTCGTGATGCTCTTCATGCTCGCCGTCGCCCTGCTCGGCCCGCTGCTCGCCCGCCTGTGCGCCGCGCTCTTCGGACTGCTGCTGCGCGGCGGCGGCGCCTCGGCCTCGCTGGCCGCCGCCAACTCCCGTACGAACGCACGCCGCTTGGCCTCCGCGATCACTCCGATCGTGCTCGCGATGGCGTTCGCCTCGACGCTGGTCTTCATGCATACGAGCGAGAGCAAGGTCGCCGCCGAGCAGCTCCGCGACGGCCTCACGGCGGACCACGTCGTCACCGACCCGGCGGGCCTGCCCGCCGGCGCCGCCGAACGGGCCGCCCGCGCTCCGGGCGTCGACGCGGCCGTGAGCCTGCTCGACACCCAGGTCCTCGTGCCCGTCGACTCCGGCGGCGAGACCTCACTCCAGGCCTCGGCCACTCAGGGCATCACCGGCTCGGGGGCCCAACTCGCCCAGGTGCAGGACCTGGACGTACGCAGCGGCAGCCTGGAGCGCGTGGGCGCGGGCCGTATCGCCGTGGACACCACCCTCGCCACCGCGGCGAAGGTGGAGGTCGGCGACGAACTGCCGCTCCACCTTCCCGACGGTACCGAGACGTCCCCCGAGGTCGTCGCGGTGTACGGCCGTGGCATCGGCCTGCCGGCGGTGACCATGGACCGTGCGTCCCTGGCCGGTCATGTCACCTCGCCGTTCGACAGCACCCTGCTCGTCCGCGGCGGAGACGCCGGACCGCTCAGCGCGCTCGGCGAGGTCACCGACGCCTCGGGCTACGCCGTCGCGCAGAACGTGGACCGTGAACTCGGCGCCTGGGCCAACTCGATGATGGCCGCGGTCCTGGGCGGCTTCGCCGCGGTCGCCGCCGTCAACACCCTGGTGATGACGGTCCTCGACCGCCGCCGCGAACTCACCACGCTCCGTCTCGTCGGCTCCACCCGCCGCCAGGTGCTGCGCATGCTCCACTGGGAGAGCCTGCTGGTATCGGTGACGGGCGTGATCCTGGGCACCACCATCGCCCTGATCACCCTGACCCCGATGATGCGCGGCCTGACAGGAGAGTCCCCCTATATACCGCCGCTCCTGTACGGCACGTTCACCGGCACCGCGCTGGCCCTGGGCCTCCTGGCGGTCACGCTCCCGGCCCGCGCGGCCCTTCGGGAACGCCGCCTCTGAGATGCTGCGGCCCGGGTGCTCGGACTCCCGTGGTCGCATCCGATGCGACGTTGCGGCCCGGGTGGCTGGACTCCCGTGCTCGCACCGACCTCGCAGGTGATCGCCGGACGGTCTGCCCAGGCAGAGCGTCCGGCGATCACCGCAACTCCCGGGGGACTTCATGGCCAGACCGCTGCTCTTCCTCGACGTGGACGGACCGCTCAATCCCTATGCGGCCAAGCCCCAGAGAAGACCCGAGGGCTACACGACCCTGCGCGTCCCCCTGGACGACGACCAGCAGGACGGTGAACGCACCCTGCGGCGCCGTCCGCTGCGGGTGTGGCTCAACCCCGGGCACGGCCCCGAACTGCTCGCCCTCGACTACGACTTGTGCTGGGCCACCACATGGATGGCCGACGCCAACCGCTGGATCGCCCCGGTCCTCGGCCTCCCGGAGCTCCCGTACGTCGACTTCGGCGAGGATCTGTTCGCCGAGCGCCCCGACGGCGTCCACTGGAAGACGGCTCCGCTGGTCGCCCACGCCGACGGCCGGCCCTTCGCCTGGGTGGACGACGAACAGAGCGCCTTGGACGACGCCTACGTGTCACGTCGGCACCCGGGCCGGGCTCTGCTGCACCACGTCGACCCGCGGACCGGCCTGCGCGGACCGGACTTCGAGGCGCTGGCCGGCTTCGCGAGAGAGTGCGCCGGTTCGCGACACAGTGGGCGGGGCAGCGCTGATCGTCAGGCCGAAGCGCGCTGACGGAGGCGGACTGCCCGCAGCCACGGCGCCAGCTGGGCGATGCCGAAGGCGAGCTCCACCGCGAGGAAGGCCCACAGGTAGGCGGGCACCCCGGCGGCCAGTGCGTACGTCTGCCCCGTGGCGAACAGGAGGCGGGACGCTCCGTCGTAGAGACCGTGGACCGCCGATGGTCTGCGGATGCGGAGCACGGACCAGACGACGATCAGGGAGCCCATCAGGTTCGCGTAGAGCATCTCCATGGGGGTGAGGGCGGGGTGCGTGCCGAGGCCGAAGGTCTCCGTGAGCGCGGTCAGTGCCCGGTGGATGAGCTCGTACGTCCAGGGGGTGGCGAAGCCGGCGGCCACGATCAGGTCGTACCGGGCGCTGATCCGGACGATGCGCAAGTAGCCGGGAGAAGAGGGGGAGGGAAGGCGCGGCATGGGAACTCCTGGTGTGCGGGGGCGAGTTCGAGCCCGCCCCTCGGACAGCGACACCCCGACGCTAAACAGTGGAGTACGGTCCAAGGTCAAGTCCGAGTCCCCGCACGCCCCCTGGAGTGTCATGCGTATCGGAGAGCTGGCCGCGCGGACCGGCCTGTCGAAGGACACCATCCGGTTCTATGAGAAGAACGGTCTCGTCGCGGGGGAGCGTCTCGCCAACGGGTACCGCGATTTCGCGCCGGAGGCGGTGAGCTGGCTGCACTACGTGCGGACCGCGCAGGCCCTCGGCTTCTCGCTGGCCGAGATCGCACGCACCGGTGAGCAGCTGAGGGACGCCCCCGACAGCGCCGCGGCTCTGTCGAAGCTGTTCGAGGAGAAGATTCGCGTGGTCGACGCGCGGATGGCCGAGCTCGCCGCTCTGCGCGAGGAGTTGGACGCACGCGTGGGCTCGGGCTGCCCCCTGCGGGCGGCGGCGCCGTAGGTCCGCCCCTTGCGTGCGGCGGCGCCCTGGCGGTCACCCGCTGCATGCGGCGGCGCCCTGGCGGCCGCCTTCCGCACACTTGGGCATGTCATCATGCCGGCCACCGGAGTCGGAGGAGGAGAGGGAGTCATGGCGCTGGCCGGCGGCACGGTCATGGGCGAACGACGCGTGCAGGGCGTCCACGGCGTGCGCATGGTGGGGCTCGGTGCGGGACGTCTGCGGGTGACCCGGCCCTGGCCGCAGATGTTGCGTCCCTACCTGCACAGTTACGCCGGCTACTGGGACGCCGCCGCCACCCCGTTCCGCGTGCGGATCGTGCCCACCGGGCGGGCGGTCGTGCTCATCAGTCTCGGGGAGCCCTTTGCCCAGGTGCACCGGCTGGCCGAGCGCGAGCCGGGAGTCCGGGTGGTCGGCTCCCTGATCGCGGGACTGGAGGACGGACCCCGGATCGCCGAGCACCCCGGCGGCCAGGAGGCCATCCGGCTCGAGCTCACGCCCCTGGGCGCGTACCGCCTGTTCGCGCTGCCGATGCGGGAGTTGACCAATACGGTCGTCGAGTTGACGGACGTGCTCGGGCCGCGCGCCGGGGAGCTGGTGGAGCGGCTGTCCCACGCGCGCGACTGGGCCGAGCGCTTCGACCTGCTCGACGCGGCGCTGCTCGGCCGGCTCGGCGAAGGACCCGCGCCCGCGAACGAGGTGGCCCACGCCTGGCAGTTGCTCGAACGGTCCGGCGGCACCATACCCGTGGCCCGGATCGCGCAGGAGATCGGCTGGAGCCACGGGTATCTCGTACGGAAGTTCACCCAGCAGATCGGCCTGACGCCGAAGATGTCGGGCCGGGTGCTCAGATTCCATCGCGCGATCGGGCTCATGGCGCGCGGCGCCGTCGATCTGAGCGCGCTCACCGCCACCTGCGGGTTCTACGACCAGGCGCATCTCAACCGGGAGTTCCGCGCCCTCGCCGCCATCACCCCCGGCCAGATCGTCGCCGCACGGATGACGGAAGGCGCCGTCGCCCTGTGACCAGCGGATTTTGACGCGAGGTCAAATTCGTCCAAGCCATCTTGTGCACCGACTCTCTACCGTCCCTGAATGTGATCGTCCGCCGCGGGGCGGGCCGATCGACCACGCCGTCACAGGGGGACCCACATGTCGAATCAGCGCCGTGGACGCTGGGAGCGCTACAAGGTCACGCGCCCCTTCTCGCCACAGGACCTCGCGGGGCTCTGGGGGTCGATCATCGCCGTCGTGGCGCTGGCCGCGCTCCTGGGCTGGGCGCTCGACATGAAGGGCGGCGTCGTGATCGTCGCCGCGATCCCCTTCATCTCGCAGTGGTTCGACCAGAAGCGGATCCTGTTCCAGTTCGACGCGGCCGGTGTACGGGTCGGCAATGTGGTGCTGCCCTGGAACGACGTCACCCAGTTCGTCGTCGCCACCCCCGCCCAGGGCGACGCCCTCATCGGCGTACGGCTGCAGGAACACGCGATGCTCCCGGCCGGCGCCGCGGTCTCCCCGGCGCACCCCGCGATGCCCGCGCCGCTGTATGTGGCGGTGCAGAACCACAAGTTCGACCTGGACAAGATGCTGGGCAAGGCGCGCAAGTACGCCCCCGCCCACCTCCAGATCGTCGTCGCCGAGCCCACCGGCGAACGCGTCGCCTCATAACAGGGCGGCTCCCGAACGGGGGGCCGGGCGGGCCGGACCAGCGGCCCGCCCGGTTTCTTTCCGCTTCAGGGGGCGATGGGGCGGGTCATGCACACCCGCGGCCACCGGTCGATGCCGAGCTCGCTCTCGTATGCCCTGATCTTCCGCAGCCCCGGCCCGAGTTCCTGCTCGCCGAGCACCCGGAATCCGAGCCTTCGGTAGTACGGCGCGTTCCACGGCACCTCGGCGAAGGTCGTCAGCGTCAGGGCGCCGAGCCCCGCGTCCCGGGCGTAGGCCGCGGCATGGTCGAGCAGTGCGCGCCCCACGCCCCGCCGCGCCACCGACGGATGCACGGAAACCTGCTCCACATGCAGCGCCTCGTCCACCGGTTCCGCGACCAGGTACGCGACCGGTTCGTCCTCGGGCGCGGTGACGGCGACCCACGCACGGCCGGCGCGGCGGAACTCCTCCAGTACGTCGAGCGCGGGCGGTTCGTCCTCGGCGATCGCCGTCATCCCCACGGTGCGGAACGGCTCTCCGGCCGCTCGCTCGATATCCCGCAGCCGAGGAAGATCGGCCGCTGTGGCCTGCCGGATTCGCATGGTCCGAGTATCGGCCGTGGCCGCGTATCCGACGCACGCGGGACGCGCTGTGTCCACCCCGGTTGACAACCGGTAGCGTCCCTCGGGGCACAACGGGCGCCACGGGCAGGGGAGATCAGAGTGAGCGTGTCGACGGGGACGCATGGGGGCCGGGTTCCGGCGCAGGGTGAGACCCAGGGTCGGGGCGTCAGCGCCTGGCGCTCGCTGCGCAGAACGCTCGGACTGATCGTCTTCGCGTGGGCGGCCGCCGCCGGCAACACCGCACTCGCCTATCTGACCTTCGGCCAGGAGTGGATCCCGATCGCGGTCGGGTTGATCCTCTGCCTCACCTTCACCATCCTGCTGATCCTGCTCCACCGCGCCTGGTGGCTGGCGGTCCTGTCGCTCGCGCCCTCGCTCTTCGTGCTCGTCGGCTCGGTACAGCTCGGGCCCGACGGGGCCCTCGAGCATCGCGGCGTACGGGAGAGCGTGGTCGTCGTGGCGGACAGCGCCGCCGGCACCTCCTCCAAGGAGCACCGTCTGACCCTGCGCAATGAGCGCGGCGAAGAGCTCGACGAGAAGCTGGAGTACCGGGGCGGGGCCGGAGCCCCCGACGTCGGCGACAAGTTGGACATCCTGCGCGACCCGGACGGCAGGGTGCCGATGGAGCAGGCCGCCGAGGTCGACTCCTCGGGACAGCTCGGCAGTGTGCTCGGCGGCACGGCGACGTGGACCCTGTTCGCGCTCCTTGCCGGTTGGCGAGGGCACGTACTGCGCCGCAAGGGCCGCGAGCTCGCGGACCTGCCCACCTTCTAGGACGGTTCCGCGCCGTCGGACCCCAACGCTCCGTACACCCGGGCCAGTGCGTGGAACGCCTCTTTCGTCTCCCAGGCGTCCGGGTCGAACGCGTAGCCGATCCCGCGCAGCTCCACCGCGGCCCCGGACCTACGCGCCCGTGCTGATCAGTTCGTCCGCCGGGCTGTTCACCGGCTGTGGTGTGCCCGTCAGGTCCAGGACGAACAGCGGGAGCGCGAGGCTGTCGGCGCGGGCGCGGGCGTCGTCCGTATAGCCCGCGAGGGAGAAGCAGACCGGGACCGAGGAGTCGTTCAGGGCGGCGAGCCACACGCACTCGATGTCGCGCAGGCTCATCGAGCGCGTCGTCGGTTCGACCTGCGCACGCAGCCCCGGCGCGATCAGGCCCACACCGGACGCGGCCCGCTGCTCGGCCCGCCGGATGTCCTTGTAGCCGAGCCAGCGCAGATACAGCGCGGCGGCCTGCACCGCATCGCGTGCTGTGCGAATCGTCACGGGATGGAAGGCGGGCCGCGGCGCCGGCGCCGTCGGCGGCAGCGGGATGTGCAGCGGCAGCGGCGCATGACCCGGCGCGGGCCCCGACGAGGCGGGTTTCACCGGGATGCGGAGCACCGCGCCGCAGTCGCAGCCGAGCTCCGGCTGGGGCCACTGATCACACCGGCCGCAGGACTCGCAGCGGACGGTGACCCAGTCGTCCTCCCAGGTCACATGCGTGATGGGGAGGGGCTGGGCGCCGCGCTGAAGCGGCGGCGAGACCGGCGTACCGCAGGAGCAGGGATAGACGTGCGGTGCGTACAGATGCTCGCGCCGGCAGAGCGGACAGCGCACGGGAATGCCTCCGGACATCGGCGTCCCCCTCCCGTACGAACCCACGAACACGACCCGGTGCGCCTCTCATCGTCCACCAAACACCAAGCTCTGGGGAGGGATTCGGGCACGTTCATCGCACCGTAGGGCCTTGACGCCTCCCTCGGCCTGCTCTTACATTGCTTCCATATAGCAGAAGAAAACTTCCGCATTGTGAAAGTGACGGAAGCGCCCGATAGCCGACCGGTGCAGACCGGCCTGGACGCAGGAGTTACGCGATGCCTCGAATGACAGCCGCCCACGCGGCAGTGGAGATCCTCAAGCGCGAGGGTGTTACGGATGCGTTCGGAGTGCCGGGCGCCGCGATCAACCCCTTCTACAAGGCGCTGAAGGAGGTCGGTGGCATCGACCACACCCTCGCGCGGCACGTCGAGGGTGCGACCCACATGGCCGAGGGCTACACCCGCACCAAGGCGGGCAACATCGGTGTCGCCATCGGTACGTCCGGTCCGGCCGGCACCGACATGATCACCGGCCACTACTCGGCCGCCGGCGACTCGATCCCGATCCTGGCCATCACCGGCCAGGCGCCGAGCCACCTCCTGCACAAGGAGGACTTCCAGGCCGTCGACATCGCCTCGATCGCCAAGCCGCTCACCAAGATGGCCGTCACGGTCCTCGAGCCGGCCCAGGTGCCCGGTGTCTTCCAGCAGGCCTTCCACCTGATGCGCTCCGGCCGTCCCGGCCCGGTCCACATCGACCTGCCGATCGACGTTCAGCTCGCCGAGATCGACTTCGACCCGGAGACCTACGAGCCGCTGCCGGTCTACAAGCCGTCCGCGACCCGCGCCCAGATCGAGAAGGCGATCTCCTTCCTCCTGGAGTCCGAGCGCCCGCTGATCGTCGCCGGCGGCGGCATCATCAACGCCGACGCCTCCGACCTGCTCGTCGAGTTCGCCGAACTCACCAACACCCCGGTCGTCCCCACCCTCATGGGCTGGGGCACCATCCCGGACGACCACGAGCTGAACGCCGGCATGGTCGGCCAGCAGACCGGCCACCGCTACGGCAACGCCACGTTCCTGGAGTCGGACTTCGTCCTGGGCATCGGCAACCGCTGGGCCAACCGTCACACCGGCTACAAGCTGGATGTGTACCGCGAGGGCCGCAAGTTCGTCCACGTGGACATCGAGCCGACCCAGATCGGCAAGATCTTCGCCCCGGACTACGGGATCGCCTCGGACGCCAAGGCCGCCCTGGAGCTGTTCGTCGAGGTCGCCAAGGAGCTCAAGGCCGCCGGCAAGCTGCCCGACCGCAGCGAGTGGGTCGCCTCGCACCTGGACCGCAAGGCCACGCTGCAGCGCCGTACGCACTTCGACAACATCCCCATGAAGCCGCAGCGCGTCTACGAGGAGATGAACAAGGCGTTCGGCAAGGACACCCGCTACGTCACCACCATCGGTCTGTCCCAGATCGCCGGTGCGCAGATGCTGCACGTGTACAAGCCGCGCCACTGGATCAACTGCGGCCAGGCCGGCCCCCTGGGCTGGACCATCCCGGCCGCGCTGGGTGTCGCCAAGGCCGACCCGGACAGCCCCGTCGTCGCCCTCTCCGGCGACTACGACTTCCAGTTCATGATCGAGGAGCTCGCGGTCGGTGCCCAGCACCGCATCCCGTACATCCACGTCCTCGTGAACAACGCCTACCTGGGCCTGATCCGTCAGGCGCAGATCGGTCTGGACATCAACTTCCAGGTCAACCTGGAGTTCGAGAACCAGAACAGCCCCGAGCTGGGCGTCTACGGCGTCGACCACGTCAAGGTCGCCGAGGGCCTCGGCTGCAAGGCGATCCGCGTGACCGACCCGGCCGACCTCGCCGAGGCCTTCGAGAAGGCCAAGAAGCTGGCGCAGGAGCACCAGGTGCCGGTGGTCGTCGAGGCGATCCTCGAGCGCGTCACCAACATCGCGATGAGCCCGACCGCGGACATCAGCGCGGTCAAGGAGTTCGAGGACATCGCGACCGAGGACTGGCACGCGCCGACGTCGATCCTGCCGCTGAAGGCCCAGGCCTGAGCAGCGCTTGCTTCGCCTGATCTGAGGGGCGGCCCATCCGGAGGGGGATGGGCCGCCCTTCGGCGTTCCCCGACGGGTCAGGCGTCCGCGGTCGTCTTCATCCTCGCCCGGCGCGACCACCGCACCGCCGCGGGGCCGATCGCGACGGCGACGGTCGCCGCCAGCAGGACCGCCGTGATCGGCTGGGTCAGGACGCCGGTGATGTCGCCGCCGAAGATGCGCATCGAGCGTCGGAAGGACGACTCCAGGGGTCCTCCGAGGACGAAGGCGAGTACCAGCGGCCCGGGTTCGAAGCCGGTCTTCTTCATCAGGTGGCCGAGCACGCCGAGTCCGACCATCAGGAACATGTCGAAGACGCTCCTGTTGATCGTGTACGCGCCGATCATCGTGATCACGACGGTCAGTGCCGCCAGGATCGCGGGCGGATACGCAGGATGCGGACGAAGAGACCGATCAGCGGCAGGCTCATCGCGAGCAGGAGCAGGTTGCCGACGTACATCGAGTTGCGGCTACGCGATCGACGACGAGGAGAACTACGTCGGCGTCATGTGCTTCGGCTCCGCCCTGCGCCACACCTCGCCGGTCACCGACGCGATCAGTTGCTCGGTCCCCGTCGGCAACCTGGGTGAAGGGCGCGCGGAGGAGATCGTGCCGCCCATGGAGCGGACCCGGTGGGCGACAGAGCGGATGGCGCCCGTCGACCTGTCCGCACCCGACCGGACCTGACTCCCGGCCCGGCGTCGGACGCGGTGCTTCGGCGTTCCCGGCGCCCAGGTGGCGTTTGAGCCACATGGAGTGGATGAGGCGGGGGAGGCGGTGCGCCCTTGGCCGTCAACTCGGTTGATACGCAGGGAAGTTCGCCCCTGCGCGGCTGCGGAGAGTGAGGGGATCCGGCCATTGTGTAGCCGCAAACTCGTTCGGGCACACACCGTGAGCGCACAATAGCCCTACGGCATCAGAGTGTTGACCTGCACGGATGCCGCTTCCCGCGGGGAGTTGGGGGTCCGCGATGCATGAAGAGTTCCTGTGCGAGGTGACCGCGTACGGCATCTGTGACGGCGAGCAGATCGGCGTACCGCTCGGCACGTATCGTGCGCCGAGCCTGCCGCTCGCACTGTGGTGGCTGCGCGAGCGCGCGACCTGGATCGCCGAGCGCCTCGACCCCACGCCCGACGGCGGCCGGCTGCCGGCCGGCGCCCTGGTGCCGCTGCCGAGGGACGCACCCGACGTGCCGGGCGTCCTGCGCGCCTGGCGGGACAGCGATGCCGAACAGGCGCGTGCGGCCGCCGACTTGACCAGCGGCCGCCTGGTGCGCTTCATCGCCCGCGACGACACCACGGAGTACGAACTCCTCGCCGAGTCCATCGATGCGATCCGCATCCAGCGCGCCCTGGGCGGCCACCAGAGGGCCGCGCCGGCGTGGGTGCCTCCGATCTGACGGCCTGCCCGCTCACACCGCGGGCGACTGTGCGCCGAGCCGCACTTTGAGCCAGGCCAGCGCCTGTTCGCCCTGAGCCTGCTGGAAGGGCCGCAGCGTGGGCAGTCCAGGCGGCGCGGGCCGGCGGGCCTGGTCCAGGAACATGCCGGTCAGGCCGATGAGCACGGTGGTCACATCTTGAGGGTCGGCCCCCTCCGCCACCGGGTGTGCCGTGAAGAGGGCCTCGGGATCCGGGCCGCCCTGCATCGCGACGCTCGGCAGCATCACGAGCAGGTCGAACCAGCGGGCCGCACGGCAGGCGTGGGGCCAGTCCACGAAGACGGCGCCCTTGTCGGTGAGCAGGAGGTTGTCGGCGCGCAGATCGCCGTGCGAGAGAGTGTCCCCCGCGGTGGCCTCGCGGCAGTGCCGCTCTCGTGCCGCGAGGGCCGCCAGATTCTCGACGACCCACGGGTCCATGTCCGCCAGGTCGTCCGCACCGTCCGCATGCGCGGCCGCGAGCAGACGCCAGCCCTGGAACGGCTCCTCGTGGATCGGCGCCACACCGGGCGGCGCGGGCGTGAGCGCCTCGGACAGCCGGCCGATCGCGTCCAGAACGCGGTCCAACTCCTCGGGAACCCACGGCACATGGGGCTGCCGCCCCTCGACGTCCTCGAAGAGCAGCGCGACCCAGCGGCCGTCGTCGTACGCACCGAGCAGGCGCGGGACCGGCGCTCCTTGCGGCAGCAGTCGCGCGTTGGCGATCTCCGTGCGGTGCATGGTGACGGACTGTGCGTTGACCTCGGCGGTGACAGCCTTGACGAAAGCCCGGGTGCCGTCGGCGAGGCGGAGGCGGGCCGCGACACCGGGGGAGAACCCGCCGCTCTGCGACCTCGCCTCGACCACCTTCGCCCCGAGCTGCTGCTCGAGCGCGTCGCGGACCGCGGCAGGGATCTCCTGCCATTCCATACGTACGCCCTGAGCGGGGACGATTGCTGTCATACGGCCAGCCTGCCAGGCAGTGCGTGGCGGGGCCACGTGGTTTCTCTCCCGGCGCAGGCGGTCGAAGCCCGCGGAGCGGTGCGAGGCCGGCACGGAAAAGGGGAGCGCCGAGTACGGGACCGTCCGTACTCGGCGCTCTGGCAGAGGAGTTGTTGCCGTCCGACGGCGCAAGGCTGACGCGACAGGACGTTCGCGCCGCCGGACGGGGTCTGTGTCCGGGACCGCCTTCGGTACCGGCTGCTCTGGACGACGGCCGGAGGCCGGCGCAGGCGGCCGAAGCCCGCGAAGCGGTGCGAGGTCGGCACGGAGAAATGGTCGTTCGCGCCGCCGGACGGGGTCTGCGGTCCGGGTCCGGCGGCTTGGCGCCGCCGGACGGAGTTCAGGATGTGGCTGGGACCGTGGCGGGTGTGATGGACCATCGCATGCTTCCCTCAGGTCGAGAAGCACGCTGTTGGACCTTTACCACCGCACTGGCTCACACGCCGCCACGGTCACAGGCCTTGTCCGCCGGAGCGGACTCCCGCACCGCCTGCCACCCCTCATCCGGGCAGGCGGTCCGGGCCGGTGCCCGGGGATGACCTCCCGTCACCCTGGGCACAGCTGAGGTGAAGAGGTCAGTCGCGCAGGGCGCGCACAGCCTCTTCCACGCGCTTGCCGTAGTCCGCGTCGGCGGCGGCGAAGTGCGCGATGTTCTTCTCGATGATGTCGTCGCGGGAGACCTGCGACAGACCGCCGGCGATGTTGGCGACCAGGCGCTGCTTCTCCTCCTCGGACATCAGGCGGTACAGCTCGCCCGCCTGGAAGAAGTCGTCGTCCTTGGTGTGCGCCGGCGCCTCGTGCGTGCCGGTGTACCCGTGGATCGCGAGCGGCGCGGCCAGCGGCTGGCCGGTCTCGACCGGACCGCCGAAGGAGTTCGGCTCGTAGTTCTTCGCGCCGCGGCCCTGGGCGTTGGCGGCCATCAGACCGTCGCGGCCGTAGTTGTTCGCTCCACCCTGAACAGCCTTCGGGGCGTTGACCGGCAGCAGGGTGTGGTTGACACCCAGGCGGTAGCGGTGCGCGTCCGCGTAGGCGAACAGGCGGCCCTGCAGCATCTTGTCCGGCGAAGGACCGATGCCCGGAACGAAGTTGTTCGGCGAGAACGCGGCCTGCTCGACCTCGGCGAAGACGTTGTCGGGGTTGCGGTCCAGGACCAGCCGGCCCACGCGCTGCAGCGGGTAGTCGCTGTGCGGCCACACCTTGGTCAGGTCGAACGGGTTGAAGCGGTAGTCCGCCGCCTCGGCCGCCGGCATGACCTGCACGTACAGCGTCCACGAGGGGTACACACCGCGCTCGATGGACTGCAGCAGGTCGGTCTGGTGCGAGTTGCCGTCCTTGCCGACGAGCTCGGCGGCCTGGTCGGCGGAGAGAGAGCGGATGCCCTGGTTCGTCTTGAAGTGGTACTTGACGAAGAAGGCCTCACCCTGGGCGTTGGTCCACTGGTACGTGTGGGAGCCGTAGCCGTTCATGTGGCGGTACGACGCGGGGATGCCGCGGTCGCCCATCAGCCAGGTGACCTGGTGCGTCGCCTCGGGGGCGTGCGCCCAGAAGTCCCAGACGTTGTCCGCCTCCTGCTTGCCCGTGAAGGGGTCGCGCTTCTGGGAGTGGATGAAGTCGGGGAACTTGATCGGGTCCTTGATGAAGAACACCGGGGTGTTGTTGCCGACGAGGTCGTAGTTGCCCTCTTCGGTGTAGAACTTCACGGCGAAGCCGCGCGGGTCACGGACGGCGTCCGCACCGCCGAGGCTGTCGGCCACGGTCGAGAAGCGCAGGAAGAGCTCGGTCTTCCTGCCCACCTCGGAGAGGAAGTCCGCCGAGGTGTACGCCGAGACGTCGTCGGTGACCTCGAAGTGGCCGTAGGCGCCGGAGCCACGGGCGTGCACGACACGCTCCGGGATGCGCTCCCGGTTGAAGCGGGCGAGCTTCTCGAGCAGGTGCTGGTCCTGCAGGAGGATCGGGCCACCGACGCCGGCGGTGGCGGAGTTCTGGTTGTCGGCGACGGGGGCGCCGGACTCGGTCGTAAGCACGCGCTTCGACATCGTGACCTTCCGTACTCAAACTGCGAAAACTGTTTCTGCGTCTGCGATTTCAGGAGCGTATGTACGCGCATGAACGGACGTCAACAGTTTGTTGAAATTGAAGAGAGGTGTTCCGGTCGGCGGCGGCGCCTGGGCGCGACAGGACAGGTGTCAGCGCCGCCGCCGACCGGGGTCTACGGGGCCCTCGAGGGGCCCGGGGCTCAGACCTGCGAGCCGGAGAGGCGCTCGACCGAGCGGAGCAGGGCCGAGTGGTCGAGGCCGCCGTCACCCTGCGCACGCAGCGAGGCGACGAGCTGGGCGACGACGCCACCGACGGGCAGCGCGGCACCGACATTGCGGGCGGCGTCGGTGACGATGCCCATGTCCTTGTGGTGCAGGTCGATACGGAAGCCCGGCTTGAAGTCGCGGTTGAGGAAGTTGTCCTTCTTACGGGTCAGGACGGTCGAGCCGGCCAGACCGCCGTTGAGGACGTCGAGCGCGGCCTTCAGGTCCACGCCGGACTTCTCCAGGAAGACCACGGCCTCGGCGCACGCCTGGATGTTGACCGCGACGATCAGCTGGTTGGCGGCCTTCACCGTCTGGCCCGAACCGTGCGGACCGCACAGGACGATGGTCTTGCCGAGGGCCTCGAGGACCGGCAGGGCCTCGTCGAAGTCGGCCTGCTCGCCGCCGACCATGATGGACAGGACGGCCTCGATGGCGCCGGCCTCGCCACCGGAGACGGGGGCGTCCAGAACGCGGATGCCCTTCTCCTTGGCGGCCTTGGCCAGGTCGACCGAGGTCTGCGGGGTGATCGAGGACATGTCGATCAGGAGGGCGCCGGACTTGGCGTTCTCCAGGATGCCGTCGGGACCGTAGGAGATGGCCTCGACCTGGGGCGACGCGGGCACCATCGTGATGACGACATCGGCGTCCTTGACGGCCTCGGCGATCGAGCTGGCCGCGCTGCCGCCGGCGGCGGCGAGACGGTCGAGCTTGTCCTGCTCGAGGGTGAAGCCGGTGACGGAGTAACCGGCCTTGATCAGGTTCTCGGCCATGGGGGAGCCCATGATGCCGAGGCCGATCCACGCGATCTTCGGAAGGTTGCTCATGGTGATGGTGCCTTTCTCAAAAGCTTTGATACGTCGATGAGTTGACGTGTCGCCCGCGGTACCGCCCACCCGCACAGCGGGCGGTGACGCGGACGTCAGAGGTCAGGCGCCTGGCCGCGAGGGTCAGCGGGCGGCGCGGGCCTCGGCCGGCAGCCAGCCGAAGGAGGCGGCCGCGTCGGGAGCCTTGTACTCGAGGCCCACATAGCCCTCGTAACCGGCCTTCTTCAGCTGGTCGAGCAGGTCCTCGAGCGGCAGCTCACCGGTGCCCGGGGCGCCACGGCCCGGCTTGTCGGCGATCTGCACGTGGCCCGTCTTCGCCGCGTACTGCTCGATGACCGAAGGCAGGTCCTCGTCGTTCATGGCCAGGTGGTACAGGTCCATGAGGAACTTGGCGTTGCCGAGACCGGTGGCCTCGTTCACCTTGTCCACGATCTCGACGCCGGCCGGCGCGCTCACCAGCGGGTAGAGCGGGGACTCCGGCTTGTTGAGGGTCTCGATCAGGAGGATCGCGCCGATGCGGTCGGCCTCCTTGGCCGCGAGCACCAGGTTCTCCAGGGCGAGCTTGTCCTGCTCGGCCGGGTCCACGCCTTCGACGCGGTTGCCGTACAGGGCGTTGAGCGCCTTGCAGCCCAGGGACTGGGCGAAGTCGGCCGCGACCTTGAGGTTGGCGCGGAACTTCTCCGACTCCTCGCCGGGCACGGAGACCGCACCGCGGTCCGGGCCCGGCAGCTTGCCGGCGTAGAAGTTCAGGCCCGTGAGCTGTACGCCCGCGTCCTCGATGGCCTTCTTGAGGGCGTCGAGCTCGGCCTGGTCGGGGGTCGGGGTCTCGATCCAGGGCCACCACAGCTCGACCGCCGTGAAGCCCGCTGCGGCTGCTGCCGCGGGACGCTCCAGGAGCGGGAGTTCCGTGTAGAGGATCGAGAGATTCACATTGAAGCGCTGGTCCGTGTAACCCATGAGGGGTAGGCGCTCCTTCCGTATCGCGGAAGTTACTTTCTACTTGACGGAAGAGTGCCTAAGGCCCTGGTCACCTGTCAAGTAGGGGCTCCCGTAAATCACGTACAGCCCAGTAGGTTGATGCGCGTGCGATTGAGAGTGGAGTTCACGACCGAGCCCTTCGACCTCGACGAGGCGCCGGCCCATGCGGTCGCCGCCCGTGAGGTCATCGAGGCCGCCGACCTCGACGCGGTCGACGTCGGCCCGTTCGGCAACACCGCGGAGGGCGGCGCCGAGCCGGTGCTCGCCGCCGTCGACGCGCTGCTGCGCAAGTCCCTGGCCGCGGGTGCCACCCGGGTCTCTCTCCAGGTGAACGTGGTCGGAGAGGGTGACCAGAAGTGACCGAACCCAGAGACCACCCCTTCGTCAGCGCCGTGAAGCCGCTGGTCGACGCGATGGGCGCCCGGGTCATCGCCCCCGCCGAGGCCGGTGACGACGATGTCGTCCTCGCCTGGGAGGGCGAGGACGTGCTCGCCGTGCGGCTGCCGCAGCTCGCGGACTCCCTCGACCACATCCTGGCGGCCCTGGAGCGCAAGCACGGCAGGCCCCTGGCGGAGCTCGACCGCAAGTCCAAGCAGGAAGTCGTACGTCTTCTGGAAGCGCGAGGCGCCTTCTCGGTACGGCACGGCGTGGAGACCGTGGCGAGTGCCATAGGTGTCTCCCGCTTCACTGTGTACAACTACTTGAACCGGGACAACAGCACCACGAAGTCCGAGTAGGCGCGTACCCGCAGAACGCACCAAGCTCGGGACGCCCGGCCCGCACGAACACACAAAGAACCGCCGCCTGGATCTTCAGACGGCGGTTCTTTGTTCAATTCGTTTCAACAAAGTGTTGACGGGGTGTTGCCGAGGGTCTTAGCTAATCCCCAGCCCGTCCAGCACACCCCCGGCCGAAACCGGCCACTCAAGCCACGGAGGCTTTCCCGTGACTTCGCGTACGACACCGGGGCTCACCCGGTTCAACACCTCGGACGAGACCGCGGCCACCGCGGAGCTCCACGAGGTGTGCAGCTCTTCGGCCTGGGGCAGCAAGGTTCTCGCCCAGCGCCCCTACGCCGATGCCGACTCCCTCTTCGCCGCGAGCGACGCCGCCATGGCCGAGCTCACCGCGGCGGACCTGGAGGAGGCCATGGCGGGGCACCCGCCGATCGGCCGTCCGAAGCCGGGAGACCCGACCTCCGCGCGCGAACAGCGCGGTATGGCCGGCGCCTCCGAGGAGCTCAAGGCGGAACTGCTCGAACTGAACCTGGCCTACCAGGAGAAGTTCGGTCACGTCTTCCTGATCTGCGCGACCGGCGCCACGGCCGAGTTCATGCTCGGCCAGATCAAGGTACGGATCGAGAACGAGGCCGAGCAGGAGCGGGAGATCGTCCGCACCGAACTGGCCAAGATCAACCGCATCCGCCTGACCCGGCTCGTAGAGGAAGCAGCGTAGTAATGAGCACTGACACGACCGCCTCGGTGTCCACGCACATCCTGGACACCAGCATCGGACGCCCCGCCGAAGGCGTCGCCATCTCGCTCGCGGCCCGCGCCGGTTCCGACGCGGACTGGGTGGCTCTCGGCGGATCCGCCACCGATGCGGACGGGCGTTGCAAGGACCTGCCGGCCCTGCCGGAAGGCACCACCCACGTACGTCTCGACTTCGAGACCGAGGCGTACTTCTCCAAGAAGTCCGCAAACCAGCAAGCCGAAGCCCAGCAGGACGCCCCCGCGAATCGGGACAGCGGTGCGTTCTTCCCGGAGGTGGCGATCACGTTCGCCGTCAAGCCGGGCGAGCACTATCACGTACCGCTGCTGCTCAACCCGTTCGGCTACTCCGTTTACCGAGGGAGCTAGCAGACATGCCCACGATTCTGGGACAGAACCAGTACGGCAAGGCCGAGAACCGCGTCGTCAAGATCACGCGGGATGGCGCCACCCATCACATCAAGGACCTGAACGTCTCGGTCGCCCTCTCGGGCGAGATGGACGACGTCCACCTGACCGGTTCCAACGCCAACGTCCTGCCGACCGACACCACCAAGAACACGGTGTACGCGTTCGCCAAGGAGTACGGCATCGAGTCGGCCGAGCAGTTCGGCATCCACCTGGCGCGGCACTTCGTGAACAGCCAGGAGCCGATCCACCAGGCGCGTATCCGCATCGAGGAGTACTCCTGGGAGCGGATCGAGACCTCGGACGCCAACTCGAAGTTCATCGGCTCCGAGGACGTCAAGCACTCCTTCGTCCGCAAGGGCCAGGAGACCCGCGTCAGCGAGATCACCTACAACGGCTCCGAGTGGCAGGTCATCTCGGGTCTGAAGGACCTCGTGGTCATGAACTCCACCAACTCGGAGTTCTGGGGCTACGTCAAGGACAAGTACACGACGCTCCAGGAGGCGTACGACCGCATCCTGGCCACGCAGGTATCCAGCCGCTGGCGGTTCAACTGGACCGACGACGAGCAGCGGATGCCCAACTGGGAGCGTTCGTACGAGCAGACCAAGAAGCACATGCTCGAGGCCTTCGCCGAGACCTACTCGCTCTCGCTGCAGCAGACGCTGTACCAGATGGGCTCGCGCATCATCAACAACCGTTCGGAGATCGACGAGATCCGCTTCTCGCTCCCGAACAAGCACCACTTCCTTGTCGACCTGGAGCCCTTCGGCCTCAAGAACGACAACGAGGTCTACTTCGCGGCCGACCGCCCGTACGGCCTGATCGAGGCGACCGTCCTGCGTGACGGTGTGGAGCCGAAGATCCCGGTGGACCTCTCCAACCTGTAGTTCCCACCTGAAGTCCTTGATCTGCAGTCCCCGCAAGGACTTCAGGAGCCTCGACAACCTCCGACGCGAGTGCGCCGGCGTCTACCCCGGGAGCCGGATCCTCCGACAAGGATCCGGTCCCGGGGGCCAGGAGGGGAGCGGGGGCATCTGCGCAACACCCGCAACGGGCGGACGCGACGAGGCGTTTGCACGTGCACCGCGGACTCGGTCGTCACCCCGCTCGGCCCCCGGGTCCGTACATCCGAAGAGGAAGAACGAGGATCCGCCATGGCGGCTTCGCGCATCGTTATCGAAAACTGTGCCATCGCGACCGTGGACGCGAACGACACCGAGTACGCCTCGGGTTACATCGTCGTCGCGGACAACAAGATCGAATCCCTGGGCGCCGGCAAGGCTCCCGGGAACCTCGAGAACGTGGTCCGGCGGATCGACGCCACCGGGCACCTCGTGACCCCGGGTCTGGTCAACACGCACCACCACTTCTACCAGTGGATCACCCGTGGTCTGGCCACCGATCACAACCTCTTCAACTGGCTCGTCGCCCTCTACCCGACGTGGGCGCGCATCGACGAGCCGATGGCCCGCGCCGCCGCGCAGGGCTCCCTCGCCATGATGGCCCGCGGTGGTGTCACCACCGCGATGGACCACCACTACGTCTTCCCGCAGGGCTCCGGCGACCTGTCCGGCGCGATCATCGGCGCCGCGAGCGACATGGGTGTCCGCTTCACCCTGGCGCGCGGCTCGATGGACCGCTCCGAGAAGGACGGCGGTCTGCCGCCGGACTTCGCCGTCGAGACCCTCGACGGTGCGCTCGCCGCGACCGCCGAGACCGTCAAGAAGCACCACGACGCCTCGTTCGACGCCATGACCCAGGTCGCCGTCGCGCCGTGCTCGCCGTTCTCCGTATCGACCGAACTGCTCAAGCAGGGCGCCGAGCTGGCGCGCTCGCTCGGTGTGCGCATGCACACCCACGGCAGCGAGACGGTCGAGGAGGAGAAGTTCTGCCACGAGCTCTTCGGCATGGGCCCGACCGACTACTTCGAGTCCACCGGCTGGCTCGGCGAGGACGTGTGGATGGCGCACTGCGTCCACATGAACGACTCCGACATCGCCGCCTTCGCCCGTACGAAGACCGGTGTCGCGCACTGCCCGTCCTCCAACGCCCGTCTCGCGGCCGGTATCGCCCGTGTCCCGGACATGCTGAAGGCCGGCGTCCCGGTCGGTCTCGGTGTGGACGGCACCGCCTCCAACGAGTCCGGTGAGCTGCACACCGAGCTGCGCAACGCGCTGCTCATCAACCGCCTCAACACCGAGCACAGGGAAGCGGCTCTGAATGCCCGCCAGGCCCTGCGCCTCGGCACCTACGGCGGCGCGCAGGTGCTCGGCCGCGCTTCGCAGATCGGTTCCCTTGAAGCCGGCAAGCTCGCCGACTTCGTGCTCTGGAAGATGGACACCCTCGCCCACTCCTCCATCGCCGACCCGGTCACGGCCCTGATCTTCGGTGCCGCCGCCCCTGTCTCCGCCTCGTTCGTCAACGGCAAGCAGATCGTCGAGAACAACCGACTGCTCACCGTCGACGAGGACGCCATCGCCCGTGACACCCGCGCCGAGGCCCAGCGTCTCGCGCGGATCGCCGCCGGGTCCTAAGCCCTCAGGGCTTTCCAGGAGTCCGGTCGAGGGGGACGGCCCTCGACCGGTCGCCGTGGACCCGAGCGGGGTCCATGGCAGCCGAGACCGGTGGGCGCGGGCGCCCATGCGCACGCGCCCACCGGATCGGTGACCGTCCGTACCTCTCGAAGTACGGCGACCGCACATCGCTGCCCGACAACTTCATAGCGCGCACGAATCGCACCACTTGCACCAATTGCACGTTTGCACCATCTGTACGACCTCCAAGACACCCGCGTCGCTGGCGACGCGTTAACCGACCGGAGGAACCGCCGTGGCAGCAACGCCCAAGGTTCGCAAAGCAGTCGCCGTGCCAGAGGACGAGAGCGTCCGCGACCAGATGACCGAAAAGCACCCGGTCGACGAGAAGCTCCCCCCTCTCAAAATGATGACCAGCGGTCTGCAGCATGTGGCCGCCATGTACGCGGGTGTGGTCGCCCCGCCGCTGATCGTGGGAGCCGCCGTCGGGCTCTCCGCGAAGGAACTCACGTTCCTGACCGGCGCATCCCTGTTCACCGCGGGGATCGCCACGCTCCTTCAGACGCTGGGCATCTGGAAGATCGGAGCCCGGCTGCCGTTCGTCAACGGCGTCACCTTCGCCGGTGTCGCGCCCATGCTGGCGATCGTCGACCAGACCAAGGACAAGGACGACGCGCTGCCGATCATCTTCGGCGCGATCATCGTCGCGGGCCTGCTCGGCTTCATAGCCGCCCCGTTCTTCTCCAAGCTGGTCCGCTTCTTCCCGCCCGTCGTCACGGGCACCGTGATCACCCTGATCGGTGTCTCGCTGATGCCCGTCGCCTTCGGCTGGGCCCAGGGGCCCAACCCTGCCGCCGAGGACTACGGCTCGATGAAGTACCTCGCGCTCGCGGGTATTTCACTCGTCATCGTCCTGCTGATACGTCGCTTCACCAGCGGATTCGTCAAGCAGATCGCCGTCCTGCTCGGCCTGGTGATCGGCACCGTCGTGGCGATCCCCTTCGGCGTCACCGACTTCTCCGCCATCGGTGAGGCGGACGTCATCGGCTTCCCGACACCGTTCCACTTCGGCGCCCCGCAGTTCGCCGCAGCGGCCATCGTGTCGATGATCGTCGTGATGATCGTGTCGATGACCGAGTCCACCGCGGACATGCTCGCGCTCGGCCAGATCGTCGAGAAGCCGGCCGACGAGAAGACCATTGCCGCCGGCCTGCGCGCCGACTGTCTGGGCTCGGCCGTCTCGCCGCTGTTCAACGGCTTCATGGCCAGCGCCTTCGCGCAGAACGTCGGTCTGGTCGCCATGACGAAGATCCGCTCGCGGTTCGTGGTCGCGGTGGGCGGCGGCTTCCTGATCCTGATCGGCCTGATGCCGGTCGCCGCCTCCCTGATCGCCACCGTGCCCCGGCCGGTGCTCGGCGGCGCGGGCGTGGTCCTCTTCGGTTCGGTCGCGGCCTCGGGTGTGCAGACGCTCGCCAAGGCCGGTCTGGAGAAGGACAACAACATCCTGATCGTGGCCGTCTCGCTCGCCATCGGCCTGATCCCGATCGCGGCGCCGGAGTTCTACCACGCGTTCCCCGAGACCGCGATGATCATCCTGGACTCGGGCATCTCCACCGGCTGTGTCGCGGCCGTGCTGCTCAACCTCGTCTTCAACCACACGGGCAAGGAACGGGCGGACGCCGACGAGGTGGCTCACGCGATGGAACCGGGGGAGACGCTCTCGGAGACACGGGCTCCGGCCTCGGCTCACTGAGGGTCTGGCTCTTGACAACCGTGGCGGGCCCGGCACTTCTCAAGTGCCGGGCCCGCCACGGTTGCTGAGGTACCGTCCACGCGTGCACCGTACGAACGCCGTGGTCCTGATCAACCCCAACACGTCGGCCACCACGACGGACATGATGGCCGCCATGCTGCGCGAGCAGCTCGCCGCCCGCCGCGACCTCGAGGTGCGGGCCGTCACCGCGGCCCACGGACCCGGGATGATCGTGACGGCCGATGCGCTGCGCGCCGCCGCGGCGGAGGTGCTCGCCGCCGCTCTGCGCACGGGTACCGAAGGCACGGCGGTGTTCGTCGTCGGGGCATTCGGCGATCCGGGCATCGAAGAGCTGCGGGCCGCCGCCCCCGTGCCGGTCGTGGGCATCGGGGAGGCCGCGCTCCTGGAGGCCGCGGACACCAGGTTCGGCGTGGTGACCACGACCCCGGGGCTTGTGCAGGCGATCGCCGACCGCATCGACGCGCTGGGGCTTGCGGACCGGTGCGTCGGCATCCGCTGCACCGAGGGTGATCCGCGGGATCTCGCGGGCCGGCCCGACCTGCAGAGCGAACGGCTCGCGGCGGCCGTCGACTTGAGCGCCGGCCGGGACGGCGCCGGCAAAGTGGTCATCGGCGGAGGCCCGTTGACCGAGTCCGGCAGGGTGCTCGCCGGCCGCAGCGCTGTGCCGCTCGTTGTGCCGGTGGCGGCGGCCGGCCGCCGCGTGCGGCAGCTGCTCGGCTGAGTTCGCGGAGTGCGTGGGCCCTGCCCCATTGCGCCGGTCGCGGCGCGTCACGCGAGGCCGGTCCATCACGCCGGGCAGGCGCCCACGCACCAGGCAGGCGCCCACGCACCAGGCAGGCGTCAACGCGCCGGGCAGGTACCCGCAGAGCTCCCGCGTCACCTCACCGCAGCCACACCGCGGTGTCCACCGGGACGGCGCCGTCCGCCAACGGGCCGCTGGCAAGCAGGACTTCACCGGCGGCCGGTAGCGGCACCGGCCCGTCCGACAGGTTGACCAGACAGGTCAGCTCCTGCCCGGCGGCCGACCGCGTGAAGGCGAGCACCCCCGGGGTGGCGGCGACCCACGTGAACTCGCCCTCGCGCAGGGCGACTTGTCCCCTGCGCAGCGCCAGCGCCTCGCGGTAGAACGCGAGCATCGAGTCCGGGTCGCCGGACTGCTTCCGTACGCTCAGGTCCGCCCACTCGGCCGGCTGCGGCAGCCATGCCTTCGGGTCCGGGCCCTCGTCGCCCCACGGCAGCGGCACCCGGCAGCCGTCGCGGCCCAGATCCCCGCCACCGCTCTGGTGATACGTGGGGTCCTGGCGCAGCTCGTCCGGGATGTCCTCGACCTCCCACAGGCCCAGTTCATCACCTTGGTAGACGTAGACGCAGCCGGGCAGCGCCATCGTCAGCATGGCCGCCGCCCGCGCCCGGCGCGTGCCGAGCTCCAGGTCGACCGGCGCGCCGTGCACCCGGCGGCCGTCGAGGGCGTACGAGGTGTCGGTGCGGCCGTAGCGCGTGACGTGCCGAGTCGTGTCGTGGTTGGAGAGCACCCAGGTGGGTGTGGCACCGACCGGGGCGTGCTCGGCGAGGGTCGCCTCGATCACCTTGCGCAGGGCCCGGGCGTCCCAAGGGCTCTGCAGAAAGGGGAAGTTGAACGCGGTGTGCAGCTCGTCGGGGCGCAGATAGCGGGCGAAACGCACCGGATCGGGGGTCCACACCTCGCCGACGAAGATCGCCTCACGGTCGTACGCGTCCAGGACCCGTCGCCACTCGCGGTAGACCTCGTGCACGCCGTCCTGGTCCGACCACGGACTCGGTCCGTCGGGGTGCTCGGGGAAGTGGTCGGGGAGCGAGGGTTCCTTGACGAGGTTGTCCGCGACGTCGATCCGGAAACCGTCCACTCCTCGGTCCAGCCAGAAGCGCAGGACGGAGACGAACTCGGCGCGTACGTCCGGGTGCTCCCAGTTGAAGTCCGGCTGCTCCGGGGCGAACCGGTGCAGATACCACTCGCCGGGTGTCCCGTCGGGCTCGGTCACGCGGCGCCAGGCCGGTCCGCCGAACGCGGACTGCCAGTTGTTCGGCGGGAGTTCACCGTTCGCGCCGCGGCCCGGGCGGAACCAGAAGCGGTCGCGTTCGGCTGAGCCGGGGCCCGCCGCGAGGGCGGCACGGAACCAGTCGTGCTGGTCCGAGCAGTGATTGGGGACGATGTCGATGATGACCCGTATGCCGAGTTCATGCGCTTCGCCGATCAGTGCCTCGGCCTCGGGAAGCGTGCCGAACATCGGGTCGATCCCGCGGTAATCGGCCACGTCGTAGCCGCCGTCGGCCATGGGCGACGGATACCAGGGGCTGATCCACACCGCGTCGACGCCGAGCTCGCTCAGATGCGTCAGGCGGGCGCGGATTCCGCTGAGGTCACCGATTCCGTCGCCGTTGCCGTCGGCGTAACTGCGCGGATAGATCTGGTAGATGGCGGCGCTGCGCCACCAGGGAGCGGGTTGTCCGGTATGGGGCTCTGCGGGTGTTTCGGGAGCCTCGGAGTTCGCCATGCTGTGAATCTAGGGAGGCCTGTTTCCGGACGTCAATGGTCCCGGGGATCGTTTTGATCGCAATCGATCGATACGCTTACGGAGTCCTGCCCGGCCGCAACCCAGGGGGAACCAATGCGACTCCACGTAGATCAGCGCCATGAACGCGTCCTCGAGCTGGTCCGCGAACGCGGCAGCATCCGCGTCGCCGAACTCGCCCGGGCGCTGGGCGTCTCGCCCGTGACGCTGCGCCGCGACGTGGAGGCGCTGGCCGCGCAGGGCCGGCTGCAGCGGATGCACGGCGCCGTGGTGTGGCCCGGGGGCGGCGCGGAGCAGGTGCCGCGCCAGGCCTCGGGGCCCGACGCGGAAGGCCTGGTCATCGGCCTCGTCGTGCCGACGAACAACTACTACTACCCCGAAGTGATCCGCGGCGTGCGGGAGGTGGTCGACGCGCACGGTGCCCGGCTCACGATCGGGATCACCAACTACCTGCCGGGCGAGGACGTCGAGCAGGCGAAGCGGCTGATCGGTGCGGGCGCCGACGGACTGCTGCTCACCCCGAACTGGGACGAGGGCGCACCGCGCGGCGCCGAGGGCGCCTGGGTGGCCGACTTCGAGGTGCCGACCGTCCTGATGGAGCGCTGGGCCCCGCACGGCCACCCGGCGGCCGCGCTCGACCGGGTCCGCTCCGACCACGGGCACGGAGCCGCCGAAGCCGTACGCCATCTCGCCTCGCTCGGGCACCGCAAGGTCGGTCTGGTGCTCCAGAACTCGCCCACGGCACGGCACTTGAGGTTCGGGCACGCCGCCGCGGTCGACGCGCTCGGCCTGGAACGCGTCCCCGAGCTGCCGTTCGACGAGGACTCCGAGCTCAGCCACGGCGAGCACTTCGACCGCGCCTTCGGCTACCTCTGCGACCTTGTCGACGACCACGGGGTGACAGCCGTGCTCATCCACAGCGACGCCGACGCGCTGACCCTGATCCCGCGGCTGCAGGCGCGCGGCATCCGCGTCCCCGAGGACCTGGCCGTGGTCGCGTACGACGACGAAGTGGCGAGCCTCGCCGACCAGCCGCTCACCGCGGCCGCGCCGGCCAAGCGCGAGGTGGGCGCACAGGCGGCCGAGTTGCTCCTGGCCCGGCTCACGGCCGACCCGGGGGCGGCGCCCAGCCCCCGCCAACACATCGATCTGCTCCCCGAGTTGCGGGTGCGGACCTCATGCGGCTCGGAGCTCGATCGGACGTAGCGGTACTGAAGGGGCGAACTCGGGCTTCCAGACGCTCAACTTGCCGATCGTTTTGATTGAGTTGGTCGTTCGCTCTTGACGGTGATCGGTCCGGCCCAAATGATGGCTCTCGTTCAGCCCTTCCTCAGTAGTTCTTTCCGCAGCTGCAACAGCGCAGTCGACTGCTGCAGTTCGAGGTCTCGTAGGAGCCGTGCTATGTCGCGCACTTCCCGTACGTCCCGCATCGCCCTCACCGCTTCGATCGCTTCTCTGGCTCTCTTCGCCACCGCCTGCGGTGGTGGCGACGACGACAAGGGCTCCGGGAAGGCCGGCGCCGACGGCAAGCCGGTCACGATCACGTACTGGTCGGCCACGTCCGGCGCCGAAGAGGCCGCCGCCGCGTTCAACAAGACGCACAAGAACATCAAGGTCGACTTCTCGCTGGTGCCCGCAGGACCCGACGGCGTCAAGAAGCTCACCAACGCCGTCAAGGCCGGCAACGCCCCGGACGTGGCGACCATGGACTACTCGGTCCTGCCGGAGTTCGCCATCGGCGGCAACCTGGAGGACCTGAGCTCCGCGTCCGGCGACTTCGTCAAGGAGAAGTTCCCGGAGAACATCAACTCCCTGGTGAACCTCGGCGGGAAGACCTGGGCCGTCCCCTTCGACGTGACGCCCATCGAGCTCTACTACCGCAAGGACCTCTTCAAGAAGTACGGCGTCGAGGTCCCCAAGACCTGGGACGAGTACCGCACGGCGGCCGAGAAGATCAACAAGGCCGACCCGAAGGTGAAGATGACCAACTTCGGCGGCAACGACCCGGCCCTGCTCGCGGGCCTGGCCTGGCAGGCCGGCGCCAAGTGGTACGGCATCGAGGGCGACGCCTGGAAGGTCGACCTGGAGGACGCCGCGTCCAAGAAGGTCGCCACGTACTGGGACGACCTCCTGAAGGACGGCCTGGTGTCCAAGACCCCGCTGTGGAGCGAGGGCGAGACCAAGGAGCGCGCCACCGGCAAGGTCGCCAGCTTCCTCGGCGCCTCCTGGAGCGCGGGCGGCTTCAAGACCAACTACCCCGACACCAAGGGCAAGTGGGGCATCGCCCCGCTGCCGACCTGGGACGGCAAGGCGGCCACCGGCATGTACGGCGGCACCTCCTTCATCGTCCCCAAGGGCAGTGAGAAGGTGGACGCCGCCGCCGAGTTCATCGAGTGGGTCACCACCGACCCGGCCGCGATGAAGGCCCGCCTCGACGCCGCGAAGACCCCGAGCAGCGCTTTGCCCGCCAACGACGCCATGCGCAAGGTCGCCGCCGACAACTTCGACGGCTCGTACTTCGAGGGCCAGGACGTGTACGGCATCGCCTCCGACGCCGCCGCGACCATCGTCCCGGGCTGGAACTGGAGCCCGGCGCACGCCGCGATCAACCAGGCCCAGACCGCGGCCGGCGCCGACCACCAGAAGATGCTCACCGAAGGCCAGAAGGCCGGCGAGAAGGCCATCACCGACCGCGGCCTGAAGCTCGCCAAGTAGGGGTCTGAAGCTCGCCGTACAGGCGACCGCAGCCGTCCCCGACGCGACGCCGATGTGGCGGGGACCTGTGCGGGGCCCGGCTCCCAGGAGCCGGGCCCCGCACATCCGAAGCCGTAGGAGTCAGCCGCTCCAGCCCAAGGAGTCACCGGTGGCCGTCATCACCAAGTCACCCGCCTCGCCCCCGCCCAAGGCGGCGCCGAGGACCGCCCGCCGCCGTCAGCACGGCGCCGCGGCCCTGTTCATGCTCCCGTTCTTCGTCCTGTTCCTCGCGGTGACGATCGCCCCGATCGTCTACGCGGGCTGGATGAGCCTCTTCCGCGAGGAGACCTCCGGCCTCGGATTCGGCGGCACCGAGCGGGTGTTCACCGGAATCGAGAACTTCACCAGGGCCCTCACGGACGACCAGTTCCAGGCCTCCTTCGGCCATATCGCGCTCTACTGCGCCCTCTACATCCCGATCATGATCGGTGTGTCCCTGGGGCTGGCCCTGCTCGTGGACTCCGCGCTCGCCCGGGCCAAGCGCTTCTTCCAGATCGCTTTCTACATGCCGCACGCCGTGCCGGGCCTGGTCGCCTCGGTCGTCTGGATCTTCCTCTACACCCCCGGGCTCAGCCCGGTCCACTCCCTGATCGAAGGCCTCGGCGCGAGCTGGAACTTCTTCGGCGAGGACGAGGCGATCTGGTCGATCATCAACATCTCGGCCTGGCAGTGGATCGGCTACAACATGATCATTTTCTACGCGGGACTGCAGGCCATCCCCGGCGAGACCATCGAGGCGGCCCGGGTCGACGGCGCCGGCGCCCTGCGCACCGCGCTCCAGATCAAGATCCCGATGATCCGCCCCACGGTCATGCTGACCCTGCTGTTCACGATCGTCGGCGCCATCCAGCTCTTCGACGCCCCGCAGCTGCTGATGAAGTACGCCAACTCCCTCGGCGCGGAGTGGTCTCCGACGATGTTCATCTACGCGACCGCCTTCCAGCGGCACGACTACGGAATGGCCGCGGCGTCCTCCTTGCTGCTCGCCCTCGTCGCGGGCCTGCTCTCCTTCGGCGTCACCAAGCTCGGCAACAGGTGGAAGGAATCATGAGCACCCAGACCGCACCCGCCCCGGCCGAGTCCGCCGCACCGCCCGTGTCCAACAAGCCGGCCGGCACCCCCCGGTCCGCCCGCGCCCCGCGGCAATGGACCTCCAAGACCGTCGTCAACGGACTGCTCGTCGTCTTCGCCGCGTACACCCTGATGCCGCTGACCTGGCTCATCATCGCGTCGACCAAGAACCACCGGGACCTGTTCCGCACCAACCCGTTCGAGCTCGGCGAGTTCAACCTCTTCAGCAACCTGCAGCAGCTGTTCACGCACGACGACGGCATCTACACCCGCTGGCTCGGCAACAGCGTCCTCTACTCGGTGATCGGGTCGCTCCTGTGCACCCTGATATCCGTGGCCTGCGGATACGCCCTGGACAAGTACCAGTTCCCGGGCAAGGAGAAGCTGTTCGGCTTCGTCCTCGTCGGGGTGCTCGTGCCGTCGACCGTGACCGCGATGCCGCTCTATCTGCTCGCCTCCGAGGTCGGCGTCGTCAACACCTACTGGGCGGTGCTCATCCCGTCCCTCGCCAGCCCGTTCGGCGTCTATCTCGCCCGGGTCTTCTCCGAGGGCTACGTACCCAACGAGGTCCTGGAAGCCGCCCGCATGGACGGCGCCGGCGAACTGAAGATCTTCACCAAGGTCGCGCTGCCGATGCTCGCGCCCGGCTTCATGACGATCTTCCTGTTCACCTTCACCTCGTCCTGGAACAACTTCTACAGCGCCCTGATGATGCTGAACGACGAGGAGCTGTACCCGGTCAACCTCGGCATCTTCGCCTGGCAGAGCAGCGTCATGCAGCAGCCCGAGCTCTACCAGCTGATGATCGTCGGCTCGCTCGTGGCCGTCGTCCCGCTGATCCTCGCCTTCCTCGGCCTCCAGCGCTTCTGGCGCTCCGGCCTGACCGCGGGAGCCGTCAAGTGACCACAGCCCTCACCACGACACGGCCGCGCACGGTCCTCGCGATGAGCGAGGAGACCAAGCAGGCGGTGTTCGGACGGGACGCGCTCAGCCGCCTCGAAGGCATCGCCGAGGTCGACCCGGCCCTGGTCGTCACGGACTTCGCGGCCGCCGGCCGGCAGACGCAGCAGCGCCTGTCCGACGCGGAAGTGCTGCTCACCGGCTGGGGCTGCCCCCCGGTCGACGCCGCCGCACTGCGCCGTATGCCCCGTCTGAAGGCGGTCGTGCACGCGGCCGGCACCGTCAAGCACCACATCACCGAGGCCTGCTGGCAGCGCGGGATCGAGGTCACCACGGCGGCCGCCGCCAATGCGCTGCCGGTCGCCGAGTACACCCTCGCGGCCATCCTCTTCGCCAACAAGCGCGTCCTGGACGGCGCCCAGGCCTACCGCTCCACCCGCCGCCAGGTCTCGCTGCTCTCGCTCTTCCCCGACGTCGGCAACTACCGGCGTACGGTCGGTCTGGTGGGCGCCTCGCGGATCGGCCGCAGGGTCGCGGAGCTGCTCAAGCCGTTCGATCTGCGGGTCCTGATGTACGACCCGTATCTCGGCGAGGACGAGGCCCGCGCGCTCGGCGTGGAGCTCAGCGAGCTCGACCCGCTCGCGATCCGCAGCGACATCGTGTCCCTGCACGCGCCCGAGATCCCGGCCACACGGGGCCTGTTCGACGCGGCCCGGCTCTCCTTGATGCCGGACGGCGCGACCCTGATCAACACCGCGCGCGGCTCCCTCGTGGACACCGAAGCCCTCACCAAGGAACTCAGGACCGGCCGGCTGCATGCCGTGCTCGACCACACCGAGCCCGAGGTGCTGCCCGCCGACTCACCGCTCTACGAGCTGCCGAACGTGCTGCTCACGCCGCATCTCGCCGGCTCCATCGGCGGCGAACTGCACCGTCTCGCGGATGCCGCGATCGACGAGATCCAGCTCTACGCCGCAGGGCTGCCGTTCCGGCACCGCGTCGACCCGGCCACGCTCGCCCACTCGGCCTGAGCGGATCCACTCTTTGTGCCGTACCGGAAGGGACCCCGCATGTCCGCACCCGCACCCCGCCGCCGCGTCCTGGTCGTCGGCATCGACGGCGTCACGCTCGAGACCCTGGCCGCCGTGCCGACCCCGCACCTGGACTCGGTGACCGAGGCGGGATTCCTCGCCCCGGTCGCCATCGACCCGGGCACGCCCAGCATGTCGGGACCGTGCTGGGCGACCGTCGTCACCGGCGTGCGGATCGACAAGCACGCCGTGTGGAGCAACGACTTCTCCGGCAACCGGCTGCAGCTCTTCCCCGACTTCGCGAGCCGGCTGACCGCCGAGCACGGCGCGTACACCTATGTCGCCGCCGGCTGGCAGCCGCTGCTCACGGTCGCGCACGGCGGACCGCTGTTCCGCACCCCGGGCCGTACGACGTTCATCGCCGCGGCCGCCGACACGGTCGAGGCCTGGGACGCCACCGACGAGGCGATCACTCGCGAAGCCGTACGGGTCCTGACGGAGGACGACCCGGAGGCCTCCTTCGTCTACCTCGGCGCGGTCGACGAGACCGGGCACATCCTGGGCTGCGGCGACGCGTACGAGGAGGCGATCGTGCGCGCCGACAAACGGCTCGGCCGGCTGCTCGCCGCTTTGCGCGCCCGCTCCTCGTACACACAGGAGGAGTGGACGGTCATCGTCGTCACCGATCACGGCCACCGGCCCGAGGGCGGGCACGGTGGGCGCTCGGAGCGGGAGACGACGGCATGGATCGCATGCTGCGGACCCTCGATCGCGGCCGGTGAGCCGGACCGCGCGCTACGGCACGAGGACGTCGCGGCCCAGGTCTTCGCCTCCCTGGACCGCAAGATCGACTCGCATGCGACGGTGGACGGGCGGGCCTGGTCGAAGAGTTGAGGACCGGCTGTACGGGGCGGGGGCGGGGCCGGGACCTGTGAACCGACCGCGCCCGCTTGGGCGCCGGGCCCAGGTGAGTCCGCCGGTCAGTCGCGCTTGCCTCGCCGCCGCGGGCGCAGGGCGAGCGCGACGACCGCCACCGGCACGAGCAGCATGATCGCGATGATGAGCAGCTCGACCGAGCCAAGGTTCCCCATGTCCCCGTCCCTTCATCGGTCTGTCCCGCGGGCGGTCGGAGGCCGACGCCTCTCCGGTTACCCGGGCCGACGGGTCCCACCCCTTGCCGAGCGTGCGGGAAGCCGACCTTCGTACGTGGCTGGGAGCCGGCCTTCGTACGTGGCTGGGAGACGACCCTCGTACGTGGCGGGGCACCGACCCTCGTACGAGGCGGGGAGCTGATCCCGGCCCTCAGGGGCGGGGGGCGGGGCCGGAATCAGCGGTCTTGGTGGAGGTCAGCAGCCCATCGCCCAGGTGTGGGAGTCGCCCCGGTCGTTGGCCGTGGCGTTGTAGCCGACCTCGTCGCCCGGGCGCAGACAGATGGTCATGGCGTCGGGGTCCTCGAGCGGGGTGTTGGCGTCCTCGTACACCTGGACGTGGTCCTTGACGCCCGGGCCCGAGAGGCCGTGGTTGGCCCAGGACGAGTCCTGGTCCGCGATGTTCCCCTCCCACCAGTTGTCGTCGCCGGACCAGTTGGCGCGCTGACCGCCGAACTCGGCGGCCGTCCAGGCGCAGAAATCGCCACTGGGGCAGTCCGCGGCCGAGGCGGCCGAGGAGGTGGCGAGCGCGCTGCCGGCCGCGAGCAGTACAGCGGCGAGCAGAGTGACGGGGTGCTTCATGAGCTTGTTCCCTTCGCGAAGGCGGAGTCGAGGACGGCCCTGGCGTTCCGTACGGCCAGGGAGCGCAGCGCCTCGTAGGCGACGCGATCGCCGTGCGGGGCCTTGGACTTGAGGTTGTCGACGGTGGTCGAGACCCTGAACCAGCGCGGCTGGTCGCCGTAAAGCCGCTGCTGTGCCGCGGCCAGGCAGCCGTCGGTGTGCCGGCGCACGACATAGCCGTTCGGCAGCCGCACCCGCAGTTCGGTGGGGCCCGCTCCGAACAGCGCACGGACCACGCGCCGCCGCTCGGCCGCGGGCGGCGGACCGCTGTCGGGTCTCGGCGGCGTCAGGCCCCGGCGCAGCAGACACCGGTCGGTGAGGACGAGTTGAGCGGCTCGTACGGTGTCGTCGGGGCTCAAAGGCGCGGGACGTTGCGTGCCGCAGCCGGACAGCAGGCAGACGGCGGCGAGCAGGGCCGCGGCGGCGGTGCGCGGTGAGGTCATCTTCGGTGCCCGTCAGCCCGTCTGACAGTTCCCCTTCTCGTGCGAGACGCCGTCGATCCTGTTGCCGAAGTCGTTGTTCGCCATCCAGTTCATGTTGTAGTCGCGCCCGCGGATCTCGCGGGCCACACAGCCGCCCCAGCGGGGGTGGTCGATGGCGAACACGCGGTCGTTGCTGCGCGACTCGAAGGAGCCGGCGTGATCGTGGATACGGTCGGGCACGTCGGCGTACCCGGTGCCGGAGTAGCACCACCCGCCGCCCGGCCCCATCATGTTCGGCTCGGGCCAGAAGCAGACCTGGCCCTCGATCAACGCGGGCTGCTGCCCGGCCTGGGCAGGAGCATGGACGGCCGGGCTGAGCGAGAGCGCGGCGAGTGCGGTGGCGAAGGCGGCGGTGCGGAGTCGCACGGGTTCCCCCTGGACAACTGGTCGATGACTGGGCAGAGCGTCAACTCCCCAGCTCACAGCCGTGCCAAGCCCCGTCTCACTCTGGCCGGTGAACAGTCACACCGCAGCCGCCCCTGCCGGCACTTCCTTCCCGTACGACCGCGAAGGAGCGGCCCGGCGTACGCGAGGCGCACGGCAGGACCGCGCTGGGTGAGCGGTCAGGCCGCGGTGGCTCGGCGACCGGGCCGCTGCGGGCTCAGCGGCCGGGCCGCGGTACCCGCTCCACCGTCCCGGCCAGCCGGGCGCGTTCGGCCGCGAGCACCGTGAGGTGGCTGGTGAGCGAGTCGCGCGGGCCGGAACGGATCAGCGTGGCGTCACCGCTCGCGACCGCCGCGACGAACGCGTCCATCAGACCCGCGTCCCCGCCGCCGTGACCGCCGGCCGCGCTCATGTCGCCGGCCGCGGCGGTGTCGATCACCTCCTCCTGACCGGAGGCGAACTCCCGCACGGTCAGGGTCCGTCCGTCCCCGATCAGCTCCCCGTGCGTACCGAAGATCCGGGTGCTGCGGTGGCCGGCCCGGGCGAAGGCGGTCATCGTGAACACCGCGGTGACGCCGCCGGGGTACTCCAGCGAGACGACCTGGTGATCGACCACATCGTTGTCGCAGGCGTAGACGCAGCGCCCGTACGGCCCTTCGGCGAGCGCGAGCCGGAGTGCCTCGGACGTGAACTCGTCGACCACCACGCCGAGCGGCCACGTGTGCTCACCCCGCTCCAGCATCCCGCCGTACAACTGCACGGCCGAGTACGGGCAGGAGGCCTCGACCCCGCAGCCGGTACAGCGGTCCGCCGCGCCCTGCGGCCGGTTGGCCGCCGTGAAATGCGTCAGCGAGCCGAAGCTCGACACCCGCTCCGGCGGGCGTCCGATGACGTACTGCAACCAGTCGAGGTCATGGCAGGACTTCGCCATCAGCATCGACGTGGACTCGTCCGCGCGCCGCCAGTTGCCGCGGACGAACGAATGCGCCTGATGCCAGAAGCCCACCGGCTCCAGATGCTGCACGCTCATCACCGCGCCGAGCCGGCCCGAGTCGACGATCTCCTTGAGGGCCTTCGTATACGGCGTGTAGCGCAGCACATGGCCGATGGCCAGCATCACCCCGGCCCGCTCCACGGCCTCGACGATCCCGCGGCAGGACTCCTCGTCGAGGGCCATCGGCTTCTCCAGCATGATGGCGTAGCCGAGCGCGGCGAAGGCCGCGGCCGGCTCCACATGCATCCGGTCCGTCGTGCAGATCAGCACGGCGTCGGCCGACTTCGGGCGGGCGGCAAGCGCCCTCCAGTCGTCGACCGCGTCCACGGCCGCGATACCGTGTGCCGCCGCGAACCGCTCGCGGCGTACCGCGCGCGGCTCGGCGACGGCGACGACGCGCGCCCGGTCGGGGTGATCGAGGGCCCAGCGGGCATGGCCCGTTCCCCGGTCACCCGCGCCTATCACGAGCAGGGTGACCGGACGTCCTGCGGGCTTCGCGCTGTTCATGTGCTGGTCCATCTCCCCGTTGCCGGTCCGCGTCCGCGTGACCTGCTAGTCCACGTCTCCGTAAGTGGTGCCGACCTTGAGGCCGTCGATCCAGTTGATGACCCGCTTGTCGGTGACTTCGGAGCCGTATGTGCCGAAGCGGGTGTCGTTGCCGAGGTCGTCCCAGGTGCGGCCGGAGAACTCGGCGACCTTGGTGCCGTTGTAGAAGGCGCTGACCCAGCCGGCGGCCGGATCGGTCGAGGTGTGGATCGCGAGCACGATGCGCTTGTACGTGCTGGTGGTCACGGGCGTGGACCACTTGAGGGTCCACTCCTCGCCGACCTTGATGTGGAACAGCTCGAGCACCCCGCCCTCGACCTTCATGAGAACGGGGTAGTTCTGCTGGTGCTGGTCATTGGTCCCGTACGACTTCCACTGGAAGATCGTGCCCGCGTCGGGGGTGTTGGTGGAGGTGTCCCAGCCGATCCAGTACGTCGAGTTGTTCTTGAACGTGTAGCGCGAGCCGCCCACGCTGATGCCGTGCGCCTCGCAGCGCTCAAGGCCCAGGGGCTTGTTGAACTTGAAGACCTGGCCGCGGCCGTCGTTGTTGTCCTGGGCGACGACGCTGCCGGGGGAGTCGCACAGGATCGAGGAGAAGACTCCGGTGCCGCCGGAGGCGTCGCCGTCCCAGATGACGGAGGCGTGGGCGGGGGAGGAGGCGAGGAGGGTCAAGGCCGATGCGGCGGCAAAAAGTGCGGTGCCGAGACGTGTGCGCATACGTAGGCTCCTTCGGCGAGAGGTGGGAGGAACTCTCTTCAGCCCGTCCCGGTGGGGCGGAGGGGGCGACGGGCGAGCGCCATCTAACAGCGAGATGATTGAACGCTCAATACAGCAAACGGAATTGAGCGTTTCGATCGAATGAAGGCCAGGAGGGCCCGCGTGCCGGCAGAGGACATATCCGGAACCCGTAAGAAACCGGCCGACGGAGAAGGCGGCGAAACCCCCGGACTGTGGCGGAACCCCGCGTACCGCACCTTTCTCGGTGTGCAGACCCTCTCCGCGCTCGGTGACTCCTTCTCGTATGTCGCCCTGCCGCTCCTGGTGCTGCACACCACCGGATCCGTGCTGCAGATGGGCCTTGTCACCGCGCTCACCGGCATCGCGTCCATCGTGATGGGTCTCTTCGCGGGCGTGATCGCCGACCGGTTCGACCGCAGACGGCTGCTGATGCTCGCCGACGGTGCGCGCTGTCTGCTCTATCTGCTGATTCCGCTGGCCTGGCTGCGCGGCGAACCGATCTGGCTGATCTACGCGATCGTCCCGGTCGCGGGCTGTTTCTCGATGCTCTTCCAGGTCACGTATGTGACCGTCGTGCCGTCCCTGGTCGGGCGGGACCAGATCACCAAGGCCAACGGGCATCTGTTCGCCACGTATGCCGCCGCGGGTGTCGCGGGACCCGCGCTCGCCGGTTTCGTCGCCTCGGCCGCGGGTCCTGCCGCCGCGATCGGTATCGACGCCGCGACCTTCGCGGTCTCCGCGCTGGGCATTCACTTCGTCCGCTTCGACTCCCGGCCCCGGCGGGAGGACGCCGAGCCCGCGCCGGAGGGCGAGAAGGCCCAACGCGGCGGAGTACGCGAGGAGTTCCTGGCCGGGGCGAAATTCCTCTGGGCCCACCCCATGCTCCGCCCCCTGACGCTGCTGCTCTCGCTCTTCACCTTCCTGACGTACGGCCTGACCGACCTGGTGATCTTCCTGATCGAGCACCAACTGGACCGCCCCGACACCACGGTCGGCTACGTCCTGACGGCCGGCACCGTCGGCTCGTTCATCGCCGCGGCCGTCGTGGCCCGGATCCGCAAGCGGCTCGCGTTCGGTGTGGTCTGGATCGGCGGGGTCGTCCTCGCCGGCCTGTCCATCGCCACGATCGGCCTCGTCCACAGCGTCCCGCTGGTCGGTGCGCTGATGCTGCTCACGATGATGTGCACGGGGATCGCCGGCATCAGCTCGATGTCGCTGCGGCAGGAGGTCACCCCGAGCCATCTGCTCGGCCGGGTCACCTCGTCGTTCTGGACCATCCACACCGCACTCGGCCCGCTCGGCGCGGGCGTGGTCACGGCGGCCGCGGCGGGACTGGGCGTGACGACCACCTGTCTGCTCGTCGGTCTCGCGGTCGTGGCCGTCGCCCTGACGGGCACGCTCACCGGGCTCAGGCCGCGTCGAGCAGAGCCGACTCCGCAGAGCTGAGCCGCAGTTCAGCGGCCGCCGCCGAGTCACGGATCGACTCGGGGCGGCTCGCGCCCGGCAGCGGGATCACGGCGGGGGACCGGGACAGCAGCCACGCCAGCGCCACCTGGTGCGGGCTCACTTCGTGCGCGGCGGCGACCCGGTGGAACGCCGTGCCCGCCGATGTGGCGCCCGACGGGCCGTCGAGCGCACTGCGGGCGATGCCGCCCAGCGGGCTCCAGGGCAGGAAAGTCAGACCGAGCTCGGTGCTCAGCCGGAGCTCCGCCTCGCTGTCGCGGACGGCGGGGGAGTACTGGTTCTGCACCGAGACGAGTCCGTCGCCGAGCTGGGCGTGTGCCGCGCGGATCTGCTCGGTGGTCACGTTGGAGATCCCGGCCGCCCGGATCGTGCCGGCGTCGAGCAACTCCCGCAGCGCGCCCACGGATTCGGCCCACGGGACCGCCGGGTCCGGCTTGTGCAGCTGATACAGACCGATCGCCTCGACGCCCAGGCGCCGCGCCGAGTCCTGGGCGGCGCGCTTGAGGTGGGCCGGCGTACCGTTCACGGTCCAGCTGCCGTCGCCCGGGCGCCCGCGCCCGCCCTTGGTCGCGACGAGCACGGCGGAGGTGTCGCCCGGATAACTCGCCAGGGCACGGGCGATCAGGAGCTCGTTGTGGCCGCTCTCGCCGGCGTGCCAGTGGTAGCTGTCGGCCGTGTCGATGAGCGTGACCCCGGCGTCGAGGGCGGCGTGCACCGTCGCGACGGCGCGCGCCTCGTCGGGCCGGCCCTCGATGGAGAGCGGCATGGCGCCGAGGCCGATGGCGCTGACGCGTGTGGTTCCAATACGGCGGTACTGCACGGGGCCGTTCCTCCGGGAGTGTCAGTGTCTGCAGGGGCAGGGGCAGGGGCAGGGGCAGGGGCAGGGGCAGGGGCAGTCGTACGGGGGCAGGGGGAGGGGCAAGGCAGGGCAAGGCAAGGCAGGGCAAGGCAAGGCAAGGCAGGTCAGTGCCTGTGCGCGGCGAGTGCTTCGTCGACCGCCTGAGGCAGCCAGTCCGCCGTACGGGAGAAGGCGAAGCCCGCCTTCTCGGCGCGGGCGTTGCTCATCGCGTAGTGCCGGTCGAAGGAGAAGGGCGAGGCCTCCTGCCCGGTGGCGACGGTTGCGTACACGGGCGCCCGGCCCGCACGCGAGGCGATCACGTCGACCAGGCCGTACACGTCTAGCGGGTCGCCCGAGGACGCGTTGAGCGGACCGGTGAAGTCGGTTTCGGTGGCGGCCCAGTGCAGCAGTGCCGCCAGCTCGGCGTAGTGGACGAAGACGGTCGGCAGCGGATCGGCGTGCACGGCGACCGGCAGATCCCCGAGCACCCGCTCCACGTAGTGCGCGAGGCGTCCGGTGAACTCCAGGGCGCCGCCGCCGAGTACATGCGCGCTGCGCACGCTCATGAACGCGTACCCGCCGTCCTGGGTGAACACCGCCTCCGCCTGCCGTTTGCCCTCGGCGTAGTGCGTCTCCAGATATGCCTGGTCGTGCCACGGAAGATCCGCCCGTACGAGCCACGAGGCCGGGTCCACGGCGGTCTCCGGCACCGGCGTCCCAGGGGCTGCGAGCGGCAGTTCGGCGGTCGCGGGGTCGTACACCTCGATCGTTGAGGTCATCACATAGCGCCTGGCCCGGCCACGGAAGGCGCGGACGGCGATCGCGGCCTGCACCGGGGTGTAGCAGACCTGGTCGACGACCACGTCGAAGGTGCGCGCGCCGAGTGCCGCGACGAGCGCGGCCTCGTCGTCCCGGTCGGCCACGAGGTGCTCGACTCCCGCGGGCGGCACGCCGGAACCACGGTTGATCACCGTCACCTGATGCCCGGCCGCCCGCAGGCGTTCCACCAGGAGCTTGCCGAAGTAACGGCTTCCGCCGATCACACAGATCCTTTGCATGCCCTCATCCTGGGCATCTACAGTCACCAGCAGAAGTGGCCACTTGATGAATCCGTATTAAGGAAAACTGTTGATCGATGTGCAGCGGCTCCGCGTCCTGCGGGCGGTGGCGGAGCACGGCAGCTTCAACCGGGCGGCGACCGAGCTGCGGCTCACCCCCTCGGCCGTCTCGCAGCACATCGCCGCCCTGGAGCGCAGCCTCGGTACGGAGGTGGTCTCCCGCAGCACCCGGGGCGTGGCGCTGACTCCGGCCGGACGGATCATGGTGGCGGCGGCCGAGTCCGTGACGGCGGAACTCACCCACGCCCGGCAGCAGATCGACCGCCTGGAGACCGGACGCACCCAGCTCACCGTCGCCACCTTCAGCAGCGGCGGCCGGCTGCTGCTCCCCGGCGCGCTGGCCCGGCTCGCGGCGGAGCACCCCGGTACGGTCGTGCACGTACGGGAGGCCGAACCGGAGGACAGCCTGCCGCTGGTCCGCCAGGGCGCCGTCGACCTGGCCCTGGCCTACGAGTTCGACGGTCCGCTGCCCGGCTGGTCGGGGCCGCGGGACCGGCTGACCTGGAGCCCGCTCCTCGAGGACCCGCTGCATGTGGTGCTGCCGCGGCGCCATCCGCTGGCAGGGCGCGCGGAGCTCGACCTCGGCGAACTGGCCGCCGAACCCTGGGTCCTCGGCTGCCTCAAGACGGCGGGCTTCCTGCGCCGGCACGCCGAACAGGCCGGCTTCGACCCGGACGTCCGCAGCACCACCACCGACTACTTCTTCGCCCGCTCCCTGGTCGCCGCGGGACTCGGCATCTCGCTCATCCCCTCCATCGCCCTCACGCCCAAGGTCCCCGGCGTGCGCACCGTCCCGCTCAGGCCGCCCGCGCCCACCCGGCACCTGGGCGTCGCCACACTCCGCGGCCGCCGCCACGCACAGGCTCGGACGCTGATCGAGGCGCTGCGGGAGCAGGCCGACGCTGTGGCGAACAAGCCTGTTCCGTACGGGAAGTGAGTCATCACAAGGGACGCGTGGACGCACGAGAAGCCGCCTGGGTTGTACGTAAAGGAGCGTATTGACCTGTGACCTATGGTGGGTTTGCATCGAATTGAGCCCTCGGCGCAGGGCCGGGGGACATCAAGACCATCTAGGGCTTCGGGGGAAGCATGCCCATCGCAACGCGCGCGGTCGCCGTGACCGCGCTGACCATCGCACTCGGCACGACAGCCGCGCTCACCGCACCGATCGCCGCCGCCGACGACCAACGGCAGCCGTCGTACACGCGGATCAGCACCGCCAAGAGCGGCGCGCAGGCGGACGCCGGGAGCGGCGCCGCATCCGTCAGCAGGGACGGGCGGACCGTTCTGTTCCGCTCGACGGCCGGCAATATCGAGACGGGAGCGCCCACGGCCGGACTGCCCTGGTTCCTGAAGAACCTCGGCAACGGCACCGTACGACGGCTCGTCATCCCCGGCGTGCCCGCAGGCTCCGACGTCACCGCCACCCTCAGCGGCGACGGACGGCATGTGCTCTTCGAGGGCCAAGTCGCCGGGGAATCAGGGCACTTCGTGCACCGCATCGGCTCCACCGCCCGGCCCGAGCGCGTAGACGTCGGGATTCCCGAGGGCTACCAGGGTGCGACCGTCTCGGACTTCGCGATCAGCGCCGACGGCCGCCATGTCGCGTTCACCGCCGCCTATCCGCCCGAGCCCACGGTGGACGAGGGCGGCCGGATCTACGTACGGGACCTGCGCGAGAACGTCACCGAGCGGGTCAGCCACGACCGCCCCGACTGGCAGCCGCGCGCCGCCCTGAACCCCACCATCAGCGACGACGGGCGCTTCGTGGCGTACCAGTACAACTACACGAACGGGCCGCGCGGCGACGACTGGGCCCAGGTCTATGTGCGGGACCGCAGGACCGGCACTCTGACCCGGGCGGACGTCAGCCATGACGGCACCCCGATGAAGCGCGAGTCGACGGACCCGGTCATCAGCGGCGACGGCCGTCATGTGGCCTTCGAGTCCCCCGACGACCACATCGTGCCCGGTGACGACGACAAGAGCTGGAACGTCTTCGTCCGCGATCTGCGCACCGGCACCTCGACGCGCGTGCACAGCGACCACGGCGGCGAGGCCGACTTCTACACCCGGAGTCCGGCCGCGATCAGCCCGGACGGCCGGTATGTCGCGTACCGCACGTGGCGCGACGGCGGGATCCGTGTGCGGGAGGTGAACGGTTCGGGTCCGTCGAGCCTGCTCATCCCGGTGAACACCGAGGGTTCCGAGTCCGGGGACATCGGGCACGCCTCGTTCACGAAGGACGGCAGCGTGGTGTTCGCCTCCGCCGCCACGGATTTCGTGCCCGGCGACACCAATGCCGCGGATGACGTCTTCCGGTTGCGGCTGCGCTGAGCGGCCCGTTCCGCGCCGAAGAGGCCCCACCCGTACCGAGCAGAACGCCGTGAGCGACTGACCGGCCCGCACCGCGGGCCGGTCAGTCCGCGCTCGGTGCCGGTGACGGCAGCACGCCCGTGCAGTTCGTCCGCCCGTACGCGCCGTCCGCCGTGGCGCTCTGCACATGGCGGCCCTTGATCGCGAGGGCGCACTTGGCCTGGCCGCCCTTCGCGCCGAGGACGACGGAGACGACCGGCGCCCGGCCGAGCGGCACCCTGACCTCCTTGCGCCAGGGCAGTTCGGCCCGGGCGACGGTCTCGGCCGTGCCCTTCTCGCTCGCGCCCTGATAGGTGATGTCGACCGTGCCTTCGCCCGTCACCTCGTACGTCACCGCGGCGGTCGGCACCTTGCGGGGCGGATCGCTCTCCTCGCCCCGCAGCACGCTGTAGAGGACGAGCCCGGCGCACAGGGCGAGGACCACCACGGCCGCCACGATGCCCGGCCGGTCGGCGAGGGTGCGACGTGCCGCAGCCGGCTCCGTCGGCTCATCCGGAGCCACCTCGGCCGATGCGGCCTGCGACTCCACCTTTTCCTCGGTTCCCCTGGACATGGCGACTCTCCACCTGAGGCGGCACGGCCCTTCGCCGGTGCGACGACGCCAGATCCAAGAGCCACGGACCAGTGCATGTCAAGTTGTCGGTCAAACTGGGCATTTGGCGGCCGTGGCCGGATTTCATCCCCAACTCACCCTGATTTTCCTGTCTTTGCAGCGAGGTGAGCCTTATCGCCGATCGGTTGACATGTGCATCACGCGGCGGTGTAGAAGGTCTCGCCCGCCAACTGCCGTCCGGCAGTTGGTCCTTGGTTCCTTCGCGAAGGGAAACCGATGCAGAGACCGAGAGCCAGACGGCTCCTGGCCACGACCGTGGTGCTGGCGGTGGTCACCGCCCTCGCACCCACGACACCCGCGTTCGCGCAACCGCCGGACACCCAACGACTCGCATCCGGCATCAAGAACTTCCTGGGCCTGAGCGAAGGCGACGAGGAGCCGGCGGACCCGCCGAGCCTCCCGGACACCGACGTCGCCGCCGGCGAACGCCTCCCGAAGGGCAAGGCCGCGGCCGAGCCCAAGCGGGTCAAGGAGCTCAAGGAGCGCCGCACCCCGCACGCCCGCTACTGGCAGCTGTCCGACGGACGGGTCCAGTCCGAGGTCGCGTCCGTGCCCGACGCGTACCCCACGGGCAAGGGCAAGGACCGCTCCTGGAAGGCCATCGACACCGAGGTCACCGACACCGGCCGCAAGGGCTTCGACAAGGCCAACACCACCAACCTGGCCCGTACGTACTTCAGTTCACGCCCCGGCGAGCTGGTCCGCTTCGAGCTCGACGAGGGCCACTGGGTGTCCCTGGGGCTCAAGGACGCCGGCGCCGAGAAGCTGACCCCGGTCACGGACGGCAACACCGTCACGTACAAGAACGCCTTCGGCGAAGGCGCCGACCTCCAGTACACCGTCGGCAACGGCAGCGTGAAGGAGGGCATCGTCCTGCGGGAGCGCCCTGCGACCGCTCCGGTGTACGAGTTCACCCTCGACACCCACGGCCTCGAGGCCAAGGCGCAGGACAACGGCAGCATCGCGCTCTACAGCGAGAGCGCCGGGCCGAAGCGGCCCGAACTGGTCATCCCCGCGCCGTTCATGACGGACTCGAAGAAGGACGCGTCCTCCCCGTACGGGACCAAGTCCTCCGACGCCGTACGGCAGCAGCTGACCGGCAAGGACGGCTCGTACGCGGTGAGTCTGCGGCCGGACGCCAAGTGGCTGACGGCGGGCGCGCGCCAGTACCCCGTGACGGTCGATCCGACCATCACCATCGCGCCGACCCCGTCGCAGTCCGAGGACGTCATGATCTCCTCGGACGGCCCGGCGGACAACTACGACGGCAGCTGGCGGCTTTCGGTCGGCAACACCGCCACCGGGTCGAGCCGGGCCCTGCTGCGTTTCGGTCTGGCCGGGATCCCGGCGGGGACCAAGCTCGACAACGCCGAGCTCAAGCTCTACTACGACCAGACGCACACCACCGGCGCCGAGGAAGTGGCCCTTGAGGCGCACCGCGCCACGGGCCCGTGGACCGAGACCGGTGCCACCTGGAACAACGCCAAGGACCTGACCGGCGAACTGTCCGGTACCTCGGTCCTGGTCGACGACGGGGACGCGGGCACCACGGCGGCCCAGGGCGCCTGGCCGTCCTCGACCAACACCGCGTACACGCAGTACGCGCACGGTCTGGACTACCGCTACAACAAGGACGCCACCGCGGGCGACACGTACTCCTGGCAGCCGAACCTCCCCGAGGACGGCAATTACCAGGTCGACGTGCACTACGTCCCGGCCTCCGACCGCGCCGCCAACGCCCCGTACACCGTGACCCACAGCGGCGGCAGCAAGGCGTACACCGTCAACCAGCAGGCGGGCAGCGAAGGCGAGTGGAAGACGCTCGGCACGCACCCGTTCAAGGCGGGCACGGCCGGCAAGGTCGTCCTCGGCGACGGTCCCGCGTCCACCTCGACCACGGTGCTCGCGGACGCCGTCCGCTTCACCAAGGGCGGTGTGGTCACCAAGCGGCCCGACGTGAGCAACACCTGGCACAGCTTCGCGGTGACCAAGACCGTGCAGCAGTGGCTCGACGGCACCTACGCCAACAACGGCTTCGTGGTGAAGGCGGGCGACGAGTCCGCCACCGCGCCCAAGGGCGGTCCGCGGTACGAGGCCGCCGAGTACGCGTACAAGGGCGAGATCGCCAACTACCCGAAGCTCGTGCTCACTTACGGCACACAGGGCGTCGACGTGGACCCGCCGCGCACCGTGCACTCCACGGGCGCGGAGCTGAACTGGCCCGCGTACACCGACCCGTCGGCCGCGAACACCGGCGACGACATCGTCGAGTACCAGGTCCACCGCAGCGTCTTCCAGCGCTTCACCCCGTCCTGGCAGACCATGGTCTCGCCGGTCTCCAAGGACCTGCGGAACTTCACGGACACCACGGCCACGCCGACACCGGCGGACTCCGCCGACCCGTTCGGCAACGCCTACTACTACATGGTCGCCGTCAAGCTGAAGGACGGCCGTGTGCTGCCGTCCACCACCCAGCTCGTACGGCTGCCCAAGGCCGGCCGTACCACCGTGGTGCTGCAGAGCGGACAGAGCGACACCACGCTGTCCTCCGCGCAGCCCGCCACCGGACACGACACGATCTCCGAGTCCGGTCTGCAGCGGTCGTGGCTCTCGGTCGGCAACAACTCCGGTACGTACGGCACCACTCGGGCCCTGCTCGACTTCCCCGGCACCGAAGCCATCCCGGCGGGCGCGCGGGTGCTCGACGCGCAGCTCGACCTGTGGGGCTTCACCACCTCGACCGGCACGAACGGCGCGATCTACGAAGCACGCGGTCTGACCCGCGACTTCGACGAGACCGCCGCCAGCTGGACCAAGGCGAACGCCACGACCAACTGGACCGCGGCGGGCGGTGACATGGACGCCGCCGTCTCCGACACGGTGGGCACCGTCACCAACGACCCGGCGCGCCAGAGCTGGTCGCTGACCTCGCTCGCCCAGAAGTGGGTCTCCGACCCCACGAGCAACCACGGGGTCGCCGTCCGCCTCAAGGACGAGTCGGCGACCGGGCCGCAGGAACGCACCTTGTTCCTGTCCTCGGAGGCCGAGGAGACCCAGCTGCGGCCGCAGCTGGTCGTGACCTACCTGTCCAAGTCCACGGAGAACACGTACTTCTCGCCGTACACCCCGGCGCGGATGATCCCCGGCGACGAGTACACGGTCGACGTCACCCTCACCAACACCACGACCAGCACCTGGCCGGCGGGGCAGCGCGCCCTGTCGTACACCTGGTCGCTGCCCGACGGCACGGACGCCACCACCGGAGGCAACCAGCTGGCCACCCAGCTCGCCACCGAGGTGCTGCCCGGCGACTCGATCACCGTCCCGGCCAAGCTCAAGGCACCCATCAACTCGGACTCGGGCAACAAGCGCCTCGAGTACGTCCTGAAGTGGGACCTGAAGAACACCGCGAACAGCACCTGGCTGTCGGCGACCGAGAACATCCCGCCGCTCGCCCAGAACGTGCGCACCGAGGACCCGACCTCCAACCAGCTGGGTCTGGAGAAGTTCTTCACGTACGCGGGCAAGAACACCGGCGCGGGCTCGTCGCTGATGACGAACCTGTACGCGGGCAACACGGTCTGGCAGTACAACGCGTTCAACAACCCCGGCCGTGGCATCGCCACCTTCGGACGGTTCGCGTACAACTCGCAGGACACCTCGGACACGGTGCTCGGCCACGGCTGGTCGGCGCAGCTCTCGATGCCGCTCAGGCTCGGCGCGGCGCTGGACTTCCACCCCAACCCGAACCCGACGGAGGTCACCCTCCCCGACGGCGACGGCACCGCGCATGTCTTCCGCAAGCAGGACGACGGCAGTTGGCGGGCCCCCGCAGGCGTGCACTATCTGCTGCGCCAGGGCGCGGGCGTGGACTGCAAGCCGAGCGCGGACGGCGACCCGCGTGCCTGGTCCCTGACCCGGCCGGACCGCACCCAGTTCTTCTTCGACTGCGACGGCTATCTGACGTCGGTGGTCGACAAGAACGGCAACACGCAGACGTACACGTACGCCGAGCGCAAGTCGAACAACAAGCCGGTCAAGTTCCTCACGTACATCGAGGACCCGGCGCAGCGGCAGTCGCTGTCGGTCGAGTACTACACGAAGGCCGACACCAACAGCCCGAAGATCATCGACCACGTCAAGTCGATGACGGACATCTCCGGGCGCAAGGTCGCCTTCGAGTACTCCGACCAGGGCCTGCTCACGAAGCTCACCGACGGCGTGGGCTCGTCCCAGCCGAAGGTGTTCGGCTTCACGTACGACATGGAGCAGGGCAACAAGAACGCCAAGCTGGTCAAGGTCACCGACCCGCGGGGCAACGCCACGTCGCTCGACTACTACTACCCGAGCGAGGGCGACGACCCGAAGTTCCACTGGAACACGCAGACGCTGACCGACCGCCTCGGCGGCACCACGGACTACGCGTACACCGATCCTGACGGCACGGCGGGTTCGGTCATCAGCACCGAGGTGACCGACGCCGAGAACCACGCGAGCCAGTACGTGATGGACGGCTACGGCCGCGCCACCGCGATGACCAACGCCAAGTCCGAGACCACCAGGATGGCCTGGGACACCGACAACAACGTGACGCGCATCGAGGAGGCCAACGGCGCCGTCACCACCTGGCAGTACGACCCGAAGACCGGCTATCCGCTGGAGCAGAAGGACGCCGAGGCCAACAAGAACGGCACCGAGGCGAAGACCTTCACCTACTCCTACGGGCTCGACGGCCACATAGCCGACCTCTTCGAGAAGAAGTCCCCCGAGGGGCGCACCTACCGGTTCGGCTATGACACCAAGGGCAACCTGACGTCGGTCACCGACCCGAAGGGCGTCGCCTCCGCCACGGAGGGCGACTACACCGCCCGCACCGAGTACGACGCGTACGGCCAGGTCGTCAAGGAGACCGACGCCAACGGACACGCCACGAAGTACGGCGAGTTCGAACCGGTCGGCTTCCCGAAGACCATCACGGACGCGGCGGGCCACGACTCGCACTTCGCGTACGACGTGCGCGGCAACGTCACCGAGGTCATCAACGCCAAGAGCGCCGAGGTGACCCAGACCTACGACGTGTTCGGCCGGCCGCTGGAGAAGAAGGAGCCGGTCAAGCAGGCGGAGAACAACTTCGTCATCACGCCCGCACCGGTCTACGACGCCAACGACAACATCACGAAGGTGACGGCGCCCAACGGCGCTGTCTCCACCTCGGTGTTCGACAAGGCCGACCAGGCGATCGAGACGGTCGACCCGGGCGACGAGGCCACGGATCCGGGCCGCAGGACGACGACCGCGTACGACAAGGTCGGCAACATCCTGAAGGTCACCGGTCCGCAGGGCAATCTGACGCCCGAGGAAGGCGACTTCACGGCCACCACGGTCTACGACGCGGCCTACCAGCCCGTCGAGATGGTGGACGCCGAGGGCAACAAGGCGACGGTGTCGTACGACAACGTCGGCAATGTCGTCAAGATCGTCGACCCGCGCAAGAACGCCAGCGCGGACCCCGACGACTACACCACCCGCTACGAGTACGACCTCAACCACCGCACCAAGCGCACCATCGACGCCCTGGAGTGGGCCACCTCGGTCCGCTACGACAAGGACGGCCTCCAGCTCGGTCAGACCGACGCCGAGGGCAACGAGTCGCTCGCCACGTACGACGAGCGCGGCGCACTCGTGGAGTCGAAGCTGCCGGTGAAGGAGGACTCCTCCGGCAACGTCACCTACCGCACCACCAAGTACGCGTACGACCAGGTGGGCAACCGGACGAAGACGATCACTCCGCGCGGCGTCGAAACCACCGGCGACGACACGGACTTCACCTCCGAGACGGTGTACGACGAGCTGAACCGGGTGAAGGAGGAGCGCTCCGCCTTCGACAAGGACGACGCGACCTACACCACGCCGGACTCGGTGTTCTACGCCTACGACTCCGTCGGCAACCTGCAGTCCGTATCGGCCCCGCCGTCCGAGGGCCAGACCGTCCGCAACGTCACCGAGTACACGTACTACGACAACGGCTGGACCGAGACCTCGAAGGACCCGTGGGACATCTCCACGGCCTACGAGTACAACAAGCTCGGCCAGCAGACCAAGAACACGCTCACCTCGGCGGGCGGCTCCCAGCAGCGCACCATGACCTGGGACTACTACCTGTCGGGCAACGAGAAGGCGCGCGCCGACGACGGGGTGCCCGTCGGCCGGCAGGCCGTCCTGGTCGACAGCTCGGACTTCAACAACACCGCGCTGCAGGGCAACTGGGCGCGGACACAGGCCGAGCAGCAGTACGGCTACGACACCTACTCGCATCCCGCGGGTGACGGCGGCGCCTCGCTTTCGTGGCAGCTGAACATCCCGCAGAACGGCACGTACGAGGTCTTCGTACGGCACCCGAAGATGACCGGGGCCGCGAGCGACGCCGCCTTCAAGATCGATCACGACGGCGGCAGCGCGACGAGGACGGTCGACCAGACCCAGCGGGCGGGCGAGTGGATCTCGCTCGGCAGTTACGCGTTCGTCGAGGACGGTCCGCAGAAGGTCACGCTGACCGACAAGGCGAACGGCACCGTACTGGCCGACTCGGTGAAGCTGGTCCGCTCCGCTTCCGGTGAAACGGACACGGAGAAGAAGGACTTCACCTACAAGTACAACGCGAACGGCAACAAGACCGAGGTCCGTGACCTCTCGCCGGGCGCGAAGATCGACACGTACAAGATCGTGTACGACGGTCTCAACCGGATCAGCAAGGTCGAGGAACTCGCGAGCGGCACGGTCAAGAACACCACCGCGCTGACCTACGACGAGAACGGCAACCCGCTCACCGCCACCCACGACCTGACCTGGCAGCAGATCGAGTACGACGAGCGCGACCTGGTCAAGAAGGTGACCAACGCCGATACGCCCACCGCGGGCAATCAGCAGATCACCTCGATGTCCTACACCGCGCGCGGCCAGCTCCTGAAGCAGACCAAGCCCAACGGCAACACGCTCGAGATGAAGTACTACCCCGACGGGTCGGTACAGCAGTCCCTCGAGAAGACCTCGGGCGGCACCGAAGTAGCGCAGCACGACCTGGAGTACACGCCCAACGGGCACCGCTCCAAGGACGTACTGAAGCTGATGAACGCCGACGACAACGGGGCGTACATCAACAACACCTACTCCTTCACCTACGACCCGCAGGACCGCATCACCAAGGTCGACAAGGCGGGCGACGCCCCGGCGACCGAGGAGTACCGCTACGACCGCAACAGCAACATCGTCGAGCAGACGGTGGACAAGGTCACCACGACGCAGCGCTACGACCGCAACCGGCTGCTGTCGGCGTCGTCGCTCGGCGCCACGTCCACCTACAACTACGACCCGCTGGGCCGGCTCGACACGATCAGCACCGGTGGCCAGACGGCCGAGAAGTACACCTACGACGGCTTCGACCGGACGGTGAAGGTCCGCTCGGGCGTGGGTGCGACGGCCCAGACCACCAGCTATGTCTTCGACCCGTTCGACCGCACGGTCTCCCAGACCACGACCGGCGACCAGGGCAAGACGACGGCGTTCACCTACCTCGGCATGGACAGCACGCTCCTGCGCGAGACCGTGGACGGCAAGGCCGACAAGGACTACCAGTACCTGGCCGGCGGTCAGCGGGCCACGCAGATCAAGCACAAGGACGGTGCGAAGGAGGTCTCGCAGTACGTCACCAGCCCGCGCGGCGATGTCGAGGCGATCACCAAGGAGGACGGCAAGACCCGCGCCACGTACGGCTACACGGCCTACGGCAGTGACGACGCGTCCCAGATGACCGGCGCCGACAAGCCGGCCGCGGGCGGCGAGGAGCAGGACTCGTACAACGCGTTCCGCTTCAACTCCTCGCGCTTCGACGCCTCTTCGGGCACGTACGACATGGGCTTCCGCAACTACGACCCGGGGCTGAACCGCTTCCTGACCCGGGACTCGTACAGCGGAGCGCTCGCCGACATGTCCCTGGCCACCGACCCGTTCACCGGGAACCGGTACGCGTTCGCGGGCGGCAACCCGATCAGCTTCGTCGAGCTCGACGGGCATCTGTTCGGGCTCTCGCTGTCCGACATCGGACACGCCGCGCTCGACGTGGTCGGGCTGATACCCGTCGTCGGCGAGGTCGCGGACGTCGCCAACGGCATCTGGTACGCGGCCGAGGGCAACTACGCCGACGCCGCACTCTCGCTCGCCTCGGCGATCCCGCTGGTGGGCTACGGGGCGACGGCGGTCAAGGCCGGCAAGTACGCCGCCAAGGGCATCGAGGCGGCCGACACCGCCAACGACGCGCGCAAGACGGCGGACAACGTCGGCGACGCGGCGGACACGGCGAACGACACCCGCAAGGCCGACGGTCCGGACGGTTCGACGACGAAGTCGCCGGACAAGCCGGATGCGAAGTCCTGCAAGACCAACAGCTTCGTGGCCGGAACGCAGGTCGTCCTCGCGGACGGCAGCACCACGGACATCGAGAAGCTGAAGGTCGGCGACAAGGTCGTGGCCACCGACCCGGAGACCGGTGCGACCGAGCCCCGGTACGTCACCAACGCCCGCAGCCACAAGGGCGAGAAGGCCCTCGTCACCCTGACCGTCGACCGTGACGGGAAGGACGGCAGGGCCAAGCCGGTCGAGCTCACCTCGACGGCCGCGCACCTGTACTGGCTGCCGGACTTCGGCAAGTGGGTCAAGGCACAGGACCTCGAGTCCGGCATGTGGCTGCAGACCTCCGCCGGCACCTGGGTCCAGATCACCGCGGTCGACACCGCGCACCGCACGGAGCGCGTGTACAACCTGTCGGTCGAGGGCGTCCACACGTACTACGTGGGCGCGCGCCACACCGCCGTTCTCGTACACAACTGCGGCTATGAGAACGAGGCGATCGCCGCGCAGAAGCGCGCCGACGACCTCAAGAAGCAGTGGGGCAAGGGCCACGACTACTCGACGGTCGCCGTGATCGGTGTGCGCAACAAGATCACCGGAGAGATCAGCGAGAAGGTGGCGCTGGCCGGTGGCAAGCACATCGACGAGGTCGGCAAGGGCGTCCTGAAGAACGGTGAGGAGTTCATCCAGGGCCAGCCGGTCCCCGGCCGGCTGACGGCCAAGGGCAAGCAGGCCTACGAGCACGCCGAGGAGGCCGTGTTCAACTGGGTGAAGCAGAACCCGAACCTCGAGGTCGTCTACGGCGGCACGTCGCGCAACGTGTGCAAGGGCGTGTGTGCGCCGCTCGTCCAGAAGACGATGAACCTGGGCGGCAAGACCTTCCGCGGAAGGGGGGACAAGACCCAGTTCCGCATGTTCTGGCTCACCACGCGGTACTAGCCACGCGCTGACCCCGTGATGACAGCGGCCCGCCGGTCCTCGGACCGGCGGGCCGCGCCGCGTTGCCGTCCTGGGCGCCCGGTGCGGGCCGGGCCCGCGTCGCCCGGTGTCAGTCCTGGTCGGCCAACTCCCATACGGAGAGCGTCGATCCGTCCTCGGAGACGGTGTACCAGGTACCGTCGCCCGCGGGCCCGACCGGTCCCGACACCGGCTGCGGATAGCTGATGTGGGCCCGTAGCGTCATGTCGTCCGTGCCGACCAGCCAGTGGCGGGCGGGCCCCTGTCCGGCGTCGCTCCCCGAGGTGCCCGCGACGACCGTGTTCTCCGCCATGAAGGCGGCCGCGAAGTCCCAGTACACCCGCCGGCCGGCCGACTGCGCCGGCACGGCGTCGGCCGCGTCCAGGTCCCGCAGGATCGCACCGTCCGCGGCGTCGTGCAGATAGAGCGCGTCCTGCTGGACATCCGTCGCCAGGAGACGGCGTCCCGAGGGGCTCACGTCGAGCAGCACCGTCTCGTCGTCGATCTTCCGTACGGACAGGGCCCCGCCGTCCAGGCGGCCCCACAGCGCGGGGGACCCCTCCTCGCCCTCGCCGATGCTCAGACCCATCTGCGCCGGGTCGGGGTGCACGGTGTGGAACGAGCCCGAGGCCATGGTGCCCGTGCTCACGCGGCCGAGCAGCCGGCCGTCGGCGGCGTCGAGGACGAGCCACAGCTCGTCCTCCTCCGCGTCCTCCCCGTCGCCCGCGAGCGGGCCGCGCACATGGGCCCAGACGACCTTGCCGTCGGCGGAGAAGGCGGCCGAGCCGCTGTCGGGGTACGCGTGCTCGCCGTCCTCGCCGGTGTCGTCGGCGTACTCGGCGAACTCCTCGTGCAGCCGCGGGCATTCACCGCCCCAGCACGCGTGCCGCACCTCCCAGAGCGTCGCCCCCGTCGCGTCCACGGCACGCAGCGCGTGCAGCCCGGCGAACACGGCGATGTCCGCCCCGGGGGAGACGGCCGTCGTGCCGAAGGCGCGCGGCCACGGGGCGGGGAAGCGCACCACGTCGCCCGATACGGGGTCGAGCACGGCGAGTGCGGTGTCGGAACGCTGCACGACAAGCCTGCCCCCGGCCGTGTGCAGGACGACGGGAGCGTCGGCGGAGCCGGGCTCGAACGGAGCCTGTAGGGCGGCGACGAGCCGGGCCGCGCGCTGCGCGTCAGCTCCATGTATGGGATCGGTGGACATGGACGGCATGCTTCCACACAGGCCGTCCGGGTGTGCTCACGACCGCACCACCGGCCCCTCCGCCGCGGTCTCCGCCTTCAGGAGCCGCAGGAACGCCTTGAGGCCGACGATGAGCTCCTCGTTGTCGGACAGCCGGTTCACCTTCTCCTCGAACTCCCGGGCCAGCTCCGCGTAGCGGCGGTCCGCCTCGTCCGCGCGGTGGTGGACCGAGTGCCCCAGGGCGTCGACGGTGCCGTGCAGCCGGGCCAGCGCCCGGTACTGCTCCTCGGCCTTCTCCTCGAGCAGCTTCGTCGCGGATACGGAGCGGTCCACCCGTATCCGCAACTCCGCCACGTCGTCGCGCGGGAAGGTCACATCGCGCAGCAACAGGCCGAGACGGCCGCGCAGTTGGGCGAAGTAGGCGCCCGCGGGCCGGAACGCGGTGCTCAGGAGAAAGAAGCCCGCGGCCCAGTAGCCGACGGCCCGGCCGGCGACCAGGCCCGCGGCGAGCACCACGGCGGCCGTCACGACATGGCCCGCCACGGCCACCCGCAGCATCATGCGGGCGATCCGGCGGGCCTCGGTGTCCCGCTCCTTCGGGACCGCCAGGCCCTTCTCGCGGCTGATCGCGATCTCGGCGAGGACGGAGTGCGCCCGGAAGTAGAGGTTCCAGGGAGCGGTGAGCAGCAGAAGCAGCCAGAGCAGCCCGAGGACGGCGGCCCCGACGCCGAGCACGAGCCCGGGCGGTGCGCCCACCGCGTAGGCGATGACGAGCGCGAGCACTGCGGCTCCCGCGATGGCGAATGCCCCCAACACCTTGCCCATGGCGCCCCCTTGGCTCCGCCGACTCCTGTGGGCATGGTCGCGCGAACGCCGCGGCCGGGCATGAGTAGCCGTACTCATGCCCGGCCACCGGTTCACTTCGGGCCCTGCCGATCAGCTCCAGGTCGGCGAATTGCCGAACCCCTCCCCGTACGGCACCGGCCGCCCGGTGGAGGCATCGAGCAGGATGCGGTCGCCGACCGGGCGGTCGAGCCGTACCGTCACCTTCTTGGTCCGCAGCGCCATGGTGCAGGGGCCGTCGGTCTTCACCCCGGCCACGGAACCGGAGAGCACCACGCTGTCGCCGTCCTCGAACACGGCGACCCGGGGCCCGTCGTCGCAGTCGCCATGCGTCGAGAGCACCGTCAGCGTGCGTGCGTCGACGGAGAACTCCAGCACCTGTTGCACCTGGTCGAGTTCGCCGGGGGCATAGCCGCGCGCCGGGCCGATCGGGGGCTCGGGGAGCTTCGACGGATCCAGCGCGGCCCGCTTCAGCGGGGTGTCGTATCCCTTCAGGGTGAACAGCCACGCGGGCACGGTCACCGGACCGCGGCTCGACTCCAGTGTCATCCGGCCCAGTTCGACACCGGTCACCGTCAGGTGATGCTTGTCGTCGAAGCTGCCGAACAGGCCCTGGAACGCGGCCCGCGCCGCGAGGTGGGGGCGGGTGACCGTGGTCCCGTCGGCGAAGTGCGCCTGACCCGACGGCGGTGCGGCGGCGGGCAGTTCGGCGTCCAGTCGTGCACTCTGCATTCCGTACGCGAGCCGGTCCGCGGCGCTGTGGAAGCCGCCCTCGGGCAGCTGGACGATCGGGCTCATCGGGTGGTAACCGGCGGCCCACTGCTCGGCGGCCCCCGAGCCGCTCCAGGTTTCGGCGACCTCCTGGGCCCTCGGGTGCGGGGCCGTGGACGCGGCCGGCGGTGACACCCGGGCCCGGTCGCCGGCGCCGCCGGCCCGCTCCTCTCCGCAGGCCGTGGCGAACGCGGTCATCAGGGCGAGAGGCAGCAGGAGCACGGTGCGGCGGATGAGGGTGGTGCGCATGAGATCCCCCTGGGGACGGCGGGCCGCGCGCCGGGGCGCGGCGGAGTACCCCGAGGACGCCCGGGAGGCGGCCGGCGTTCGGCCGCCTCCCAGTGTGGTGCAACCGTGGTGTACGGGACACCTTCGGGGCGCCACCAGGTCACCCCAGCTTCACCGTGATCTTCTGTGTGGCCCCCGCCGTCCCGCTCAAGTCACTGAAGGCCAGCTTCAGTTGGGACCCGGTGGTCGCCGAGGTCACGGTCGCCGGCTTGGAGGTCACGGAGGCGACGGCGCGGTTCCAGGTCAGGGTCAGGGCGGTCTGCATCCGCATCGGATCGCTGACGCAGACGACCGCCGTACCGTCGGACTTCTCCGTGATCATGACGCTGCACGGTGCACTCGCGGTCAGCGCCCCCACCGTCCCGCCGAACCAGAAGTTGACCCCGGTGAAGCCGAGCGAAGGCACCCGTACGCCTTGCTGGTCATTGGTGTTGGCGAGGATCTGCAGCCAGGCGGTGTCGGCCGCCCGCGCCGAGGTCTGTGCCGTGGTCGCGCCCGGCATGACCAGATAGGCGTACGACGCGTCGGTCGGGTTGGAGCCGTGGTCGACGTACAGGGTGAGGTACTTGCGGTTGAGCGCGGTCGTCGAGCCGCCCCTGTTGATGTCGCTCCACCTGCCGCTGCGGGAGTCCCGCAACGCCTTCACCGTCGCACCGCCCGGGAAGACATAGCCGCCGTGCCCGCCGATGTGCGCCCACTTCGCACCGGTCAGCGTCTCGGACCAGGGATACGTGGCCGGCTTGAGCGTGCCGTCGACCGTGAATCCGCTGTTGCCGGTGGGACCGAGGTTGCGGTTCTCGACCGTGGACTCGACGTTCACGTTGTCCGTGCACTTGATGCCCGCGCCCAGGCAGACGACCGCGTCGTCCAGGCAGAACCACGACTTCTTCGCCATCAGAGTGGACTGCAGTCCCCTGAGGTACTGGCCGACGGAGGCCCGCTGGCCGTCCGTCGCACCGCCCACCCAGTTGACGTCCGGCATCGAGGCGCCCCAGTCGCCGCCCGCCGCATCGGCGAGCACCTTGCGCGAGGCCGTGATGCCCGGCAGGCGGTACGGGTCGACGGTCGGCCAGAAGGCGTCGCTGTACTGCCCGTTGGCGTAGTCGGAGCCCCACCAGTAGAGCATTCCGGAACCCGTGTGCCAGCCGCGCAGATTCTCGCCGTTGCCGGTCTCGTAGTACGTGATCCGCTTGTCGGCCATGCTGAGCGACGCGGCCCAGCCGGGTCTGCGGTGTGTCGCGCGGGCCATGTTCGGGAACAGCCGGTGGCCGGTGGGCTCGGCGATCGCGGTGACGGCGGAGTCGTTCGCGACCGCGTGCAGCCGGGACAGGCTCACCACGCCCATGGACGGGTTCTGCAGCGGAGGGCTGTAGTAGTCGCGCTGGATCCAGCCCTTCACCAGACCGCGCCAGCGCGCCTTCTCCGTGGCGCTCGCGCCCTCCGCGAGCAGCACGATCGAGGCGAGGATCGAGTGGCCGCGCAGATGGTCGTTCTGCATCACGGCCTGGGGGTCGGTCGCGGAGACGCCCCGGCTGATCGCGCGCCCGGACACGTTGTCCATGATCAGACCGTTGTAGAGGAACGGCGCCCACGCGTTCTCCACGGCGTCGAACACGATCTGCCGCTTGGGATCCGTCACGGCCCAGGTCGACCCGGCCAGCAGCGCGAACAGCAGGCCGAGCCCGCCGAGCAGCACGGAGCCGTAACTGCCGGTGTACGGGACGGTGGTGTGCTGGATGAACGAGCCGTCGGCGTACAGCCCGTCGCCGCCCGTGACGTAGGGGAAGACGGGCGAGAGCGCGTCCCGGCCGAGCGCGATCTTCGCCGAGTTCGCGCCGACCACGCCGCGCAGGATGAGGACACGGCACAGATCGACCCGGTTCGCACCGGTCGAGGTACCCGTGTAGGTGGCGACCGCCGAGTCCGGTACGAACTTGTCGACGGCCCGGCAGTAGTTGGCCGTCTGCGTCGCGGAGAGGTGCTCGTACATCAGGACACAGGTGTCGAGGAGTGCCTGCGGGGCGCCTATCTGCCAGCTGTACCAATTGCCGAAGCGGGCCTGGTTCTCGTTGTAGACCCGCGTGTAGAGGTGGTCGAGGCCGGTGAGGATCGCCGTCTTGAGCGCCGCGTCTCCCGTCAGGCCCGTGCCCTGCTGGCAGTACGCCTGGGCCATGGTCTGCAGCCGGTAGTAGCTCTCCGCCATCCGCCCCGAGTAGCCGTACGAGTCCTGGTCGGTGTCCGGCTCGGGGTCCGCGAAGTTCAGGTCGGGCCAGAGCGAGCCCGTGGCCGGAGCCATGCTCGCGTGGTAGCCGCTCGCGCTCGTGCCCAGTTCGGCGAGCTTGGACTTGAAGGGCTCGGAGGTCGGGCTGAAGCCCGAACCGAGGAGCAGCGCACGCCACTTGGCGCGCAGGGTGTCGTGCTCCGTGGCGCCGTGGGCGACCCCGCCGAACAGCGGGATGCCGAGCGCGAACGCGCCCAGGGATACGGCGCCGGTGGTGGCGAGGAACGTACGGCGGGACCAGGATCGCGTCATTGCGGTCTCCGGAGGGCGAGTGGGGGAGCGGGGGAGTGGCCGGGTGGTGCACAGAGCGCGGTGGCGTCGGCGTACTTCGATGTACACCGACGCCACCGCGCGTCACAAGAGTTCGATCAAGCCTCGACGATCAGCCGGTGCGCACCTGAACCTTGTGCGTGGCGCCGTAACTGCCGCTCAGATCACCGAAGGTGAGCTTCAGCTCGCGGCCCGTCTCCACCGAGGTCACGGCGCCCGGCTTGCTCGTCACCGACTTCACCGGTCGCTTCCAGACGAGCGTCAGGCCCGTGACCGTACGGGAGGGGTCCGAGACGCAGATCGTCGCGGTGCCGTCCCGCTTCTCACGGATCTGCACGCACACCGGGGCGCTCGCCGTGATCTTGCCGACGGTCCCGGCCTCCCAGAAGTTCACCCCGGTGAAGCCGAGCGACGGCACCCGGATGCCCTGCTGCCGCGGGGAGTTCGCGGTGATCTCCAGCCAGCCGCGGTCGTACGCGCGGGCCGCGGTACGGGCCGCGCTCGCGCCCGGCAGCATGACGTAGGAGTACGAGCCGTCGGTGGGGTCGGTGCCGTGGTCCTGCCACAGCGTGAGGTAGCGCCGGGTGAACTCCTTGGGCGAGCTGCCCCGGTTGACGTCCTTCCACGCACCGGTCCGCTCCTCGCGCAGCACATTGAGGGTCGTACCGCCCGGGAAGACATAGCCCGCGTGCCCGGCGACATGCGCCCACTTCGTGCCCGCACGCTTGGTGCTCCAGCCCTGCGTGGTGGGCTGCGCACCGCCGTCAAGGAGCAGCCGGGGCTCGCCCGATGCACCGAGGTTGCGGTTGTCGACCACCGTCTCCACGCCCGCGCCGTCGGTGGAGGTGATGCCGGCGCCGAGGCAGACGACCGCGTCGTCCAGCCAGAACCAGGCCTTCTTCGCGGTCATCGTCGAGAAGATGCCCCGCAGCTGCTGACCCGTCGTACCGAACTCGCCGTCGGTCACCCCGCCCACCCAGGCGAAGTCCGGCTTCGGGCCGGCCCAGTCGCCGCCCTGGCCATCGGTCAACGGCTTCTTGGAGACGGTGATGCCGGGCAGGCGGTACGGGTCGACGGTGGGCCAGTAGTGGTCCGCGTACTGCTCGAGACCGTGGTCGGCGCCCCACCACTGCAGCCAGCCCGACCCGGTGTGCCACATCCGCAGGCCCTCGCCGTTGCCGGTCTCGTAGTGCGAGATCCGGGTCGAGGCCATGCTGAGCGAGGCCGCCCAGTCGCGGCGGCGGTGCGTGAGCCGGTCCATGTTGGGGAACACCCGGTGCTCGACCGGCTCGGGCGCCGGCTTGATCGAGTCGTCCGCCTCCAGCTCGTACAACTGCGAGGTGCGAAGCAGGCTGAGCTTGGGGTTCTCCAGGGCCGTGCCGTAGTAGTCGCGGCGCATCCAGCCCTTGACCATCGCGTTCCAGCGGGCCTGCTGCTCGGGGCTCGCGCCCTTGCCGAGCAGCACGATCGAACCCATCACGCCGTGCGAGCGGTTGTGGTCGTCCTGCGGCAGCTGGAAGGGGTCGCTCGCGACCAGACCGCGACTGACGCCGCGGCTGGAGACGTTGTCCATCATCAGGCCGTTGTAGACGAACGGCGCGATGGCCATCTCCACAGTGTCCAGGAACTGCTGCGCACCCGGGTCGGTCACCTGCCAGGCCGAGTCGCGCAGCAGCGCGAAGAGCCGGCCGAGCCCGTCGTTGAGCACGGCGCCGTAGCCGCCGATGTACGGGATCGAGGTGTGCTGGATGAACGAGCCGTCGGCGTAGTAGCCGTCGCCGGTGGTGACGAACGGGAAGACGGGGGAGAGGGAGTCGCGGCCGAGGGTGATCTTCTGCTCGCTGCCGCCGACGACACCGCGCAGGATCATCGCGCGGCACAGGTCAACGCGGTTGGCGCCGGTGGACGTGCCCGTGTAGTTGTCCATCACGGAGTCGGGCACGAAGTGGTCCACGGCCCGGCAGTACTTGGCTATCTGCTCGGCCGTGAAGTGCTCGAAGAGCAGCACCGCGATGTCCATCAGGGACTGCGGGGCGCCGATCTGCCAGTTGTACCAGTTGCCGTAGCGGGCCTGGTTCTCGTTGTAGACCTGCGTGTACAGGTGCTCGACGCCGGCGATCACCGCGTCCTTGAGGCCGGCGTCACCGGTCAGGCCCGAGCCGGGTTGCGCGTAGGCCTCGGCCATCGTGTAGAGCTTGCCGAAACTGGACTGGATCTGGCCGGAGAAGCCGTACGACTCCTGGTCGGTGTCCGGCTCCGGGTCCTTGTAGACCATGCCGGGCCACAGCGAACCGTCGGCCGGGGCCATGGTGTCCCAGTTGGCCTTGGCGTTGGTGCCGAGCGTGGCGAGCTTCGACTTGAAGGGCTCCGCGGACGGGCTGAAGCCCTCGCCGAGGATCAGCGTCCGCCACTTGGCGCGCAGCGCGGCGAAGTCGTCGGCGGTGGCCTCTGCCGTCAGCGCCTGTGCGCTGCCGGCGGTGAACGTACCGGTGAGACCGAGGGCTAGCGCAGTGCCGCCGCTGGTGGCGAGAAAACCGCGGCGGGACCAGTACGTCGACAGTGCGGTCATGGGAGAACTCCGGAGGGACGTACGACGGGGGGCAGGAGCAAGCGGTTTCTAACACGCAAGCGCTCAAACGCTCAATAGATCGCACGGAGTTGAACGTTTTGATCGTTCAATCCCTCGAAGTCTCTGTTCAGTTAAGGCGGCTATGGGGGCCTTGCGTCAGTGCGAGCTGCCCAAGCTGCCCGGATCGAAGCCGAAAGCGCCGTCCGCGGCATTCGTACGGAACGCCTGTTCCGCCTGGGCGCCGCTGTCGATGCGCCAGTTGCTCTCCTTGTCGATGTTGAACCAGATGAAGCCGAGCACATCGTCGCGCGAGGCGACGCCCTGGAACAGGCTGTTGATGTCGGAGGCCTTACGGCTGCCCGGCTCGGATCCCGTCTCGGGGATGAGGAAGGGCTTCTGCGTGAAGGTCCGGATCTCGTCCATCGTCGAGCCGTACAGCGACTTGAACGTGCTGGGCCCGTTCTTGACGTAGTAGCCCACGACACCGACCCAGTCGACGTACTCGTCGCCCGGCCAGTACGGCTTCAGCTTCACGTTCGGCACCGGGAGCGTGATGTTCGCGCTCCAGGTCCAGATGACGTTGCTCGCACCCTCGTCCTTGAAGAGGTCGTGCACGTGCTTCCACGCCGCCACGAAATCCTTGGCGGAGGCCTTGCCCGAACCCCACGGGTACCAGTCGCCGTTCATCTCGTGCCCGAAGGTCATCGCGATCGGGACATCGAGCTTGCGTACATTCTTCGCGTAGTCGCGGATGTACGCGTCGCTCTTGCCCGCCGCGATGGAGGAGAGTGAGGCGTCGAAGGGCTCCCAGTTCATGAAGGGAAGCGCGCCCTTGGCCCAGATGTCCTTGGCCTCGGCAGAATTGAAGGGAGTGTTCCAGGCGACGAAGTACCCGACGAGGTTGGGGTTCTTTCCGGCTGCCTTCGAGAATTCATCCATCGGCTTGAGCGAGCCGGGAATCCCGTCCGCGGCCATTCCCAGATACTTCTTTTCGGGGTGCAGAAGCGGCTTGATGTTGTACGCGTCCGAACTCGCCGTATCGGCGTTCATCGAGCCGGCGGCGTTCGAAGCGCCGGCGCCGCAGCCGGCGACACCCAGGAGGAGCGCCCCCAGGGTCAGGGGGACGGCGACGGTACGCAGAGGCTTCATGGCGGGCTGACTTTCGTCGGGGGTGAGTTCGCTGAATACGGGCGAAAATTCAGCCTAGGGCGGAAGGGCCTGCGGCCACTTCGGGAATGTGGCCCGTCGCGTGCGCCGGCGTCTCGGTCTTTCGGCCGACTCCAGGACCGCACCCCTCGGTCATATGGGCGCGAGTCGTGGGACCAAGGTCAATAAAAACTGTGTGAGGGCGCTGTCGGGCCGGAGTAAATGTGCCAGGTCACGGGTGCGGATACGGCCTGTATTCGGCTTTCTGTTACATGGCCGACGGCTTTTTGTGCGTGGTGGATATCCGGGGGGCTTCCGCATAATCGGTGAGTTGCAATCCCGGCAGCTCACCGAACCCGAAGGAAAGACCATGGGCACCAGCGGAACCCTGTCTCCGCCCGGCGGCATCGTCGCGCCGCCGACGGACCAGGAGGTGTATGCGTATCTCGGGCCTCAGCGGCGCTGGGTCCTGCTGTGCATGTCCGCCTCCTACGTCTTCGGCGCCGTGACGCTGTTCCTCTTCGCGCTGCGCGCCCCGGTGCTCTACGGCTTCATGGGCATCCTCGCCCTCAACTCCGTCGCCTGGCTCCTGGCGAGCATGGACGGCCAGAGCAGGCGGCGGGTGACCCGCGAGGGCCACGAAGCAGTGCTGCGCGGCTGGGCGCCGGCGGACCCGCCGAGCGTCGACATCTTCCTGCCCTCGTGCGGTGAACCCCTCGACGTGCTGCGCAACACCTTCCACCACGTCTCCCGGCTCGACTGGACCGGACCGCTGCGCGTGTGGGTCCTCGACGACTCCGGCTCGCACCAAGTCCGCGCCCTCGCGGGTGAGTTCGGCTTCGAGTACCGCAGCCGCCCGGACCGCGGCCATCTGAAGAAGGCCGGCAACCTCAACTACGGCCTGGAGCACTGCGACGGCGAGTTCGTCACGATCTTCGACGCCGACTTCTGCCCGCGACCGGACTTCCTGCACCACCTCATGCCCTACTTCGACGACCCGGGCGTCGGCATCGTGCAGAGCCCGCACGTCTTCGACACCGGACGTGAACTCTCCTGGATCGAGCGGGCCTCGGGCGCCTGGCAGGAGATCTTCTTCCGCTGGCTGATGCCCTCGCGCGACGCCGAGTCGGCCTCCATCTGCTGCGGTTCGAACGCCGTGTACCGCCGCTCCGCGCTCCGTATCACCGACGGGTTCGCGAAGATGGAGCACAGCGAGGACATGTACACCTCGATCGCGATGGCGCAGCACGGCTTCGCCACCCGCTACGTCCCGGTACAGATCGCCAAGGGGCTCTCGCCGGACACCCTCTCGGCCGCCGTCAACCAGCAGTACCGCTGGTGCATGGGCAATCTGCAGCTCATGGTGAAGCGCGACTTCTACCGGATGAAGATGTCCTGGCGCGCCCGCGCCGCCTACTTCAGCGGCTTCGCCAACTACATCGCCGGCGCCATCAACGTGTACGTGATGCCGCTGCCGATGATGATCATGTACTGGTTCGCTCCGCAGGACATCCGGGCCTGGCACGTCCTTCCGCTGCTCGTGCCCGCCTGGGTCTTCCTCGTCCTGCTGCCGTCGGTCGCCACCACCCGCTGGCGCTTCGACGCGCTGCGCGGCACCACCCTGTTCAGCGTCGCCCACGGTGTGGCGTTCCTGCATCTGCTCAAGCGACGGCACAGCGAATGGGTGCCGACCGGTGCCGCGAAGAAGCGCAACCCGCTCGCGCACACCATCAGCAAGGTCGCCGTCGTCTGGTTCTCCCTGGTCAACCTGGGCCTCGTCGCGGGCGCCGCCTACGCATCCGTGAACGGCGGTCTGGCACACGTCTGGGGATCGATGGTCTTCGTCCTCTCGTACGTGGCCATCACCGGCCCCGTCATCCGTGAGGCGCTGCTCACCCTGCGCCCGTCCCCGGCCCTCGCCCGCAACCCCCTCCTCGCGAAGGAAGCAGCATGAACCACTCGCAGAGCTGGCCCAGCGGGCTCGCCATCACCTCGGTCCTCGTCCTCGTCGCGTTCCTGGCCACCGGCTGGGCCGACCCCATGATCAGCTGGCTCACCAAATGAAGTTCAGAACGGACATCGAGGGGCTGCGGGCCGTCGCCGTCCTCGCCGTCGTCGGATTCCACGCCGGCATCCCGTACTTCACCGGCGGCTACACCGGGGTGGACGTCTTCTTCGTCATCTCCGGCTTCCTGATCACCGGACTGCTCGTCAAGGAGATCCGGGAGACCGGCCGCGTCCGTATCGCGGAGTTCTACGCACGCCGTGCGCGGCGCATCCTGCCCTCGGCCGCGGTGGTGCTCGTCGCGACCCTGGTCGCGAGCTGGTTCATCCTGACCCCGCTGCGCCGGCCCGACGTGGCCTGGGACGCCATCACCTCCGCGTTCTCGATGGCCAACTGGCGCTTCATCGCGCACAACACCGACTACATGGCGGCCGGGCAGAGCCAGAGCCCGCTGCTGCACTTCTGGTCGCTGGCGGTCGAGGAGCAGTTCTATGTGCTGCTCGCCCCGCTCCTGTGGCTGCTCGCCCGCAAGTTCCGCCGAGGCATCGCCCCGGTGCTGCTCGTGGTGACCGTGGCCTCCTTCGCGCTCAGCCTGTACTGGACGCAGCTCAACCAGAGCCTCGCCTATATGGCCTCGCCCACCAGGGCCTGGCAGTTCGGGCTCGGCGGGCTGCTCGCCCTGGTGGCGTGGGCGCCGCGCCGCAAGCTCACCGCGCACACGCTCGGGGTGCTCGGCGCCGGGGCCGTCCTCGCCTCCGTCGTGCTGTTCACCTCCAAGACCCCGTTCCCCGGCTGGGCCGCCGTGCTGCCGACCCTCGGCGCGGTCGCGCTGATCGCGGCCGGTCCGCAGGGCGTGATCGGCCGGGCCCTGTCCCTGCGGCCGATGCGCAGGCTCGGTCAGCTCTCGTTCGCCTGGTACCTGTGGCACTGGCCGGTGATCGTCCTCGTCGACGCCGCCGCCGGCGAGCAGCCCTGGCCGGTCAAGACCGCCCTCGGCGTGGCCAGCCTGCTGCCCGCCTGGCTCACCATGCGGTACGTGGAGCGTCCGCTGCGGTACGCGAAGGCGCTGCGGCAGGGCGCACGCCCCAGCCTCAACCTGGGACTCGCCGCCACGGTCCTCCCGCTCGTCGCGGCCCTCGCGGTCGGCAGCGGTTCGCTGCGCGAGCTGACGGGCGGCCTGACCAACCTGCAGCTGATCGGCGCGAGCAGCGGCTCCCACCTGATCACCAACCCGGTGACCGGCGGACTCGTGCCAAGCCCGCTCGACGCGTCCACCGACTACCCCCGGTCCGGCAAGTGCGAAGTGGCTCCGGACGGGACGACCAGCCCCGAGTGCCTGTTCGCGCACACCGGGTCCAAGGACCGCGTCGTCCTGTTCGGCGACTCGCACGCCGACCAGTGGTTCCCGGTCGCCCAGGACATCGCGCAGCAGCACGGCTGGGCGCTCGAGGACCTCACCAAGATGGGCTGCCCGGCCGCCAAGATGACCGTGCACAGCCCGCAGCTCGGCCGTGAGTACACCGAGTGCGACACCTGGCGCGCGAACACCCTGAAGCGGATCGCGGACGGCCCCAAGCCCAAGATGATCATCGTCGGCGAGCTCAACCAGTACGGGAAGTCCGCCGAGGACCTCGCCAAGGCATGGCAGCCGACGCTCAAGGCCCTCACGGCCACCGGCGCGCCCGTGGTCTACCTCCGGGACACCCCGATGCCGGGCAAGGACATCCCGGACTGCGTGTCCGGGGCGGACGACCCCGCGGAATGCGACTTCCCCGCCAAGCCGGCCCTGCGCCGCGACTTGATCGCCGAGCACCCGCCGGCGGGCGTGCACGTCGTGGACGTGGTCGACGCGGTCTGCCCGGACGGCGAGACCTGCCCGGCGGTCAAGGACGGCGTCCTCCTGTACCGCGACGACTCGCATCTGACCAACACCGCGGCGAAGGCGCTCGGCCCGCGGATCGAGGCGCAGATCCAGCGGCTCGGGCTCTTCGGGTAGCCCGCCGTGACCTCCCCGCACACCCGCCTCCGTACGCGGATCGGCACCGTCATCGGGCGGTGCCGTCCGCCGGCGGTGCTCATCGCGGTTCTGGTGCTCTGCGCCGCGGCGGCGTGCGCGGGCACCACCGAACAGGGCACCAACGGGCAGCGCTCGGGCGCCTCTTCCACGTGGCGCGAGGTGTTCCGCGACGACTTCACCGGCCGTGCGGGCACTCCGGTCTCCGCCGTCGACTGGCGTCACGACGAGGGCTACTGCTACCCGGGCTGCCCGGCCGCGAACTGGGGGACCGGTGAGATCGGCCGGCACACCGACTCCACCGCGAACTCCGCCCTGGACGGCGCGGGACACCTGGCCATCACCCCCCTGCGGGCCCCCGACGGAACCTGGACGTCGGCCCGTATCGAGTCCAAGCGCTCCGACTTCGCCGTACCGCCTGGCGGCACGCTCCGTATCGAGGCCTCCATCAAGCTGCCCGAGGTCGACACCTCTACGGGCAAGGGCTACTGGCCCGCCTTCTGGGCCATGGGCGAACCGATCCGCAGCAACGGCTACCAGGGCTGGCCGCAGTGGGGCGAGGTCGATGTGATGGAGCAGATCAACGGGCGGCCCGAGGTGTACTCCGCTCTGCACTCAGGAGCACCCGGTCAGAACCAGAGCCACCAGTCACCGCCGTTCTCCTGTCCGACCTGCAGCAGCGGTTTCCATGTGTACGCGGCCGAGATCGACGCCCACGAGGTGCGGTACTACGTCGACGGCGTGCTCCATCACCGCGTCACCGAGGACGAGTTGGGGGCACAGGCCTGGCAGGACGCGACCCAGCACGGCATGTTCCTGATCCTCAACGTCGCCATGGGCGGCAACTGGCCCGCCCAGCTGGGCGGCGGCCCCGACGCCGGCACGGTCCCCGGAAAGCCGATGCTGGTGGACTACGTGTCGGTCTCGACCCGCTGAACCTGCGCCCGGGCCCGGCGCATGAACTCCCGGTCCCGGTGGATAGATTCGCCTCATGTCTTCGATACCCGGACCCGGCGGAGCGCCGCAGCCGAACCCCTATCAGCAGCCGTCCACCCAGCCTCCGCAGGCTCCGGTCCAGCAGAATCCGTACGCCCAGCAGGCCCCGCCGCCGTTCCCGCAGCAGACGCCGCAGGGCGGGCCGCCCGCCGGTCCGCCCGGGTTCGGGCCGCAGTTCCCGGTGCCCACGCCCGCACCGCGCAAGTCGATCCCCGGCTGGGCCTGGGGGATCGGGGGTGTCGTGCTCGCCTCGGCCGCCTGGGCCGGAACCCTGTTCGCCACGGGCACGCTGTGGGCGAGCGGTGACTTCGGCGGGCACGCGTACGAGAAGGACCTGTGCTCGGTCGCCCAGCTGTCCTCCTTCGAGGGCCGCTACGAGAAGGGGACCGAGAAGAACGACGAGACCAAGTACTCCTCGAAGCGGCCGACGGTCGATCAGAGCTACTGCAGCTTCGACCTGAAGGACAAGGAGTCCACGGACGAGTACTCGAGCACGTACATCACCTACAACGCCACCTGGCACAAGGCCACGGACCCGTCGGCCGAGTACGCGGACCTCGCCAAGTCGAACGAGGACTACGACTACGAGGGCTCCAAGACCGTCGTGACCCGGCTCGACGGCATGGGCGACGAGGCCTGGCTGACGACGGAGACCGGCGACACCGACAAGGAGCTCAACCGGATGGAGGTGAACGTCCGCGAGGGCTGGTTCACCTTCCGGATGAGCTGGAGCGACTACAGCGCCTCGTCGTCGGGGGACAGCAAGGTCCCGTCCGCCGAGGACGTGGAGAAGTGGCTGGTCGCCGATGCGAAGGCGACGTTGAAGGAGCTGCGCTGAGTGTTGAAGGAGCTGTGCTGAGTAAGGAGCTGCGCCAAGTGCTGTGACGGGCGCGGGAGTCCGGCTCCCGCGCCCGTCGGGTGTGTCGACCCCCGCGCCGTCGGGAGTCCGGCTCAGGCGGTCTGCCGCTCCGCCGCGTCCACGGTCTGCTCGAGCAGCACCGCGATCGTCATGGGGCCGACACCGCCCGGCACCGGGGTGATCAGACTCGCGCGCTCCGCGGCCGAGTTGAAGTGCACATCGCCCACGTTGCCCGGGTTGTAGCCCGCGTCGATGACGACCGCGCCCTCCTTGATGTCCTCGCCGCGGATGAACTCAGGACGGCCCACGGCCGCGACCAGGATGTCCGCCTCGCGGATCACCTCGGAGAGATCCTTCGTACGCGAGTGGCAGTACGTCACCGTCGCGTTGCGCCCGAGCAGCAGCAGGCCGACGGGCTTGCCGAGGATCGCGCTGCGGCCGACGACCACCGCGCGCTTGCCGGTCGGGTCCACGCCGTACGCGTCGAGCAGCCGCATGATGCCGCCCGGCGTGCAGGAGGCGAAGCCCGGCAGACCGAAGCCCATCGCGGCGAAGGACGTCATGGTCACGCCGTCGACGTCCTTCTCGGGCGCGATCGCCTCGAACGCGGCGCGCTCGTCGATGTGTTCGCCGACCGGGTGCTGCAGCAGGATGCCGTGCACGTCGGGGTCTTCGGACAGTTCGGTGAGGGTGGCGACGAGCTGTTCGGTGGTGATGTCCGCGGGGAGCTCCACATGGCGGGACTCGATACCCGCCTTGGCGCAGCGGTTGCGCTTCATCTTCACGTACGTGACGGAGGCGGGGTCCTCGCCGACGAGGACGGTGGCGAGGCAGGGCGCCTTGCCGGTGCGCTCGGTGAGTGCGGCGGCCCGTGCGGCGGTGCGGTCGCCGATCTCTCGGGCGAGGGCGGTGCCGTCCATGAGTGGGGTCTCCCCTGCTCGAACGAAGTTGAGAGCTTGGGGATGGGCGGTGCGGGGGGCGCTGGTCATGGGTGCTCCTGAGCGTCGGGTGCGGTCTCGATCGCCCAGGCGCGCGGCAGCTTTGGTTTCGGCCGCTCCCCGGTGGTGCTCCACCTTTTGCGCCAGTCGCGGCCTCTTTCAGGGTAGTCGACGGGTCGGTGGCGGCGGGGTGCGGGGGCGGTGGGGGTGCGGGTGGGCGCCTGCGGCGGGCCGTTTCCCCTACCCGCCCCTTCCCGAAACCGGGGCTTCGCCCCGGACCCCCGCATCCGAACTTCGTTCGGATCTGCTCAAACGCCGCAGGGGCTGGGCTACAGCCCGAACCTCGCCGGATCCTTCGCCAGCGAGCGGATGCGTCCCGCCGGGTCCTCGAGCAGGCGCCGGGCCTCGAGGTCGAGGAAGCCGCCCACCGCCGTCACCTCGGCCGAGACCGTCCCGTCCACCTTCCGGATCATCTGCGAGAGCCGGAACGTCTTGCCCGTGCCCCACTCGAACCCGCACGTCACCTCGACCTTGTCCCCGGCGCGCAGCTCGCGCTTGTAGCGGATCGTCGTCTCCAGGACGACCGGGCCGATGCCGGCCGCCTGCAGGTCCTGCTGACGGATACCCGCCGCCTCGAACAGCTCCCAGCGCGCATGCTCCGCGTACTGCAGATACACGGCCTGATTGAGGTGCCCCTGCACATCGGTCTCATAGCCGCGCACGGTCACCGGCACGAAGAATTCGTCAGCCACGCTCATCCCTTCAACGGGTACGTCCACCAGCTCCAACTGCCCGGCACCGCAAGGCATTCCGGGCCCGCGACACTCCGGCTCCGGGCGCGCTCACACCCGCCGCGGCGAGGCCAGCAGCACCCGTCCGCGTCCGCGCGTGCGGTGCTCGCCCACCTGCCAGCCCGCCTTGGTCAGCACATCGGCGTACGAGGACAGCTCGCCCTCCGCGCCCCGTATCTCGACCGCTTCCGGCTGCTGCGTATCCGCCACCGCATAGCCGCCGGCCCCGCTCACCCCCGGCCGGCACCCGCCGGCCTCCAGGGCGAGCGCCGCCGCCTGCACCAGATGTCCGCGCTCCCAGGCACAGGGGCGGTCCGTTGAACCGTCCGGATTGGTCATCCGGCGCAGCTCGACAAGACCCTGCCAGGCGCTGTGCACCTCCCGTGTCCGCGCAGGACCGTCGCGGAGCGGCTCGGTCTCCTCGCCGGTGCGGGCCGCGAAGACGTCGTCGGCGGCCTCGGCGGCGCGCGCCGTGGGCGGCGGCGCTGCGGTCAGGAGCTCCTGGCGCAGCCGGTGTCCGGCCGGCGTCAGGAAGTACGCGCGCGGCGGCCGGGCGTGCCGGAAGGCCAGCCCGTGCCGCACCAGTGTCTCCAGCTGTGCCTCGGTCCCGCTGATCCGTCCCGTCACGTCCTCGGCACCCGCGAGCACGCGCCGCAACGGCGCCGTCAGCCGCCCTGTCATCTGGGCCCCCTTCCCGAATGAACGCCCTGCTCCGGACGCCCGCGCCCGGACGCCCCCACGCCTTGCACTCCCTGTCGACCATGCTGCCGCGCGCCACTGACAATCGCGCCCCGGCGGCGCACCCGAGCGGTACGAGCGATGCCCGGTCCTCCCCGCGCGCAGGGATCCACTCCGCGCGAGAGTGGGGCACAGGGGGACGACACCCCCAGGAGGAAGCATGGGAATCTTCGACGTGTTCAAGGGCGGCAAGGGCAAGGACGGGAACGCCGGTGAGGCCGCCAAGGAACAGGTGCAGGAGCAGGCGTCGGCCGGCGCGAGCACGGCCGAGTCCCCCGTCAGGAGCAGTGCGGAGGCGAACTCCAAGTTCACGGAGGAGGCCGCCTCCGCCACCCAGGCGGCCGCGGACCGCCTGATGGCCGACGCCAAGATCACGCCGCCCGCCCCGCAGGCGGCACCGAAGGCCGCGGCACC
>NZ_JBEPEW010000030.1:28957-70436 GCF_040300965.1 Streptomyces mesophilus | reverse complement strand
CGGGCGACTGGTGCTCGCCGGGGTCGGCTGGGTCTGCCGGCTGATGCTCCGCGCCTGCCGCGGGCATGCGGCGGAGATGGAGCGGGGGGTCGCGGCGGCCGCCGCCGACCGTGCACAGACTGTGGATTACGGGCTGCGGATCGTCGCTCAGGAGCAGGTGGGCCTCGCGTACGCCGGCTGGGACCGGCTGCTCACCAAGGTCGCGCTGCCCGCCTGGCGCATGGGCCGCTGGCCGTCCCGGCTCGACGCCGGAGTGGTCGCCGCGCTCACCGAGCTGTCCCGCCGCGACCGCCTCGCCGAAGGCTTCGCCTCGCGGCTCGGGGAGCGGCCCGCGTGCGATCTGCTCGAGGAGCCCGGCGCGGTGGACGAGGCGGCCTCGCTGCTCGCGGCCCGGCTCTTCCATGGCGAACAAGGCGCGGGCTGGGCGCCGGTCGACTGGCAGGAGTATCCGGAGGAGGTCGTCGACCGCAAGTGGCGGATGGACGCGGCCCGGCTGCACCGCGCCCTCGACTCCCTGGGCGTGGGACGGGCCACGGCACCGGACATGGACCCGCAGGCGCCCACCCTTGCGCGGGTGATGGAACATCTGGCGTCCGAGACCTGTGAACCGGGCGCTGGCGAAGGGGAGTCGGGCGCAGAGGCGGTGCCGACGGGTTCGGTCGCCTCGGACACCGAGGTTCCGTCCGCGGCTCCGGCCGGCTCGGGTACGGAGGCTGTGCCGACGGGGCCGGCAGCCGGCTCGGAGCTCACGCCTGAAACCGGCCAGGTGGATCCTGGGCTCAGCCACCTGGACCCGGCCACCCCCGACCTCACCCACAACGAAGCCCTCGACGCGGACCACAACGAAGCCCTCGACGCGGACCACAACGAAGCCCTCGACGCGGACCACAACGAAGCCCTCGACGCAGACCACAACGAAGCCCTCGACGCAGACCACAACGAAGCCCCCGACGCAGACCACGACCCCACAGAGCCCTCCGCCCTCGCCCCCCAGGGCGAGCAACTGGCCGCCGTACTCACCGTGGAGCTGGCCCGCGAGGAGAGCACCGCACCGAGTGCCCCGCCTCAGCCGGCCGTGACGGACGACGCGTCCTGGGACGATGCGCTGCTGCCGCTGTTCCCGATGCAACCACCGCGCTCCGGGCGGGAGTTGCTGGCCGACCACGTCACCGCGATGGTCTGCTGCGCCGCCGTCGACACCGCCGGCGCGGCCCCCGGACTCGACTGGCTCGACGGCCCGACCCTGCTCGTGGACGGCGTACGTGCCGCCGACCTCAGCCCCCGGGTGCTCAGCCTCGTCGAGGACGGCGACCCCGAACCCCTGCGCGGCTGGCTCGCGGGTCTTGGCGTACGACCGGAGAAGCCGGTGCGCTTGGTCTGAGTCACCGCTCCCCGGAGTGCCACGTTCCGTTCACGTCAATCCGCGACGAACGGTGACGGGATGCGTGCTTAATGTGATGTGCTGGGACCGACCGTCGACTGACACAGCTCGGCGCACGTATCAGCAGACGCCGGCCACCGATCCGTCAGCACGAGGACACCGGTCGCGGCCGGTCACAGCAGACGCAGGACCCGGGGGACGAGGGAGGGGAGCGGCATGGGTGGCGGCAGAGTGCCGAAAAACGCAACGGCCGGCGCGGGAACGCCGATCAGGCGCTGGGAGTCCGGAGCCCTCGCCCACGCCGTGAGCGACCCCTTCGGCCAGGGCCCGCTGCCCTGGCTGCGCGGCAGCGAGCACTACTTCGACGACACGGGCCAGGTAGTCCCCTGGTACATCGACCACGCCCCGGCGCCCGGCGCCCGTATCCCCGCGCCCCGCAGCACCACGGGACCGCGCACGGCCGACGATGTGCACCAGCAGGTGAAGGGATTCACCTCCACGGGTGCCGCCGCCCCCGGCGAATCCATCGACTTCCACATCACCGTGGACCCGCCGCAGCAGTTCGGCGTCGACATCTACCGGATCGGGCACTACGGCGGTGACGGCGCCTCGAAGATCACCACGAGCCCCCGGCTCTCCGGCATCGTCCAGCCGCCTCCGCTGGCCGCCGACCGTACGGTCTCCTGCCACCACTGGTGGCTCTCCTGGCGGCTGCAGATCCCGAGTTACTGGAACACGGGCGCGTACGTGGCCGTCCTGACCACCGCCGACGGGTACCGCTCGCACATCCCGTTCACGGTCCGGGACGACCGCCCGGCGGATCTGCTGCTCCTGCTCCCGGACGTGACCTGGCAGGCGTACAACCTCTATCCGGAGGACGGCCGAACGGGCGCCAGCCTCTACCACGCCTGGGACGAACAGGGCTCGCTGCTCGGCGAGAGCGACGCCGCCATCACGGTCTCCTTCGACCGCCCGTACGCGGGCGCGGGACTGCCGCTCCACGTGGGCCACGCCTACGACTTCATCCGCTGGGCCGAACGCTACGGCTATGACCTCGCGTACGCCGATACGCGCGATCTGCACGCAGGACGCGTGGATCCGACCCGCTACCGGGGCCTGGTCTTCCCGGGCCACGACGAGTACTGGTCGGTGCCGATGCGCCGTACGACGGAACAGGCCCGTGACAGCGGCACATCGCTGGTCTTCCTCTCCGCCAACACCATGTACTGGCAAGTGGAGTTGAGCCCCTCGCCCTCCGGCGTGCCCGACCGCCTGCTCACCTGCCGCAAGCGCCGCGGCCCGGGCAGGCCCACGCTCTGGCGTGAAGTGGACCGCGCGGAACAGCAGTTGATGGGCATCCAGTACGCGGGCCGGGTCCCCGAGCCGTCGCCCCTCGTCGTACGCAATGCGGACCACTGGCTGTGGGACGCGACCGGCGCGCACGAAGGCGACGAGATCGAGGACCTGGTCGCGGGCGAGGCCGACCGCTACTTCCCGCGCACCCCGCTGCCCGAGCACCAGGGCCGCATCCTGCTGGCGCACTCCCCGTACCGGGACGGCGAGGGGGCCAAGCGCCACCAGGAGACCTCCCTGTACCGGGCACCGTCCGGCGCGCTGGTCTTCGCGTCCGGGACCTTCGCGTGGTCACCGGCGCTCGACCGGCCGGGCCATGTGGACACCCGTATCCAACGGGCGACCGCCAATCTGCTCGACCGCATCTGCAAGCGCGACTGAGGCAGCCGGCCTGCGGCAGCCACCTGAGGCGGCCGAGCGAGGCCGTCAGCCAAGGCAGCCACCCAGGGCAGCCGACCATGGCCGCCCGCCAAGGCGGCCCACCAAGGCCGCCACCTGAGCAGCCCACCGAGGCGCGCGCGACCGCCGCGTGCCCCACCCCTGGTCAGCGGCACCTTCGCGATAGGCGAGAATCGGACCGCTGGCCGAAACGACGGGGAGGAACCATGCCCGGATTCGTAGAAAAGCCCGAGCCGATCGAGGTGCCGGGCCTGGTGCACCTGCACACCGGCAAGGTGCGCGACCTGTACCAGAACGAAGCGGGCGACCTCGTGATGGTCGCCAGCAACCGCACCTCCGCGATGGACTGGGTGCTGCCCACGGAGATTCCCGACAAGGGCCGCATCCTCACGCAGCTGTCCCTGTGGTGGTTCGACCAGCTCGCGGACCTCGTCCCGCACCACGTCCTGTCCACCGAGGTCCCGGCCGGCGCGCCCGCGGACTGGGCGGGCCGGGTCCTGATCTGCAAGTCCCTGGCGATGGTCCCGGTCGAGTGCGTCGCGCGCGGCTATCTCACGGGCTCCGGCCTCGTCGAGTACGAGCAGAGCCGCACGGTCTGCGGCCTCGCCCTGCCCGAGGGCCTGGTCGACGGCTCGGAGCTGCCCGCCCCGATCTTCACGCCCGCGATGAAGGCCGCGGTCGGCGAGCACGACGAGAACGTGTCGTACGAGGAAGTGGCCCGCGAAGTCGGCGCCGAGACCGCCGCCCAGCTGCGCCAGACGACCCTCGCCGTCTACGGCCGCGCCCGGGACATCGCCCGCGACCGGGGCATCATCCTCGCGGACACCAAGTTCGAGTTCGGCTACGAGGGCGAGACGCTGGTCATCGCCGACGAGGTCCTCACCCCGGACTCCTCGCGTTTCTGGCCTGCGGACCAGTGGCAGCCGGGGCAGACCCAGCCGTCCTTCGACAAGCAGATCATCCGGAACTGGCTGAAGTCCGCCGAGGCCGGCTGGGTCCGCCAGGGCCCGCAGGGCGAGAACCCGCCCCCGCCGCTGTCGCCGGAGATCGTGGAGCGCACCCGCTCGCGCTACATCGAGGCGTACGAGCTGCTGACGGGGACGGCCTGGTAACCGAGCACACCACGCACACCGCGCACACCGCGCACGCGAAAGGCCCCCGGTGAGAACCGAGGGCCTTTCCCATATGGAGCGAACGACGAGGTTCGAACTCGCGACCTCAACCTTGGCAAGGTTGCGCTCTACCAACTGAGCTACGTTCGCACGCACGGTGAGCTTTCGCCGTAGTGCGGAGACCACTATACCCAACCGCGCTCGCGCGCGAGGCGCACCGCCGCGTGACGGTTCTCGACCCCGAGTTTCGAGACGGCCGCGGAGAGATAGTTCCGCACGGTCCCCGGCGACAGCGCCGCCCGTTCGGCGATCTCCGACACCGGCGCACCGTCCGCCGCCAGCTCGAGGACCTCCGCCTCGCGCGCGGTCAGCGGAGAGTCCCCGGAGGAGATGGCGTCGGCCGCCAACTCCGGGTCCACATAACGGTTTCCGGCATGCACGGTACGGATGATCTCGGCGAGCCGCTGCGCGCTCACGGTCTTCGGTACGAACCCCCGTACACCCGCTTCGAGCGCCCGCTTCAGATGCCCCGGCCGCCCATGACTCGTCACGATCATGGTCTGGCAGGAGGGCAGTTCACGCCGCAGCGATGTGGCCACGCTCACACCGTCCGCCCCCGGCATCTGCAGATCCAGTACGGCCACATCCGGCCGGTGCGCGAGCGCCATGGCGAGCGCCTCGGGCCCGGAGGCCGCCTCCGCGACGACGGTCAGATCGTCCTCGAGCGCGAGCAGCGCGGCCAGCGCCCCGCGGATCAGATGCTCGTCGTCGGCGAGCAGGATTCTCAGGGACTGCACATCCATGGAAGCGGGCTCGGTCATCGGGCGGCCTCGTTCTCGTTCGTACGGGGGGTGGCTTCCTCTTCGCCCGTACGGGAAGCGGGCCTCGATGCCGTACGGGAAGGCCTCGATGCCGTACGGGCGGCGGGACCAGGCTCGGGCACACCCAGCGGCACCTCGGCGACCAGCTCGAACACGCCGTCCCCGGCCGGCCCCGCCTCGAGCCGACCGCCGAGCGCCGCGAGCCGTTCCCGCAGCCCGGCGAGCCCGGAACCGCCGGGGCCCGGCGTTGTCAGAGGGCCCCGATAGCCTTTAAGGGGCTCGGCCCCCGGGAGGGCGGGGTCTGTTCCCGCACCCTGGCCGTCGTCTCCCGCACCGTCGTTGTCGACCGTGAGCACAGCCCTCCCCGCCCCCACCCGCAGCGCGATCGAGCACCGGGTCGCGTCCCCGTGCCGCAGCACATTGGTGGCCGCCTCGCGCACCACCCAGCCGAGCGCCGCGTGGGCGCCCGTCGGCAGCTTGTCCGCCGCCTCGGCGCCGGTCACCCGGCAGTCGATCCCGGCGGCGCTCAACACGGCCTGCGCACCGGCCAGTTCGGACCCGATGCTCGCCTCGCGATAGCCGCGTACGACTTCCTGCACCTCCCGCTGCGACTCCCGGGCGATCCGCTGCACCTCGATCATCTGCTCCACGGCCTCGGGGCGGCCGCGCCGGGCCAGTTGCACGGCGAGCTCGCTCTTCAAAGCGATCACCGCCAGATTCCGGCCCATCACGTCATGCAGATCCCGCCCGAACCGCAGCCGCTCCTCGGCGACCGCGAGCCGCGCCTGCGCCTCGCGGCCGCGCTCCGCCTGCCACATGACACGCAGGCTCCAGGCGGAGCAGCGGATGCTGGCCAGACAGATCATGGCCCCGCCGTACACCCCCACCGCGTAGCCGAGCAGGGACATGTCGCGCACCCCGACGAGGGCGAACGCGCCGGTCACCACCACGGCGGCGGCCAGCGACCACTGCTGGAACGTACGCAGCGGCATGGTGAGACAGCGTTCCGCGGTGTACGGGATGACCGCGAAGAGCGCCACGAAGACGGTGAACTCCTTGTCGAGCGCACCGGTCGCCTCGAGCCCGAGATCGAGGGCGAGCGTGCCGGCCATCAGCGCACCGGCGAGCAGCCAGCTCCGGGCCGGTACGGCGCCGCGGCCCAGGTACTCGCCGAACGCGAGCGGCAGCAGCCGCCAGGAGAGCACGCACTGGGCGGTCGCACAGATCAGCAGCAGCGCGCCGAGCGCCAAGGGCAGTCCGGCCGGCTCCGAGGCGAGCTGGGCGACCGGCATCACCAGCCAGGCCAGGAAGAAGAACCAGACCATGAGCCGCACGATGAGCAGGCTCTGGAACTCCATGCGCTCCACATGACTGCGCTCGTCCCAGACGCCCCTGCGCCACCGCCGATACCGCTCCAGCACGTTGTCGCTCTCCCCGCTCAGCGCCTCGGCTCCCAACGGAACCACCGTCGTACAGCAAACACCGCCACCACGATCCAGGCCACCGCCACGGCCAGCGCCGACAGCGCGTCACCCGTGGACAGGGTGCCGGTCCAGCCACCGCGCACGAGCGTGATCACGGGCGAGAACGGCAGCAGTTCGAGGACGGACGCCAGCCGGTCGGGGAAGACCTCGAGCGGCACGGTCATCCCGGAGCCGATCATCGAGACGAACACCATCGGCAGCGCCATCACCTGCGCGCTCTCGGCGGTCTTGCTGAGCCCCGCGGTCACCGCGGCGAGGCCGACGGCGATCACGAGTCCGAGGAGCACACCGAGCACGGCCCAGTACACGGCGGGCGGCGCCCCCAGGTCGAGCAGCAGGGTCGCCCCGACCGTCACGACCACGCACTGCAGCAGGCCGATGAGGGAGGCGGGCAGCGCGGCGCCCGCGAGGATCTCCTGGTCGCGCAGTTCGCCGGTACGCAGCCGCTTGAAGACCAGCTCCTCGCGGCGGACTACGAAGGTGGTCACCAGGGCGCTGTAGACCGCGAAGAGGAGCGAGAAGCCGACCGCCGCGGTCAGGAGCAGCTCACCGACCTTCACGCCGGTGCCCTCGAGCGTCGACTCCTTGACGGTGGCCTGCACGCTGAACGGCAGGATCAGCGGCACGATGAGCGCGGTCACCAGGGTGCCCTTCGCCCGTCCGAGCAGCGTCAGTTCGGTGCGCGCCAGCGCGGTCATCCGTCCCGCGGGGGTGGTGCGTGCCGCGGGGGCGGTTCGTCCCGTGAGGGTGGTGGTGCTCATGCCACGGTCTCCTTCGTACGTACGGCGTCATCCGCGGACTGTCCGTCCCGCGCCTCGCGGGCGATGTGCAGGAAGGCCTCTTCGAGCGAGGCGGGCCGCACATCGAGCCGGCGCAGTTCCACCCCGGCCTCCCGGGCCCACAACAGCAGCCCGGTGGCGGACCGTTGGAGCTCGGGCGTCTTCAGCCGTACGGTCTGTCCTTCCGTCTCGTGTCCGGTGACGCCGAGCTCGCCCAGCGGCGGCAGGTCTCCCACGAAGTAGCCCTCGGGCAGTTCGAAGGAGATCCGGGACGGCTGGGTCGCGGTCACCTCGTCCGGGGTGCCGGTCAGCGCGATCTGTCCTTCGTGCAGGATCGCGAGCCGGTCGGCGAGCACCTCGGCCTCTTCGAGGTAGTGCGTGGTGAGCAGCACGGTGGTGCCGTTCGCACGCAGCGCGCGCACCAACTCCCAGGTGTCGACGCGCCCTTCGGCGTCGAGCCCGGTGGTCGGTTCGTCGAGGAAGAGCACCTCGGGCCGGCCGAGCAGCGCCATCGCCAGATCGAGCCGCCGCTTCTCGCCGCCGGAGAGCATCTTCACGCGGACGTCGGCCCTGCGGGCCAGACCGACGAGTTCGAGCGCCTCACGGATCGGCCGCGCACCACTCGTGCAGCCGGCCCACATCCGTACGCTCTCGCTGACGGTCAGCTCGGACGGGAACCCGCCCTCCTGCAGCATCACGCCGATCCGCGGCCGCACCGCGGCCCGCTCGCTGTACGGGTCGTGCCCGAGCACCCGGACCCGGCCGGCGGCCGGCTTCGCGAGTCCTTCGAGGAGTTCGACGGTGGAGGTCTTGCCCGCGCCGTTGGTGCCGAGCAGAGCGAACAGCTCGCCCTTGCCGACGCTGAAGGAGATCCCCCGTACCGCCTCGAAGCCGCCCGCGTACGTGCGTCGCAGATCGGTGACGTCGATCACGCGTTCTTCGGTGGTGGTGTTCATGCCTCAAGCCTCCCCGCGATCAAGGGACGCGGGCAGTGCGTGCGGTCATGAGCTGGGGTGACAGCTCTCACAGCCGCACATGACACCTGTCATAAACAGAGCGGGGAGATCCCGGAACGCCGAAAGCCCCCGGTTTCCCGGGGGCTTTCGATGTGGAGCGAACGACGAGGTTCGAACTCGCGACCTCAACCTTGGCAAGGTTGCGCTCTACCAACTGAGCTACGTTCGCACAGCATCCGTCCGGCTCTCACCGGGCGGCGCTGATACAAGACTACCTGATCCACATGAGTGGTCGGAGCCTCGTATCGGAGCGGGTGACAGGAATTGCACACTGCGCCTCCCCCCTGGAAGGGGGGTGTTCTGCTACTGAACTACACCCGCGCGTTCTCCGTGGTGTCCGGTCTCCCGGGCCCCGCGGCGCGTTCCAGACTCTAGCCGACCTGCGGGGGTGCAATGCAAGTCGGTTGTGGTCCGGGGCTCCGCGAACCCGGGTCCGGGGGCCTCAGTTGGCGGCTTCGAAGGCCTCGTAGACCTTCTTGGGGATGCGTCCCCTGGCCGGCACGTCCATCTTGTTGGACCGCGCCCAGGCCCGGACCGCCGCCGGGTCCGCCGCGACCGCGGTGTGCTTCACGGTCTTGTTCGCCTTGCCCGTGCCACGCCCCGACTGCTTGCGGCCCGCCTCCAGGTACGGAGCGAGCGTCTTGCGCAGTTTCTTGGCATTGGCTTGATTGAGGTCGATCTCGTACGACTTGCCGTCAAGACCGAAGGCGACCGTTTCCGCCGCTTCTGAGCCGTCGATGTCGTCAAAGAGAGTGACCACGACACGCTGCGCCACGAATATCGGTCCTTTCCTGCGGAATCACCGCTTCGATGTCGGCCTGACATGCGCTTCTGTCGCGCCCGCACGCCGGTCGACGCCCCGTTTTCCCAGCCGTTATCGGCACTTTAGGCCCATGATCCGGCTTTCGCTTATTTGCCCGCGAATCCGCCGACGAATCCTTTGTACAGTGCCGAGCATTGCATGGGGAAGACCGACTAAATCTCTCCGCGTGTCCGGGCGCAATGGAACGCCGGAGGTTTCTTGCGGGGTTTCCCGGAATTTTCCCTGCCCATTGCTCGGGTATCGGGCCGCGACGGGGCGCAAAGATCACGGTAAAAGTGAGCGCGATCACGTAGGAACCTACGAGTCTACGCGGGTAGAAATTTACGTCGGATACGCTGAACCGACCAGCTCAGCATCGTGCTGCAGCCACGCTCAGCATCGCCGCTGAAGCACCAGCTCAGCACCAGCACACCGGGAGTGCCAGTGGCACGCGTCGTAGTCGACGTCATGCTCAAGCCGGAGATCCTCGACCCCCAGGGCCAGGCCGTGCAGCGTGCACTGCCGCGCCTCGGATTCGACGGCATCGCGGACGTACGTCAGGGCAAGCGTTTCGAGCTCGAGGTCGATGGGGACGTCGACGAGGCCGCGCTCGCCCGTATCCACGAAATGGCCGAGACCTTCCTCGCCAACACCGTCATCGAGGACTTCGTCGTGAAGGTCGAGGAGTCCAAGTGACCGCTCGTATCGGCGTCGTCACCTTCCCCGGGACGCTCGACGACCAGGACGCGCTGCGCGCCGCCAGGCTCGCGGGCGCCGAGGCCGTTTCGCTGTGGCACCGCGACAAGGACCTCAAGCAGGTCGACGCGGTCGTGCTCGCCGGCGGATTCTCGTACGGCGACTATCTGCGGGCCGGCGCGATCTCCCGTTTCTCGCCGGTGATGGAGACGATCATCGAGCAGGCCAAGGCGGGCATGCCCGTACTCGGTATCTGCAACGGATTCCAGATCCTCACCGAGGCGCATCTGCTCCCCGGCGCGATGCTGCGCAACAACCACCTGCACTTCATCTGCCGCGACCAGAAGCTGCGCGTCGAGAACGCGACGACGGCCTGGACGTCCGACTACGAGCAGGGCGAGGAGATCCAGGTCCCGCTCAAGAACATGGACGGCCGGTACGTCGCCGACGAGCGCGTGCTCGACGAGCTCGAGGCCGAGGGCCGGGTCGCGTTCCGCTACCTGGACATGAACCCCAACGGCTCGCTGCGCGACATCGCCGGCATCACCAACGAGGCGGGCAACGTCGTCGGCCTCATGCCGCACCCGGAGCACGCGGTCGAGCCCCTGGTCGGCACCGGCCGTACCGACGGGCTCGGATTCTTCACCTCGATCCTCAAGAAGCTGGTCACTGCCTGATGACTCTGGACACGGTCAAGCACGCGGCCGGGACCCCCGACGTCTCCCAGCCCTGGAAGGAACTCGGCCTCAAGGAGGACGAGTACGCCCGGATCCGCGAGATCCTCGGCCGCCGTCCCACCGGCGCCGAGCTCGCCATGTACTCGGTCATGTGGTCCGAGCACTGCTCGTACAAGAGCAGCAAGGTCCATCTGAAGCAGTTCGGCGAGAAGGCCCCCGAGTCCGACGCGCTGCTCGTCGGCATCGGTGAGAACGCGGGCGTCGTCGACGTCGGCCAGGGCTACGCGGTCACCTTCAAGGTCGAGTCGCACAACCACCCCTCCTACATCGAGCCGTACCAGGGCGCCGCGACCGGCGTCGGCGGCATCGTGCGCGACATCCTCGCGATGGGCGCGCGTCCGGTGGCCGTGATGGACCCGCTGCGCTTCGGCGCCGCGGACCACCCCGACACCAAGCGCGTCCTGCCGGGCGTCGTCGCGGGCATCGGCGGCTACGGCAACTGCCTGGGTCTGCCGAACATCGGCGGCGAGGTCGTCTTCGACTCCTGCTACCAGGGCAACCCGCTGGTCAACGCGCTGTGCGTGGGCGTCATGAAGCACGAGGACATCCACCTCGCGAAGGCTTCCGGCACCGGCAACAAGGTCATCCTGTACGGGGCCCGCACCGGCGGCGACGGCATCGGCGGCGTCTCGGTGCTCGCCTCCGAGACCTTCGACTCGACCGGCCCCTCGCGGCGTCCGGCCGTCCAGGTCGGCGACCCGTTCCAGGAGAAGCTGCTCATCGAGTGCACGCTGGAGATCTTCCGCGAGAACCTCGTGGACGGTATCCAGGACCTCGGCGGCGCCGGTCTCTCCTGCGCGACCAGCGAGCTCGCTTCGGCCGGCTCCGGTGGCATGCGCGTCGAGCTGGACCGCGTCCACCTGCGTGACGCGACGCTCTCGCCCGAGGAAATCCTCATGAGCGAGTCGCAGGAGCGCATGTGCGCGATCGTCGAGCCCGGCAAGGTCGACCGCTTCCTCGAGATCTGCGAGAAGTGGGACGTCATCGCCACGGTCATCGGTGAGGTCACCGAGGGCTCCCAGCTGGAGATCTTCTGGCACGGCGAGCAGATCGTGGACGTACCGCCGCGGACCGTCGCCCACGAGGGGCCGGTCTACCACCGCCCGTACGAGCGTCCGTCCTGGCAGGACGCGCTGCAGGCGGACGACGCGAACAAGCTGGCGCGCCCGGCCAACTCGGACGAGCTGCGTGAGCAGGTCCTGAAGCTGGTCGCGTCCCCGAACCAGGCCTCCAAGTCCTGGATCACCGACCAGTACGACCGCTTCGTGCAGGGCAACACGATCCTCGCCCAGCCCGAGGACTCCGGCATGGTCCGCATCGACGAGGAGACCAACCTCGGTGTGGCCGTGGCGACGGACGGCAACGGCCGGTACGCCAAGCTCGACCCGTACGCGGGCGCCCAGCTCGCGCTCGCCGAGTCGTACCGCAATGTCGCCGCCTCCGGCGCCAAGCCGCTCGCCATCTCCAACTGCCTGAACTTCGGTTCGCCCGAGGACCCGGCGGTCATGTGGCAGTTCGCCGAGGCCACCCGTGGTCTCGCGGACGGCTGCCTGGAGCTCGGCACCCCGGTGACCGGCGGCAATGTCTCGCTCTACAACCAGACCGGCGAGACGGCGATCCACCCGACGCCCGTGGTCGCCGTGCTCGGTGTGATCGACGACGTCACGCGCCGTACGCCGATGGCCTTCGCCGAAGAGGGCCAGCTGCTCTACCTCCTGGGCGAGACCCGCGAGGAGTTCGGCGGCTCCGCCTGGTCCCAGGTCGTGCACGACCACCTCGGTGGTCTGCCGCCCGTCGTGGACCTGGAGCGCGAGAAGCTGCTCGGCGAGATCCTGATCGCCGGTTCGCGCGACGGCATGATCGACGCCGCGCACGACCTGTCCGACGGCGGTCTGATCCAGGCGGTCACCGAGTCCTGCCTCCGTGGCGGCAAGGGTGCGCGCCTGGTCGTGCCGGACGGTCTCGACGCCTTCACCTTCCTCTTCTCCGAGTCGGCGGGCCGCGCGGTCGTCGCCGTCCCGCGCAGCGAGGAGCTCCGCTTCACCGACATGTGCGGTGCGCGGGGTCTGCCGGCGACGCGGATCGGCGTCGTCGACGGCGATGCGGTGGAGCTGCAGGGCGAGTTCAGCCTTCAGCTGAGCGAGCTGCGCGAGGCGCACGAGGAGACGATTCCGGGTCTGCTGGCGTAGTACCGGCAACCGCCTTCGGCTGTACGTGACTTCGGCCCCGTCCAGGGTTCTGGGCGGGGCCGAGGTGCGTGTGCCGGCCTTCCGAGGGTCGGCGGGAGGGGCTGTTCAGGGGCGGAGCGCCGGTTGATACTGCGGCGGTGAACAGCCCGTACGTCCCCATATCCGCCGGTCACCGGCCCGAAGCCCTGCCCTTGGAGCCGGGTGACGCGGACCGCTGGGCGGTGGCGGGTGTGCCGCGCTGGGCCGGGGGCGGGGTGCTCGCGCTGGTGCTCTGCGCCGGGTATTCGGCCGTGCTCGCGGTGATCGCCGTATCGGGCACCGGCACCCCGAGCTGTACGGATGCCGCGCCGTGCGGCACCGACTGGACCGCGTACGGCGTGATGCTGCTCATCCCGCTCGCTCCGTACTGCGTCTGGCGGCTGCCCCGGGCCGCCGCCGTGCTGCTCCCCGTGGTGGGGGTCGGCGGGTTGCTGACGGCGCTCGTCGACGGTACGTCGTTCACGGCCGCCGACCAGGTCGTCATGGCGCTGCTCACCGGCCTCACGGCCCTGGTGTGGGCCGGTGTCCTGCTGCGGATCCGGGCCCGCTCCCGGCAGCGGGAGCTTGCGCTGCGGGCGACGGGAGGCTTGCGCGCCCTCGTACCGAAACAGCTGCCGCGCAGCAAGCAGGGGTTGCGACGGATCCTCATCGGCGCGGGTCTGTGCCTGGCCGGCGCTCTCGTGCTGCTGCACGGCGTGCTGGCCGAGCGGGAGTCCGCCGACCGGGCGCGGGGTGCCGAACGTCTCACCGCCCAGGTGCTCGGCCCCGACGGCGACAGCCGGCTCCGCGTGCGGATGCCGGACGGCACCGTACGCAGTCTCCCGGCCGCCTTCCCCGAGGAGTTCCGGCCCGGCAGCGAGGCCGGTGTGCTGGCCGACGGCGGCTGGGCGCGGCTCGTGGCGCAGCCGTACGACGCGATGGGGCAGCAGATGGCGTCCCTGCTTTTCACGGTCCCCGGCCTGGCGATGATCACGCGCGGCACCTTGCTGCACCGCAGGCTCCGCGCCCTGCGCACCGATCCCCAGCCGGTGCTGCGCGTCCTGGTCTCCGAGAACGAGGGGCCGACCGTCGCCGTACGGACGGAAGAGGACCCGGAGCGGGTGTTCCTGCTGTACGACCGCGTACGCGAGCGCGCGGCCCTGCTGCGGGGCTCGTCGGGGAACGGCATCCCCTGGAACCGCAGGGAGGCACCCCGGCAGGCCGTCCTCTACGGGGAGTTGTACGACGGGGCCGACATCGTGGTGCTCACGATGGCGGGCAAGGGCAAGGCCCGGGTGTACGGCGGGACGGCGGTGCGCGGGCGGCGGAGGTGAGGACCGGCCTCCATCCGCTCGGCGGGCTTCCCCTCCGGCGCACCATTGCGCGGCATTACGTAACTACGTAATCTCGATGTATGGATCTGGAAGAGCGTGTCGCCCGACTGGAGCGCCGCATGGCCGAGTTGGAGGGCGCGGAACGGACCGCGCCCGCACCGGCCGAGGGTGAATTCTGGGCGCTCGAAGGGCTGAAGGCCCAGCTCGCGGGGCTCGGCGCGGCCGACGGCGGTGTCCTGTTCACCGGTGCCGTACGGCTGCCGACCGGGCACCGGTACGAGTGGCAGACCGGCGCTGTGGCCGAGGACCTGTTCGACCGCGACTGGTCGGGGGCCGCCGACTCCTTCGCCGCGCTCGGCCATCCCGTACGACTGCGGCTCCTGCGCGAAATCCTCGGCGGCCGCTGCACCGCCGCCGCGCTGGCCGAGCTCGAGGAGACCGGCACGACCGGCCAGATCTACCACCACCTGCGCCAACTGACCGGCGCGGGCTGGCTGCACACCACCGGGCGCGGCCGCTACGAGGTGCCGGCGGGACGCGTGGTCCCGCTGCTCGTGCTGCTGAGCGCCGCGCGGCCGTAGCCGATCAGCAGGCCGTCACCGACCAGCAGGCCGTAACCGACCAGCAGGCCGTCACCGATCAGCACAGGGGGAACGATCATGTCCGTACGCCGGAGCAAGCTCGCCGCACGCCTGCAGTACCTGCTCGTCCTGTACGTCCTCGTCCAGGTGGTCGTCGGGTCCTTCACGGAGCTGCCGTACCCGTACTGGGCAGGCTGGATCCCGATCGTCGCCATCCTCGTGATCGCCTTCGTGCGGCGCAGGTCGGCCGACCGGGAGACGGCGGCCCACCCGCAGGACCCGGTGCTGATCGACCCGCCCGTCACCGGCCGCTGGACCGCCCTGAACAGCCCCGCGACCAAGGTGCCGAGCCACGGCACGCACGCGTACGGGCAGACCTACGCCATCGACATCGTGGCCGAGCCCGAGGACAGGGATCGGCCCGGCTTCGCCTGGGTCCGGCCCGTGACGCGGCCCAACGCGGCCTTCCCGGCCTTCGGCGCGCCGCTGCTCGCCGTGGCCGATGCCGCCGTCGTGCACGCGGAGGACGGCCAGCGCGACCACCGCAGCCGCAACTCCCTGCTCGCGCTCCTCTACTTGATGTTCGTCGAGAGCGTCGGCCGGACCCTGGGCGGAGCCCGCCGGGTCGTCGGCAACCATGTCGTCCTCGACCTCGGCGACGGCACGTACGCCTTGTACGCGCACCTCGAGCGCGGCTCGCTCCGCGTGCGTACGGGCGACAGGGTGACCACGGGCCAACAGCTTGCCCGCTGCGGCAACTCCGGCAACTCCACCGAGCCGCACGTCCACTTCCAGCTGATGGACGCCCCGGACCCGACCGCGGCCCGAGGCCTCCCGTTCACCTGGCGTGGCGTGGGAGTCCCCGCCAACGGAGAGCGGTTCACGGTGCCCGCCGGGCAGTCCCTGACCGGTTGACAGGTTCGCCGGAGTCTGTGATTCCGGGGGAGCTGTGGTCATCGGTGAGCGGGCGCGTCGCGCCCTCAACGTGATGCTTGGGCCGACTGCCGTGGCCGGTGCGGGCTGGGGTGGATACGAGACGTACGCGGTCCTGCCGGAGGTCAACGCGACATGCGCGGAGCTGGTGCCGGCGGGGAAGACGCTGTCGGGCTACTGAGTCTCGACGCGGTCGTGCACGAAGACGCCCATGCCGGTGACCGTGTGCACGAGGCCTTCATCCTTGAGCACTTGGACTGCCTTGCGCAGGGTGTCTCGTGCGACACCGAACTCGGCCTCCAGTTCGACGAGGCTCGGGATGCGTCGCCCTGGCGGAATCGTTCCGTCAGCGATCCGTTCGCGCAGTGCGGCGGCGATCTGCCGATACGGGGGAACTGGGCCTTCCCGGTCAATGCTGGACATGATCGCGACTGTAGGTGGCCAGCGTTTACGCGCGATAGCTACCCCAGAGGGTAGACGGGGGTAGTACACCCCCACTACGCTGCAACTCAAGCGCCCCGGCGACGGGTGGAGCCGTCCCGGGGCTTGGCCGACGCTGCAAGGAGCGCCGACATGCGTAACGCTATCTTCCAACTACTGCTCTGGGCCGTGGTCCTCTGTACACCGTTACCCCGTGGACGGCATCGTGCGGTCGCTTGTCGCGCGATGGGGGACCGGCCGCAATCCGTGGCTGCGCAGCGGTTGTTCGACGGTTCCGCATCACCGCTCGTGCGCCCGTATCTGTTCGGCAGCGCTGAAGACTTCCTGGAGCGTCGTCGGCAGCGTGAACGCCGCCGCGCCCTCTACCTCGCGACACTCGGCGTCGACATCGGGCCGGAGCGCATCCACGGTGTCGCCCTGACGAGGGGGACGGCCTGATGCGGCACGACGACCGCCGTCCCCCGACCCGGTGGTGCGCACGCTGCCAGCAGATCACCGAAGAGCCCGTACTCGTCTACGAGGTGTACGCCGCAACAGGCCCCGGCTTCAACGTGTACGCGTGCCCACCGTGTGCCGCCTACTACCCGCCGCTGGTTGACCCCTTGGCGGAGGGCACCGGGTGAGCACCGTGGTCGTAGGCTCAACCCATGCCGCCGAAGACCCGCCCCCGTACCTACGACCGCGCCAAGACCCGTACCGCCGTGCTCGCCCAGTTCGCCGCCGTACGGGAGGCCGTACGCGCGCTGGACGACGAGCAGTTGGCGCGGCCGACGCATCTGGAGCCGTGGACCGTGCGGGAGCTCGCCGCGCACATCGGGATGACGATGTACGCCGTCGTACGGGGCCTGGAGACCGAGGAGCCGCGGCGGGCAGAGCTGTCGCTCGACCGGTATCCGTCCGTCGGCGCCCCGTACGCGCAGTCCGTGGCCGAGACCGCCCGGGCGCTCGCCGAGGAGCACAAGGATCTCGACGCCTGGTTCGGAGAGCTCGCCGACCGGGTCACGGCACTGCTCGACATCGCACCCCCCGGACGGCTCGTCCAGATGCGGATCGGTGCGATGACCCTGGACGACCTCATGGTCACCCGGACCGTCGAACTCATCGTCCACACCGACGACTTGAACCGCACCGCCGGCGTGGAGATCCCGATGCAGCGCCAGGCACTCGCCGCCTGCACGCGTTTCCTCGCCGACACCCTCGCCGCCAAGGCACCGGGCGCGTCCACGGAGGTCCGTGTCCCTCCGTATGCCGTCGTGCAGTGCATCGAGGGACCCCGGCACACGCGCGGCACCCCGCCCAATGTGGTCGAGACGGATCCGCTGACCTGGGTGCGGCTCGCGACAGGGCGTACGGAGTGGGCGACCGCCGTGAGGGAAGCCAAGGTCGCCGCCAGTGGGGAACGGGCAGATCTGTCCGCCCTCCTGCCGGTCATGAGCTGAGCCCAGCAGGCCATGACCTGAGCCCAGCAGGCCACGACCTGAGTCCAGCCGGTCATGAGCTGAGGGGAACCGACACCCCCACCTCGCCCGTCACATCGGCATGCACACCCAGCGAGGAACACACAAGGCAGTGATCAGCTCCGCCGCCGCGCTCGCCGCGCTCGGACTGCTCGCCGCCTGCGGTAACGAGAAGGCCACCGGGGGCGGCGGTGCGGGCTCCGGGAAGACCTCCGTCGCGACCGGACCCGAGCTCACCGGCGTCCAGTGGGGCGTCGAGAGCCTCACCGTCGGCGGCAAGAAGGCGGAGCCGCCGCGCGGCGGGGCGTACTTCGAGATCTCGAAGGACGGCCGGGTCCAGGGGACCTTCGGATGCAACTCCTTCTCCGGCAAGGTCGATCTCACCGGCGGCACGGTCAAGGTGGGCTCGCTCGCGCGGACCGAGATGCACTGCGGTGACGACTTCGAGGACCGCGCGTTCTCCGTGTTCGAGGGCGAGCTGAAGGCGAAGGCGGACGGCGACAAGGTCGAACTGACCGGCGCCAAGGGCGACTTCATCACGCTCAAGCGCGTCGAGCCCGCCCCGCTGACCGGCACGAAGTGGCAGGTCACCGCGGTGCTCAAGGGAGACACGGCGGCGTCCTTGCCGAAGGAGGCGAAGGCGCATCTGACCTTCGGCAAGGACGGCCGGGTGACCGGCAGCCTTGGCTGCAACAACGTCAACGCCAAGGCCACCGTCCACAAGAACGGCACCCTCACCCTCGGGCCGGCCGGCACCACCCGAAAGATGTGTCCGGACGACCAGATGAAGACGGAGCGCGCGCTGCTCCAGCTCTTCGACGGCACGGTCGACTACAAGGTCACGCATCGCGCACTGACGCTGACCAAGGACGGCAGCGGAATCAGCGCGAATGCCGCCCCGAGCGGACAGTAGCGGCGCGACGACGGCCGCGTGCCGCGAAGACCGCGCCCAGCGCGAGCAGCAGCGCACCACCCGCGGCCACGGGGACGGCGGTGTCCGACTCGGCCCCGGTCTCGGCGAGTTCCTCGTCATCGGAGGCCGGGGCGGGCTGCTCGCTCTCGGTCTGGGGCTCGGCTCCCGAGGCGGGCTTGTCCGTGGGCTTCTGCGCGGAGTCTCCTGAGGAGGTGTCCTGCGCGGGCTTCTCCGCGGGTGCCTCGGCCGGAGCCGGTACGCCGTCCAGGCTCACCGCGACCGTCGCCTTGCCGCCGCCTGACGCGAGGACCTTCACGGACACCTTCTCGCCCGCGTCGGTCAGCGTCGTGCCCTCGGCCAGCGCGTCCGCGTCCGCCTCCCCCTTGTCGGACCAGTGGTCGGCGTCCGTGGTGTCCACAAGGGCCGCTTCGGCGTAGTCGCCCTTCGGCGCCCGGTACGCGTGCACGCCCGAGATCCGCCCGTCCACCGTCCCCGACGCACCGCGCACCTCGACCACCAGCCGGTCCTCACCGAGCGGAATGTCCAGGGCACGCACCCCGGTGCCGCTGCCGTACAGCGAACGCACCGTGTACGTACCGGACTTGGCGACCTTCACCGCCTCATCGCCCGACAGCCACTTGCTGTGGATCAGCTCGGGCGCCGTGAGCCCCGCGGCCCAACCACCGCCGCCCATCGGCGTCTTGTGGCTGGTGTCCTCACTCGCCTTGCAGCTCGCGAGATCGGCGGAGGCGCAGCGCTCGCGCAGCTGGTGGCTGTAGCCGAAGTTGTGCCCGAACTCGTGCACCAGGGCCGTCATCGAGATCTCCGCGCCGTCGATCGGCATCCAGGTCGTGCCGCCGCCTACGGAACCGAGCGCGAGATAGTCGCAGTCGGTCTTCTGGTTCGGGAAGACGATCGAGACATGCTCGTAGTCCTCCTCGGTGATGCCCTTCTTCTCCAGCGCCTGGTACGTCAGGTCCGAGATCTTCGAGCTGTCGCAGCCGGCCGCCGACATGGGCAGCTCGATCGGATCGAGGATGCCTCCACCGGCCGCCTCGAAGGTCGTGGCTCCCCGGGTCACCTCGTTGTAGTACGAGGTCAGCGACTTGTTCTCGCCGAAGTAGGACTTCTGCAGCAGGGACTTGGTCGCCCCCGGGTCCGGGAACGTGCTGTCGGAGAAGTTCACCATCACGACCTGCACCCGGCGCTCCTGAGGGGAGTCGGCGGCTTGGACCGGCGCGGCGATACCGGCCAGGGCGACGGCGGTGGCCGATATCAGCAGGGTGCGGGGGGACAGACGCATGTGGGGGGATCCTTCCGGACTGCGAACTGCGATCAACTCCGATGTGCCCGGCGCACGCTAGCGATCACATGCCGGAATCGGTCCCCTCCTCTCCCTGCCTTAGGGCCCGCTTAAGGCCCGGCTAAGAATCAAGCCGCCGTACGACATGGCGGGAGCGGGCGGAAGGGGCGCAGCCGCCCGAATGCCGGGAGGGGCGCAGTCCCCGTACGCCGGAATGGGCTCAGTCCCCGTACGCCGGAATGGCGCAGTCCCCCGTACGCACCCCCAGGAATCGCGGAGTGACTCTCCGTGCCCTTGGCTCGACTGTGCGTACTTGCGCAACCCGTCAAGGAGAGAGACGCATGAAGCCCCACATACCTGCCGCGCTGCTCGCCACCGCGCTCACGGCCACCGCCGTCGCCCTGCCCATCGCCTCCGCCACCGCGGCCGCCGAGCCCACACCGCCGCCGGCCGCCGCGAACGCCGACGGGAAGACCGCCCCCGTCGACGGCGGCATCGTCAAGCTCGACCTCGACGCGAAGCTGCTGGCCGATCTCAAGGCCAAGGGCCTGATCCTGACCCAGCTGACCGCCGACTGCCAGGTCCCCAAGGACGACAAGGGCCAGGAGCTCCTCCAGCTCGCCACCGGACTCAGCCTCGGTGTGCAGGCCGGCGGTCTCGCCTCGGTGGACGCCAAGGTCGCCGGCAATCTGGAGCTCGCGAAGACCTGCCTCGGCCTGGTGAACACCAAGGCCAAGACGGCCGTCCTGCTCAAGGACCTCAAGGCCGACCTCACCGCAGGCGCGATCGTCGGCACGCTCGCCGACGCGAAGGCCTCGGCCGAGGTGAAGCTCGGCACGTTCACGGCGCCGAAGCTCACCAAGGGCAACGTCGACGCCAAGACGAACAGCGTGATGCTCGACGCCGACGTCGCACTCGACGCCGCTGTGGCCGCGAAGCTCAACGCCGACCTCGGCGTGGACCTGTTCGTCGGCGGCTCCCCGCTCCTGAACGTCAACGCGACCCTGTCGCTGCTCAACGACATCGACCTGCTCGCGGTCCTCGGCCTCAAGCTCGACGCCAATGTCGGCGCCAAGATCGAGGGCGGCCTGCTCGGCACGGTCGACGGGATCCTCGGCGGACTCCTCGGTGGCGTCCAGCCCCCGGCCTCGCAGCCCCCGGCCTCGCAGCCCCCCGTCTCGCAGCCCCCGTCGCCGACGGCCAGTGCGGTGCCGAGCGCTCTGCCCACGGACCGCGCAGCCGAGCGGCAGGCTGCCGCCGAGCCGACGGTCATCACCACGCAGACGGCGACGGCCGACTGGTACGGCAGCTTCGAGACCCAGCTGCCCATGGTCCCCACGGCGCCCGAGGTGCCGGAGGTGGGCGAGGTCCCGGAGGTCTCCACACCGCTGTTGCAGTCCGCGATCACCGACTGACCCTCCCCCACACGGGAAGCCCCCCGAACGTCCCACGTCCGGGGGGCCTCCCGTACGTTCGTACGAAGATCCAGGGGTACCGCATTCGGAGCATGGGTCGATCTCGCCTACACTCGTGGGCGTGCCACGTGGTGACGGTCGACTCAGTCATGATCTGCTCCCCGGCGAGAAAGGCCCCCAGGACGCTTGCGGCGTCTTCGGTGTCTGGGCTCCCGGCGAAGAGGTCGCCAAACTCACTTACTTCGGGCTTTACGCCCTCCAACACAGGGGCCAGGAGTCCGCGGGAATCGCGGTCAGCAATGGTTCCCAGATCCTCGTCTTCAAGGACATGGGCCTCGTGTCCCAGGTCTTTGACGAGACCTCCCTCGGTTCGCTCCAGGGTCATATCGCGGTCGGTCACGCCCGCTATTCGACGACCGGCGCCTCGGTGTGGGAGAACGCACAGCCGACGTTCCGCGCCACGGCGCACGGCTCGATCGCGCTCGGCCACAACGGCAACCTGGTCAACACGGCCCACCTCGCCGAGATGGTCGCCGATCTGCCCCAGGACCACAGCAGCCGCTCGGTCAAGGTCGCCGCGACCAATGACACCGACCTGGTCACCGCGCTCCTCGCGGGCCAGCAGGACGACGACGGCAAGCCGCTGACCATAGAAGAGGCCGCCGCGAAGGTCCTGCCCGAGGTCCGTGGCGCCTTCTCGCTCGTCTTCATGGACGAGTCCACGCTGTACGCGGCCCGCGACCCGCAGGGCATCCGCCCGCTGGTACTCGGCCGCCTCGAGCGCGGCTGGGTCGTGGCCTCCGAGTCCGCGGCCCTCGACATCTGCGGCGCCGCGTACGTCCGCGAGGTCGAGCCCGGCGAGATGATCGCCATCGACGAGAACGGCCTGCGCACCTCACGTTTCGCCGAGGCCAAGCCGAAGGGCTGCGTCTTCGAGTACGTGTACCTCGCGCGTCCCGACACCGACATCGCCGGCCGCAACGTGTACCTCTCCCGCGTGGAGATGGGCCGCAAGCTCGCCAAGGAGTACCCGGTCGAGGCCGACCTGGTGATAGCGACACCGGAGTCCGGCACGCCCGCCGCCATCGGTTACGCCGAGGCCAGCGGCATCCCGTACGGCTCGGGCCTGGTGAAGAACGCCTACGTCGGCCGCACCTTCATCCAGCCCTCGCAGACGATCCGCCAGCTCGGTATCCGTCTCAAGCTCAATCCGCTCAAGGAAGTCATCAAGGGCAAGCGCCTGGTGGTCGTCGACGACTCGATCGTCCGCGGCAACACCCAGCGCGCGCTGGTCCGGATGCTCCGCGAGGCCGGCGCCGCCGAGGTGCACATCCGCATCTCGTCGCCGCCCGTGAAGTGGCCCTGCTTCTTCGGTATCGACTTCGCGACCCGCGCCGAGCTCATCGCCAACGGCATGACGGTCGACGAGATCGCCACGTCCCTCGGGGCCGACTCCCTCTCGTACATCTCCATCGACGGCATGATCGAGGCGACCACCATCGCCAAGCCGAATCTGTGCCGTGCCTGCTTCGACGGCGAATACCCGATGGAGCTTCCGGACCCCGAACTGCTCGGCAAGCAGCTTCTGGAGACGGAACTGGCGGCGGGCGCCGCCGCCACGGCAGCGACCGACGCGATCCGCCGGCCGTAAGCCACCTTCACCTCTCTCGACCGAAAGATCCCAGGCAATGTCTGCTGAGCCGCATCAGGGGACTCCGTCCCCGGGCACCCAGTCCGGTGCGTCCTACGCCTCCGCCGGCGTGGACATCGAGGCGGGCGACCGCGCCGTCGAGCTGATGAAGGAGTGGGTGAAGAAGACGCAGCGCCCCGAGACCACCGGTCTCGGCGGCCTCGGCGGGTTCGCCGGCCTCTTCGACGCCTCCGCGCTCAAGCGCTTCGACCGCCCGCTGCTCGCCTCGGCCACCGACGGCGTCGGCACCAAGGTCGACATCGCGCGGCAGCTCGGGGTCTACGACACCATCGGCCACGACCTCGTCGCGATGGTCATGGACGACATCGTGGTCTGCGGCGCCGAACCGCTCTTCATGACCGACTACATCTGCGTCGGCAAGGTCCACCCCGAGCGGGTCGCCGCCATCGTCAAGGGCATCGCCGAGGGCTGTGTCCTCGCGGGCTGCGCGCTCGTCGGCGGCGAGACCGCGGAGCACCCCGGTCTGCTCGGTCCCGACGACTTCGACGTCGCGGGCGCGGGTACGGGCGCCGTCGAGGCGGACCAGGTCCTGGGCGCGGAACGTATCCGTAAGGGGGACGCGGTCATCGCGATGGCGTCCTCCGGTCTTCACTCCAACGGGTATTCGCTCGTACGGCACGTCCTGTTCGACCGCGCCGGCATGCGCCTCGACCAGGAGGTGGCCGAACTCGGCCGCACCCTCGGCGAGGAGCTCCTTGAGCCGACGAAGATCTACTCCCTGGACTGCCTGGCGATGCTGCGCACCACCGAGGTGCACGCGTTCAGCCACGTCACGGGCGGCGGCCTCGCGGCCAACCTGGCCCGGGTGATCCCGTCCGGTCTGCACGCCACCGTGGACCGCTCCACCTGGACCCCCGACCCGGTCTTCGACCTGGTCGGCAAGGCGGGCTCGGTCGAGCGCCTGGAGCTGGAGAAGACGCTCAACATGGGCGTCGGCATGATCGCGATCGTTCCGGAGGAGTCCGCGGAGGTCGCCGTTCAGACGCTGGCGGACCGTGGGGTCGAGGCGTGGGTCGCGGGCGAGATCACGGACCGCGGCGACCGTACGGTGGGTGCCGAGATGGTCGGCGACTACAGCGCCTGACCTTTGCGCAAGGGCGCCCGCTCCTCACGAGGAGCGGGCGCCGTTGTGTGTGCCCGGCGGACAAGACCTGTGCTGCCGCCACAAAATGAACGCAGCACAGAACCCGGTCCGGCAGACTTCGCCGGACCGGGTTCTGTTATCGCCTTACGAGGTCAAGCGCCGCGGCGCTGAGACGACGGCGGATCGGACTCTTCGTCCTCATCCTCGTCGTCGTTGTACAGATCCGCGTACTGGGCGTACGGGTCGTCTTCCTCGTCATCCTCGAACGGCTCGCCATTAGGCGGCTGCTGCGAAGTCGAAGCGCCCAGCTCGTTGGCCAGACGCGACAGGTCAGTCCCGCCGCTGCTGTACTTCAGCTGGCGGGCGACCTTCGTCTGCTTGGCCTTTGCCCGGCCGCGCCCCATGGCTCGACCCCCTTGGATATGGGGCGCACTGGCCCCAGAGTCTTGACACGCGTTCATGATCAGGAACGGACTCTCCGTGGAGAGACCGTGCCGTAGGGCTTCAACGGTACCTGCTTCGGCGCCCATACGGTACGCCGCCCACAGGACGCGCCTGCTGCGAGGACCTGCGAAGAGCCCCGTCCCCGCTGGTCAGCCCCGATTTTAACCTGTTCTTGGCGTGCGACCCGCCGACGAGCGTGAGCCTTGTCTCCCCGATGACATGGACGGGTCCCGAACAAAAGGCGTCCAGGACCCGCCCAAACGCATGAATTCAGGCCGTACGCCTGGCCGCCCGCGCCTCTGCCATCCGCTGCTCCGCGATCCGGTCCGCCGCCGCGGCCGGCGGGATGCCGTCCGCCTTGGCGCGGTCGAAGATGGCCAGCGTCGTGTCGTAGATCTTCGAGGCCTTGGCCTTGCAGCGGTCGAAGTCGAAACCGTGCAGCTCATCGGCGACCTGGATCACGCCGCCGGCGTTCACCACGTAGTCGGGGGCATAGAGGATGCCGCGGTCCGCGAGGTCCTTCTCCACGCCCGGGTGCTCGAGCTGGTTGTTGGCCGCACCGCAGACGATCTTCGCGGTGAGCATCGGCACGGTGACGTCGTTGAGGGCGCCGCCCAGCGCACAAGGGGCGTAGATGTCGAGGCCCTCGGCGCGGATCAGCTCGTCGGTGTCGGCGGCCGAGGTCACAAGGCCCGGGTGCTTGTCCAGAATCCGCTGTACGGATTCCTCGCGGACGTCCGTGATGACGATCTCGGCACCTTCGGAGACCAGGTGCTCCACGAGATGGTGGCCGACCTTGCCGACGCCGGCGACACCGACCTTGCGGCCGCGCAGCGACGGGTCGCCCCACAGGTGCTGGGCGCTGGCGCGCATGCCCTGGTAGACGCCGAAGGCGGTGAGCACGGAGGAGTCGCCCGCGCCGCCGTTCTCGGGGGAGCGGCCGGTGGTCCAGCGGCATTCGCGCGCGACCACGTCCATGTCGGCGACGTACGTACCGACATCGCAGGCCGTCACATAGCGGCCGCCGAGGGAGGCGACGAAACGGCCGTAGGCGAGCAGCAGTTCCTCGCTCTTGATCTTCTCGGGGTCCCCGATGATCACGGCCTTGCCGCCGCCGTGGTCGAGTCCGGCCATGGCGTTCTTGTACGACATCCCGCGCGCGAGGTTCAGCGCGTCGGCGACGGCCTCGGCCTCGCTCGCGTACGGGTAGAAACGGGTGCCGCCGAGGGCGGGGCCCAGAGCGGTGGAGTGGAGGGCGATGACGGCCTTGAGGCCGCTCACTCGGTCCTGGCAGAGCACTACCTGCTCATGGCCGCCCTGGTCGGAGTGGAACAGGGTGTGCAGCACGTCGGCAGGGGCGCCGGTCACTTCGGTCACGGTGGTGACTCCCATGGATATTGCGGCGGTTGGAGCGGCTTCCTGTGGGTGGGGAGGCCGTTGGACAGCAGATTAAGACCTGTCGGGCCCGCCCAGCACCGGAGTGCCGCGGATCACTCTCTCGTGAAGGAGGGCCGTGGGACGATTCGGAACAAGTTCCGAGGGTCCTCGGCGGGTTTCCGAGGCGACCCGCAGGGGAGGGAGCAGGCGTGGCCAAGGCTTCGGCGGTGTGTGTCCCCTACGCGTCCTATCTGCGCGTGTACGAGCCGCTGGCCGCGTTTCCCGAGCCCGAGCGCACCCACTGGGTGCGGTACGCGGAGCGCGAGGAGCGCCCCTCGTACCAGGACGAACTCCGCCGCTCGCTGAGGGACTTGGTGCCCACCCCGCCCGTCCCGGTCCCGGTCCACGAGAGCAGTGACGCCTTCGTCGCGTACGTGGACGGGGTGCTGTGCGTATGCCCCTGGCGCACCCGGCTGCGCGGCTGGCAGGCGCTCGGTGCACTGGACGAGCAGCTGCCGAAGCCCGTACTGGACGCGGTCCTGCCGCCCGTGCTGCGCCGGCAGACGGCCTCCGACTACGAGTCCTGGCTCGAGCGCAACCCCGACGCCCGCCCCTGGATCCGCTCCGCCACCTGGCATGTCCCGCTGAGCTGGTTCGTCCTCTTCACCGACGAGGAGCGGTTGTACGAGGAGAAGCCGGCGCCCGAGGAGGAGGCGGGCGCGGGCGACGGTGCGCCCCTGCTGCGCTACCGCACACCGATGGTGCAGGCCCGTCGACGGGTCGCGCGGGCGTTGAAGACGCTGCGCGACACCCTCGAGGAGGGGCCGCTGATCGACGGTCTGATGGATGTCGGGCGGTGGCTCGAAGAGTTCCATCCGCGTTCCCTCGTCGAGCTGGACTACGGCGGGCTCGTGCACACCCTGCCCTCCGATCACCTCGACGAGGACCACTCGGCCGCGGATGTCGCGGAGGGGATCGCAGCGCTCCGTCAGGGCGACGGCGAGCGGGCCGGTGTCGCGTATGCACGACTTATGGAACGGTGGCGGACGGTTCGCGCGATGCAGTTCGCAAGCTGACCAAATCGGTACATCTCGCAAACTCTCGGGTCTTTTGCGCATCTCGCTTGGGGCTATGGTCGGAGGACTGCGAGGACGTAGGTCCCGATCCGGGCCATTGGGTCAAGCGTGACGGACCGCACTTACATCACCCTTGCATCCTTCCCCTTGCTCCATGCCAAAATAGGACAAGGAGTCCGGGGAGGGCTCCATCCGCCCAACTGGGGGCGGAACGCTCGGCATTGCACTCTGATTGGGGGGCCTGATGACTTCTGATCACGCTGTGACTGATCGTCACAATGGCGTGACTGTCCGCTATGGCATGGTCCATCGGCTTCCGTCGTTGATGGACACCTGAGAGGGCAATTCCATCGGTTTGGCCGACGCGGCTGGACGGATGGTGTAGTTGTAGTGCCGAGGACAAGCCGTTCGTCCTATAACCGACTCGACCCGTGTCCGCCATATCGGGCAACGCGGGTCAAGGTGCAGAATTTAAAGGAAAGAACCGAGAAGGTTCGGTTCTCCCGAGGAGGCCGCTCATGACCGCTCGCACCCCTGATGCCGAGCCGCTGCTGACCCCGGCTGAGGTCGCCACGATGTTCCGCGTCGACCCGAAGACGGTCACGCGCTGGGCGAAGGCCGGCAAGCTCACGTCCATCCGCACGCTGGGTGGGCACCGTCGTTACCGCGAGGCTGAGGTCCGCGCACTGCTTGCGGGCATTCCGCAGCAGCGCAGCGAGGCCTGAACCACCCCTTAGCTCCGCATAAGGGCTGTTCCGGGTCCCCCAACTCGGTATCTGCCCGCATATAGCTCCATACGACACCGGGTCCCCGCCCCAACGGGAGCCCTGCCCAAGACTTTCGGGTGCGTCGTCGATCGCGCTGGACTCCGCCGGGTCCAGCGCGATCTTTTTTGTGCGCTCGGAGCCCTGCTCGACGCCCTGTCCGGGCGGTTGCTGAGCGGCCTTGTTCGACTCTGCTCAGGCTTGGTGCGTGCCCCTCGGTACCCTCCACGAGGCGGTGCAATTGCACATATTAAATCGACCTGTTGTAGGAGGGGTGTAAGTTCCGGCTTTCCCAAAACCCGTTCGGTGACACCCGTCACAGGTCAGACCGCTTGTGGCATATGACGTGACTGCGGTAGGGAGCCGGGAGGAACATCCGTGACCCGGCATCAGCTTCCCACCGGGCACGGGTGCCCGGAATCGGCTTTGGTCATCCCTTGACGGGACTTTCGTCCTCGGGGGCCTCCTGGCCCTCCCGAGGCTCCTGCCCTTCCGGCTGCATCGCGAGCCTCAGGAGCCGGTGGCAGATCGCGCAGTGCCGGGTGAGATGGCGATAGCCGGTCGCGGCCGAGAGATGGGCACGCAGGAGCGCTCGGGTCTCATGCCGCGCGGATGCCGCCATGCGCCACCTCCTGGCGTACGAGGAGTTCCTGCCTCCCTGTTGAAGTACCGGGGGCCGGCGCGGGCGTCAAGACGGCCTCGGCCGCGTGCGGCCGGTCCAGGACAAGCGGGGCGGTCCCGGGCGTGCGGCGCCGGCTCAGGCGTGCGGCACCGGCCCGGAGGTCCGGAACAACCGGCCCGGATACGCAGAAGGCCCGCACCGAACGGTGCGGGCCTTCTTTACTGCGGTCCTGACGGGATTTGAACCCGCGGCCTCCACCTTGACAGGGTGGCGAGCACTCCAAACTGCTCCACAGGACCAGGTTTCGCGGCGCTTATTTCTGCGTTGCGCTGCGAGAAGAGACTGTACAGCAGTGCAGGCCCGCCGGTCGAACTCACTTATCGCGACGGGATCGTCACAGCCCAGGCCGCCTACGGGGCCGCCGCGTCCACCGCCTTCACGATGCGTTTGTCGGAGATCGGATACGCGGTGCCGAGGGCGTGCGCGAAGTAGCTGACGCGCAGTTCCTCGATCATCCAGCGGATCTCCAGGACCTCCTGCGGCACGGGCCGCCCCTGCGGCAACTGCTCCAGGAGCCAGGCGTACTCGTCCTGCATCTCGTGCACCTTCTCCATGCGCGAGGTGTCCCGCTGCACGGAGGTGGGCATCTGCTGCAGCCGGCGGTCGGCCGCGACGAGATAGCGCATCACGTCGGGAAGGCGCCGCAGCCCGGTCGCCGTCACGAAGCCCGGCTTCACGAGGGCGTCCAACTGCTTCCGTACGTCCTGGAGGTTGGGCAGCAGCGCCGCGCTCCTCGTGGACTTCAGACGGCGCTCACAGGCCTGCCATGCGGCGAGCACCTGCTGCACCTGGCCGACCGTGTGCACGGTGGCGTCCACGATGTCGGCGCGGACCTTCTCGTACAGCTTCCGGTAGGACTCCTCGTCCCAGGCCGGGCCGCCGAAGCCGTCGATCAGCCGGTCCGCGGCGGCCGTCACGCAGTCGTCGACGAGCGCCTGGATCGAGCCGTGCGGGCTGGCGGAGAGCGTGAGCTTCTGCTGGTTCGTCAGCTTGCCGGAGGCGAACTTCGAGACGTTGACCGGGATGTTGAGGAGGATCAGGCGGCGGGTGCCCTTCCACATGGCCGCCTGCTGTTCGGCCTCGGTGTCGAAGAGCCGTACGTCCACGGCGGAGCCCGCGTCGACGAGCGCCGGGTACGCCTTGACCGGCTGGCCCGCGCGCCGGGTCTCGAAGACCTTCGTGAGCGTGCCGATCGTCCAGTCCGTCAGACCGGACCGCTCGATGGCCTCGCCGCCGGAGCGTTCGGCCGTCGCCGCGGCCGCCTTGGAGATGGCCTGCCGTGCCTTCGGCTTGAGCTGGAGCCGCAGCGCCTCCAGATCCTTGGCCTCGGCGAGCTTCTTGCGGCGCTCGTCGACGATCCGGAACGTGATCTTCAAGTGGTCCGGTACGCGGGTGAGATCGAAGTCCTCGGCCGTGACCGGGACGCCCACCATTGCCTTCAGCTCACGGGCCAATGTGACCGGAAGCGGCTCCTGAAGCGGGGTCGCCCGCTCCAGGAAGGCCTTCGCGTAGTTCGGCGCCGGTACGTAATGGCGGCGGATCGGCTTGGGGAGCGACCTGATCAGCTCGGTGACCACGTCCTCCCGCAGCCCCGGGATCTGCCAGTCGAAGCCCTCGTCGGTGACCTGGTTGAGGACCTGCAGCGGGATGTGGACGGTCACGCCGTCCGCGTCCGCGCCCGGCTCGAACTGGTACGTCACCCGGAACTTCAGCTGCCCCTGCCGCCAGGAGTCCGGATAGTCGTCCTTGGTGACGGCCTCCGCGGACTCGCGGATCAGCATCGAGCGCTCGAAATCGAGCAGCTCGGGCTCCTCGCGCTTCTTCTGCTTCCACCAGGAGTCGAAGTGAGCGCCGGAGACGACGTGCTCGGGCACGCGCTCGTCGTAGAAGTCGAAGAGGGTGTCGTCGTCGACCATGATGTCGCGGCGCCGGGCCCGGTGCTCCAGCTCCTCGACCTCGGTGAGCAGCCGTCGGTTGTCGGCGAAGAACTTGTGGTGCGTACGCCAGTCGCCCTCGACCAGGGCGTTGCGGATGAACAGCTCGCGGCTGACCTCCGCGTCGATCCGCCCGTAGTTCACCTTGCGCTCGGTGACGATCGGGACGCCGTAGAGCGTCACCTTCTCGTACGCCATCACCGCGGCCTGGTCCTTCTCCCAGTGCGGCTCGGAGTAGGTGCGCTTGACCAGGTGCTCGGCGAGCGGCTCGATCCACTCGGGCTCGATCTTCGCGTTGACCCGCGCCCACAGGCGCGAGGTCTCCACCAGTTCGGCGGACATCACGAAGCGCGGGGCCTTCTTGAAGAGCGCCGAACCCGGGAAGATCGCGAACTTGGCGCTGCGGGCGCCCAGATACTCGTTCTTCGCGCCGTCCTTCACATCCTTCATCCCGATATGGGAGAGAAGGCCCGCGAGGAGCGAGACGTGGACCTGCTGGTCGGCGGCGGGAGCGTCCTCGTCGGAGAGATGGATACCCATCTGCTTGGCGACGGTGCGCAGCTGCGTATAGATGTCCTGCCACTCGCGGATGCGCAGGAAGTTCAGATACTCCTGCTTGCACATGCGGCGGAACGAGCTGGAGCCGCGCTCCTTCTGCTGCTCGCGCACATAGCGCCACAGATTCAGATACGCGAGGAAGTCGGACGTCTCGTCCTTGAACCGCGCGTGCTGCTGGTCCGCCTGCGTCTGCTTCTCGGCCGGGCGCTCGCGCGGGTCCTGGATGGACAGGGCGGCCGCGATCACCATGACCTCGCGTACGCACCCGTTCTTGTCGGCCTCCACGACCATGCGGGCAAGACGCGGGTCGACCGGCAGCTGGGCGAGCTTGCGGCCCATCGGCGTAAGGCGCTTGCGGACGTCCTTCTGCGTGGGGTCCAACGCGTGCAGTTCCTGCAGGAGTTGGACGCCGTCGCGGATGTTGCGGTGGTCCGGCGGGTCGATGAAGGGGAACTTCTCGATGTCGCCGAGGCCGGCCGCGGTCATCTGCAGGATGACGGAGGCCAGGTTCGTACGGAGGATCTCGGCGTCCGTGAACTCCGGGCGGGACTCGAAGTCCTCCTCCGAGTACAGCCGGATGCAGATGCCGTCCGACGTACGGCCGCAGCGGCCCTTGCGCTGATTCGCGCTCGCCTGGGAGATCGCCTCGATGGGGAGCCGCTGGACCTTGGTGCGATGGCTGTAGCGCGAGATACGGGCGGTGCCCGGATCGATCACGTACTTGATGCCGGGGACGGTGAGGGAGGTCTCCGCGACATTCGTGGCGAGGACGATCCTGCGGCCCGTATGCGGCTGGAAGACCCGGTGCTGCTCGGCGTGCGACAGGCGCGCGTAGAGGGGGAGGACCTCCGTGAACTTGTACTTCTTCTTCTCCAGCGCGTCCGCCGTATCGCGGATCTCGCGCTCACCGGAGAGGAAGACGAGGATGTCGCCCTTGCCCTCGCCCTGGAGCTCCTCCACGGCGTCGCAGATCGCGGTGATCTGGTCGCGGTCGGAATCTTCGCTGTCGTCTTCGAGGAGCGGGCGGTAGCGGACCTCGACCGGATACGTACGCCCCGAGACCTCGACGATCGGGGCGTCGCCGAAGTGCCGGGAGAACCGCTCCGGGTCGATGGTCGCCGAGGTGATGACGACCTTCAGATCCGGGCGCTTGGGCAGCAGCTGGGCGAGATAGCCGAGCAGGAAGTCGATGTTGAGGGACCGCTCGTGGGCCTCGTCGATGATGATCGTGTCGTACGCGCGCAGCTCGCGGTCCGTCTGGATCTCGGCGAGCAGGATGCCGTCCGTCATCAGCTTCACGTACGTGGAGTTGCTGACCTGGTCCGTGAAGCGGACCTTCCAGCCGACGACCTCGCCGAGCGGGGTGTTCAGCTCCTCGGCCACGCGCTCGGCGACCGTACGGGCGGCGATGCGCCTCGGCTGCGTATGGCCGATCATGCCGCGGGCGCCGCGGCCGAGCTCCATGCAGATCTTCGGGATCTGCGTCGTCTTTCCGGAGCCGGTCTCGCCCGCGACGATCACCACCTGGTGATCGCGGATCGCGGCGGCGATCTCGTCCTTCTTCTGGCTGACCGGCAGCTGCTCGGGATACGTGATCGCCGGCAGCGCGGCCCGCCGCTCCCGTATGCGGGCAGCCGACTTCTCGGCCTCGCCGGCGATCTCGTCGAGCACCGCCTGACGCGCCTCGGGCTTGCGGATACGGCGGGCCCCCTCGAGCCGGCGGCCGAGGCGGTGGGCGTCGCGGAGCGAACTCTCGCCGAGGAGGGCTGCGAGATCGTCGAAGGAAGTAGACATACGGACTCCAGGATCTCACCCGGGCCTCGGCGGTGGCGAACGCATTTCTGTCCCCTGTGTCCCCCACCTCCGTCCCTCTGTGTCCCCCACCTCCGTCCCCCTGCCTGTGCCCCTGCGTCCCCCGCATCCGCCCCTTGTGTCCCGGTAACAGCCCCCTGTGTCCCGTAGGGCACACTGGTCCCCATGCCCGCCGCCCCCGCCCGCCGCCTCTTCGCGGTGCCGTTGCTCGTGGGCGTGCTGCTCGCCGTGGTGGGGGTGCTCTGCGGGGCCTCCGCCGCCGCCCCGGCGTCTTCTTCCTCTTTTTCATCCTCTTCGTCCTACGGGGCTTCGGCCGCCGTCACCGTCGTGGACGACGCGCTGCCCGGCTGCGGCGAGAGCGACCCGGCCGAGCGCGGGTCCCAGCCGGCCGCGCCCTCGCGCGGTACCGGCGCGCAGGAACTGCTCGCCGGCCAGGCCGCCGCACCGGCCGGCCTCGCCGACTGCGGCGCTTTCGTGGGTGTCACCCCCGAGCGCGGCCCGCCGCCGGGTGACCCGCCCACTCCCGTCACTCTCTCCGTGCTGCGCGTGTAGCCCGCACCGCGCGCTACTTCGCCTTGCCCGTACGACCTTCCTGCGCGCACCCGGCTTCCGAACGCCTTGCCGCAGGGCCGTCGCCCTTGCCGCAGCCTTCCCTCACGGAGAACTCCATGTCCAACTCCACAGCGCCTTCTCAGCAGCCCCCCGCCCGTGACCCCAAGAAGCGGGGTCTGGCCATCGGTGCCGGTGTGGTCGCCGCCGCGCTGCTCTTCGGCTGGTTCTCGTACTCGGCGACCAAGCCCGAGTCGGCCTCCGGCCCCTCCGGTTCGGACGCGGTGGCCGACGTGTCCACACCCGAGTCCGCTCCCGAGCAGAACGACACGTACACGCAACTGGCGAAGCTCGCGCGGCGCGACGCGAAGGACCCGCTCGCACAGGGGCGTGCCGACGCACCCGTCGTGATGATCGAGTACGCGGACTTCAAGTGCGGCTTCTGCGGCAAGTTCGCGCGGGACACCGAGCCGGACCTTGTGAAGAAGTACGTGGACGCGGGGAAGCTGCGGATCGAGTGGCGCAACTTCCCGATCTTCGGCGAGGAGTCGGAGGCGGCGGCGCGGGGCGCCTGGGCGGCCGGGCAGCAGGGCCGCTTCTGGGAGTTCCACGCGGCGGCGTACGCGGAGGGCGCGAAGGAGAAGGGGTTCGCTGCGGACCGTCTGAAGGCCCTGGCCGAGCAGGCGGGCGTCAAGGACGTGGACCGTTTCGTACGGGATGTGGCGAGCGACGAGGCCCGCAAGGCCGTGACCCGGGACCAGCAGGAGGCCTACGGACTGGGGGCGGCCTCGACGCCGTCCTTCCTCGTCAACGGCCGCCCGATCGCGGGCGCGCAGCCCGCCGAGACCTTCACGCAGGCGATCGACGAGGCGCTCGCCGCTGCCGACCGGGACCCCAAGTGACGGCGGACATCGGCTACTTGGCCGCCTTCCTCGGCGGCCTCCTCGCGCTCCTGAGCCCGTGCAGCGCGCTGCTCCTGCCCGCCTTCTTCGCGTACACGATCGACAGCACCGGCCGGCTCCTGGCCCGCACGGGCATCTTCTACCTGGGCCTGGCGACCACCTTGGTACCGCTGGGCGCGGCGGGCTCCTTCGCGGGCCGCTTCTTCTACGGCAACCGCGATCTGCTCGTACAGCTCGGCGGCTGGCTGATCATCGCGCTCGGCGTGCTGCAGATCCTGGGCCTCGGCTTCGCCTCCCGCCGTATGGCGGAGCTTTCCGGCCGGATCCGGCCCACCTCCGCGCTCTCCGTGTACGCGCTCGGCGCGGTCTACGGACTCGCGGGCTTCTGCGCGGGCCCGATCCTGGGCAGCGTGCTCACGGTGGCGGCCCTCGGCGGCAATCCGGCGTACGGCGGTGCGCTGCTCGCCGTGTACGCCCTGGGCATGGCGGCCCCGCTCTTCGTCCTGGCCCTGCTGTGGGACCGCTTCTCGCTCGGCCGGCGGCGCTGGCTTCGCGGCCGTGAACTCCGCCTCGGCCGCCTGTCGTTGCACACCACCTCGCTGGCCTCGGGCCTCTTCTTCATCCTCCTCGGCACCCTGTTCCTCGCCTTCGACGGCACGACAGCACTGCCCGGACTCCTCTCCGTGGACTCCTCGTTCACGGTCGAGCAGTGGGCCCGCCGCGTGGGCGACGCGGTGCCGGACTGGGCCGTCCTCGCGGGCGTGGTGGCCGCGGTCGGGACCTTCTTCGGCGTACGGGAGTGGCGCCGACGGCTCCGTACCGCGGAGCCGGCCGCCGTGGAGGGGCCGTGATGCAGGCCGCAGCGCCGAGGGCGTGACGTGGCTAGGGTGCCTGGGTGGCACAGCTGATGTACGCGATACGCACCGCACCCGCCCTGCCCGTCCCGGCGCCGGAGGTCGTCCGCCGGCGTCCGGGCCGGGACGCGTTCTTCGACAATGCGAAGTACCTGGCCATCGTGCTGGTCGCGATGGGACACGCATGGGAGCCACTGCCCGGCAGCGGACGGATCGTGGAGGCGGTCTACACGCTGGTGTACGCCGTGCACATGCCGGTGTTCATCATGATCGCCGGCTATTTCTCCCGCACCTTCGACGGCAGTACGGCCAAGGTGCAGCGGCTCCTCGGCGGGGTGCTGGTTCCGTATGTGGTCTTCGAAGTGGCGTACACGCTCTTCCAACGGCAGCTGCGGCAGCCCGACTTCCCGCTCTCCCTGGCCGATCCGTACTGGATCCTGTGGTTCCTGCCCGCGCTGTTCCTGTGGCGCCTGTCCGTACCGGTGTGGCGCGCGGTGCGGTGGCCGCTCCCGCTCGCTCTGCTGGTCGCGGCGGTGGCGTCGGTGGCGGGCGGGATCGGTGACGATCTGGACCTGGGGCGGGTCCTGCAGTACTTGCCGTACTTCGTGCTCGGTCTGTGCCTGCGGCCCGAGCACATCGCACGGGTGCGGGACCGGCGCGTGCGTATCGCGGCGGTCCCCGTGGTCGCGATGGCTCTGCTCGTGGCCTACTGGGCGGTGCCGCGCATGAACACATCCTGGTTCTTCCACCGCTACAACGCGCAGGACTTGGGCATGGCCGCCTGGACAGGACCGGTCATGACGTTCGCGTTGTTCGCCGCAGCCCTCGTGCTCGGCGTGTGCTTCCTGGCGTGGACCCCGGGGCGCCGTATGTGGTTCACCACGCTCGGCGCCGGCACGCTCTACGGCTATCTCCTGCACGGCTTCGTGATCCGGGGTGCGTCCTATCTCGGCTGGTACGACCACGAGTTCCTGGCGACCCCGGCGGGCCGGGTCGCGGTCTCCCTCGCGGCGGCCGCCGTGGTGACCCTGCTGTGCACCCGCCCGGTGCGTACGGTGCTGCGCCCCGTCGTCGAGCCGAGCCTGGACCGGCTGGTCCGACGGGCGCGCTGAGTACGGGTGTTGGCGGCGCCGGTGCGGACGGCGACCGCGCGGGAGGCAACGACAAGGCCCCTCCGAGAACCTCGGAGGGGCCTTGTTCCCTTTTCAGGGGCGGTGGCTGGGGCCGGGATCGAACCGGCGACCTATCGCTTTTCAGGCGATCGCTCGTACCAACTGAGCTACCCAGCCACGAGGTTTGGAAAAAACCTCAGCGGTCCTGACGGGATTTGAACCCGCGGCCTCCACCTTGACAGGGTGGCGAGCACTCCAAACTGCTCCACAGGACCATGCTGTTGCGCGACTCAAGTGTCGCACAGGGTGGTGCGTGCCCCCAACGGGATTCGAACCCGTGCTACCGCCTTGAAAGGGCGGCGTCCTAGGCCGCTAGACGATGAGGGCTATCGGCCCGCCTGGGCGCCACTCGGTGAATGAACACTGCGCAGCGCGTCGGGGACGTGAGAAGCATATGGGATGGGGGGAGGTATCGCCAAAACGGTTTACGGACCCCGGCTCGAGCGCGTGGGAGGCCCCGTCGGGGAGGGGGTCGCGCCAGGGGTGTTCTCCTCCGGGAGATGGCGGCTGACCTCGGCTTTCGTCAGCCCCAGACCGCCGAGTCGGATCTCGTCCCAGGCCTGGAGGTGCTTGGTCTCGCGGTCCAGGTAGAGGACGGAGGCCTCGATGGGGTCGGGGTCGTCCCCCTCGTCGACCTCGACCGCGCGCAGACCGCTGCCGCCCGTGGACCCTTCGATACGGAGCCGGGTGCCCCGGTCCATGACCTCCATCTCCTGGTGGTGCACGTGCCCGGCCAGGACGAGCGGGACCGCGCCGTCGGTCTGGCGGGCCGCCACCGGGTTGTGGGCGACCGCGATGTCGACGGGGGTGCCGCGGGAGCGCTGTGCCCACAGCGCCGAGGCCAGGGTGGACCCGGCGATCTCCTCCGCCGGATCCCCCTCGGCGGCCACGGAGCGGTCCGGGGTGTACTGCGGATCGCCCATGCCGGCGATGCGCAGCCCCGCGACGTCGGCCGCTTCGCCGTCGTCGAGGACGTGGACGTTCTTCAGGCCCTCCAGATACGCCTGGGTGGCTTGTGAATCGTGGTTGCCGCGGACCCAGACGTACGGGGCGCCGAGGTCCTGGACCGGGTCGAGGAAGGGGTTCTCGGCGGGGCTGCCGTGGTCCATGGTGTCGCCGGAGTCGACGATCAGATCGATGTCGTACTGCTCGACGAGGGAGCCGATGATCTGCCACGCCGCGGGGTTGAGGTGGATGTCGGAGACGTGCAGGAGGCGGATGGTGGTGGGGTCGGCCGCGTACTGCGGGAGCGTGGAGGCGGCGTCGTACAGCCTGGTGACATTGGTGACCAGGCGCGCCAACTCCTTCTGGTAGACGTCGAATTCGGTGACGATGCTGCGCGCGTTGCCGACGAGGGAGGGGGCCGAGGCGAGCAGGCCGTCGAACTTCGGCTCCAGGACCGACTTGGGGTTCCAGGTGGCGAAGGCCGAGAGCCCGGAGGCCGCGAGCAGCGCGAGGGCCGTGCCGCCGGCCGCGAGGGCGCGGCGCGGGGTGCGGAAGACGGCGAGGCCGAGCACGGTGGCGCCGGACACCACCGCGATGCAGGAGCGAAGGGCCAGGTCGCGGGTGCCGGAGGTGACGTCGGCGGTGACCTCGTCCTGTAGTCCGGAGAAGCGCTCGGGGTGGTCGACCAGGGCCTGGGCGCGGTCCGGGTCGAGGCGGTCGACGTCGACGTCGAGCCGGATGGGGGCGCGGTGCGACTCGAGCCGCAGGGAGCCGAGCGGCGAGATATTGATCTTCGTGCCGCCGCTGACGGAGGGTCGCAGCGTCATCTTGGTGTCCATCGGACCCACGGGGGTGCGGACACTGCCCACGATCAGGAGCCCGAGCCACGCGCCGAGCAGCACCACGGCCACCATGCCGAGCGCGCGGGCGTAGGGATGCGGGGGGTGGACCAGTTCGGGGACGGGGTGCGGGTGGCGTGCGCGGTAATGGCGTACGAGTGCGCGAGGTGTGTTCCGTACGCGCGCCGCACGACACAGGAAGGGGGTTGTCGTGCGGCGCACGCGTGCTGCTGCGTGGCGTAGGCGGGCTATGGCGGCGTACGGGTCGCGGGCCATTGGGCCCGTATGCCCGGATGGGTACGGGGTTATGCCCGGGTCTGGGTACGGGGTTCGCCCCGCCCAGGGATGCCGAGGTCAGCCCCAGCCCAGCTCGTGCAGCCGCTCGTCCTCGATGCCGAAGTGGTGGGCGATCTCGTGGACCACCGTCACCGCGACCTCGTGGACGACGTCCTCGGAGGTCTCGCAGTAGCGCAGGGTCGGGCCCATGTAGATGGAGATACGGTCCGGCAGCACGCCGGCGTACCACTCGCCGCGGTCGGTGAGCGGGGTGCCCTCGTAGAGGCCGAGCAGTTCGGGGTCGTCGGCGGGGGGTTCGTCCTCCACGAACACCGCGACGTTGTCCATGACCCGGGTCAATTCCGGCGGAATCTGGTCGAGCGCCTCGCTCACCAGCTCTTCGAAGGCTTCACGCGTCATCTCCAGCACATCGCCATTGTCCGCGAGGCGGCCGGTTTTCGTCGGGCCGTCGGTTGGGCCGGTTTCTGATCGGCGGGTGATGGTTTGTGGCGGGGTCGGTTCGGCCGTGGTGCCGCATGTCCGCAACAGAGCGGACCTGGTGCCACACCTGTCGCATCCGTGTCTTCTTACGCCGTACGGGAGTTGGGCACGGCGATCCCTGTCGCCGTGCCCCGGAGGTGCCGCCGTGCGCCAGCCGCCCTTTCCCGACCGCCCGCCATACGGCCGTTCGCTGCGGTGGGCCGCCGTGCTGCTCGCGGTCGCAGCGAGTGCGGGATGCGTGAGCCTCGGGGGCGACGGGGACAAGCCCGCGCCGGGACCCTCCTCCTCGCAGCAGGGCGACGGAACCGGGCCCGACGGGGGTGCGGTGGTCTCCGGCGGCGCGCGCGGCGGGCAGCCCGCGGCGAAGAACGGGGCGAGCCCGAGCGCGTCCGGCTCCGATACGCCCAGCGCGTCCCCCTCGGGCGCCGTCGAGCCGTCCGCGGGCCCGGCCGACCCGGATCCGACGCCGACGCGGACCCGCACGAAGGAGCCGAGGCCCAGCCCGTCCCAGGAGCCCCCCGAGCCGGAGCCCTCGCCGACCCCGACGCCGAGTGAGGAGCCGTCGCCGCAGCCCTCGGATTCGGCGGGAGCGCACCAGACGCAGCTGTCCCAGGAAGAGCGGTACGAGGAGATCCAGGAGCGGGAGCCTTCGCCTCGCCGGGGCCCTGCCTGAGTGGTCCGGGACGCCCCTGACCTGCGTAAAGGGCCTGGGTGCAGTTGCCCCGAAGGGGGCCGGTTTGCCTTTTGGTGCGGGGGGTGCGTACAGTGGTAGATCGTTTGATCCCATTTGCCCGGCGCCGCAGAGAAGAGCGCCGTGAGGCGCGTACTCTCCCTTGCCGTGACTGGACCGCATTGAGGCGGTCGAATTGTGACTTCACGGAGTTATGGGCGCGTGCCGAGACTCCGAGAGGTTTCAGTTTCGCATGTCCACTTTCAGTACCGATCACTCCGTCATGCCCGCGTCCGTTGAGGACGAGGCGGTCCTCGAGACCGTCGTAGAGGCCGACGAGACCCCCGAGACCCCCGAGGTCACCTTCGCCGACCTGGGTCTGCCCGAGGGCGTCGTGCGCAAGCTCGCGCAGAACGGTGTGACCACCCCCTTCCCGATCCAGGCCGCGACCATCCCGGACGCCCTGGCCGGCAAGGACATCCTCGGCCGTGGCCGTACCGGCTCCGGCAAGACCCTGTCCTTCGGACTTCCGCTGCTCGCCCGTCTGACCGAGGGCCGCACCGAGAAGCACAAGCCGCGCGGTGTGATCCTCACGCCGACCCGTGAGCTCGCCATGCAGGTGGCCGACGCGCTCCAGCCGTACGGCGACGTCCTCGGCCTGAAGATGAAGGTCGTCTGCGGCGGAACGTCCATGGGCAACCAGATCTACGCGCTCGAGCGCGGCGTCGACATCCTCGTCGCCACCCCGGGCCGGCTGCGCGACCTCATCAACCGTGGCGCCTGCTCGCTCGAGAACATCGAGGTCGCCGTCCTCGACGAGGCCGACCAGATGGCCGACCTGGGCTTCCTGCCCGAGGTCACCGAGCTGCTCGACCAGGTGCCGGCCGGCGGCCAGCGGATGCTGTTCTCGGCCACGATGGAGAACGAGATCTCCACGCTGGTCAAGCGCTACCTGAACAACCCGGTGACGCACGAGGTCGACAGCGCCCAGGGCAACGTCACGACCATGACGCACCACATCCTCATCGTGAAGCCGCGCGACAAGGCTCCGGTCACCGCCGCGATCGCCGCGCGCAAGGGCCGCACGATCATCTTCGTCCGCACCCAGCTGGGCGCCGACCGTATCGCCGAGCAGCTGTGCGACGCCGGTGTGAAGGCCGACGCGCTGCACGGCGGCATGACGCAGGGCGCTCGTACCCGCGTCCTCGAGGACTTCAAGAAGGGCTACGTCAACGCCCTGGTCGCCACCGACGTCGCCGCCCGCGGCATCCACGTCGACGGCATCGACCTGGTCCTGAACGTGGACCCGGCCGGCGACCACAAGGACTACCTGCACCGCTCGGGCCGTACCGCCCGTGCCGGCCGCAGCGGCACCGTCGTCTCGCTCTCGCTGCCGCACCAGCGCCGCCAGATCTTCCGTCTCATGGAGGACGCCGGCGTCGACGCCACGCGTCACATCGTGGGCGGCGCCGGCGCGTTCGACCCGGAGGTCGCCGAGATCACCGGTGCGCGTTCGCTGACCGAGGTCCAGGCCGACTCCGCGGACAAGGCCGCTCAGCAGGCCGAGCGCGACGTCACCTCGCTGACCAAGGAGCTGGAGCGCGCGCAGCGTCGCGCCACCGAGCTGCGCGAGGAGGCCGACCGCCTCACCGCGCGTGCGGCCCGTGAGCGCGGCGACGACCCGGACGAGGCCATCGCCGAGCGTGCGGCCGAGGCCGTCGTCGAGGAAGCGGCCGCGGCCGTGGCCGAGGTGCCGGAGCAGCCGGTGACCGAGGAGCGTCCCGCCGCTTCCTACTCGGACCAGCGTCCGCAGCGCCGCGACGAGCGGGGCAACTACGAGCGCCGTGACCGCTCCGAGCGTTCCTTCGAGCGTCGTGACAACGACCGTGGCGGCTTCAACCGTGACAGCCGTGACAACCGCGGCGGTGGCTTCAACCGCGACAACCGCGGTGGCGGCTTCAACCGTGACCGTGACAACGACCGTGGCGGCTTCCGCCGTGACGACCGTGGCGGCCGTTCCTTCGAGCGTCGTGACAACGACCGTGGCGGGTTCAACCGCGACAGCCGTGACAACCGCGGTGGCGGCTTCAACCGTGACCGTGACAACGACCGTGGCGGCTTCCGCCGTGACGACCGTGGCGGCCGTTCCTTCGAGCGTCGTGACA
>NZ_JBEPEW010000030.1:0-28860 GCF_040300965.1 Streptomyces mesophilus | reverse complement strand
AACGACCGTGGCGGGTTCAACCGCGACAGCCGTGACAACCGCGGTGGCGGCTTCAACCGTGACCGTGACAACGACCGTGGCGGCTTCCGCCGTGACAACGACCGTCCGTTCAACCGCGACCGCGACGACCGTGGCGGCCACCGCGGCTCGGACCGCCCGTTCAACCGCGGCGGCTCGGACCGTCCGTTCAACCGCGACAGCCGTGACACCCGCGGTGGCGGCCACCGTGGCTCGGACCGTCCGGCCTTCCGCCGCGACGACCACCGTTCCGGTTCCGCCGGCTCGGGTTCGTCCTTCGGCCGCCGCGACGACAAGCCGCGCTGGAAGCGCAACGGCTGACACTTTGTGTCCGGCCTAGGTCTCTGACCTGCGGAAGCGGGCTCACCCTTCGGGGTGGGCCCGCTTCCGTTTTCTCTTCCTTCACATGCGTCACCGCTGTTACGATCCGGCCTCCTGCATGAGGTGGGTGTGGCCGGGGGGCTTGGCCCGTACCTCGATGCGTTCTCAGTGTTCTCGGGGAGGGAACCTCTTGGCCCGGCATGCGCGCATGCGCTCTCGGGCGGCCCGTCGGATGCGTATGTCCGTCGTCGTGGCCGCCGCAACAGCTTTCAGTGTCACGGGACTTACGGCGTCGGGGGCGGAGCCGGCGGCGAGCGCCGAGATCACCGTGCCGGCGACGATGCGGACCACGCCGACGCTGCACCGCACCGTCATGACGGCGGGCAGCACGGGCTTCCTGCACCAGAGCACCGTGCCCAACGATTCCGGCCTGGACTGGACGTCGTACGACGGCACGACGCGGCGTATCGAGGGCGGTGACGGAAAGGGCGCGGTCAGTCCGCTCGAGTACTACGGCGCCGCTTCGGACGTGGTGGCCCTGCGGACCGGGACCACGCGTGATGTCGCGATGACGGACATGGCCACGGGCCGGTCGTGGAAGGTCACCGTGCCGGCCGCGCTGCAGTACAGGTACGCCGTCGGTGAGACGGTGGTGGCCACCGGTGCCGCGAACGCGGCCGGTGAGGCCACAGAGGTGCACCTCCTGAGGGAGGTAGGCGGCACCACGGTCGACCGCAAGGTCACAGGGATGCCCGCTGACGCGGGGATCCTTTTCATGGGACGGGCCTCGCAGCAGGGCTTCATGCTGCAGTTGCGCATCACGGGTGCGACCAGTTCGAAGTACGCATGGGTCGATCTGGTGAGCGGGCAGCTGGAGGTGCTGCCGTTCAACTCCCAGACGACGGTGACCGGCCGCCATATCGCGGTGGCCGCACCGGGGCCGGCCACGGAGGTCTACGAGCAGGGGCGCTTCGACGCTCCTGTGCACAAGCTGCCCAAGATTTACGACGGCACGGAGGTCAGGACTCTTGGAGTTGTCGACAACGCGCTGATCATCGGCCGCTACGACGCCGCCTACGGTTCGAGGAGCCCGAGCGCCGCGGTGTGGCGCGTGTTCGAGGTGCCCTTCGACGGAGCTCCTGAGCGGGAGATCCTTGCCCGGGCGATCGTGGACCGCGTGGCGGTCCGGCCGGACGGCGGGCTGATCCTGACGGGTGGCGCGAATGCCGAGCAGTTCGGGTTCCACGCCATCACGGCTGATGGCTCCGGCGGGGTGCGTACCGAACTGCTGCACCGCGTTCCCCCCACGCCCATGGCGATCCAAGGGGTGAAGCTCGACCAAGGGCGACTCTCCACGGTCGAAAACGGCGACGGGAAGACCGCCGTGTACACGCGCGATCTCACCGATGCGGATCCGGGATTTGGACCGAGAACGCAGCAGGGAGCCCTGGCCGGAGCGCCGACGTGCAGCGCGACCATACTGCGTTGCCCCGCGCTGGTGCCCACCGGTGACGGCCGGACGGTGTACAGAGGCAAGGACGCAGCGGGCAACGACGCCCTGTACGTGGTGAGCGGGGACAACTACCCCGGCACGCCGGTGCCTTTGGACCTCGGTCCGGTCAACGACTACTACGACGCAGTCCACGTCCAAGCGGCCAGGGGCGATCTCGCGCTGATCCGGAAGGACACCACCGACTACGAGCGGAAGCAGTACGTCGTGGACATCGACGACGGCCGTACGCTCCAGTCCGGCGTCGGGGCTCCGTCCGCGCTGTCGGGCGACACCCTGTGGACCGCCGCAGCGCAGGCGTCCGACGGGAAGCTGACCGTCGCGGCCAAGAACGCGCGCACCGGCGCGCAGCAGGCGGTGTTCACTGTCGGATCGGGTTGTCAGACCGCCTCGGACCTCCAGGTGGTGTCGCGTTGGCTGTACTGGAAGTGCGGGTCCACCGCCGGCGTCGTCGACCTCGGTACGGGCAGGAACGTTCCGGTTCCGGTCGTCGACTACGAGAAGGCGGCTGTGCTCGGTGACGGCTTTGTCGTCACAGAGAGCGCCCCGACTGGCCAGTCCTCCCAGATCGACCGCTACGACGTGCGCAGCGGCACCGCCGTGGCACAGCCCCTGGGCAAGGGCGGCGCCCCGGTGGTCGACCCCCGTACCGGCGACTTCGCCTTCCGTGCATGGCGGGCGGAGTCGGGTGACTGGAGCGATGTGCGGGTGATCCGGGGGCAGCAGACCGCCGCCGATCTCGTCTCGACCCACAGCAGGGTCTCCCCGACCGTGGAGACCGACTCCACCCCCGTCCCCTGGCAGGGCGAGTGGTGGGTCACCGAGAAGGCCCTCGTACCCACCGTCACCATCAAGGCGAAGAGCACGGGCAAGACGGTCGCGACCGTGACCGGCCAGGCCGGCACCCGTTCCCTCACGGCGACGTGGGACGGCAAGGGTGCCGACGGAGCGCTGCTGCCCAACGGCACGTACGTCTGGAGCCTGTCGGCGCAGCCGGCCGACGGGGCCGGGCCCGCGCTGACGAAGACCGGGACCGTGCGCCTGAGCGGCGGTACGGCTGTCAGGCGCGACCACGCGGGCACGACAGCCCGGCCCGACGGAATCGGTGACCTGCTCACCCTCAACTCCTCCGGCACCTTCACCTTCCAGCACGGCACCGGCAGCGGGACGTTCTCCGGGCAGACCTCGGGGAGCGGCTGGTCGACCTCCACCCTCGCCGTCCCCTTCGGCGACCTGAACGGCGATCGCTGCAACGACGTGCTCGTGCGGATGCCGGACGGCAGGATGCGCGCCTACACGCCGGCCTGCGGTGCCGCGCTGCAGCCGACCACGCAGCACAAGGTGCTCGGCACGGGCTGGAACATGCACAACGTGCTGACGGCGGCGGGCGACCTGACGGGTGACGGCCGCCCGGATCTGGTGGCGCGCAAGGCGGCGACCGGTGAGCTGTTCGTGTACCGCGGGACGGCGTCGGGGACCGTGGGCTCGCCGATACGGGTCGGCAGCGGCTGGGGGGTCTACAACCACATCGCGGGCACCGGCGACCTGAACGGCGACGGCCGCGCGGACCTCCTGGCCCGGCACACGGACGGCACCCTCTACCGCTACGACGGCCTGGGGAACGGTCTGTTCGCGCCGCGCGCGAAGGTCTTCACGAACTGGGGCGGCTCCTACAACGCGGTCATCGGCGCGGGGGACATCACGGGGGACGGCAAGGCGGATCTGGTCGTACGGGACAAGGCCGGAGTCCTGTACCGCAACACCGGTGACGGCAAGGGCTCCTTCTCCGGCCGCACACAGATCGCCACCGGCTGGGGCGGCTACAAGGGGATCTTCTGACGGCAGGTCCTCCCTGACCGGGCGCCGCGGTCGGCCACGTCCGCCGTCCGGTTCCTGACCTGCGTAAAGAGAACGGGCAGCGGACCCGCCTTCACGGGTGGGTCCGCTTCTCTTTTCTCTTCCTTCACATGCGCCCCGGCTGTTACGATCCGGCCCTCGCGCGCGAGATGGGTGTGGCCAGGGGGGCTCGGCCCGGATCTCGAAGCGCTCTGAAGAGTTCTCGGGGAGGGACCCTCTTGGCCCGGCATGCGCGTCTGCGCTCTCGGGCCGCCCGGCGGATACGCATGTCCGTCGTCGCGGCCACGGCAACTGCCGTCAGTATCACGGGACTTACGGCGTCAGGCGCGGCTGCCGACACGCCGACCCCCATCACCACCGACGGTGTCTGGGGTATCGACTTCGCCGGCGGCACGCTGCACACGGTGGAGCGTGGGGCGAACGGCAACAGGTGGATCTTCTCTCGCGCCCTCTCCGCCGACGGCACGACGGCGAGCGAGCGGATCGGCTACGGCTATGCCGACGCCTTCGCGACCGGCTCCCATGTCCAGTACGTGCCCTGCGACGCCGGATCCTGCGTACCGCTGCGCACCTCCGGAAACGGCCACTCCCTGACCTTCATGGTCGGCTCCACAGGTACGGAGCGGGCGGAGGTCCGGGTCGACCCGACAGGCATCAGCTCGAACGAGGAACCCGCCGTCACCGGTGGGCGGTTCGTCGACACCACCGGCAATTTCTACGTCTACAACGCGGCCTCGACCGGCAAGCAGTACGTCGACTACACCTCGCCCTTCAGGACCACGGACCTGCGCCTGACCCGGTCCATCACCGCCGCCTCGGTCTGGGGCACCAGGCTGTGGACCGCCAACTCGGCGGCAGGATCCGTCAGTGCGCTCGACCTGAAGAAGAAGCAGGTCGTCGAGACGGTCTCCGTGGGCGCTCCCTGCTCGGTCAAGGAACTGCAGGCCATCGGCCGCTGGCTGTACTGGAACTGCGGCCCCGCCGGAGCCGCCGGGGTGTACGACCACACGACCAAGCGGAAGTTCACCGTGCCGTCAGGGCCGGCCCTCGTCGGTGACGGATACCTCGTCCAGCACGACCGCGCCGCGGGCAGGCTGATGCTGACCGACTTCCACACGGGCGCGGCCGCCCCCGCGCGGGAGATCGCCGATCTGCCGGCCGGGAACACCGCCGACCAGCGCCGACTCACCTGGAGCGTCGACAAGTTCGGCGGCGACATCGCGTACGTCGGCGGGGACAACGCCCTCCACGTCGTGCAGAGCGGGGTGCCCGCACAGCCGCTCGGAAAGATCGACTCGGATCTCGCCGATGCCGACTTCAGCGTCAAGTCCACGACCGGCAGCCAGATCTGGAACAGCACCTGGCAGCTCAACAAGCCCGCGCACTGGACGTTCACGGTCAAGGACGTGCTGGGCAGGACCGTCCGTACGATCAAGAGCGAAAGCCCCAGTACCGAGCCCGTCGTCGGATGGGACGGCAGGACCGACGACGGAGCGTGGGTCCTCAGCGGCAAGCACCGCTGGACCCTCACCGCGACGGCGGCCGACGGCGGCGGCACGTACACGACGAGTGCCGACATCGGGGTGTACGAGGCCCGGCACGGCTTCCACGACCTGGGCTACTCCTCCCACGGCGACCTCATGACCCTCAACTCCAGCGGGGTCCTGAGCACTCACTTCGGCAACGGCGCCGGTGCCTTCCCCTCGAAGACCTCCGGCAGCGGCTGGCCGGCCGGCACCCGTGCCGTGCCGTTCGGCGACACGGGCAAGGACCGCTGCGCCGAGCTGCTCGTGCGGATGCCGGACGGCGAACTGCGCCGGTACACGGGCAAGTGCGGCGGTGGTTACGTGCCGCACAGCAGCCATCTCGTACTCGGCAAGGGCTGGGGCCAGTACGACGTGCTGACCTCACCGGGCGACCTGAACGGCGACGGCCGCTCCGACCTGATCACGCGTCAGACCACCACGGGTGACCTGTACTTCTACGCCGGAACCGCGGACGGAAGGCTCGCGGCCCGCGTGAAGATCGGGACGAACTGGAAGACGTACGGGCGGATCACCGGAGCCGGCGATCTGACGGGCGACGGCAGGGCCGATCTCCTCGCGCACGACAGGAACGGCTTCCTGTGGCGCTACGACGGCCTGGGAAACGGGCGGTTCGCGCCGCGGCAGCAGGTGTTCTCCGACTGGGGCCGCTCGTACAACACCGTCATCGGCGTCGGTGACATCTCCGGTGACGGCCGGGCCGACATCGTCGTCCGCGACAGCGCCGGCAACCTCTACCGCAACAACGGCAACGGCAAGGGCAGCTTCAGCGGCCGCGTGAAGATCGCGGCCGGCTGGCAGACGTACAAGGGGATCTTCTGATGCGCCGTACCGTTTCGCGCACCGCACGCCGTCTCGGGGCGGTGCTCGCCTCCACGGCCCTGTTCACGGGACTCCTGGACGGCGCCCTCGGGCAGGCGCCCGAGGCACACGCGGCGGTGTCCGTCCCGTCCTGGGTGATCCCGCTCTACTACCAGGACGAGGGCACCCAGGTGACCCGGGTGTGCACCGGGATCGTGCTGTCCCCGACGAAGACGCTGGCGACGCCCGACTGTTTCACGGGCATGGGCGAGGCCGACATGGTGTGGGAGTACAACAGCAGCGGAGAGCTGTACGGGGGGACCAACTACCCCGGCTATCGCACTCATCCGCAGTTCAACGCCACCACCCGTCAGGCCGCGCTCGCCGTGACCAACCGCCGCACCCCCGACAACGCGGGCAAGCCGGTGCTCGCGAGCTCGGCGGACAGCGCCCTGTACGCGCCCGGGGCCACAGCGGTCTTCTCCTCGTGGACCGGTCTGGTCGAGGACCAGCGCTCCAAGCACAGCGAGCAGGTCGTCATCAAGTCGGCCGCGGAGTGTGCCGCACTGCTGGGCAGCCCGCTGCCCTCGGGCATGCTGTGCAGCGCGCCGGCGCCCGGAGCACCGCCCGTCGCGGACGCCGACCAGTGCCTCGGGGACGCGGGTGGCGCGCTCGTGGCGGGCGGAAAGCTCATCGGGATCTCGGCCACCCGGAGCGCCGGCTGTGTGCAGTCGGGCGTACGTCTGTACACGCGCGCCTCTTCGCATCGCGCCGTGATCGGCAACTGGGCCACGGACGTCGACATCCGCAGCAGCGATCTGGGCAGCTTCCTCGGGCGACAGTCGTACGACCTGGTGGACGTCTGCGCGCCCTATCCGGGGTCGAACCTCGGCTGCAAGCCCGACAACACTGGCTCCTTCAGCGTCCGCGGCTACAACACCGTCCTGCAGGCCGGCGACCTGAACGGGGACGGCTTCGGCGATCTGCTCGCCCGTACGTCCGGCGGAACCCTCTACCGGGTGCCGTCCGGCGACTTCGATCCGGAGTTCGACCGCCGCTCCAAGATCGGCACAGGCTGGCAGATCTACGACCGCATGGTCGCGACCCGCGACCTCTCCGGTGACGGGAACCCCGACCTGGTGGCGCGGGACAAGGCCGGAGTGCTCTGGCTCCACCGCGGTACGGGCAAGGGCGGGTTCGTCGGCCGGCTGCGCATCGGCAGCGGCTGGAACACCTACACGGCGCTTGCGGGCCGCGGAGACCTCTCCGGTGACGGGATTCCCGACCTGGTGGCCCGGGACAAGGCCGGAGTGCTCTGGTTCTACCGGGGCACCGGCAGGAGCACGTTCGCCGCGCGCACCCGCGTCGGCTCGGGCTGGGGCCAGTTCAACGCGATCATCGGCAGCGGGGACTTCGACCGCAACGGCATCCAGGACCTCGTGACGCGGACACCGGCCGGGGCGCTCTACGTCTACAACGCCAACCACAAGGGCAGCTTCGTCACACCGCCGAAGAAACTGGCCACGACCTATATGAAGGGTTTCATCAGCCTGTCCTGAACAGGACGCCCCTTCGCAAGCCATACGACCGGCCCGGAAACCGATACTCGATCGGAGCTCCGGGCCGGTCGGGCTATGCTCGGGGGTGCCATCGGCAAGGACCGTTAGCTCAATTGGCAGAGCAGTGGACTTTTAATCCATTGGTTGTGGGTTCGAGTCCCACACGGTCTACCGCACCGGAGAAGGAGACTTCTCCGATCCGCACCGCAGCGCCCGGGCCCACTCCGGTGGGGTCGGGCGCTGTTGGTTCGGGGCGTGTCGCGGGGCGCCTCGGCCGGGGCCGGGCTTCAATGCGTCTGCCCCTTCCCGCTGTTCGAAGCGAGACGTCGTGAAACGTATCTGCGCATCGGGCGCCCTGACCGCGCTCGCACTCCTGGCGGGCGTCGCCCCCGTCGGTACCTCCGCCTCCGCTGCCTCCGCTGCCTCCGCCGCCCCGGCCGCCCCCGCACCGGACCCGTACTCCTATGCCGGTGTCCTCAAGGCCGCGCCCAAGGGGCTCGACCAGGGGGTGGGCGGCGTCCTGCAGATCAGCGATCCGCTGCTGCACAGCCCGAAGGACCAGGTCACCAACGAGATCTCGATCGTGCGGGGCGACAACGAGTCGCTTGTCGAGGTGGGCTACCGAAAGTTCCGCACCGGCGGTCCGACCCTCATGGTCGGACGGTGGGCCGGGGGGAACTTCCTGGACACGGACAAATTCCGCACCACCCACAAGACCAACCGGCCGGACATGCGGCTCGACCGGTACGTGGGCAAAAAGGTCCGGTTCGCCGTTCAGCACCGTAAGAACGCCTGGTGGGTGTGGTTCGACAACGCCTGGCTCGGCTATTACCCGGACTCCTTGTGGCAGGGCAGGTTCACATCCGGCGACACGACGCACTGGTACGGCGAGGTCTTCTCCCCGGCGCGTCCGCCGCTGAGCCAGATGGGCAACGGCCGGCATGCCCGTGACACGCGTGCCGAAGCGATCGACGGCATGTGCCAGTACGACACCGTGCGCTGTGTGCCGATCAAGGGCGGCGTCCGCAACGAGACCAGCCCCCGGTACTACTCGCTGCAGTACGCCGGCGGCTCGTCCCAGCGCCACGGCGGAACCGGCGCCGCCGGGCCCGGCCGGTGCGCGCGGCCCGTCGGGGGTGCGATCGGAACGAAGTGGCGGGCCATCGGCGGGTTCGAGAGCCGGCTGCGCTGCCCGCTGGCACCGTCGAAGCCGACGCCCGGTCGCAAGGGCTACTACCAGCACTTCCAGGGCGGCTCCCTGTACTGGTCGCCGGCGAGCGGCGCGCACCCCGTCCAGGGCGCGATCCGGACGAAGTGGGCCTCGCTCGGCTGGGAACGCGGGCGCCTGGGCTTTCCCACCTCCGACGAGCGGAAGACCACCGGTGCCCGGGCCGGGGAACGCCACGGAGTGCGCGTGCGCCAGACGTTCCAGGGCGGCGTGCTGATCTGGGACAGCCACACCCGGCGGGTGACCGAGGCAAGAGGCCGATGACGTCCGTGTGTGCGGACTGCAAACGCTGCCGCGGCCATGCCGTGGTGAACCTCGTCAGGTCGGTCGTCCGCGGCGGTGCTCTGCTCGTGGCCGCGGCCACGTTCCAGCATTCCCCCACGCCGGCCCCGGGCTGCAAGAACTGCGGGCACCGCTGGGGTCTGCACGCCGGTGCCGACAGGGATTCCGACAGCAGACTGCGCTGAGCCCCGGTCGTCCCCGTGGGTAACATGCGGTGCTCCTCAGGCCGGGCATAGCGTGATCACATGCAGACCTGGCGCCCGCCCGGGCTCCTCAGGATCATGCACGGCCTGCTCGCCCTCGTCAGCCTTCCGCTCGCCGCGCTGATGGTCTACCTCGGCGCTCGAGACGACGACGGCACCGCCTGGCAGGCGTACGCGATCGCCGCCGTCCTCTTGGCCTGCGCCTTTCTCTTCGTGGTGTGGACCTTCAACCGGCGCATCACACTCACCGACCGCGAGGTGCGGATCCGCAACACCCTCGCCGAGCGGCGCATCCCCCTCGCCACGGTGGTGTCTGCGGAGCCGAAGCGCAGCGGTGTGTTTCTGACGCTCTCCGACGGATCCGTTGCCAAGGCGATGGCCGTCGGCAACTACTACTGGCTCGCTCCTCATCTGTCCCGCGCGGACAAGGTGGCCGAGGAGATCACGTCGGCCGCCCGACGGGCGCGAGCGTAGAGAGGCAGCGCTCCAGGGTGGCGGGGCAGACCTGCGGCAGGTTGACGAGGCAGCCCTACGCCGCCATGCAGTCCTACGCCGCCATGGAGTCCGGCCGGTCGTGGAGTCCCCACCGGTGGCGGCACTTCCTGCATGCCTGGTCCGGGGGGTCCAAGTCCGCGAGCGTGACCAGAGCCAGCAGCCTCCAGCCCGTATGCACCACCGATCTGGTGGCGTTCACGACCAGATTGCTCCGGCAGCGCTTGCAGTCCGCACAGGTGGGTCTCACCGGCGCTCCCTCAGCCGTTTCTGCCCCCACTGCAGGATCCGCCCGGTACGCCGTACGCGCACCCCGTGCCGAGCCTGCGGTCGAGCGGCTCTTTCGGGGAGACCGCCCGCCCGCCCGCCTCGCGCGAGTAGGCTCAAAATACGGTCGCCCTGGACCCGGCCCTCTCCGTGCAGTCCGTTTCGCGCAACAGAGGCTCTGCGCACCCGTGCAGCACCCTGCCGGAGGAGATGGGGCGCATGAGCTCTCATCCCGACTTGTCCGAAGTGGATGGCCAGTTGGAACGTCCGGTCCCGTTCGACGACTGCCGTGTGGTGCGCGCGCACGGCGAGCTGGATCTGCTCACCGTGGCGCCGCTGGCACGGGCCCTGGACCTGGCCCGTACCGAAAGCGGACGGCCCTGTCTCATCGTCGACCTGAGCGAGGTCACCTTCGCGGACGGAAGCATCCTCGGGCCCCTGTCCGATGCGTGGTCCGACTGCCGGGCGCGGCACGGCTGGGCCCGCGTCGTCTACACGAGCTCGGCGACCGCGCTGCTCTTCAGGGCCGGTGGCCTCGCCGGCCGTTTTCCGGGCTATGCGAGTGCCCGGGACGCCTGGCGCGGAATGGGCGAAGGGCCGGGGGACGAGCCCGGGCCGGTGTGGAGCAAGGGCGCGTAGTGTTCGCCACGTACCGGCCGGCGCCCCGTGCGGGGATGTCCCGGGCCCAGTGGAACGGAGACCGGTGATCAGTGACGGCATGGCCGAGGTGCTGCGGTCCCTTCGCCCCGGAAGCGGCGGCGATCCCGCGGCGGCCGGGGCACGGGCACTGGGTGTGCCGGGCGTCGCCGTGTCCGTGTTCCCCAGGTCCGCGGACGGGACGGGCGGCGTGCGGGCGCCGGAACCCCTGTGGTGCTTCCCCGACCTGAGCCTGCGGTTCGAAGAACTGCAGTTCACGCTGGGCGAGGGGCCGGGACCGGACGCCGTACGCGCCGGAATTCCCGTACTGGAACCGGACCTCCGGCTGGTGGCGCCCGACCGCTGGCCCGTGTTCCTGGCGGCCGCGCAGCAGCTGGGAGTGCACGGAGTGTGCTGCTTTCCGCTCGCTCTGGGGGGCGCCAAGATCGGTCTGCTGACGCTGCTGTGCGACGGGGACGGCCCGCTCAGCGAGATCCAGCTCCAGGACACGTACGCCCTGACCGCTGCCCTGATCGCGTCGCTGCTCGGTGACCGCGGGCCGCGGAACGGGCGGAGCAGCGTGAACGGCGGGCCCGTCGGGAGCGACGGCGCCGCCGGACATGACGGTGACGGGCTGTGGCCGCCCGAAGGGCTGCGGCGGGCCGTGGTGCACCAGGCGACGGGCATGATCAGCGTCCAGCTCGGCACGTCGCTCGCGCAGGCCCTGGTGCGGCTGCGCGCTTACGCCTACAGCAGTGGGCGTCCGCTCGGGGACGTCGCGGAGGACGTCGTGGCCCGAAGACTGCGATTCGAGGGAGCTATGGACGACGATGGGAACGGGCCTCATTCGCCCGACGGTGGAGAGGGATGATCGACATGGCCCGGGAACAGCGACTCGCCGAGGTGTTCGTCGAGATCGCGGATTCGCTCATCGACGACTTCGACGTCCTCGATCTCCTGCAGCGGCTCTCCGCTCGCTGCGTGGAGCTCCTCGGCGTCTCGGCCGCGGGCATCCTGCTGGCCGACGCGGACGGAGAACTGCAGGTCATCGCCGCGTCGGACGAGCACACCCGGCTCCTGGAGCTGTTCGCCCGGCAGCACGACCAGGGGCCGTGCATGGAGTGCTTCCGCAGCGGTGCGGCCCGCACGAACATCGACCTGAGGAATTCCGGCGCGGCCGCCGACTGGCCGCGCTTCACGCCGCGGGCCCGCGAGATCGGTTACGTGACGACGCATGCCATCCCGCTGCGTCTGCGCGACCGGGTGGTGGGCGCGCTGAACCTCTTCCAGCGGTCCGACCGCCGCCTTGCCGAGGACGAGATCGCCCTCGCCCAGGCGCTCGCCGACGTCGCCACGATCACGATCCTGCAGCAGCGCACGCTCGAGCAGTCGCATGTGGTGAACACCCAGCTGAACAGCGCGCTCAGCAGCCGCATCCTGGTGGAGCAGGTCAAGGGCGTGCTCGCGGAGCGCTGGAACACCTCGGTCGACGAGGCGTTCCACGCCTTCCGGTCCTATGCCCGCTCCCACCACCTGCGTCTGACGGAGCTGGCCCGGCAGGTCGTCGACGGCTCGTTCGACACGGCCGTCATCCCCGCTCCGCAGGCCGCTCCGGAGACCGGTCCGGCGGCGTAGCGGTGACGTAACACCCCTGTACGCAGGGCCAGTTGACGGATGGGTGACCGGCCGGCGCTCAGAGGTTGAGCAGCAGGACGTGCTGCGGGGGCCACAGCGGTGTCCCGTACGGGGCGCCAGGGGCGTCGCGCCAGCCCCAGGCCCGCAGCGCCTCGACGGTCCACACGTCGGCCCGGGGGACCAGGGTGATGCCCGTGGTGTGGCCGTGGTCGACGAGCAGCCGCTTCTGCAGGCGCCGGGCCAGGTTCCACTCGCGCTGCGGGGAGAGCTGCCGCACCCGGAGCGGGACCACGATCTCCCGTATCTCGAACATCCCCGCGCGCAGCGGGAATCCGTAGGCGCATGCCGTGATCGAGGTGTTCTCGGCGACGACCAGCCCGAAGCCGGGACGGCGGATGTCGGCCGTCAGGCGCCGCCGGAAGTCATGGCTGAGGCGGTCCTCCTGCCAGGTCCGCACGCCGCAGGTGGCCGCGTACAGCGCGCAGAGCTCCGGGAGCCTGTCGGCGATCTGGCATCGGGTCAGCGCGTGGAGCCGCTCCGCGGACCAGGGCGAAGGGCCCCGGCCCCGGTCCGGCGAGGGCGGCCGGGCGTCGGCGGGCCGCACCGCATGCTCTGTCATGGAGCGCATCCGTCCCTTCCGTGCCGTATCTGCCGGGGGAAGGCCCGGTATCCGGGCCGCGCTCACCGGGGAACGGCCCCGGGCGGAAATCCGCAGAACGTCGCCGAGGGCCGGCCCGGCGAGAAGACACGCCTCCCCTGCGGCGTCTTCTCGACTTCCTCGTCGCCCGTGACTCCAGGGCGCGGGAGTGCCCTGGTGATGACTGCCCAGAGGGACGAGGCGCCGGAGCCGCGTCCGTCGGCGGTGCGGGTCCGGCTGTCTTCAGAACCGCACCCGGGGTCGCGGGGCACGTAGGTAGGGCATCTACCCGCGCTCGGCCGAACCATGCCTCAACTGCCCGCCTGTTCAAGGAAGTCGGCGAGAAACTCCGGCGCGGTGCCGGGCCCGTCCGTCCCGGCCGTGTCCGGGGAGACGACGAGCAGGTCCCAGCGCCCTTGGCCGGGTGAGAGCAGGACGACCGAGTCGGTGCCGTTGGCCGCCTCGCTCCTGCGCACCCGGACGACCTGGCCGGCGACGAGGACCCGGCCGGGTGCCGCCGCCCAACGGGCGCCGTTGAGCCGCACGCTGGTGATGTGGCCCCAGGCGCGGGGCAGCCCGGCGAGCAGGACGGGGAGTTCGGTGAGCAGGTCGTGGGAGCGCGGCCACCACACGCCGTCGATGGCGCGCGGTCCGCCCGCGGCGGGCGCCAGGTGCAGACGGAGCAGCGGCTGGGAGGGGGGCAGGGAATACGGTGCGAGGCTCATGGGGTGCGGCTCCTGCCGACTGCCGTGCGCGGGCTGGGGATTGATGAGTGGGCCGAGGGCTTCAGATACGGCGGGCGGCGACGCGATCCGCACTCGGCCAGCGCACGTCGTGCACCCAGCCGAAGCGTTCGAGCAGCCTGATGACGGCGGCCGACGGGTCGAGCTGACCGCGCTCCACGCCGTGCCGGGCGCTGGTGGGGTCGGCATGGTGGAGGTTGTGCCAGCTCTCGCCGAAGGAGAGCAGGGCGAGCGGCCACAGGTTGGTGGCCCGGTCGTGGCGCCGGGTGCGGAACGGACGCTCGCCGATCATGTGGCACAGCGAGTTGACGCTCCAGGTCACGTGGTGGAGCAGCGCGATACGGACGAGCCCCGCCCACAGCAGGCCGGTCACGCCGTACAGCCAGCTGCCGCCGATCGCCCAGCCGAGGCCGAACGGCAGGGCGAGGGTGAGCAGGCACAGGAGCGGGAAGGCGCGGGAGACGGCGCGGATGTCACGGTCGGCCAGCAGATCGGGGACGTAACGCTCGTGCGGCGTGGGGTCGTTGCGGAACAGCCAGCCCACGTGCGCGTGCAGCATCCCGCGCAACTGGCCGCGCAGATGTGTGCCGTAGCGGTACGGGGAGTGCGGATCGCCGGGGCGGTCGGTGAACGCGTGGTGGCGGCGGTGCGTGGCGACCCAGCCGATGACGTCGCCCTGGAAGCTCATCGAACCGGCCACCGCGAGGGCGATGCGTACGGGGCGGGCGGCGCGGTAGCCGCCGTGGGTGAGTCCGCGGTGGAAGCCGACCGTGACGCCGAGGCCCGTGAGCACGTACAGGGCGAGCCCGAGCACGATGTCCGTGGGATGGATCAGTCGTCCCCAGAGCAGCCATCCGGCGAGGCCGAGCGCCACGAACGGCAGCACGACGATCACCGCCGTCACCGCGACGTACAGGCGCTCCCCGCCTTCTCGGCGGGGAGCCGAACCCTCCTGCGGGAAGGGTGAGTTGCCGTCGTAGCCCTGAGGTGACGGGGCGGCGTCCGGCGGGGATTCGGGGATACGGGTGGGGGAAGTCAGGGGCATGTACAGGCTCCTCGGCCTCGGTGCGGATGTCGCGGCGGCCGGGGTCGGGGGCTGCCCGTGAAGGGACGGCGAGAGGAGAGGATCCGAAAGGGGCGGGTGTCTTCAGGGTTCCGAGGGGATCGGGTGCCTCCAAGGACTCCGAGGTCCGGGGCCCGCCAAGGACTCCGAAGAGAGCGGATGCCTCCGTATGAACGTCCTCGCCTCCCTCACCGTACTCCTGTCGGAGGGAAATCGGCCGGGCGTACGCTGGGCCCACCGGGTGCTCCTCGTACGCCGACCCCGTTCGGCGTCGCCTCCGGCGCACCACGACACGGGGCCCGCAGACCGGCGGCCCCAAGAGGGGCGTGCGTCATGAACGCACCGACCACCCACCGCAGTTCGGCCGGGATCCGGCCGTCCGCCGCCTACCCGCCCGCTCGGCTCGCCCTGCGTCCGCCGACCTTCCCGGCAGGTCCGGTGTGCGGTGCCTGGTGGCCGCGCACCGACGACCTCGCCTCCGAACTGGCCGCGCTCACCGATGTGTTCGACGTCTCGCGCGGCCGTGTGACCCGGATCGCCACGCACCAGGGGAGCTGGGCGAAGGAGCCGCGCACCCTGCCCGTGACGGGGCACACGGTCACGGCCACCTGGTACGTGGCCGGGCTCGACCCGTACACGATCCGGCTCTTCTCGTACGGGGTCGGCCGCTGGGACCTGTTCGTCGTGCCGCCGGACAGCGAGGCCGGCACGGCCGCCCGGCTGATGAGCGCGGCGGCGGACCCCGCTCTCCATCTCACCGGCTCCGATCTGATGGCGGCGGAGAGCGCTGCCCGGTGACGGGACCGGCGGGGCGGGCGGCGCGGAGCCGGCCGGGCGGGGGTGCCGAACCGGGCGGAGCCGGCCGGGGGCGCGTGCCGAACCGGACAGAGTGGCTGGTGACGCACTCGTCACCGAGGCGCCCCGCAGGAGTACCGTGGACACACCAAGGGCACTTCGAACTCCGGCATCCACGCGGGTCTCGTCCTCGGTGAGCCAAGGCATCGGGGACGGCCACCGTGTCGCCCCGAAGACGGGTCCGCATCATGACCGCGACCACCACGTCCCTCCGTATCACCCCACCGCCCTCACCCTCCGGCGCGCGTGTGGCGCTGAAGTCCCCGACCGGCCAGGGGCTCCTCGACGGTGCCTGGTGGCCCCGTTCGCGTGACCTCACCGCCGAACTCCCCGACTTGGCGGAGGTACTCGACCCGCTGTGGGGCCGTGTCACCCGCGTCGCCGTCAATCCGATGCTCTGGCCCGTCGTCCCGCGCAAAGTGCCCCTCGGCCACCGTGTTCTGAAGGTCGGCTGGTTCGCCGCCGAACTCGACCCGCACAAGCTGCTGTTGCTGGGTTACGGGACCGGCCGCTGGGACCTTCTGGTGATCCCGCCCGAGACGGACGCCGCGACGGCCGCCCGCCTGATGAGCGCCGCCTGCGCGGTGGACGGTCCCGCGCTGACCGCCACCGATCTCGTCGCCGCCGCGCTCGCGGGCCATGACGTCGCCGTGCAGGACCGGCCGCAGAGTGCGCAGGAGGCGTGGGAGGACGAGGGCGGCACTCCCTCCGTGGCAGCCGTCTCCCGGGCCGCGGGGCGGTGACCGGCATGGAATCCGTTCTCACCGCGGCCTCCTTCCTGGTGCTGATCGTCCATCGCGACGGAGGCCGTGGGCGGTTCGGGGCGCGCCGCCGTCGGGACCGCACCACGCACAAGCAGGCCCGCTGAACCGGGCCGCGCCGAAGGGACCGTGAGGGGAGGCCGGATGGCCGACGTGTATCTGCGCAGGCTCAGCCGATGGCAGGCCGAACAGCAGAGAGAGGCCGTCGCCGATGTGTACGTCACGGCGTACCGCGGTGCCGCCGGGGCCGAGTACCGGGACAGGTCAGGCTTTCTGCGCCGCTTCGCACGGCATGTGCAGCGCGAGGGATTCGACATGGCGGTCGCCGACGCGACGGGCCTGGCCGGCTGCGCCTACGGGTACCGCCTGGACCGTGACGGTGCCTGGTGGGCCGACTATCCCGTCGAGGTGACGCCGCAGGCGGAGGAACTCACCGCGTCCGGGCGGGTGTTCGCGCTCACCGAGCTGATGGTGCTGCCCGCGCTGCGCCGGCGCGGTGTCGCGACCCGGCTCACGGATCTGCTGCTCTCGCGCCTGGGCAAGGACCTGGTGGTGGCGGGCGTCGACGGTGACAGGCCCGGGACGAGGGAACTGCTCCGCGCGTGGGGCTGGAAGGAACTGCCCGCCCCCACCGGTCGGAGCTCACCGTCCCCGGGCCGTGAGGTGTGGGCGCGCTGGCCGGTGCGGTGAGCGCGCTCCTGCGGTGACGTACTGGTGAGGTGCGGGGCAGGAAGCCGGCGCGCACGGGGCAGGAGCCCGGACGCACGGGGCACCGGCCTGGCCCCCACGGGCAGGAGCCCGGACGCACGAAGGCCCGGCACGTTTTCACGTGCCGGGCCTTCGTCCTGAGTAGCGGGGACAGGATTTGAACCTGCGACCTCTGGGTTATGAGCCCAGCGAGCTACCGAGCTGCTCCACCCCGCGTCGGTGAACCCAACTGTACGCCATCCGCGGGACCCCTCGCGCCACGGTTTTCCGCGAGGCCCGGAATCAAGAGCCCGACGGCGCCTCCGTGACCAGGCAGGCGGCGCCCGCGGTCACCTGATCGGCCCGCACGGATTCGCCGCCCGACCCGGCTGCGGGAACGCTGGTGAGGTGCGCGGCGGTGGCCCGCGGCTGCCGGGAGCGACGAAGAGGAGCTCCCGGAAACCCCGGGACACGTCACACCGGGTCGGACGGTGGCAGGAGACAGGCCGGTGGGGAAGCGAGGACGACGGCACACGGGCACGGCCGTGTACGAGGCCCGCCCCGGAATCACCCGCACCCGTGCCTTCGTCAGGACCCTGCCGCTGCTGCTCATCGGCGGCGGACTGCTGCTCACGTTCGTGACGCCGCCCAAGTTCACCGGGGCGCCGCTCTTCTCCGCCGCGCCGCTGATCGCCGCACCGTTCTTCTCGCTGGTCAACACGCTCCTGACGGGCTTCATCGCGGTCGGTGCGCTCACCGGGCTGCATCTTTACAACGGGACCGCGGGCAAGACCGAGTCCCTCACCGAGATCGTGACGGTGGTCACCGTCGCCGTGCTCGCGGTGCTGATCAACCGGGTCGTCACCCGCAACAGCGAGCAGCTGGCCTCCGCGCGCAATATCGCCGTGGCCGCCCAGCGCGCCGTACTGCCGGAGCCGGCTGCCCGGATCGGAGGTCTTGAGGTCGCGGCGAGGTACGAGGCGGCGCAGGCGGACGCGTTCATCGGCGGTGACCTGTACGCCGTGCAGGACACCCCGCACGGGGTGCGTCTGATCGTGGGGGACGTACGGGGCAAGGGCCTGGGGGCGGTGGAGGCCGTGGCCGTCGTCATCGGCGCCTTCCGTGAGGCCTCCGAGCAGGAGGCCACCCTCGAAGCGGTCGCCCTCCGCCTGGAGCGGGCGCTGGCCCGCGAAGGGACCCGGCGGGACGGGCTCGACGCGGTGGAGGGGTTCACGACCGCGGTGCTCGCCGAGATCTCGCACGGACACGACGCCGTACGGCTCATCAACCGCGGGCATCCCGAACCGCTGCTCCTGCACGCGGACGGCAGGCTGCAGATCCTCGAACCCGAGCAGGCCGCGCTGCCGCTCGGCATGAGCGATCTGGCCTCCTGGCCGGACCGCGCGGTGACGGCCGAGCTGCCGGCGCGGGCGATGCTGCTGTTCTACACGGACGGCCTGAGCGAGGCGCGCAGCGCCGAGGGGGTCTTCTACGATCCGGCGGCGCGGCTGGAAGGGCGGATGTTCCCCGGGCCCGACTCCCTGCTCTCCGCTCTGGTCGACGAGGTGCGCGAGCACACCGGCGGCGGAGCGACGGACGATATGGCGCTGCTCGCGATCGCGCGGCCGGCCGCCGGGGCCGCGATGTCACCGAAGGTGACCGAGGAGCAGCCCTCCGCATAACAATTGATGCACCGTCAGAAATCTGAGGGCAGTGACTTACCTCAACTTCCTTGGCGACTCGTCCGATTCCGACCCCTCGTGTCCCCTAAGTCCAGGCCAAAGCCGCTAACGATCTGTCGGAACGGCTTGGAATCCCGGGCCCCTGTCTATTAACGTTCGATAACGCAGCGCGGTCGTCCCAGCCGTCACAAGAGATGGCTCCGTGCGCACACGCTTAATCCCGCAAGGGAGCCGGGGAACCACTTTTTGGGGTGAATCGGGCAAGCGAGACCTTCCTTGAAGGTGTCAACGCCCGTAGGAAACCTTCCTGTTCCGAACCCGTCAGCTAACCCGGTAGGCGAGAAGGAAGGAAAGGAGTCCGCCTCCGTGGCGACCCCCGCAGGCCGAGGCACCACCGCTGATCCCTATTTCGCGGACAGCACCCAGGAGTTCAGGTACGACGACGAGTCCTGGGAGGAGTGGAACCCGACCGAGGATTCCATCCGTCCGGTACGTGGCCGGCACCGTGTCGCCAAGCAGCGCGGCGGACTCGCGCGCAGCTCCACCGTTCTCGGCGTCGGCGTCATAGCCGCCGTCGGCGCGGGCGGCATAGCCACCGCGAAGGACAAGCCGCCGGTCCCGATCTCCATGCCGGACCTCGGCGAGCAGGCCAAGAAGATCCCCGTCGTCGGCTCCCTGATATCCGACGACTCCGACTCCGGTACCGACGAGCAGCCCGGTGTCGCGCAGGCCACCGCGGCCACGCTCCCCGTGGCCGCCACCAGCTCCGGCGAGCAGTCCACCGCCGACGCGGGCGAGGCCCTGCGGGCCCGCATCCTGGAGCAGGCGCAGAACCAGGAGGACGAGGCGGACGCCGCCGCTCAGGCCGCTGCCGAGCAGGCCGCCGCCGAACTGGCCGCGAAGGCCGCCGCCGAGAAGCAGGAAGCCGCCGAGAAGGCCGAGGCGGAGGCCAAGCGCAAGGCGGAGGAAGAGGCCAAGCGCAAGGCCGAGGCGGAGCGCCTGGCCAAGCTGGCAGCGAGCTACTCGCTTCCCACCACGTCGTACACGATCACCTCGACCTTCGGTCAGGCCGGCTCCATGTGGTCCTCCGGGTCCCACACGGGTCTGGACTTCGCTGCTCCCACAGGTACCCCCATCAAGTCCGTCCACACCGGCACCGTCAAGGAGGCCGGCTGGTCCGGCTCGTACGGCTACCGCACCGTGGTCGAGCTCTCGGACGGTACGGAGATCGCGTACAACCACCAGTCGTCCATCGGCGTCAGCGTCGGCCAGAAGGTCACGACCGGCGATGTCATCGGCCGGGTGGGCTCCACGGGCAACTCCACCGGACCGCATCTGCACCTCGAGGTCGAGACGTCGGGCGGCAGCCTGATCGACCCGATGGCCTGGCTGCAGAGCAAGGGCCTCAACCCCTGATCCAGGTCTCAACACCTGATCCAGGGCCTCAACCCCTGATTCCTGTACGGAACTTGTGAGCGCCGTAGGGGTACGGCGTACCTGAACCCCGGCAGTCCTGACGGCAACCCCCCGACGTCAGGGCTGCCGGTTTTGGGTTTTCATGGATGCTTTGCTTCCCTTGTGTCCAAGGAATAGCGGCTTCCCATACGGGTGTTGATCACTTCATGACCTCTTTGCGCCCTCTCGGCTCCTCCGACCTCGAAGTCCATCCGCTCTGCCTCGGCGGCAACGTCTTCGGCTGGACCGCCGACGAGACCCGGACCTTCGCCGTACTCGACGCGTACAGCGCGGGCGGCGGCAACTTCATCGACACCGCCGACTCCTACTCGGCCTGGGCCCCCGGCAACCAGGGCGGCGAGTCCGAGACCCTGATCGGCAAGTGGCTGGCCGCGCGCGGCAACCGTTCCGATGTCGTCATCGCCACCAAGGTCGGCGCGCATCCCGCGTACAAGGGCCTCTCGGCGGCCACCATCAAGGCCGCCGCCGAGGAGTCGCTGCGCCGGCTCGGGACCGACTACATCGATCTGTACTACACGCACTTCGATGACGAAGGGGTGCCGGTCGAGGAGATCGTCACCGCGCTCGACGCGCTGGTGCGCGAGGGCAAGGTCCGGGCCGTGGCCACCTCGAACCTCACCGCCGAACGGCTCCGGGAATCACTGGAGTTCGCCGAGCGCGAGGGTCTTGCCCGGTATGTGGCGCTTCAGCCGCACTACAACCTTGTTTCACGTGAAACGTACGAGGGTTCGAAGCAGGAGCTCGCCTCGCAGTGGGGTCTGGCCGCCGTGCCGTACTACGCGCTGGCCTCCGGTTTCCTCACCGGCAAGTACCGCCCCGGCGCCGAGGTCGACAGTCCGCGCGCGGGAGGTGCGGCCAAGCACCTGGAGACCGAGCGCGGCCGGCGGGTGCTCGATGCCCTCGACACCGTGGCGAAGGCGCATGACGCCGAGCTCGCGACGGTGGCGCTGGCCTGGCTCGCGGCCCAGCCGACGGTGGTCGCGCCGATCGCCTCGGCGCGCACGGTGGAGCAGTTGCCGGCGCTGCTCGCGGTGGGGGAGCTGACGCTCACGGACGAGGAGCTGGGACTTCTGACGGCGGCTTCCGCCTAGTCGGGGCCTGCGCCTCGACGGGGCGTGGCCCGGTCCGGCCTCCGCCGCGTATGCGCCGCCGCTCAGCTCGCGGGCGGCGCGTACGGGTTGGGGGTCGCGTACTGGCCGCCGAGGGGCTGCTGCGGGAGCGGCTGGCCGGGACCGGGCTGGCTCGGGATGTACGGGATGTAGGGGATCTGCGGGCCGGGCACCGTCATCGGCCCATACGGTTGCGCATACGGGGCGTACGGCTGGGGGAACGCCGGTGCCGTCATCCGTGCCGCATGGTCGAGAGCCGGGCGCGAGGGTCCCCGACGGGACCAGAGCGCCTGCAGCAACTCCCTTTCCCGTACGACGAAATCGGCGCCCGCACGGCCGCTGCGGCCCCGGTGACGCAGGAACGCCAGGGCCGTGGCGAGGGAGATGTACTCGCGCACGGTACGCGCCACGTCCTTGCCGTGGGCCCCCGCCGCGTACTGGCGTGCCATGCGGCGGGCGCGCAGGGTGCCGAGGGCGTACGGCTCGGGGGCGGTGAGCCAGCCGGCGGCGACGTACGCGGGGAGTTCCTCGCGGACCGTGCGCAGTTCGCGCTGCCGGCTGTAGATCGTCAGCCAGGTCAGCAGGCCGAACGACGGGACCATGAAGCCGACGTAGACGAAGAAGAAGCCGAGGCCGCCGAAGGAGGCGGAGCCGTTCCACGCGGCGTGCATGCCCATCGCGAGCAGCAGGCCGGCGAGCGGGAACAGGATCCGTCGGATGCGGTGACGGTCGGCGGCGAGGGCGGCGAAGCCGAAGCCGATGCCGGTGAGGACCGTGAACAGCGGGTGGGCGAACGGCGACATCACGATGCGTACGAAGAAGGTCGCCGCGGTGACCGAGTCGAAGCCGATGCCGTCGACTCCGCTGGCCTCGTCGGTGCCGTAGGCGTTGCCGAGATAGAGGATGTTCTCGGTGAAGGCGAAGCCGGTGGCCGTGACCCCGGATATCACCACTCCGTCGACGAGACCCTTGAAGTCCCGTCTGCGGAACAGGAAGACGAGCAGGATCGCCGCCGCCTTGACCGTCTCCTCGACGACCGGCGCGACGACGGTGGCGCCCAGGGTGTCGGCGCTCGTGGGGTCGGCGGTTCTGGTGGCTATCCAGCGGGTGGCGAAGGAGTTCGCGACGATCGCTATCAGCGCGGCCGCGCAGGCACCCCATGCGAACGAGAAGATCAGGTTCCGCCAGGGCGCCGGTTCGACCCGGTCGAGCCAGCGGAACGCGGCTATCAGGAGCGGTACGGGAAATATCGCGAGGCCCAGACCCACCAGGAAGCCCTCGGTACCGGTCTCCTTGCGGACCAGGGCGAGGATCACCAGACCCGACAGGGCGAGCAGGGTGATCAGCGCGCCCGCTTTCACGGCACGGCGCTGCCACCAGTGCGCAGGCCTGCCGAGTCCGGCGACCGGGTGGGCCGGCGGATGCGGAGGCTGGGGCGGTGCGTTCACCCCTCGACCCTAACGAGCGGCGGGGCCGGGTGCGAAGAATAGGGGCACCCGGAACCCCGGGATACCCGAACTTCCGCGTACGCAGAAAGGTCAATCCCTTACGTACGCAGGAAGATCAAATCGTGGACGACGTGGTCCTTGTCGAGGCCCTTGCCCTCGAAGCGGGTCAGCGGGCGGAACGCCGGGCGCGGGGTGTAGCCGCCGTCCGGCTGCGAGTTGGTGAAGTCGGGGTGGGCCTCGAGCACCTCGAGCATCTGCTCGGCGTACTCCTCCCAGTCCGTGGCGCAGTGGATGAAGCCGCCGGGCTTCAGCCGCGATGCGGCGAGCGTCAGGAACTCCGGCTGGATGATGCGCCTCTTGTGGTGGCGCTTCTTGGGCCAGGGGTCCGGGAAGTAGACGCGCACGCCGTCGAGGGCGTCGGGGCGGAGCATCTCGGTGAGCAGGATGATCGCGTCGCCGTTGGCCACGCGGACGTTGTCGAGCCCGTTCCGCTCGGCGAGCCCGAGGAGGTTGCCCTGGCCGGGTGTGTGCACATCGACGGCGAGGATGCCGGTGTCCGGATCGTCGGCGGCCATCTGCGCGGTGGCCTCGCCCATGCCGAAGCCGATCTCGAGCACGACGGGACGTCCCTCGAACATCTCGGCCAGATCGAGCCGCTGCTTGCCGTCGATCTCGATGCCCCACTTCGGCCACAGCCTGCGCAGGGCGTCGCCCTGGCTCAGGGTGACGCGGCTGCGGCGCGGCTGGAAGCTGCGGATCCGCCGCTCGAAGTGCGACCCGGCGGGGTCGGGACTCGGTCCCTCGCCCTCGGCGTACCGCCGCATCTTCTCCGCTCGGGCGGCGGAGGCGGCGGCACGGGTCTCGGCGTCGTACGGGTCGGGGCGGCCCTGGGTGGGGGCGGCGGGGGCGGTGTTTTCGGGATGCTCGGACACAGTGGGTCCGATTCTACGGAGGGTTGGCCGCGGGTGCGTCCTGGCTGGGCGGGGCGCCTGCGGCGGGCTCTCCCGTGCCCGGGCCCCTACTTCAGCCCCTCCGGCGATTGAGGAGATCCGAACGAAGTTCGGATGCGGGGGCCCGGGGCGAAGCCCCGGTTTCGGGAAGGGGCGGGTAGGGGAAAACGCACGGCTTCGGACCAGCACCCGGCATCGCCCACCGCGGGGGCTCCGCCCCCTGCACCCCCGGTGGGTCAGTCCACCTGGGCCAGTACCCGCCGCGCCACCTCCCGCCCGATCGGCAGCGAAGCCGTGGCCGCCGGTGAGGGGGCGTTGAGCACGTGGACGGTCCGTGCGCCCTCGACGAACAGGAAGTCGTCCGCCAAGGTGCCGTCGCGCAGCACCGCCTGGGCGCGGACGCCCGCCGGGGCCGGGTGGAGGTCCGACTCCGTGACCGCGGGGAGCAGACGGCGGACCGCGCGGGTGAAGGCCGGGCGGGACAGGGAGCGGCGCAGCTCGCCCGCACCGTACCGCCAGTGCTCGCGGGCTATCCGCCACGAGCCCGGCCAGCTGAGCGTGGCCGCAAGGTCGCGGGGGCGTACCACCGACCAGTCGTATCCCTCGCGCGCGAGGGCGGGCACGGCGTTGGGCCCGACATGGACCCCGCCGTCGATACCGCGCGTGAGGTGCACACCGAGGAAGGGGAACGCCGGGTCGGGCACGGGGTAGACCAGGCCGCGCACCAGCTCGGGCCGCGCCAGCTCGTAGTACTCGCCGCGGAACGGCACGATGCGCATCCCCGGGTCGTCTCCCGCGAGGCGTGCCACACGGTCGCAGTGCAGCCCCGCGCAGTTCACCAGGACCCGGCCGCGCACGATCGCCCCGGACGCCGTGCGCACCGCGACCCCGTGGTCCGCGCGCCGGTCGATCCGCGTGACCTCCGCCCCGTACCGGATATCGGCGCCCGCGTCCCGTACCAGCGAAGCCAGCCGACCGGCCACCGCGCCGAAGTCGCAGATCCCGGTCGTGGCCACATGGATCCCCGCGAGCCCCCGCACCTCGGGCTCGAACTCCGTGATCTGGCTGGGGCCCAGCTCCCGTACCGGAATCCCGTTCTCCCGGCCGCGCTGCACCAGTGCGTGCAGCCGGGGCAGCTCGGAGCGCTCGGTGGCGACGATCAGCTTGCCGCCGACGGCATGCGGAATCCCGTACTCGGCACAGAACTTGACCATCTCCGCGGCGCCCTCGACGGCGAACCGCGCCTTGAGCGACCCGGGCCGGTAGTAGATCCCGCTGTGGATCACCCCGCTGTTGCGACCCGTCTGATGCCGGGCGGGCCCGGGCTCCTTCTCGAGGACCGTGACCCGGATCCCCGGCCGCGCGCGCGTCAGCGCATACGCCGTCGACAGTCCGACGATGCCGCCGCCGATGACGAGCACATCGCAGTCGTACGACACCCGCGTGCCGTCTGCCGGGCCGCGCAGGGCCACCCGCCTCACCTCCGGAGAGCTCCGAGTCCGTCACGGACGCCGAGTACGCCCATGCGTCCGATAGTGCACTGCGCCACTGACAACGCGCTCAAACCCGTACCGGAAGGACCGTAAGGAGCAGTTCGCTCACGCCGGCGCCACCAGCAACGGCCGGGCCCGCTCCCGCAACTCGATCACCTGCGGCTCGTCCCCGTGCGCCTCCAGGCGGTGCAGCAGATCCCGTACGTACTCGGTGGTCCGCGCCGACGAGATGCGCCCCGCGACCTCCACGGCCCGCAGGCCCTGCGCGCAGCACGCGTCCAGGTTCCCCGACTCCAGTTCGGCGACCGCGCTCACCACGAGGCGCAGACCGTGCGAGCGGACGAATTCCTCGGTCGGGCTCGACAGGGCCTGCTCGGTGAACCGCCGCACCTGGCGCGGTGCCTTGAGGTCGCGGTAGCACTCGGCGGCGTCGGCCGCGAACCGGTCGTAGGAGTAGAAGCCCAGCCAGGACGGGTCGTTGTCACCGTCGCGGGACCGCTCGAGCCAGCCCTCGGCGGACTTCAGGGCGCCGCCCGCCGCGTGCGCGTCACCGGCGCGGGCCTGCGCCCGGGCCTCGACGAGGTGGAAGAAGCTCATGGTGCGCGCGGTGGCCAGACCGCGGTTGCGCTCCAGGGCGGCCTGCGCGAGGTCGACACCCTCGTCGCCGAAGCCGCGGTAGGTGGCCTGCAGCGACATGGAGGCCAGTACGTAGCCGCCGAGCGGGACGTCGGCTGCCGCGCGGGCGAGCCGCAGGGCCTGGATGTAGTAGCGCTGTGCGGCTTCCTGCTGGCCGGTGTCGAAGGCCATCCAGCCCGCCAGGCGCGTGAGTTCGGCCGTCGCGCCGAACAAGGCACGTCCCACCTCGTCCGAGTACGTCCCCAGTAACAGGGGAGCCGCCTCGACCCGTAAGCACTCCGGCACCATCGACGAACGCCAGTCCCCGCCGCCGTACTTGGAGTCCCAGCGCCGCGCGTCGTGCGCCGCCTCGCGCAGTTTCCGTACGTCACTGTGGCCGACGCGCAGCGGCTTCTCGCCGGCCGGTGCGGACTCGGCGATCTGCCGGGCCTGCTCCGCCGTACGTTCCACCGAGCTGTCGGCGGGTGTTATCAGCCACCGGGACGCGGGTGTCGCATACGCGCTCACCGCGAACGAACCCGCAAGCGACTGCCAGATCCCGCCACTTGTGCCCCTGCGGCCCGCGAGGTCGAGCCGGTACAGCTCGGTCGCCGATTTCACCGCCGCGCCGATGTCGCGCGGAAAGGAGAGACCCACCTCGGGCGCCGGGTCGGCGTCCGCGAGACCGATCTCGTGCAGCGGCACGGGCCGGCCGAGCTTCTGGCCGATGGCCGCGGCGATCAGGTGCGGGGCCGCACCCTGCGGAACCATGCCCTTGGAGACCCAGCGGGCCACCGAGGTCTTGTCGTAGCGAAGGGTCAGACCCCGTTGTGATCCGAGGTCGTTGACCCGGCGGGCGAGGCCCGCGTTGCTGATTCCCGCGAGGGCGAGAACGGTGCCGAGCTTTTCGTTCGGCCCGCGTTGCTCCCTGGACATGCGCCACCCCTCGACACAGACGGCTGCCGCGCCGGCACACCACGGCTGGCATAACCGCGCGGCATTCGTAAACCCAGCGTAGTTCCCCGCATTCCAAGCGTTAAGGGGCGGGATTCCGGATGGCGAGAAAGTTGTCTGTACAGGAGTGCGGTCTTTCTGCGGTGTGCTCCCGGCGTGTGGCCGTGCGCCCGCCCGTGCGCTCTTCACCGACCGGTGCGGGAGCGCTTCCATGAGGATGCGTGGGTCGGCCCACCGTGCGCTGGCAACCGGTGGGCTGGGGGACGCCGCCGCCTACATCCCCGCGGGTGGCGGACCGGTCCGGGAGGCCAAGCGCGCCTCCCGGATCGCGCGTTGCCCCGGCCCGCGCCTGCCGTACGCCCCATTGCGCGCGAAATGGCCGGATCCAGCCAGCAGTTGGTCCGAGTCGCGCGGGAGCACAGAGGCGCAAACGGCGTGCCCTGCTCCCCCTCCGATGCGCCCGCTTCGTGGCAGCATGGTGCCCAACTGGACGAGCCAGACGGTGCCCATGTTGTCCACAGGCTGTGGAGGCGCGATGCGGTGGTTGGTGGGGTGGAGCAGTACCACCGCGAGGGCGTCCGATCCGCTGGGCGCCGGCAGTGAGGCCGGCGAGACCGTGCACCCCGTGGGTTCCCAGCTCTTGTGGGGCGACCCGGATCCCCTGTGGGCGGTGGGTGATTGGCGGCCCGACGAGATCCGTGTGGTCAAGGCGGACGACAGGACCCGTATCGCCGTACTGGGCACCTGCGGCGCGAGCGACGAGCAGCTGCGCCTGGGTCTGGTCGCGGCCCGCGGCGGCGCACTGCGGCATCTGACCGCGTGGTCCGGCAGCTATACCGCGGTGGTCCAGGTCGGCCGCCGCATCATGGTCGCCGGTGATCTCGCGGGCGCACGCCCGGTGTTCTACACGCCGTGGGCCGGCGGCACCGCGTACGCCACCGCGGCCCTGCCGCTCGCCGACCTCATCGAGGCACACCTCGACATCGGCCATCTCGCCGCGCTGCTCGCCTGCCCCGACGTGCCCGAAGCGCTCCAGGACTCCACCCCGTACGCGGACGTGCGGCGCATCCCGCCCGGGCACGCCCTGATCCTGCGCGACGGCGCGCGCGAGATCGCCGGATACGAGCCGGTGGCCTCGCTCGCCGTCGCCGCACCGGAGCTGGACGCCACGCGCGCGGTCGACGGTGTACGGGAAGCACTGGTCGACGCGGTACGGGCCCGGCTCTCCGCGCCCCGCCACGTACCGGACATCGACCCCGGTCCCGTACCGGGCATGGGCCCCGCCGAACGCCGTGCCTCCCGGATGCCGGTGCCGGGCATCGGCGCGGATCTGTCGGGTGGCCCCGCGTCCGGGACGCTGGCCCTCCTCGCCGCGGGTCTGCCCGGCATGCCGGGCACCGTGCTCGGCCACGGCACGGGCGCGGGGGAGCGGCTGCTCGCCGTCACCTTCAACGACCTGACCGCCGGCCGCCAGGAAGCCGAACTCGGCCGCGCCGGCGCCCTCGCCACCAACCCCCGCCTCCACCACGTCGTGGTCCCGGCCGGCGAAGAGGCCCTGCCGTACGCCGACTTGGACGGCCCGCTCACCGACGAACCGGGCCCTTCGCTGGTCACGGCCGCCCGGCACAGACTCCGGCTCGCCTCCGGCAGCGCGGACCATCTGTCGGGGTACGGGGCGCGCCAGGTCCTCGACGCCCACCCGGCCCGCCTCGCCGACCTCCTCATGGACCGCCGCCGCCGTCATCTCGTGCGTCCGGTCGCGGCGTTGGCGCGTACGGAAGGCTCGATGAGCTCCGTACTGGTCCCCGCCAAGGTGTACGGAGCGGCCCGCCGCCTGGCCCGTACCTCCTACCGCTCGGGCATCGAGGACGCCGCACTGCGCCTGCGCGCCGGCCTCCTCGAGGAACCCACGGGCCCCGTCGGTGCCTCGCTCGCCGCGCTGACCTGGGTACGGCCCGGGCCCGCCGCGCGCTGGATGACCGTTGAGTCGCTCGCTGAAGTATCGCTTCGCCTGGAGCAGTCGGCGACGCGCCC